>JBGTEP010000084.1:0-25945 GCA_041747735.1 Chryseolinea sp.
CTTGGTGGCCAGGTTATTGCTGCCGAAAACCAATAAACAATGAATATGAGAAAGTAGAATAACACTACTTGAATCAACGAGGCTACGATTCCAAACTTTAATATCCTTTTCAGCATAGCTTCAATCTGCATTGCACACAACAATCTAATACACGCATTGCATATACACCATTGTAAGATAAACGCAATGCGGATATTCCTTTTTACCGGAGGCCACATTAATTTTTTTTATTTATCTGCTACTCTAAAGTGCTTTAACGTGTTTAATACTACATCGCTGTTCTGAGCAAGTTGGTTTTAACAATTCTTTCAGGTTTGGTATTCGTCTTGTTTACCAATTTGACCTCCGCTGAATTCTTATCCACTCGCAATCCCTGAAACACAGGATGGCGTACGCTGCCTTCCTCTGTAATCTCGGTAAAATTAATATTACACACAAGTACCGGCTTGACCCAGGTAACATCGGAGCTCTGCTTACTGGGTACGTCAAGAGGGGAAGTTTTCCTGATTAGCTTCTTTAGTTTTCCATGAAGGTCTTTCAAACTTCTATCGCTGAAGCCAATACCTACATTTCCAATTGAAATAACCACACTCACACTCACACTAAGCTTCCTCGGATTCTAACGATGGTTCCTGGCAAGGATTGATAGAGTAATCTAACTCGTTGCTTGAAGTTTATATTCTATATTTAATAGTATATTTGAGGTTTTAAACTTTAGCAAATCGATACATTCAGAGGTAACTTTATAACTTAAAGCTATGCCATTACTTTAGTCATTTTATTTGTGTGTCAAAAATTTAGGTTTTGTTGTCTTTTGCTTTATGTTCTATTTATTAGCATAAGCTATTCATACGGTTACGATTCACTGAAAATAGCATTACGATTTCATCAATCATCTCACTTTAAAAAGGCACTTCCCATTTTTATTGACCTGTCCGAAAAATTCAAGGCTAAAAAGAATATTTCAGATTACGCGCTCTGCCAACTTAAAATTGCCGACATCATAAGAAACTATGGAGGTGTAAATACCGCGATAGAACTTTTGAATATCAATGAAAAAGAAATGGGCGTAAGTTTGGAAGGGCCATCTTTAATACTCGCTTACAATAACTTGGCCAAAGCAGAAGCACTATACTCCGCACTGCGGGTGACTGAATCTATTAGTGCCGTGTTAAAATCAATAGCTATCAAAAGGCAGGTAAAAATCCCTGAAAAATACTTAGCTGAGGATTATTTGCACTTAGCACGGTGCTATAAGGAACTACCCAATCAGGCTGATAGCTGTTACTATTGGGCAAAAAAATCATTAAAGCTCGCAAAACAGGATAAATCGTTTTCAATGTATATCCTGCCGCGAATCTATAATCTGTTAGGTTATTACCATCACCCCGCATCAAATTCATACTTTATTAACAAGAAAGATTCTTTGGTAAGGCAGTATTCACTATCAAGAAAATATTATGATTCGGCAATGACAGCCTTTAAAAAACAATCATTGCAAGATCAGCTCATGGAAGGAAAAATTCAGCACAATCTTGGTAATTCCTTTTCCAATGAAGCTGGTGTGGAGGGCAAAATGGAGTTGATACACCATGCTATTAGCTATTATAGAAAGAGTCAAAATTCAATCGAACAGCTTGGCTCACCAGCTGACCTAGCCTTGAAAGATTGGGTGATTGGGCGGGCGTATGAGAGATTAAAGGATAGTGATTCAGCGATACTTCAGTTTCAAAAAGGTATATCACGGCTAATGCCTCAATTCGAAAGGCAAGATTTAAGATCACCACCACCATTGAGACCTACTCTTAATGATACGCGTTTCATTTCGCTAGTGACAAACAAAGCAAATAATTTTTATAATAGATACAGGGCGCAACATGAGGTGAAAGATCTATTGGCTGCCTTTACACACTATGAATTTTTGTTAAAGTTTAATCATTATTTACTCTCACAGTCTGTCCATGAACAGGAAGCAACACATTGGAATTATTTGCACGGGTCAAATGTATATCAGTCGCTAGTTGTTACCGGGTATGAGCTATTTCAAAAAACCGATGACATCAGTTACTTGAGTAAGTCTTATGGATTATTGGCTTCTGCCAAGTATGCATGGCTAAATAGAAATGATATCGAGTCCGAGCTTGGTCATTCAATTAGTTCTGCTGTTTTAAAGGAAGAGATAAACCTTGTTAAATCAAACCTACTAAACAACGTAAGAGGTTTGACCGAGGTTAGAATTAATTCTATTCTTCCTTCCCTACCGACTAGTTCGGTGATTGCTCCTTTGGCTGAAATTTCCTTAGCAAACCAGTTGTTGGATACGGTTTCGGTAAAAGGCTTGCAGCTTGAACTTTTAAAAAATAATGAAGTGCTGATTGATTTTTACCTACGGGGACAGGATTTATACTCAATTACCATTTTTGGAAAGGAATTCAATGTTCTAAAACAGAAGATTCCAAAAGATATCGATCTTTCTATTTGGACGCAGCGACGGAATTTGCTGAGCAGCACACCAAAAGAATACGCTCGTATTGCCCATATGATTTATCTGGAAACCCTTGATTCTGTATTAAATCATGCACCAAAAGACAGTAGACATTTGATTATTTGCGCAGATGCAAGTTTGCAAGGAGTTGCATGGGATGCGTTAGTGGTTGATACCGCGAACACAAAATCATACAAGGAAATGAATTACCTGCATAATCAATTTACAGTCCGTACTATCTTAACTCCTCGTCAATTGATATTTCTTAGACAAAAAATGGATGGATTTTTAGGCATTGCCCCGGATTTTTCCAATTCCAAGAAATTTTCTTCTATTCCGTTCTCTATGAGTTTGGTAAAGGCAAAAGCTAATAAAAATGGCGGCAGGTTTTATAGCACAATGCCACGAGATACTTTAGATGTCCGCATATTCCACATTGCATCCCATGTAGTAAACGATTCATTAAACCCCTACCGCTCTTCCATTTACTTTGACGCTACAGATAGCGTCACAATTTCTGCACTTTCAAATTCAAGGATTCACTCGAAACTTGCAATACTTAACGGATGCCAGACTGGAAACGGAACCTACTATCAATCGGAAGGCACGATTAGTTTTGCTCGTGCTTTTTATCGTATGGACGCAGAAAGTGTCTTAATGACTTTGTGGAGTGTCGACGACAAAACAACAGCTGATATACTTCATTTATTTTATAAAGAAATGGAAAACGGAAGTCGTTTAGATGCCTCCCTTCGTACGGCAAAAATGAAGTTTATTCGCAGCGTTTCGACCGAGGAATTAGCAAATCCTTATTATTGGGCTGGTCTTCAATTGAGTGGTAAAGCTGAACCAATTTATGAAACATCATATTCCTGGATATTTGTTTCAGGCATCGGCGGTTTTGGATTTTTTATTGCCGCACTCTGGTACTGTACTCGTAAAAAACATGCCCACTAATCCAGTACCTTTAATGCCTCCGCAGATTTCTCCCTTAAAGCGCTATTCTCGACTTTTTCGACTTTCCTTAATAGTTCAACTGCTGTTGTTTCATCACCGATTGACCAATAAGCAATTGCAAGCCTGTATTCTGTTTTAATAAAGTAAATGCTTGGTTCCTTAACCTGGTTCCATTTTTGAATGGCCAATTTCGGGTTCCCACTTCGAAAATCGCAAAGCCCTGAGAAGTAAAGAAGCGTGTCGTTCTTTGGATTTTCGGTTAACAGTTTTCCAAACGCCTTACTAGATGATTCATAATCAGATGCCTTAAATACGCTCATTGCATTATTAAGCGCTACCTCAGTGTCTGTTCCCATTGAATTTGGTAAGCCAGGTTCGTCTATATCAAAATCAAGTGGATTGGGACTTTGAACAGTAAAATAGAAAGCTGCGCCTGCAACAATTAGAACTGCAAAAACTGCTGCCATCCTCCAGCTCCACTTAAATGTTTTTTTGTTTTCTAAGGAGTGATCAAAATCTACTAATTTAGATTTCAACTCCTCAGCATACGATTGATTGATTCCAGCAATAACAAGTTTTCGCAAGGATACTTTCTTTTGCAGCGTGATGTCCGATTCTAAACTCTTAGAGAAACTTTCCATCTGTTCGGCATCTAATTCCCCACGCAAGTATTTGTCAATGATTTCCGATTCTTCCATCTCCTACTAATTCAAAATGTTTTTAAGCTTACTTATGTTTATTCTATCCTCTAATGACTTGAGGCACTCGTACTTTTTCTTCTTCGCTACGTTAGCATTTTTATAGCCTACGTGCGAAGCAACTGACTCCAGGTCGTAACCTTTTTCGTAATACATTTGAAGAATATCTTTGCAGGGCGAACCCATGGCGCGGTAGAGTCTTTTCACCAGATTTATCAAATGTTCATGGTCGTAATGTTCATTAATCCCATTATCGTGTAAGGGGTTAAAGCTTTCGTAGGCCTTTTCTTCAATACCCTTTCTCTTGATAGCGTTAAGAATGATATTTTTCCCGATGCCAAACAAATATGTTTTTATAGTTGATTCCAATGTATTGGCCTTACCGGTCTTTACATTTTTATACAATGCCACAATGGCTTCCTGAAATACATCCTTCGCTTCTTCAGTTGTTACCTGATGGTAACGGGTCGCCCAACTTAAAAACTCATCACGATAACTTTCATAAATCTGAAACAGGATTTTTTCACTGCCGGCCCTAATTGCTTCAATGATCGCTGAGGTTTCGAGATTCAAAATTTCTGATCTTTTCTTCAAAGGCTTAGTAAGTTGGCATTTGTGAAAGTGACTAAAAATATTTTGAGTTTCAAGTTACTTCTGGGTTTGGGGGTTTACAAAGGACAACATAAGATAAAAGCTCCGGAGTAATTAGCTAATAAAATCAACAAATCTAAATTAATTATAAATGAAATCAATAAGTGTTCTTTTATCAGTTTTGCTTTTAGTTGCCTGTCAAAATGATGATACCGATGTTGCGTGTCCTTGTGGTGCTACGAATCAAAATCGTTTTGTAACCAATACCATTACCAATGAAAAAAGTATTTTTATAACGTCAGGTTACACTTATCATTTCTGCTCTACACAAAGTGGTGATTTATTTAGTGGTTTTGAAAAAAATGAAATTAAAGAGTGTAGTTCCTTATTGAAAGAAGTAGGCTTTGACTTTAACGTTAAATCTGACCCTATCGCAAGCTTTACAGAAAACGCTCTCGGTGCAGATTTGTATGTAATAGTAGTTGATGATGAGAATAAGGTGCAGGAGCTTATACATCCTTCAAACTCAACTTGGAGTAATTCCCCCATATCTGGATCAATTCAAGCAAAGAGTTCTATAGCGTCTTACTGGAGCACTTCGTTACGATATCATTATGTTTATTTTATTGGTGCTGATGGCGGCCTGTATTCAATTTTCAAAGATGCGTCAAACGGTACATGGACTAACCCCAATAATCTATTACCTCTTGTTGGTGTTAACAATAGTGCGGTTGAAATTAGTTCTGCCAGGATCGTTATGGGAACGGCGGGAGATGATCTGTATATTTCTATTAAAACTTCCGACAATTTAGAAATCAAACTTGCTCATCTAAGCACTGAACAATGGAAGGTTCTTTAATTTCAGTAACACTCTCTTTTCCTCAATCTACAAGGCTACAAACCAAACTAATGAAATATTTCAAAGTTCGTATCGCTACCTGCTTATCTGTAATACTATTTTTTGGCTGTGATTCTATTAAAACCACCGAAATAAAAATCGAGGATGAAGGGCTTACAGTTACTGCGCAAGTATTGCACGATAGCGTAAGTATTCAGGGCACAGATACAATAAGAGTTCTTCATGGAAATTTTAAACTGCAAAGCTTTTCAGAAAGTGGGTACTTCAAAAGTATCGAAACATCATTTGATAAAGGCTTTGTAAATGGAAAATTAAAAATAGAAGACCCTGACGGTACGTACGAGGGTGAGTATATCAGTATCAATGCGAAAGAGTATTACGATAATCAGTTTTTAGAGACGAAAGTTCGTAATAAAATATCAAGATTTCTTCCTTCAGAATTCACTCAACAATTTATTGAACAGAATAAGTCATCGAACTATATCCTGGGCCAGGTCGGTGTACCCGTTGGAAATCATACAATTAAGAAAAATGATAGTATTATAAGTGACATAGGGTTCAGCAATGGCTACCCGATTGGTATTTGGAAAAAATTATCAGACAAGGATACGTATGATTTTATGGAGTTTGATTCAGGTAAGGTTATCAAAGAATATACTTTACAGTATAAAAACGGAATAATTATTAAACGAATTGAGGACAATAGAGAATTTATCTATGAAAATGGTGTTGAAGTTGGAACAATCGTCACGATAAAATTTAATTGCAGAAATGGAGGTTCAAAACTTTTCGTGCCAAACGGAAAGATGTGGACGCCATTGTACTACGAGATTTCTACGAAAGATTACTATTACCGTATACCTCAAATCTATCCCAAAAAAGCGTACAATGGTCGCGGTTGGTTAAAATCCAATGCCTATAAATTTCCCGAAAAAGAAAATTTCACTTCTTATAAAATTTCAAAGCAAAACAATAGCGCTATCTATGGTAACGGGGAACAAGCTGTTTTAGTGGATTGCTATGGGGATGCATCTTACACGGCATATTTTTTTGAGGAATCAAACTAACTCACTTTTGAATTCGGGCAACGGAAATAAGTGTAATTCAAGGTGGTTAAGTATCTCATGACCGCCCGTATTTACATTCTCAATTAAAGCGCTATTAACGTGGGAGGTTTTCTGTGATTTTGAAGTACCCATCAGCAGAGACAGAAAATAAACCCCTATAGATATGAGACTTCATACTATTCTCTTTTATGTTTTACTGTTCTCACTTCTATCATGTGACAATTCAAGAAATATCAGCAAGGACAATATCTGCGACCAAACTTTTCAAGAAGATAAATTTATTTCAAGCGTTGGGATAACTGTAACCAGAAAAACAGTTCTACATTGTGATGGCGCCTTCGAGTCAAGTGTATCATATAGGCATAGGCACATTACTGAAGGCGAACTTGGCGGCAGCGATCATCTATCTGGAACTTGGCAAATCGAAGAAAACATACCCCAGAATGTAACAGAAGCCGTTACTAAATATGGACTCAAAGACGGTGACTACTCTGTTATTAAATATTTGACTAGTAACGGGATAAACGGATACTGTCTCTACTACAAAGGACAATCTCGTTATGTCTTAACACCCATATACCTTAATCAAATTCCCCTTAATAAATACGATGATTCAGGCTCGTTGAGAATTAGGGGTGGTTTCCTATAACTAATGGTTGGTTTTACCAAAGCAAAATAAATAATATCACTGAAGTAAATGAAACAACAAATCCGTCAGAAACTCAGAAACAATCTATGGAGACAAGGAAACCAAATCATAGATTACTTATGAATAAACTATCTCAGTTCGATTTAAAAGGCTCAATCGTCTTTTATTGTTGCCATATGGCTATTAATACAAGCTTGTACAGATGTTGTTGAAGTTCAGGTACAACATTAAACTAACACGTCGCCGATATAGTTTGTGCTTTTGTCGTTATTCAGAACAGCACTTAAATCTTTTAGGAGTTGTTTGAAATAAATTGGCTTCCGGAACGTGATGCTGCTCCATAATGGATCATCCACAACTCTGCTATAGGATCAAGTATAATCCGCACTAATCCACGATGGTCTGTTGATTTTGATCTCGCCAATAAAAAGATTTGCGTGAAGGTAGAATTCATATTTGATAACGTTAAAAGGTTGCAAAAGGTAGATTTGCAAACTGTCGCTATCAAGATGTTCAGTTATTGAACTAATTGATAGTCAGGTTTATATAAGTACTCTGGTGAGACCTAAATTATGTTCTTGCTTGACTCACCGAATCTCTCACCTGTGTATTGATTTTAAATGAATGTTTTGAGAGGTTGGAAAAGAAAAAACCTCTAAAAACATAATGTTCAAGAGGTTTTGATGCGTGTTGATGAGGTATAAGTAGACTGGAGGCTACCAGTATCGAACCAGTTTCTGCAAAATTTGATCAGGTTTTTGGATTTTAAGGTCTGATAAGTTTCGGTCGGTAGAGATCACAACAGTTGGACTGTCTGAAAAGCTTACGTACATACACGAGCGTAAACAGCTATTTACCGGGGTTGAACCGGTTTCGCCTAGTCCTTATATGCATTTAATAGTTTAACAAACAACTCTTTGAACTTCTCTTTGTGCTTATCGCGCACGTCAGGCCAAACTCCAAGCGTCGAGATCATCGTGGGAATGATCAGCCTGTTGATCGCCTCCACAATTTCATCGGCAAGCTTGTACCGTGTTTCCTCCCGATACTGTTGGTGAATCAGCTTAAAGCTAAATTCTCCGAGATGCTCGTATTTCGAATAGATATCATAGTGGTGATAGAATGACTGAATCTCCTGCTTATCTGATGCGGTAGTAACTTTCTTGGCCATTTCCTGGAGCGCGTATCTCACGGACGTGGAAAGATGTTTCACGATTGGCTTCCCGTTGGAGTCGTAGAAGTCGGGCCGGGCAGTTTTAATTTCATCAATCTTATTCTGTATCTCGGCGTCAGAAAAATCATGTATATCCTTGAAGTACTTTTCAAGCCCAACCACTGTATACTGGATATGGTCAAAATAAAGCGACTTGATGTTGGCTTTTAACTTTTCGTTGTCGTGATCACTTTTAGCTAACAAATATCGAAAGATCACACAATCGGAAATCAGCGACCTGAGAATGACAATAAGAGAATCCACGTGATGTGGTCTGTCAGAGTAATTTGCTAGAAGTAGGCTGCACGTATCCAAGCCATTATTCGACTTGAGCAGAATCGTGTAGAAAAGTCTGAACGGTTCTTCATTCTCAGTTTCAGGCTTGTCGATTATGTCTCCAATAATCGAAGTGTTAACAAAGTATGTTAGCGTTGAAAGCGCATTCGTGTAATTCTCGAGTTTTTTCATACCGGACTTTTTTACTTCAAATAACGATACACAGTGCGCAGCCTATTTGCGCAGTATAATATATACTGATGTTTTTTAATCGAAGTATTTAGTAGTAGGGGCTTCTCCCATCATTTTTAGTTGCAAAGTTCGGGCTTATCCTGCGACCATCGCCAAAAGACTACGACATAAATTACTCATGACGCAATGAAGAATGTCAAAGGGAGCTGCTGCTAAATAGCTTCAATATCCTCAATTTGATACATGTAATATCCTATTGGTTGAAGGAAATACGTAAAATTTGATGCTAACGAATATTACAAAGATGTAATCGGTGTTACCGTGAATGAAGGCAACAGACCACAAACAGTTCATCTGGCGATAGATCGTAGCAATGCACCTTATGTGATTACGAAACCGTTTTATCATACGCAGAAAATAGTAGCCAAATCGAGTGAAGGAATCGAAGTTACAATTGACGTAATCCTAAACTATGAGCTCGAGCGCGAGATACTTGGCTTTGGGGAATGCATCACTGTCATCAAACCGAAGAAGTTGCGTGAACGGATTGAAGGCAAGCTGAAGAAGGCTGTTGCGAATTACCTATCTGCCGGCACGGACCCAGAATAGCGAACAATTCATTTTTCGATCACTTTCGTATAAATACAGATCATTTCGTATCATTTTCACGTAAACGGATAATTTTCGTATATTTACGTATCAATACGTATCGAAATGAATAATATTATCCACACCGTGATTCTTAGCCCCGACTGGAAACTGATTAACGAGCTTAGTCAGATTGATAAGTTTGGGGGCTCCTGGACAGCCATTGAAAAACGGGAAGGCCAAAGCCTGAAGCAGCTTAAGTCGATTGCTACAGTACGGAGCGTGGGAGCCTCAACGCGAATTGAGGGCTCAAAAATGACCGATGATGAGGTAGAGAGGCTGATCAAAAACCTCACGGTAGCCAAACTTGAGGAGCGTGATTCCCAGGAGGTTGCTGGATATTACGAGACCTTGGATATCATCTCCGAATCTTTCAGAGACATCGATATTACCGAGAACAATCTGAAAATGCTTCACAACATTTTGATGAAGCACAGTGAAAAAGATGCGTGGCATCGCAGCAACTATAAGCAACATAGCAATGTGGTAGAAGCAACGCAGACGGACGGAAGCAAACAGGTTGTTTTCCGAACAGCCGATCCTGGCTTTGCTACGGAAGATGCTATGCGGCAACTGATCGATTGGTATAACGGTGATAACACCACACCTCCGATTATCAGGGCAGCAATTTTCGTATATGATTTTTTAAGTATCCATCCATTTCAGGATGGCAATGGAAGACTGAGTCGTCTCCTGGCAACGTTACTGATGCTTCGTCAGGGTTATTCATGGATTCAGTACGTAAGTTTTGAGCATGAGATTGAAAGCCGAAAGGGAGAATATTACTCTGTATTAATGCAGTGTCAGCGTCAGCGTCCTGGAGAAGATGTGTATGCCTGGGTAACATTCTTTCTCAATTGCCTATCCAACATTCAACAGCAGTTGATGGCCAAGCTGCAGACCAGTAGCAGTCTTTCCAAAATATCTCCAAGGGAGAAAAAGATATATACCTTCATCGAAAATCATCCTGGTTGCCAATCCGGTGAGATATCCGAAAAACTTGACATCCCCTTACCAACCGTAAAACGTATCCTTATGGAAATGCTTGAAAGAAAACTTCTCGTAAAGCATGGAACAGGAAAGGGCACAAACTACACTGTAGAAACAATCCAGAAAACAAAAAAAGACCTGATGTTCACGCTAACCAGCAAAGACAAGAAAAAGGAATTCCTGTTGATGAATTCAATCTCGCTTATCGAGATAAAAAAAATCTTGCTTGTACCCTTGTTCGAATGGAAAGATCCGACCGAATGGGGAACACGGCTGACGTCTCAGAAGATCGGATTTAAAGTTACCTGTACAAACAATGCTGGTGGTAAAACTGAATTTCCACCACGATTCTTTATTGGTCTGATTAGTCTGTATCATTTCAATCCAGTAGTCACACTTAATCAACCAATAACTCTTTCAGGAGAGAGCATTTGGGAACGATCAGTAAAAAGTAATGAGTACCCAATGAAGGTCGCTATCGAGATAGTTAGTGATGGAGATATGACGTTCGATGTTCGTTTTGTTTATGACGCGGTGATTGATTGAGAATATGAAATGGGAAATACAAACGCCTGAACTTGTGAAGGAAGATCACATGACCCAAATCATCGCGTTGGTTGTATCCGGAAATCAAATAACAAAACAAGGGTTAAAGGAGAGGCTGCTTCGATCTGACTTAATTGCATTTGGAATTCTTGGCGACCTCGTCATAACAACGGCCACAATAAAGAATCCGGCAGCAAGTTATTCTAAGCGCGTTTTTCGGCAATCACAGAGTCCTTATTCATCTGATAACTTTAAAAAGGAACTCGGATATATTGCAACTCATCCGGATCATGAAGGCAAAGGATACTGCCAGCACCTACTTAGCATATTGTTGAAAGGGATTCACAGCCCCATGTTTGCCACTACAAGAAAAGCGTCAATGATCCATATTCTGTCAAAACATGGGTTCATGAAAACCGGCAGACTATACAAAGAAGAACTTAGCCTTATGGTTAAGTAGACCGCCCACTACCAGCACTAGGCCGATATTTTTTAACTACCTCGGAAGAGCCCGAGGCGGAAAAGTGTCAGATTCCCGTCAAAATCTCTATTTTTAAATGTAGGATGAACAGTCCTCATCGGTGATTTTGAACTAGCGCGACTTTTGCAACTCGTTCGGCCTGTCACTAGTTGTCAAAATTCAGTTTTAAATTAACGGGACCCACTAAAGCATTTCTACCTTGAAATACGATAAAGTCAAATGGCTTTTCGAAAACGACATCACCATCCGCCTCATAAGAGCGGACAATGCCCCATTGATTATAAGCTTCCTTCACCTTTCATTCAAGCAGCAGAATCGAATAACCTATCCCGAAAAAGAACTTGAAGCATTCCTGGGCGACTATCTATTCAGCCTCAACAAAGTGGAAACGTTGTACCCATCCACTCCCAAACAATATCTCTTAAAGTGGACAGAGCAAGGTTTCTTAAGACGATATTATGAGAGCGATGACGATCCGGTAATTGATTTAACTCCTTCCGCAGAGAATGCGATCAAATGGATGGAAGACTTGGGCAAGCAGGAGTTTGTTGGCACAGAGTCAAGGCTACTACATTTCTTCTCGATCTTACGGGAGTTGGTCCTCAAAACAAACACGAACGTCTATGAACGTGTAAAGGAACTTGAGGAAAGACAGAGGCAAGTTGAGATTGAACTGAACAAAGCCAAAGAAGGTAACATTGAGGTTTTTGATGATACGAAAATCAAAGAACGGTTTATATATGCAGAAGAAACGGCTAAGCGGTTACTGGCCGACTTTCGCCAGGTCGAACAAAACTTTCGGGATCTTGACAAAGAGATCAGGGAGAGGATAATCAAGAGCAGTGTATCAAAGGGTAGGCTGTTAGACGACATCTTTCATGAACAAGATTATGTATGGTCTACCGACCAGGGGAAAAGTTTTCGTGCATTCTGGGAGTTTTTGATGAGCGATCAAAAGCAGACAGAATTAGAACATCTCATCAAGACGATAATGACTCTACCTCAGATTGAAAAACTCAGGGGGCAGTCCACAATAAATCGCATCAAGAATAACCTCATTGACGCTGGGGATAAAGTTAACAGGACCAATGACAGCCTTATTGAACAGCTCCGGAAATTTGTTGAGCAGAAGTCGCTTCTCGAAAGCAGACGAATATTGAGCAGTATTGAGGAAATTGAAAAAATACTTGTGGAGAATAGGGATAATGTTGAGTTGCACCAAAAGCATTTTGAACTTGACGGAGTATTTAGATCGCACTTCTTTATGGGACGAGTTCCGTTTACTCCTCCTTTCCAGGTTAAGTTTGAAACGAATGTGAATGAAGCCGGTGGTGAGGGAGAGATATCGGATATTCTTTTTGATCAGTTTTATATCGATCCAGACGAACTTAAGGAAAACATAGCAAATATGTTGAAGCATACACAACAAGTTTCTCTAAGGGAAATAACCGAAAGATATGGTGTTACCCGTGGCGTCTCGGAGGTTGTAGCTTACTATCAGATTGCTTCGAAGGAAAGAAAACACTTTGTCAATACCGATATAGAGGAAGAACTCCTCATCCAAAACTACCGGTCAGGGAAGATGTTTCAAATTAAACTACCAGAACTGATTTTTAACCGATAGACTATTATGGCAAGCCCTCATTCAGTTTCTCTCATAGCGCTTTTAAAAGGAATCGTGTTCGAATCGCAAAAAGACATTTGGGAAAATCTAATTGACCACGAAGCCGATGTGAGAAAGTACTTCAATCCGCTTGGTTTGTCCCTTCACCTGGACAAGCCGGAGGGGTATGCTTTTTTGAAGCAACAGGACTTTGAGCCTGGCTTTGAAATGCCTCGACTGATTGAAAGGCGTCAACTGAGTTTTCAATTGACATTGATCTGTTTAATACTTCGAAAATTTCTTTTGGAAAATGATGCTGCCGGTACTTCTGCAAGAGCCATTATTACCAGGCAGGAAATCATGGATCAAATAAAACCTTTCCTTAACGAATCACCTGACGAAGCTAAACAGGCAGAGAAAATTGAAACGCAGATAAAAAGGGTAGTTGAAGAAGGTTTTCTTCGACCGTTGGAGAATGAGATAGATCGCTACGAAGTTCGTAGAATTATAAAAGCCTTCATTGATGCTGACAAGGTTGAGGAGTTGCTTTTAAAGCTTCGCGAATATGCGAGTGAACGGAAGTAATATTGTAAGAGATGCAAATACCCATTAATGAAAATGAGGTCGCTGCAGGGTTTAGATTGCAGAACCTGGAGGTGTTGAATTGGGGAACCTTTCACCACAAAATCTGGCAGATCCATCCTGATGGCAGCAATTCACTGCTTACAGGTGATATTGGGTCGGGTAAGTCAACTTTGGTTGATGCATTGACATCTCTTTTGGTGCCACATCATAAAATTACATTCAACAAAGCAGCTGGTGCCGAAAGTAAGGAACGGTCGCTCAAGTCGTACGTTCGCGGAGAGTATAAAAAGGAAAAACTGGAATACACCAATACGGCAAAAGAAGTCTACCTACGACCAGAACCTAATACGTATAGCATTCTTCTTGCAAATTTTTCGGACACAGCATTCGCTGAAAAAATATGTTTGGCTCAGGTGTTTTGGATGAAAGAGGACAAAGTTGAAAAGATGTTGTTACTGTCAGTCAACAAACCATTGTCCATCACTGATCATTTCTCTTCATTCACTGATATATCTGAACTGAGAAAACAACTGAAAGCCGATGTCGCTATTGAAATATTTGACGACAATTTCAGTAAGTATAGCGAGAGGTTCAGGCGTCTTTTCGGAATGAACAGCGACAAGGCAATTGATCTGTTCTATCAGACTGTATCAATGAAAGCTGTTAGTAGCCTGACGGACTTTGTTCGTGATCACATGCTTGAAAAAACAGATGTCAAAGCACGAATCGATGAACTGAAAAAGAGATTTGATGACCTGAACAAGGCGCACCAGGCAGTCGTAACAGCACGTGAGCAAATTGACATTCTGAGACCGCTCGTTGAAAACGCTGTGCAATATGGTCAGCTTGAAAAAAACATAAAGGAAATTGACCGCATCATGGCTTTAATTCCGGGGTGGTTTGCTGAAAGGAAAGCGGAACTTCTCGAAAATGAATTAAGAGAATGCGAGCACTTATTGTTGCAGGCAGAAAACCAATTGCAGTTGGTTGAGAAGTCACTTCAGCAACTTAAAAGCAGGGAACTTCAAATACGCCAGGATATTCATGACAACGGGGGAAAGAGACTGGAGGAAATTGATCGGGAAATAAGGGAACACGAATTACAGAAAGAAAATAAACTGGTAAGAGTTGAAGAGTATGAGAAATTATGTCTGGTTTGCAACATACCGAATGCTGATACTGAACAGTTGTTTTATCAGAATATTAAAAGAGCAACACAACTTCACTCCGAAATAGAAACCAGGCAACAGAAACTGGTGGAGGAAAGGGATGGCCTCAAGTCTGAGGAAAGGAATCTTAAACTTCAAATCGAAAGCGAAGTACTGGAACTTGAATCGTTGAATAAGCGAAAGAATCAAATTCCGGAATACATGATTAATGTCCGGGAGCAGATAGCAGCAGACTTGAATATTGACGAATCCGAAATTCCCTTCATCGGTGAGTTATTGAAAGTTCATGATGAGGAACAGGAATGGGAAGGAGCCATTGAACGTTTACTTCACAGCTATGGTATGAGCATGATCGTTCCGGTTCATCTATACAACAGAGTAAGCGCATATGTAAACAATACAACACTTCAGTCTCGAGACGGAAAACGTCAACGACTCGTGTATTTCAAAGCAGATGAGTTAAGTCAGAAACCGCGAAATGCAGGGATGGTAAAACAAGACTCAGTGGTTAATAAGTTAGAGATAAAGCCAGATACTGAGTTCGAAGAGTGGCTTTATAGCGAACTTGTGGCCCGTTATAATTACTCGTGTGTCTCTTTTGAAGATTTTCAGAAAATCCCGGATGCGATTACAAAAGAAGGTCAAATAAAATCAGGAGGTAAAAGGCACGAAAAAGATGATCGGAGAAAAATCCATGACAGACTACAATATGTTCTCGGATGGAGTAACACACAAAAGAAAAAAGACTTCGAAAAGTCCATCGAAAAAAATAGAACTAATCTCCGCAGTATTGACCAGAGCATTAGGTCAGTCGAGCAGGAAATGGGGAACAATAAAGTTCTCGAGAAGAACCTCGAAGCATTTGTTCGGATTAACAACTTTGCTGATATAGACTGGCAAAGTGAAAATAAGATCATTGAGTTTCTGAAGAATGAAAAGAAGGAACTTGAAACTTCCAGTGATGTGCTCAAATCGCTGCAACGCCAACTGGAAGATGTGCTTAAGAAAGCAGATGACGATGATAGAGTACGAAGAGGCAAAACCGAAGAGCTTGGCAAGCTAAAGGATAACAAGGAGAGGTATCATGCCGATCTGGAAAGCAGTCAGAAGTTATCTCGATCATTTGTAAACGAACCTGACCTGGAGGGAATATATCAGCTAATCGAGAACAGAACGTCAAACTCAAAATTAACGGTACGAAACATTGAGACCGAACAACGAAATCTGGAACGCAGACTTATCGGTGAAGAAAGTAGTGAGAAGAGTAGACTTCTGAAAGAACAGAACAAGTTTAGAGACAAGATCATCGGGAAGATGAAAGATATCAAGAAGCACAGCGAAGCTGAGACTGGTGAACTTGCGGCTGAGATGGATGCGCTTCCGGAATATATGAAAATGTATGAACGTGTTGCCAAGGATGATTTACCTCGTCACGAGAAAAGATTTAAGGATGAATTGAATAAAAGTACCATCCAGAGCATTGCAATCTTTAGCAGCAAACTCGAAAGCTTTGAAAAAGATATCCAGGATAAGATCGAGGAAATCAACAAACACTTGAGAGAAATCGAATATGATGCTTCCTCGGGGACTTACATTAAAATTCTGACCGACCCTACCACTGATCCGCAGATCAGATCATTTAAGGAAGATTTGAAGAATTGCTTCTCATACAGTTTTGGTGACACGGATGGACTTTATACCGAGGAAAAGTATGCGCAGGTGAAGAAGATATTAGATCGGTTCAACAGCGCTCAGTCTTTAGATACTGATTGGACGAGCAAAGTTACCGATGTACGACAGTGGTTCGACTTCAATGCCAGCGAACGCTACATCCAGGACGACACAGAGAAAGAGTTCTTTCCGGGTTCTTCAGGTAAGTCGGGTGGACAAAAGGAGAAACTTGCATATACAATCCTTGCCAGCGCATTGGCGTTCCAGTTCGGACTTGTCTCCGGTGAAAGCAAATCACGATCATTTCGTTTTGTCGTCATCGATGAGGCATTTGGTAGAGGCTCGGATGAAAGTACCAGATATGGGCTTGAACTATTTCGAAAACTTAATCTTCAACTCCTTATTGTTACGCCACTCCAGAAAATCAATGTTATTGAAAATTATGTTAACACCGTCCACTTCGTTTCAAACAAAGACGGCAATAACTCCCAGGTTAGAAACCTGACTTATGCTGAGTACTTGCAGGAAAAGGTTAAGCGTCAACTTCAGTCCGCCTCATGATCAGTCCTGACGAAATCAAAATCACCGCTGGTAAATGGTGGCGAGAGGTGCTTCAATGCGAAGTCAATGGCGAGACTTTGTTTCCCAAAACCCTGAACCGCATTGGTAAAATCAAACCCAGCGAAACGATTCAAAATTTCGATCAAGTACAACAGGAAATCAATTCTCTGCGAAAATACAGTAAAGAGAAAGTCGGATATGGATACACGGTAGCCTGGAGTGAATCAAACAATCGAAAAGTTGGACGCAATCTGTTCCCATCAAACATATCTGTCGATTCCTTGGAGGATTATTTGAAGCTGTTGAAAAAGGAGGACGAATTCAAACAGTTCAAAAACTGGAGCTTAACAATACTAGCTGAGTTTCCTGAATTGAAGGAGTGGATACTACGTAACCCGGAGGAAGTCATACGCTATACCAACGACTGGGACAATATTCTAAAGGTATGCCGATACTTCAAAACCAATCCTAAACCTGATGTTTATGTTCGCCAACTTCCGATTGACGTCCATACAAAGTTCATAGAAGAACGGGGACCTTTGATTGCTTCGCTCCTCGATTTCATTATCCCTGATCACATAAATAGATTGGAGAATAATTTTTTGCTAAGGCACAATCTGCGATACGATGAGCCCCTTGTGCGGATAAGATTCCTTGACTTAGAGGAGCAATTCAAGGGACTACCTGATATCAGCCTGCCGCTCACTCGATTCCGGCAACTTGCCATTAACAGTAGGCGAATACTGATCACTGAGAACAAGATGAATTTTCTCACGCTACCTAACCTGAAAAGCACGATAGCTATTTGGAGCGGTGGTGGTTTTTACGTGAGGTACCTGGCCGACATACCCTGGATGCATGAAAAGCAGATTTTCTATTGGGGCGATCTTGACACTCACGGATTTCATATCCTCAACCAGGTCAGAGGGTACTACAAGCACACCAAAAGTGTGATGATGGACGAAGGAACATTGCAAGGCTTTAAACTTCAATGGGGTAAAGGCAGTATTACAAACAACGCACAACTTGACTTCCTGACAAAAGAAGAACATGAAGTCTACATGTACCTGAAGGCAAATGATTTAAGACTAGAGCAAGAAAAGATTACTCACGTATATGCCGTGACTCACCTGCACGGATTGGTTTGAAATACGGGTACCGGCAAGGCATTACTTCGCAGTAAACCTCTTTCTTTGCTCCACAATCAAATCGATGTACATGTTCAACGCTTGCTTCATGATGGAATCACTGTCCGGCTCAATGCGCTGGCTGTACTTATCAAGATCAAGCAGTGCGAAGTAAAAATCCATCGTCTCGTTTGTATCATCGTTGAGACCCGTATTAGCCAGGATGATTGGGCTTAGCTCGGTTTGGTAGAAACAATCATCCAGGCCAATGTTGCGTAGACCTGTGAAGAATTGAAAGCCACTCAACCAGATGAGGCGATAGGTGAATGTCAATGGAAATCCCGTACAATTGGATTGACATCTGATTTCGAAATTAGAAAACAGAATAAGTCATGCGCTTCAGAAAGCTCTCATACCATAATCCCAAAGCCCCACAAGGACCGCAATTTGTAAACGCGCGGCTAGAATATTTTCATCACACATGGACGTTTCTGATGATGGAAAAGCAACGATGGATTTTTTTTAACGATGAACGCTGGGAGTCCCATCGTTCACTCTCTACAAAAATCGAAATTCAGTTGACGCAAAATAAAGAACATTACCCCAAGCGAATCCGCAGTCTCGTTCTTAATCACCCATACTTCAGCAACAAAAACCTCTTCGTAAGAAAAAGCAGTGCACTGTTAAAAAGACTAAAGGCATTTAGAACGAATTTTAATGCTTCGTTCTCAAAAACAGATTTAGACAAGGGGTCTAAACATCTCTCGAAGATCGAGAAAGACATTTCTGCAATCGAAAAACTGATCGTTGGAAAAACGCAAACTCATTACTTTGAAAAAGTATTGAATCACTTGGTTCAGGTGATTCATAACAACAAGCCATTAACAAAGCAGGATAAAAGTGACTTACATTTTCTGATAAATGCAATCATTGTCGAATTGTATCACTTCGGGTATTCAATCGAGTATATCAGGAAACTTCCAGACATAATTCTATTTTATAAGACTCATCAGGAGGACTTTCCATTTGACAAAGAATACTCAGACTTCAACGATGATAAACTGTACAAAGCATATAAAGACGAAGTGCTTGCATCAATGACGTTGCGGAAGCAGCTCATTAGCCTGTTGAATCTTGGCGCTCGCCCGAAAAGGAAAGGATACTTTGTGCTTAAAATCGATAATTTCATATTCCAGGAGAAAAAGCCATTGGAAATCTGGGGCGTTACATTCTACAATCCGCAACTTCAACTGAAGCTGAATTACGGAGGTAAAAAAGACCTTAACGATTATGTGGAAAGCATTGAGCGCTATTTCGAGCAATATGTTGAAACTGAAGAAGACAAGCAGAAACTTCGTTCAGATTGCAACGCCATTGTGCCTACGGAATACCGCCCACAATATTTCAATCACGTGGATCCTTCGATTGTCAAGTCGATTGACAACGTAAAGCGTTCACTCTCTGTTTTGAAACATCTCAAGCATCTTCATGTTGGTGGTAGTTCATTCTATGCAACGGTAAACCTTCGCACTGTAATCGTTGCTGATAGTGCTTTTAATTACCGGGCTGCGCCATGGATAATTCATGACTATGATGATGAAAAACCATTCGTTGTAAAAGAACAGGCTGCGAAGTCGATTAATGAAAGCCTCGAATGGACTCACAAGCTGAATCCTGTCAATGAATTCCACAGAAAGTTTATTGATATAAATGTTGCAGTAAACCGGTATCGACATGACCCGTTTTCCTTTTCATTCAAGGATTTCTGGATTACGGTATGCGATGCCTTGTTCCCAAATGATCCAAAAGGGTTTATAGACTTTTGTTGTCGGTGTGTTGTACTCTATCTGAAAGACCAGTATGTAACGAATGTCAAGATTTTTCTTCGCGATGCCTTGAAAGCCGAAGGATTTTCCGGGGGCAATTACACCTTATCTAAATCCAAAATGAACTCCTTGCGTCTGGGAATTTTTCTTTACAAGCCAATAAAGGCACGCGGGTTTCTAAAGCGGTATCCAAAAATAAAGCAATCGCTTCAGTTTGATTTCTTACTGGATATCATCGGAGATCTGGATGACTTCGTGAAGAATCGGCCACAGTACCTTGATAAGATCAAGAAGCGATTAACTGAAATGATTTACGAAGTATACGCGGAGCGAAACCTTGAAGTACATAACAACCTTGCTACGGATTTGAGTCTAATCAAACTCCGCGAGTTCTGTGTTGCGCTTGCTGTTATCCTGCGGCTGGTGGTAACGCAGAAAATCAAATCCAAAACCAGGTCTGTCAGCGACCTGAAAATATAGGGAAGCTGGATTTTTTGGCTCACGTGCCTTTATACAAATAGCCCTTGATCGTGATCAATTGTGGGCCTTCTTTAGTCGCAGCTAGTGCTGCATGTCCATCCCCCTGAGGTGTAAAACCTATCGCGAAAGCGAATGAATGTTGAGGATCAGTACCCTTCAAAAATTCAGCTAATTGTACTGCCTCGTATTTCAGTCCCTTGATTTTTACTTCTAGGTCGATCAAAATATCCCATATCTTTAGATTAACAGAGGTTCCATCTGAAGCGATTTCCAGTTTAGGGTTTCCTTCGCTGCGAAGTGCGAGTTCGTTGAAAGCTTCCATTGCCTCGGCCTGACTGATGTGTGCCCAGTTTTCAAATACTAACACAACTACCGAAGGGCGCTTTCCTTCTCCGGACACGAAGTCAACACCTTTCGCCTGTGAAAATGATTCACCGATGTTGATTTCACCCAACCGAAACATTTGATGATGGTATTCACACTGGCGTCCTTGAGCAGACTTTCCAGTCCACACACCAGTGGTGATAAAAGTAATCTGGTTTAATTTCTTAACAGGGGGATAATTGGTTTCGTTTTTTGTTGTAACGAATTTCAGGCCATACTCGGAGTCAATGAACTCAAGAGAAAGCGCATAGTGGCCGTCCGGTTCAATGGAGATCTTCAAGTCAAAAGCGTTTTGATTTATTAAGTCTATCAGCCTGCTACTGTCGTCTTTTGTTTCGCAAATCAGTACCAGGAAATCCTTTCCATTTGAAAGCGTTTGGATCGATATGTCGATTAACTTAATTGAACTAAGTTCTGCCTCGGTAATTGCATTTGCCATTGTCACTCTGTTTTATCAGCACAATTTAGCGCTTTGCATGCCCAAAAAGGCACTTTTTGACTTTTTTTAGCTAGTTTGTCATTATCGTTAACAATGCTAAAGACCTCCCAATATGGATATTCACAAGCTTTACATTTTTGCAAAAAACCGCGATGCAATTGCCGCTCAGAAAGGCTACTCCTTTCAGCAACTGACGACTATCAGAGACTGGCTGAGGAATCGAGTTGCTGGCGGCAGCGAAGTTATTTATTGTGACTATGAAGATGATATATTTCTGAGAGATCATAACCTAGGCAAATCTACTTTTAAGCAGATTAAGCTTTACTCAACAAACTTCTCGTTCACTTCCGAAAGCATCACCAATTCAATCGCGCATTTTTTTATGCTCTATGTCAAGGGCGACTATGCGTTCGACCAAACCAAATTTGAATTTGAGACCAATGCTTCAATAGTCGGGAAAAACGTTAAGGAGAACGATGCCCTGTTGTTAAAAGAGTGGTATGAAAATCAAGGTGCCTTAAGCAATGAACTGATTGCCAGGATCAGGACGCGTGTGAAGAAGATACTCGATGAATATGTAAATGCGAGGTATGAAGAATTAAGCAGAGATGTTGATCAGAAACCCAACGTACAAAAGGCTAAGCAAGTTTACGATGCGTTGACGGATGACGACATAGATGCATTCATTCACTGCATCCATTGGCGTTTCGATGGTGTTGATCAGAATACGGCAGTTGAGCAAATTGTAGCAGAGATTGAAGAACTCGTTATGCAAGTGCCGTTACCTCTCGATGAAGACAAATCTAAAATCTATAGGGATATGCTCATCGCAGAAGTGCACAGGAGATCAACTCAAGATAATCCCGAAGAAAGAATACTTACAAATGAACTCCTGGACTCGATTCTATTAATCGCAGGAAGTAAAGAAGACATTTGGTATACAGATGCGGTACGCCATGCTCGAGAAAGTTCGATTGTAAAAGAATTCTTCCCTGGTGAATTTCAGAACACAATAGCCGCAACACGCTATTGCAGGTGGAAGAATCTTGATGATGACCATAAATTAGTTTGGCAAAAACTTCTGGACCAGTACATATCTCTTACCGACATTCCAGTAGAAAGCAAGAAGAAAGCAATTTACGAATTACTGTTTCTAAAAATAGGTCACAACTATCTGGAGAAACGCACTGATAGCGCTATTGCTGGAGATGTTGATTTAATCAAATTCTATGTTGAGAATTGGAAAAATAGGAATCACATAAGAGATGTTGAGGAAGATATCACCTTGCTTCAGCTCCTGAAGGCACAAATCCAACGGTATTCGTTTCCCGTGTCGAAGGAAGACCTGACTGCATGGGGAAAGGAAATCGAAACGTTTCTTGAAGATGAAATAGCGAAGGAACAAAATATTGACAAGCTGTGTGAATTGTGGGAGCTTCGTGGGCATTTAGAAAAACAGAAGGATGTTTTAGAACCGATTAAGAACGTAAACGCTGCCTTTGAAATTTATCGAAAGGTTCTCCCGTTACTGCCGCGAACCAAATTTTACTCGCTATCGAAGTTGCACAGCCAGTTAGACTCAATGCAAAAGTTGCTAATTGAATATGACATTAACGAAGAATTACAGGATGCCATTGATGATTTTCAATCCGAAATACAACAATATGCAAGTAAAACCGGGCAACGGATCACGAGTGCCTATGCCTTGATTGAGAAAGCGGAACGGCATTTCAAAAATCGAAATCTAAGAGGATACATAAAAGCACTGGACTTTTTTCACCAGGCGAAAGATTTGTGCCGGATGGACGACACTAAGGCATATTATAATGTTTGTCTTCTTAGTCTTGCTCAGGTTTATGGTGCTTTGGGAATGAACTATGCCGCAAAATACTATGCATTGATAGCCCTGTGGAGTACCTGGCATTCAGCTGACCCAACATTGAATAAATTATTGCCAAAAGCGCTGGGTTTGATCTGCGTCAACGACTTCTTGTCCGGATCGTGGATGAGTGCAATAACTGATTTTGGCTTGTACTTGTTCTTGCAAAGAGAGTTCGATGAAAAGGGATTGAATTTTCAGAATGACGAACTCTTCCTCTCCACTCGACATAATATAGCGTTGGCTATGACTGTTGCTCCTACGCTTCATCCGGAGATGAAGAATGTTGTTGATTCATTACAGAAAATTTGGGGCGCGATCTGGGATGAGCAGATTCAACCGTTTATTGATCAGTTTAACAAAGGTGAAAAGCCGATTGATCTTGTGAAAAAATTGGTTTTCGTTATGCCCTTGACCGACTTGGGACCAAATCGGGTTATAGCGTTTAATGCAGTCAAGATTGATTGGCGTATTGAGTTTGAGAATAACGCGATGATGGCCGCAATCAGCGAAGAGTTTGTTAGCTTTCTACAAGCTATGTTGTGTGAGATTGCGGCTGAGGATCCTAACGTTTTGCTGGCTGGTCGCAAGGTCAATATTTTCATTCAAGAGGGACATTTCCAGAAGGAATTTACAGACGATGGCAAATGGATACTGACGATTCCAGTATTTAACTCTAATGAGGAAGAAAAGATCAAAACCCATTACATGTATCTCGGGAAATTGATGATTAATGTGCTTAGTAAGGTGACGAGCTTGACGAAGGAAGAATTGAATAAGTTTTACTTTCACTTGCTGGAGAAAAGAAAACTTGGAGAAAAAGCATTGGAAGGAACTGCCTACCAGCGTATTTATAAACAGTCCTTAGACACATCTTCTCTGGATGTGATCATGGGGTCGGATTTTAAGAGCTTGCCGGAAGCTTCTCTCTTTGAAGTCCAGAAAAAATGGCTGGTTCCATAAAATAAATTGAAGTATGCGCACAAATCATTCAGATTTATAGTAGAAAGTTCGCACACCTACAGTATAACGATATTGAATGATCCCTAAAATCGAATGCTCTCAAAACGGACTTCCTGAACATCCCACATCTCGGCATGCGCTCGTTCTAATTGATCATTTAGATTTTCTGAAAGAACCAGCTCTACTAAGTCACTATCAGAATTTGATTTTGCTATTGCCAGTAACTTAAGACCCAATCGAACCATTAGATCATAGTAAGGAAAATCGCTTTTTGTTTTCCGGAGGGGGCGCCAGCCCGTAAACTGCGTCCATGTGGATGTAAATTCCAGGAAGGTATCACGTTCAATGCATTCGGATCACGATAACTGGAGAAGGTTCCTGATCAGACATTTCGCATACATCATCACAACTCCAAGATTCTTAGGCTTCGACACGGGGTTTTCATGCTGCTCACGTGTATTTAATAGTGTGTATTTTAAGTCTTTTACGCTACCATGGTCCGACTGATTTAAGTCAGATTCGTGTACAGGTACAAAACCATTCCGTTTGAAATAGGCCATCTGCTTACAATTATCAGAGCAATACTTCCGGGTGTTTCGTTGGGCTGTAAAAAGCAAAAGCCCTCTAAAATTAATTTTAGAGGGCTTTGCTGACATTTGATTGTCTTTAAGTCGGGGTGGCCAGATTATACGCCTACGAATATAACCCAACCGAAAATTTTCCTTTGACTTGCTGCCCCACTTCATCCTCCGCTGGAGAAGCAAAATCTTTTTTATTGCTTGTCCCGGTAGGGTTTAGGACTATCTGCGTGTCACATAGGTGACTTAGCACAATAAAAATTCAATCGGTAGCAAACGTTTGTTCCGGCTCTATAAAGGTTTGGGCAAAGGCACTAACCGGCTACTGACATTTATCAGTTTTTAAGAGGCTGCTAAATTATTATTTTAAGAAGCCGTTCTCAATATCAATTCATTAAAGACTGTTGGCGACATGAATGATTGATGAGCATAACGATACCGATGACCTAATCCTAAACCTGCTCGCAGCAGACGATACCGCTGCGTGCTCACTGCTCTACAAGTGTCACAATAAAGCTGTCTATGACTATGTCAAGGACTTCATTCCAGATCACGATGCCGCCAAAGATATTGTTCAAGAGCTATTCACAGCGATCTGGATTAAGCGACACTCTTTAAACTTAGTGCTGCCTCTCCGTAAGTATCTCTTCCGTGCTGCGCACAATAAGGCTATCAATTACGACCGCGATAGAAGGACACGCCACCGACTTATGGGTGAGATCGTCAATCGTTCAGGGCACGGACGAGTGGCTCCGCCCGCAGATACAGAATTGGAAACTCGTGAACTGGAGGACCAGATCAAGCAAGCATTGGCACGACTGCCGATGCATGCCAGAAAAACATTCTTAATGAGCCGCAAGCAAGGAATGACCTACAAGGAAATAGCCGATCACTTTCATGTCACTGAAAAAGCGGTCGAGAAAAATATGAGCAAGGCACTGAGTCTGTTGCGGCAGTATTTAGGAATCTACATCAAAATACTCCTGATTGGGCTAATTGAATAATTTTTTGAACAAATCGTGCCCTGA
>JBGTEP010000085.1:0-230594 GCA_041747735.1 Chryseolinea sp.
TGAATATTCCGGAATCATCTGACCCAGGCATTGCGGCAATTGCCAGGTTGGATTCCGGTAATTGTGTGACCCAGCGATTCCGGTAATTGTATGACCCAGGTATTCCGCTAATCATCTGACCCAGGTATTCCGTCAATTGTTTGACCCAGCCAAAGGTCGATAAAAAGGACAGAATTCCGCTAATGGTCTGACCCCCTTGGAAGCATTAGGATTTGATGTCTAAGTGATCTCGCTTTGAGGCTAAAGTAAACCTCATCTCAGATCATGGCAAAACCAATTCCTATGCATCAAATTAAGCGCATCATTGAACTCTTACAGGAAGGCCGTAGCATCTGGGAGACCAAACGTTTGACAGGACTTTCCCGCAATACCGTCCGTGATTATATCCGACGAATCCAAAGCACTGGACTAAGCCCTTCTCATCTTTTGGAGTTGGCAGATGATGCCATAATGCTTTTGCTCCAATCAGATTCCTTTGGCCAAGGTCACAGTGGCAGGAAAGTCGATACGCGTTTCGAAAGTATCGAAAAGAACCTTGATCATTACAATAGCGAATTACACAGACTCGGTGTCACCAGGCAATTGCTGTGGGAGGAGTATCGCAAGGAACATCCTGAAGGATATGCGTATTCTCAATTTTGTGAACACCTTCGACAGCATAATAAAAAAGATCAGGCCGTTATGCGCTTCACCCATAAGCCTGGTGAATTGCTGGAAGCAGACTATGCAGGAGATAAAACAGGGTATGTCGATATCACTACCGGTGAATGGATAGCCTGTGATGTGCTGGTTTGTACGATGGCCTACAGCAATTACATGTATGTAGAAGCTCTGCCCAGCCAAAA
Source organism: Chryseolinea sp. (assembly GCA_041747735.1). Classification (GTDB taxonomy): domain Bacteria; phylum Bacteroidota; class Bacteroidia; order Cytophagales; family Cyclobacteriaceae; genus Chryseolinea. Next base: position 846 of record JBGTEP010000085.1, read on the forward strand.
GCAGGAAGAACTAACTAATGCGATGGGTAACACTTTTGTCTATCTCGGTGGAGTTCCACTTTGCGTTAAGTTTGACAACACCAAGACTGTAGTAACCCGTGCTAATCGTTACGAACCGAAATTTGCAGAAGCAATGGATCTGTTGGCGGCTCACTATGGTACAACTATTATTACTGCCCGCGTACGCAAGCCTCGTGATAAACCGAATGTTGAAAAAGCCGTAGACCTAACTTACAAACGCATCTATGCTCCTTTACGCGACAAGACTTTCTATAGTCTTACTGAACTTAATGCTGCCTTCCTGGAACAGTTAAACTTATTTAATGCACGCGCTTTTAAAAATAAGACTGGCTGCCGCAAGCAGTGGTTTGACCGGGATGAAAAACATCTCCTTAAACCGCTACCCTTTACCAGGTACGAGATCAAGCATGTCACCAAAAGCAAAGTTGGCCGGGATTACCATGTCATCCTGGGCGAAGACTGGCATCATTACAGCGTCCCTTTTACGTTGATTGGAAAACAGCTGAAGATTATCTATACCTCTATAAGCGTAGAAGTATATGACGATCTAAAACGCGTTGCTGTGCATACTCGTAATTACAAGAAGAATGGCTTCACCACAATAAAGGAACATATGCCCCTCAATCATCAACATATGATTGAGCAACGGGGCTGGGATGCAGAACACTTTGAACAACAAGCCATGCTTGTAGGAGAAGCTACATTAGGTGTCATAAGGCGCGTGCTACAATCAAAAATATTCCTTCAACAAACGTTCAACAGCTGCCTGGGGATCCTTCGCCTCGGAAAAAAATATGGTAATGACCGGTTGGAATCCGCTTGTCTACGCGTGGTCGACGCCCCCTTTGTAAATTATGGAGTCATCGCCAATATCCTACAACGTAGCCTTGACAAGGTAAGCACTCCTTCTCCGGTATCACCTATCCCACTACATGATCAGATCAGAGGAGCTGAACAGTATCAATAACAATAAAACGAAATCTAAACTTTAACAAACTTAACATGAACACAACAGCAACACTGGAGCAACTCCACGAACTTAAATTGGCCGGCATGGCACGAAGCTATGAGACCATTATTCAGATGCCACTGCATCAACAACCTGAAGCACATGCACTCATCGCACAACTTACCCAAGCTGAAAAACAAAATCGTATCTCATACAAGACACAGATCTACCTTAAGTTGAGTAAGCTCAGGTATACCGCCTTGTTGGAAGAAATCTCCTGTAGTAAGGAACGAAACTTCTCGAAAGAGCAGCTCCTTCAACTTTCTGATTGTTCTTATCTGGATCGTGCCGAAAATATCCTTATCAGCGGAGCAACGGGATCAGGCAAAAGCTTCCTCGCCTGTGCACTCGGGCACCAGGCATGCGTTATGGGGTACAAATCTCTTTATCTGAACTTAAATCGCTTCACTGAGAAAATCATGGTGGCTAAGTTGGACGGCTCATTCGTCCGATTACTCAATCAATTGGAGAAAGCTAGCTTATTAATACTCGATGACTTTGGACTGGCACCAATGGATCAAAATACAAGGCTTGCCTTGCTACAAATCCTGGAAGATCGCTACGCTAAAAAATCTATCATTATAGCCTCTCAGTTGCCTATTGGGAAATGGCACGACTATCTCAACGAACCAACCCTTGCCGATGCCATAATGGACCGACTTTTAACAAACGCGAATCGAATCGAATTAAAGGGTGACTCCCTACGAAAAAAATCAACCGCCAACGCAAGCAAAAAATAATTACCTTTATGACATCAAATCCTACGCAGAAACAGGGTAGGTCAGATCATTAGCGCAATCGCTAGGTCAGATGGTCCGGAATATTCAGTTGACTATATTTCCCATATTTTTAGCTTGTTGCCACGCACCATTAGCATCCTTAAAACTAATAAACAGATCTCCCCGTCCGTAGCCGCCCGGCCGCTCGGAGCAGAATATGATGTATCTTTCATCCGGATCAATGAAAACATCCGCTTCATAGTGCGCTGTGTTTATTGCGTCACTTAGTTTTTTCTTCGGCTGAAATTCCCCATTAGAAAATTCAGAGTAATAGATATCAAAGTTTTTACTTTCGGATTCTCCCGTATCGCTATTAGAGGCAAAGTACATCGTCTCGTTTTTAGCAAAGGAAATATAATATTCGTTCTTGTCAGAATTTATTTCGCTTCCGGCGTTTTTAGGTTCCGACCATTTCTTCCCTTTCCGGTTCACATACCATATGTCAATGTCCTTCTTATTTCCTTTTCCAGCAATTGGTCGGTCTGAAATAAAAAATAGTTTATTTTCATCAGGTGATAGAAATGGGTCATTGTATTCAAACTTTTCATCTCCTATCAGAGTAATTGGTTCAGTCCACTTGTTATCTTCCAGTCGGGTAAATCGTATTTCTGCTTTCCCATTTTCCACAACAGCATAGTAAAACTCGGTGCCATCTTTTGAAAATACGGAACCGTACTCCTTTCCATCTTTTTTTGAAATTATTCCCGGAGCAAATATTTTAGGAGTCCGTCCGGGCGGTTCCTGACTCAGATATAGCAATGATTTGTTCGCGCCATTTTGGGCAAGACTGATGCTAATGTTTACAATTATTAGCGCACAACTCAGAATTCGGGATTGCATGAGGGATCGGTTCAGTAATAAAATTGCTTTTCTCAATATTGAATGTCGTTCACTATAAAAAATTGGAATTGAAAAAGAAAATCCAAATAATAGTGACATCCGATTTTGGCTTCTCTTATACAGAATCATGCCAGAAACAATGCTTTCATTTGTCAGCGGTAACATTACCATCATAACAAATAAACTCGTGCTGGCTTTCAGCGGAGCTGGCGCTGAATGCCCTTGAATAGTTTAAAGCTGAATGCCCTTGAATAATTTAAAGAGCCTGGCTATCTTTAAGAGCTACCCTTTCTCGTCTAAAGTATTCCGATGGATATTAATAAAACGATTTCATCGCACTAGTTGACGGCCTTCGCCGAAAGGCTTCTTGCACCTCCCGATGACCGTAATTGAACAAATGCATCCGCGACCGGACATGAGAGTTGGACAACTTCATTCAGACTAAATCGACGACTGACAGCAACATGACCGTATGCGCACAAAGTAGTCCGCAGGTGCACATAAACATAAACGATATCTGTTAAATAACGAAGATTTGCACACATATGACATGGCACATTTGTTGGCAAGGCAAGTACCATGGTTGCCTTGTTTGCACTTTTAGCGGCCATGTTAAATATCTATGACAATTTTTAAAAAAATTCTATTGCCTGCGTATTTCGTAATTCTGTCTACGACAACGTATGGTCAAAACAATCCAAGTCAACATCGTAACACGAATCAAAAGGAACATTTGCCTGCAATGACAGATTGGTTTCTGTCGACCGGTGACTGGCATAATGATCCTCAATTGTATGTTTATGAATTTGGAAGCGGTACCGAAATAATTGTTATGCTTCATGGGGGATGGGGAGGTGATTATAGCGGGCTTCTGGAAGTCGTACAGAACCAGGAATCAAAGTACCGTTTTATCTTCTATGACCAAAGAGGTTCTCTGCGGTCTCCTTTTCCGGATTCTTTGATCACCTTTGATGAACACATTGAGGATTTGGAACGGCTTAGGAAAGCATTGCGACAAGAAAAACTGACTATTGTGGGACATTCGATGGGAGCCGTTTTAGCAAGTGCATATGCTACGAAGTATCCCCAACAAATAAAACGTCTTGTCTTATTAGCGCCGGCCCCGCTCAAAAATCCCATATCCAAAGTGGATGAAGAGTTAGTTCGCAACGATACACTGCTGCAAGCATTCTTAAACAGGCCTTCAGTCATGGATGAGTTAAACAAATACGCCCTCGACAGAAAATCTCCACCGTTGACCTCGCAAGAAGAAACGAGTAAGTTTCGGATAAATCTAGCCAGAAGAATGCTTTGCGATGTTCATAACTGGAACAAGTTGCAGGGAGGAAGATCATTGTATAAAGGAAATGTATTTGAATTAACTGCAAATACCTATCCTCCGGAAGGATGGGATTTTATACAAGAGTTTAAGAAATATACTTACCCCGTGAGAATCATTGGGGGTGATCACGACTTTTTGGATTTTGGAAATCATCTGATAAAGAAATGGAGTATTGATGTTCCTAACCTTAAATTGACAACAATCAAAAATGCCGGACATATAATTTGGCTTGACCAGCCGAAGGAGTTTGAAAATCAATTGTTAAGATATTTGAAGGATTAAACCCAGCGTTCTCCAGCACATGCGAAAAAAATGATTTACAATTCAGCAAAAATTGGTAGCTTTAACATCCTTCTAAAAACACCGTTGTATGAACAATTTCAATTTGAAGATATCAATACCCACCCTTTACAAACATAACATATTCTTGTTTATAGAAATATCTGCCCCTGCCATTGGAGTGACTGTGTGCTGGGCGATGAAATACTATGATTTTCTTTCCCCCAATTCTAATCCATTAATATGAAAAATAACGTTCTCAATCTTGGTACAATTCTACTCTGTTCTTTAACGATCAATGTTATGTCGCAGAATATTGATAGTGTCACGAATAGTCATGATGAATTGATCAGAGAGGCTGATGTTGAAATAGCAAATTATAAATTTGAGAATGCGCTGAAGATCTTGGCGAAAGGCGATAGTCTGAGTAAAGGTATTCTTTTACGTATTGGACAATGTAATGTCAGACTTGGGGCCTCGAGAGATGCAATCCGCCCGTTCGAACGCGTATTACAAATGGATTCAACGAATCTCCACGCATTAGGTCAGCTAGGCCAGTTATACGCCCAGGCTGGAGAATTCCGAAAGGCATTGTCCAGTTTCTTGCGCCTTATTAAAATTGATTCAAGTAATAGTTACTATCACAAGCAAGCCGGGTCTATGGCTTTAAGGTTAGAGGATAAAGTTGGAGCAAAGCAGTGGTTCAAGAAGACTCTTGCATTAAACCCTGCCGATACTGAAGCATCGGTGGCACTTGGAAATATTCAGCTGGAAATGCAAGAGTATAAAAGCGTTGACAGTATTGTTCAACAAGCTCTTTCCATTGAGCCACAATTTATTCCGCTGCTACTACTTCAGGCTAAGTCAGCATTTGAACAACAGCAATACGAGTCAGTTATTATCATAGTCAACAAGGTGCTGGAAAGATCGGATACTACTGCCCTTAGTGCGCGGCTGCTGGGAGTTAGTTACTTTAATATTCAGAAATATCCTGAAGTTGCTAGTTGCATGTACTTTCTGTTAAAAAACAGGTACGAGTATGAATGGGTATATCACTATATGGGAGTTGTTTCGCGCGAGCTTGGGGATACACCAAGTTCTATTAAGTGGTTCAAAATGGCTATACAAAAGTCACTTTCGAAAAACACGGAAATTTACTACTCTCAACTTGGAAAGAGTTACGAAGAAATGGGAGATTACAAAGGCGCGATACGGGCTTACCGCGCTGCCTATAATTATTCGATGGAAGGTATTTTCCTTTACCATTTAGCGCGCAACTATGATGTCTACTATGAAGACAAGGGCACTGCTTTGTTGTACTATCAAAAATATCTGGAATCAGATGATACAATTCGTGTTGCAAGAAAATACGCTCTTGAACGCTTGCAGGATGCGGGACGGTTTTAGGGGTAATTCATGTAGTGAGTGAACCTTTAAAATTTCGAACTTAAAAACACTTGAATAACTAAAGACAATACTCGAAGAGTGTTCAATTCGCAGCACGGTGCATAAGGCTTCTGGTCTGAGTCTTCCAATCATATCGGATAGTAACAATAAATCATTGCACCTCAATTTTTTCGCGCCGGAAGTGTGAAGAGGTTCCCGGACTCATCACAGTAAGACCGCTTCGGAAAATTAAATCACCTTCAATCGTTTGAAAAATTATTGAAGTGTTAAGAGAATATTTTCAAAACCTTATCGCAGGGTTATTATTTCTAAATCTGTTAATTGGATTTTTTATTTTATCGAATTAAGGAAGGTTACCTTTTACGTGTCTATTCATTAAAGCCAAACCCTTAAGAATCATGTTTACGGTCATTACCTGGAACGTGGAAAACCTGTTCCGCCCCAAACAAACAGCTCCCGCTGATGAACAACAACTTTACCAGGATAAATTAGCCCTTCTTGCAGGGTTGATCAACCAGGAAGCACCGGATGTAGTTGCATTACAGGAGGTCGGAGGCCTGGAACCACTAAATGATCTTCGTCAAGCTTGTGCTGGCTATCCACACCTTGATGTTTCCAGTTTCCCGGACGATCGCGGGATAAGAGTTGCAATACTTTCAAAGCTTCCTATTATTGAACGTGAAGATATTGTTGATTTCCCTCCAGGGCCCGCGTTGGATATAAACAACCTGACCGCCAACGGCACAGTACCGGTAACCCGTATGAGTAGGGGGGCCTTGAGGGTAAGAGTTCAGCATCAAGGTGCCATTGATATCGTTACCGCCCATTTAAAATCTAAACTTCTGACTTTTCCCAGGGCTGGTGGAAGCTCCTTTGTACCGAGAGACGAAGATGAAAGAGCGCAAATGGCAGGCATCGCTCTAATGAAGAGATCAGCTGAAGTCGTGACGCTGAGAACAAGAATAAACAATTTCTTAGAGGGCCACTTGAACAATCCTCTAATATTGTTGGGCGACTTCAACGATGTTCCTGATGCTCAAACCTCGTTGATATTATGTGGCCCACCCGGCAGCGAGATTGGAACGGGTGGATTCAACAGACCAGATGCAGGGGACGATCAACGACTATTCAATCTCACAAATGCAATACCTAACCCGGCAAGAAGACACACCAGAATTCATAATGGCCGCGAGGAGATGCTTGATCAAATATTTGTTTCCATAGAACTCCTGCCGCTTCAACCGAACGGCCAACGAATACTACCGGTTGTGGATAGTCTCGTTGACTTTACCCAACTACCAAGCGTAACGAATAATCCTCTCGTTCGTGCCAAAGATATTGCTCCTGATCACGCACCTGTAAAAGGTGTCTTCAATATTTAAATAATCGATTAGCAGGGTTCAGTTTCCTAATTTTAACAACAGTTACACTATTTCAAAAATCTTTGAATCGAAATATTGGAATATCGGAATCATGTCTGTGTTTGTCCACCACTATACAAAGTTTATCCGGTTATTTCAAACTCTCTATAAAGGATCCAATATCGGTTACAAATTGATCGCCATCTTCCCAATGCAGGGCATGACCAGTTTCCTTATATACTTTTATAGTTGACTTCGGGATAGCTAAATTCAAATTTTGCTGATCACCCCATAAGCAAACTGAGTCGCGATCTCCCCATAAGATCAGCGTTGGTACCTGTATTTTTCCAAGCTCATTTGTAAGATTAACTTTCAGCAGCTCCTCAGCGATTGCAATCCAGGTGGCTGATGGAACCTTTAAAGATTCGCGAACAAATACTTCAACTTTAGCGGAATCCACCGGCTTAAAGATTGTGCTTCGCTGAAATGACTCTGCAAAATCATAACCGATCGGATCAGATAGTTTTTTTACGTCGCTGAAAAATTCTGGAAGCCCGGGGTTGTCAACAAAAAATGCGTCGGTACTTACTAATACAATAGCACGAGTATGGTGGGGATAGTCTATTGCAAACTGTTGAGCGACAAGTCCACCTAACGAATGCCCGACTACAACACATTGTTTTATTCCTTTTTGTAAGAGAAAGGCGGCAGCGTCATCGGAAAAATCTTTTATTTGATACTTATGACTGGGCTTTGACGAACCTCCATGCCCCCGTTGAGTTATTGCAACAACATAGTAGTCATTCGGAAACTTAGTGATTACATGTTCAAATGAGCGCCACGAATCCGTGTACCCGTGTAACAACAAAACGGGAGTTTTGCTGTTTTGGCCATATTCAACATACTCAAGTGTAACACCTGTGGACAATAAAATTGATTTCTCAACAAATTTATTTTGTGCTGTACTGGATTGCGAAACTGTAACAACAATTGTGACAAATAGTATTCGTAATGTGTTTTTGTTTTTAACTGTGGGGAAGAAAACCTTCCACGCCATTAGTAACAGCAATATCACTGATATTGAAAGTGAAACCGGATGTAATAAAATTTCGAGTGGTGTCTGCATAGTTAAATAATTATGACAGCCAGAACGGAATTAGTGCCAACACAGTTACGTAGATCTTTAATAGGATTTCAACTTCTTGAGTAAACAACTCAGGAATTCCGTTTGATTTGCTGATAGCGCAATTTTAGTTACACTCTTTTGTGCGACATAATAAAACTAGGGTTTGTAGCCATCTTAAAAAGCGTCGCGGAAAGGTAATAATTATTTGTTGTTGGCGGCCCTTATCTCCAGTCTTGCTTTTGGATAAGATATTCGTAGTGAAGTTGTTCTTGTCCATTATTATCAAGGACTACTTCATTAACCTTTGTTGCCCCAATTTTTGTTATAGCAGATTGTGAACGAAGATTAGTAACGCCAATATGAAAATAGACTTTGTCAACAAACTGAAATGCATAGTTCAGCAACAGTTTTTTCGATGACTTGTTGTAAAGGCCACCCCAATATTGCCGTGCTAAGAAAGTATATCCAATAGCAATACTTGAATTGTCAGGTTGATAGTCATAATACCGGGTTGAACCTATTATTTTGTCTGTAGATTTATCTAAAATCAGAAAAGCTGTATTTGAAGAAATAGCACTGTCAAAATAAAGTTGAAATACTTCTCGTCTATATCTGTCCTTGCTTGGATGTAGTTCCCAAATTAAAGGGTCGGATGCTACGTGATATATGTTTTCAAAATCTGACTGTGCAATAGGGGTAAGTCTGACAATACTGTCTTCAAGATTTTCTGGCTGCCAATTAATTATTGTCTTTGTCATGTTTTACTGTCTATTTATCTCTTAAATTTATATTCATCAGTAACTACCAATCCCTAACCAACATCAATCCTAACCTTTCAACTGCTGTCAGCGGTAGTTAAAGGCAAGTTATTAAAAGGTATCCAGGTAAGCCATTTAGTCGAAAAGGTTTCTTCATCGCTTCGTATGCCGTAACAAGTCGATGTAGAATTCTTTTATCTGGTAGGGATACTTTTCGTAAAATGCGTTGTGTTCGTTGATTGTGTAACCTTTTTTAAAGTCAAGCTCACAGTCAGCAAGTGTCTTCTCGGCTTGGTCAATTTGCCCTGTGCGAAATTGAGACAGTGCTTTATAATACTTTGCGTCTGAAAATGTGGGATAGCTTTTTAAAGCTTTATCAAAATACTCAATTGCTTTGTTATGTCGATCCATTTCCTGTTCAGCAATTCCTGCATAAAACAGGTCAAGATAGTGTATCCAGCTTTCTCCGTTTGTTTTCTTAGCGTGTTCGATACTCATTTCGAAAAAGGGCAACGATTTTGAATAGTCTCCCAATTGCAGGTGACATAGGCCAATGTAGAAGTTATAGGAATGGTCCATTACAACTCCGTGCTCGCCTTTAATTTTCTTAGCCGACTGAAAGTCCTTTATTGATTCTTGATATGTCTTGGCAAAGATGCACTTTATAAATGCCCTGTAGTCAATATGGGATTTGGGATCAAGTTCTACTGCTTTGTCTAGCGATTTGAGTCCCAGTTCATATTTACCTTGTTTGAAATATGGCATAGCTTTCTGTTGATATAGATAAGCCATGTTGGGATTGATTTGTATTGCTGAGTCAATATACAGTTGATACTCTGGCGCAAAGTATCTTATTCTCCACGCGCCATTCTCTAAAAATCTTTTAACTATTTCGTCGTTCGCTAGTTCTTGCTTTTTAGCTTCTGAGTTCTTCTCTCCCGATGTTGAGCAAGACGCAATTAAAATAAATAAGCAAATAGAATATCTCATTTTTTATTTGAATTACACTGCAAATATTTTGCTTCCACGCTGGAGGCTTTTATTGATTCATTTACTTTTTGAGCGTTTGGATTCTCCTGAGAAATTCCCCTAAATCCTCAACAAAAAAATCGGGCTTTTCGTAGTGGATATTATGTCCTGTATTGCTGTACTTTTTATAGACAATTAACTCAGGATGCTGCTTACTTAATGCTTCGTTTTCCTTTTCGTAGGGAAAGATGTCATCGTCTGAAACTGGGTCTAGTATGAGCATGGGCGCCCTTAAATTTCTATAGATAATTTTAGGTTCTATTATTGACATTGATTCGCCAAAAAGCGAAGCTTTGGTTGGCCTTAGAATAGTATCTAGAAATTGTGCCTCCGTTTTCATATTAAAAAGATCTTCAACACCTGGCCCGATGCTCCATAAACCACCTTCGTCCATTGTTATCCATGCTAAAAGGGTAAATTGTGTGCCTCTATCGCTGTAGTCATAATATGCTTTGTATGCATCAAATTGACTTTTGTATTTTGCGTAAGGAAATCTTTCTTTGAATATTTCTTTAAGTCTTTCGTTCAACTGTGGTTCACTCATTTTGTGATAGTATGTATTTGTGGATACAGAGCCGCCGTCTTCAAGTATCAGCCCGAGCACATTGTCGGGATAAGCATCATAAAATGCTGTTGCTATTATTCCGCCCCTGGACCACCCGCCAATAACTGCTTTCTTAATCTTTCTGACTTCCATTAATGTTTTTATATCATCCGCGACATGGTATAATGACACTTCATGTTTTGGAATTTTCGTTAAACCATGTCCGTAGTAGTCGATTGCAATCAAATAGTATCCTTTTGCTACTATGTTAGAGACGATGCTGAATAATTCATAGCCGTTAGTAAAGCTTCCGTGTATCCAAATCAGTGGAGTGTCTTTTGGATTACCCCACTGGAGATAGTGCATGTTGGTATTCTTTGTCAGGATAAAACCGCCGTGCATTTTTTCATAATTCTCAAATTCCACTTTTGCGCTGTCATATCTTAATCTAATTTTTGAAGCCTGAACTAAAGAGTCTTGAGAATAGCAGTGACAAACCGAACTTAGTAAAAACATCAAGGTAAAAGTGCTTTTCATTGCTTAAGGCTATTGGTGAGTTCGGGTAAAAAGAAGTTTTAAAAGTACGAAAGGTCGGGCGGTTCAGTCTCGTGAGTTCAATATTAATTGTTCCGTTCAGGTGACTGTTGTGGCCCTTTATGCCCGGGACGATAGTCGTCGGGATTTTCAACCAGAATCTTGACGTGACGTATTTCCTGTAGCATCAACCTTGGTCTATTGGGTAATTATATTAAAGTTTAAAGTATTTAGGTGACGCTATGACCGGTTTTGCAGACAAAATCCCCGGTTTTGCAGAATAGCTTATCAATATTTGTTTGAGTTCCTTCTTGTAATCTAGGTTTTCAGTCATCCCGTTATGTCCCTGTCCTTTTAAAGTTATTAGCGTGTCCTGACTTTTAAATTCCTGTTTTAATTTTAGTGATGAGCCATAATAAATCACTTCGTCTTGGTCACCGTGAAAAATGACAACAGGCATTCTACAATGTTTGAGGTGTTTATTTGTTTCGAGTTTGTACTTCAAAATGAATGTAGGAATAATTGAATAGGTATGTCTCATCAAATCTGTCAGGCTACAATATGGCGCTTGCAGAATAAGAAGCCTGGGTTTGTTTTCGGAAGCTACTTTGGAAGCCAGTCCTGTGCCGATTGAATAACCTAACACAACGATCTTATCTTCCAGATACTCCTTTTTTAATTCATCATACGAAGTTTGAACATCTTCATAGAGTTGAAGTTGACCGTCTATTGTTCCCTCACTTTTTCCGTATCCACGATAGTCTAGTATAAATACATCATAGTTTAATTCTGTATACGTCTTTGAAACGTTTCCCCATGAGCTTAACGAACCGGCATTTCCGTGTAAATAAAAAATCAGCCCTTTTGACCTGTCAGCTGTAAATAGCAGGCCATGTAAAATAGTTCCGTCATTAGTTTTAATATACTTTTCTTCAAATGGTTGATCAAATTGAAACTGGTATTCTTTGCCTAATTTCTCCGGAAAGAAAATTAGTTTCTCCTGAAAAAAATACAAGAGCCCACACACCAGAATGTAGGAAGCTAAAATTGTTACTAACGAATTTATAAAAATCTTTTTCACATGTTAAGTCTTCTTGCAAATGAGGTGCAGCGACGTGCTTTTGCGGTAAGCTGTAAGCACAGGTTGTAGCCATTGTTCGTCGGCACAATGTAAAGTAACGCAAGAAACTTAAAAGGGACTACACAATGGAGGCCATCATTTACATGTTGAAAACCGGTTTAAACTTATAGTTGAGACTTGGTCACTTTACAGGGGCAAATCCAAACACTGGATATCCACTCATGTCTGGCGTCTGCTTGGTGAGTTTGAAGCCAGTACTAGTCATCACGTCCAGGAATTCGTCAATAGTTAGTAAGGGCTTGGCGCACTTAGGATCAGAACAGAAGGTTTTTTCGTTATGATCGTTTTTGAAACTGTCCCGCAGGAAGAGTTGACCGCCGGGCTTCAATTTCCTACCAAGATCGGTCATCATTGAATCAATGGACGTGAAATTGTGTACGGTTCCATTGCTATAAATCAAGTCGAATGATGATTCTGGTAGATTTGTGCGTTTAACGTCGCCGATAGTAGTATGGATTTTGTTCTTCGTCTTAAGGTCTTGACCGCTCTGCTTTGAGTAAAACGCGATGATCTTGTTTAGATTACCTCCCGTTAGTATTGTCGTATCGATGTCCTGAATGTATACCGTCGAGTTGTCCATTAAACATATCATCATAACGGTCAATGCGCCTGACCCTGCGCCAACATCAGCGAATGACATCCCTGGTTGATAATCCATAAATTGGAGAATTGGCTGAAAAGTTTTCGTGATGTTTTTTTGGCTCATCACGGGTCCATTTTCATACGGTAAACTCTTAGGCGAACAGCAATAGAAAAAACTGGTTATTAAAATAATGGGTACCGCAAGATGAAGTCGTTTCATACAGTAGTTTAATTCCTTACCTAATCGCGACCCCACTTTCATTGTCATACGCCTATTCGTTCCTTAACGCGTTAACGGGATTTGTCGCAGCAGCTTTAATTGCCTGAAAACCTACAACGAGCAGAGCAACAATAAGCGTTAAGCTTCCTGCCACTATGAGCAACGACCAATGAATATCAATACGATAGGTGAATTGCTTGAGCCATTCATTCATCTTAGCGGTCGTTAATTCAGGAAATTCCTTAAGCAATGTTTTAGCTGGCTGAAACATAATCTCGCAATTGCCTTTGATGAGATATGCCCATTCGGGGGAGGACATTTTTATCTCAAATCCAAGTACGACACTGTAAAAATCAACTGTTTGCTGAAGATTTGCAATCATAAAATAAAGTTATTTTCGATTATCATGTTCTATTTACGCAAGGGAATGTGACTAAACAAGAAAGTAGATATAAACCATATAATTTTGAAAAAGGGCTTCTCAATGAATATCATTCAGAATGATTCTGAGATGAAGTTATCCCGAGTCACGTTACATAACCCCAAGGAAGTATTACTAAGTTCAGCGCAATTCCAGGCATCCCAAATAGTAAGTGCTAAGAGCCCAGGTGGGCTTGGCTATTATTGCCTGGCATTATCGTTATACTTGATATCTGTTATTTCTAATTTCAACCAAGTCCAATCCATTTCGTCAAGTTTCCAGGTTGCAGTCATTTTCGCAGGAACTTTGATACCCTCAAATGTTTTGTAGGAATTAACTAACAATATCCATTCGTGTCTTTTTGCATCTGCTTCATTGCCGCTGTAACGCAAAGCAGAAAATTTCGTGAAGTCACCATCGGAATTGAAATAAAATGTCCCACTTCCTTTAGTTCCCTTAAAAGACATGGTTGCTTTTGCAGTGGTATCATTTATTTGTTCCCAGGTAATGTACGGACTCAAAGCCAACGAAGGAAACCACACCATTTCGCCTAAATATCGTTGTATCGTACCCTCGTCTAATTTTTCACCTTCCTCATTTACAACATTGATTAGAGAATTCATTTTTATCAACATTTCGCCTTTCCCATTTTCAAATTTGTCTCTGCCTTGAAAACTGAGCAAACCATTCATTTTGACATCAACTATCCAAATAAATGCAGGGTTGTCAATAGTTGAATATTGAACTGCGGACGCGTGCATCCAGTTATTCTGATCGGGCTTCAACTTTATTTCGGCTTTCTGAATAATTTTTCCGACACTAATAGTCGGTTTTCCAGTAGCTCCAGAAGCATGAAGCCATTTTTTCACAGGTGCGGGCAAGGCTTTATAACTATTTTCAGTTTTGTCTCTTTCTTTAACACTTTTGTTTTGGCTGAGTATGTGATTAGTTTCATGTTGCACAAGGTTATGAAAATTATTGTAACCAAATGAGACGATTGCTGAAACTAAAATTATAACATTGGTGATCGTTCCAAATTTGGCATCCTTCCAAAACATTATGACAAGAATTTGGGAAACGACTACAGCCACAAGCCCAACAAGCCATGCGTATTTGGAGTGAGTTAAATGCAAAATGCCGTAAGTCAAAAAGAGGATTGTTGCGGCCAGCCAAAAAAGTCCAACTGGTTTAGATATAGCAAGTGTCAATTCTTTTACTTCCTTAAGACCGAAACCTTTTACAAATCCTAGCAAATGGATTAAAGCGTGAAGTGTTAGTAAAATTAAGAATACTATTCTCATGTGGTTTTCTGTTTCATTGCAATGGCCGGGAGCTCATCTTACTAAAGCTCATTATTGCCCTTACGACAAGAGAACATGGCTGTCGCAATATTGGAAATATGAAGCAGGTAGTCAAATTTGCTGCGTGGTAACTTTTGGATTATTGGCAATACTTCTATCTTTCTGGTGTTATTCCAATATTGGACTTTCAGGTTTTCGGGCGTATTGGCTTGTTATAGTCTGAGAGAAAAATGATCAAATTCAACCCACCCGAAGCAATGCCCGAAACTGTCGTAGGTAATTTGTAATACGATCTCAAACATAACAAATACTATGACAACATTACTAGTAGGAGCAAGCGGAGCTACAGGAAAGCTTTTAACGGAACAGCTGTTAGAATCAGGACAAAGGGTTAAAATAGTTGTTCGTTCAACAAGTAGTATTCCGAAAAATTGGAATAACAACGAACAATTGACAATAATCAAAGGAAGCATCACGGAAATCACGCTTGAAGAAATTTCTGAACATATCTCCGACTGCCAATCTGTAGCGTCTTGTCTTGGGCACAATATGACGTGGAAAGGAATATACGGCAAACCCCGGGACCTTGTTACGACTTCGGTGACTTTACTTTGTAAAGCGATCACAAAAAACGCGCCTGGTAAGCCCATTAAATTTGTGTTGATGAACACTGCTGGAAATAGAAATAGGGATTTAAACGAATCCATTTCAGGTGGTGAAGGAATAGTAACAGGATTAGTTCGGCTGTTTCTACCACCACACCCTGACAATGAAAAGGCGGCAGACTATTTAAGAGTTAATGTTGGACAAAGCAATCCATATATTGAATGGGTAGCAGTGCGCCCAGACACCCTGATTAACGAAGAAATGGTAACGGAATATTCTTTGCATAAATCTCCAACGCGAAGTGCCCTATTTAATCCGGGTAAGACCAGCCGGATCAATGTAGCAGACTTTATTTCAAGATTAATAGCAGATGAAAAACTTTTTATTAAATGGAAAGGACAAATGCCGGTAATCTACAATGACACCGACTTAAAGAAATAGAATAACGTGACATCTATGCACGAACAACTCCTGTAATCAACAGGGTGACAATGCCATTCTTCCCATACTGCACTTTTATAATTTACAACCGTAACGGTACAAGGTTTGAGTCGAATGCACTGGATTTTAAACCCAAAAAATCAGTGTACCTTACTTCCATAGATTGATGCTTAATTATTTCCGACGCTGTCTTTCTTTCTTTTATTTATTTCTTCTATTGTGCTTTCAATATAGTACTTTAAAGTACTGTTTCTCGTTCGTTTATGTTCAGATTTTAATATATCAATACATTTTGTTGTTCCCGTGCTTCTGAGTGTTGCACAAATCATTCCTTTTGTATGTGCGTCGCTAGAAGGAAATTCTTGAAGCAAAATATCTTCTAACTCACTGTGTTCAGCGTTAGCTAATGCATCGAGAGCGGAAATTTTGTTTTGATATGTTCCATTTAAGAGTAAATTTTTCAAATAGTCGATATTTACGGTGCTTGGTTTTCGCAGATGTCCCAGCCTGATCAATACTGTTGAAATAATTCCTTCGTCGTTACATTTTTGTAATTCTCCCATTAGAAAATTAAAAAGTTCATAATCGGTTGTGTTTACACATAAGCTACTTAAACATCTGAGAATATGTCGTTTACTTTCTTTGAAATCCTGGTCATCCAATAATTGAATTAATTGTGACTTTAAAGTTGGGTCATTTAATGTGTTTGAGATTTTGTAAGCAAACCAATTCCGAAAGTCTTCACTACTGAATGACTTATCTCGCTTTTGCTTTTTAACAATATTATCGGATATGGGTTCGTGGTTCCCCATCTCTTTAACCAAAGTCCTGATGTCAGATGATTTTAGTTTAGATAACAGGGTATCTTTTTCCTCCTTAACTTTTTCGTCTAAACTTTTTAATAATCCAAATAGCATATCTCGGTTTATCGATGGCTGTTGAAAGATATCAGCGTATAATAACTTTAAATTTCGTGAGTCTTTTGAGGAAGCATGCGTCAGAAATAGTCTTTACTTCATCACTTTCTTCATAAGTTTTAGCGCCCAGTCGTAGTGACTAGAAGTGGCAGAAACCAAGTAAGCGCCTAAAGAAGTTGTGCCTGTCCAATTGTATCTTTTCTTTTCAAAAAGTTCTTCGTTGGAATGTTTATTAATAATTTTTAAAACATCATTAAAGGATTTATCGAGCGATTTTCTAACTTTTTTCAGCTCCATGGTGCTATATGTTTCCAAAATCTTTAGGTTTAACTCAGAGGTCGTTTGCCATGTGTAACCTTTTGCGGGCATCTCAGGTTTATCACCTTTCATTCCAACGGCGTACCATTCTAACATCATTAAATGCCAATGATGTAAATGGGCGAGAACGTCCCGAACATTGCGGTTCATTGTTCCTTTTGGAAATTCTTTGTTTTTATCTTCTTCCGGGAAAGAATCAACAAAATCGTTCAGGTTTTTAAAGTTCTTTTGACTTAGCGTCAATAAATCCTTTTTGTTCGTTGGTCTGGGCATAATTCTAATTTAATACAGTGGCTGTATATCTCAAGAGTTTTGTTATATGAGCATTTACAATTTCCAGATGCTCTTTTGGTGAGTAACTTCTGGAACCTTTTTTAAACGGTATTTCATGCACATTTTTATTAGAATATGTTTAGCAATAACTTTCTGTGCATTAAGCAACCTGATAACGTACCTTTAAGGGGATTAGGAATTCTGTTTCCCACAACGTCCAGGGGATTTCTGGCAAAACTCTCATGCCAAAATGTAACATGGCCTAAGATGTCTTTAGCTGACCAAAAAAACTCATAGATCATTTCATATCAAAGATACATTCCCTCACGACATTTCAAATCAGCATATTCAACGTGGGACAAAGACGCGTTTCAAAAAACCCTCCACGTCATATGCCAAACGTTGCTGGCGCTGCACCGGCTGCATCGCAGCCAAGTGTGTATAGAATAATGATATTACGGATGTTGCATAGCTCTGTAGAATCGACACAGTGTTTACCGCAATACTAAAGTCGTGTGTCCACCGGTCAAAAATTAACAGGCAAACGTTCAGCCTCTACGCACATCAATTGGTGTTGCAACTCCTGCGCTAAATGTTTAATACAATTATTGTTCTATACACATATCGCGCATCTGGCGCTGCACTGGCTGACTCGCAGTTGAAGTTGGCTAGCAATGACTACAGGATGCTGCATATCCCTGGAGGAGCGGTTGGACGTATGCTAGATTAAAATACGAAATGGCCAATATATCATTTAACGGAATCAGCGGGTTTAAGTAAGGATGTTGATATATCTATAGAATAAAATCAAACTTTTATTCGATTTCAGTCATCATGATAGATAAATCTTAAACCATTTTTATGAAATTCTCAATACTCATCACCACGGTGTTTACCGCATTTTATTCCTATGGACAAATTCCTCAGACCCCGCAAAAAATTGGACACGCTGACTGGGATTATATTTTTAGCCAATTACCTGAGTACAAAAAGATTGAAAGTGAGTTGAAGACTTTTGAGACACAGCTACAAAATCAATTAAGAATTAAGAGCCAGGAATTGGAGACAAAATATAAAGCTTATCAGGTGCTACCAGCTGACACGCCCTATGCAATAAAAAAAGATAAGGAATCTGAGTTAGGATTTTTGCAGGACAACCTTCAAAAATTCCAGCAAGACGCCCAGACCTCCATGCAGAAAAAACAGACTGATCTGGTTAGTCCCGTATTTGCAAAAGTTGGAAAGGCTATTGAGGAAGTTGCTCGTGAAAATGGTTTTTCATACATTATTAATCCGCAAATGGTTAGCGGTGGTGATGTATTATTATATACGGATGAGACTTACAACATATCAAAGCTTGTGTTGAAAAAGCTTGGGTTAGAAATAGATGGACAAGCTAAAATTCCCCCAAAGAAGAATTGACTAGTACACTTCTTTTGTGGAGTTATCTAAATTTATCAGATGCATTGCACAAACGTTTAAATCGTCTTCAGAAGAGTCATGACGTTTACATACGTCAGAATAAGTCGTTCTGGTTGTCAAACCCTTTCCCAAGGTGAAAAAAATCATTACCAAAATGAGAAAAATGTGCGATCTCTACGTTCTCAACAAACCAAATTTTATTAAAGGAAAGGGGCTCGCAGCTTAACACCTTGTAAATATAGGCCTAAACTGCCGTCTATGTGACCTATCATGCTTTTCTGGCAACACTGGTAGGAATTTTGTCTTTCCGGACACATAACCCCCAACAAAATGAAAATGATTATCCGAGTATTCTTAATTACCCTGGTCAGTGTTACCGCAGCGAAAGCGCAGGAGCGTTCGACGCAGGAAATTTATGCTGCTATGCTTTACAACTTTGTAAAGTATGTACAATGGCCTGATGAAGGAACAGGTGGAGAATTCGTTGTAGGTGTGATGGGTGAGGACAACGTATACGCCACACTTAAGCAATGGTACGATGGTAAGCCGAAAGGAACAAAGAAGTATGTGATCAAGAAGCTTACATCAGCTTCAGAAGCTTCATCATGTCAGGTAGTATTTTTAGGAAAGCCCAAGGATTTTGAAAACGTAAAGAATTCTATCTCGGGTCTGTCTGTCCTGACGGTTACTGATGCCAACGGATTGGCACAGCGCGGGAGTTGCATCAACTTCAAAGTAGTGGACGGAAAATTACGGTTCGAACTTAATCAAGGCGTGGTAGCCGGTTCAAATCTAAAGGTCGCCAGCCAGTTAAGCAGTATGGCTATTTTGATTTAAGAAAGATTTCAGGTTTAGATAGTTAGGTGGAGCAACTCAGCAATGAGAGTTGGAAGAAGGGATAAACCCGTCAGTGATTTGGCGGGTTTTTTTATTGTATGTTGGGATTGACCGGGTGGTTTAAAAGTTTCTGACTAGTTGATTACTTTGTGGTTCAAACAAGGTTTTTTCATGTAAAATTTGAGGATATCCTGTTAACGCTTTTTTTAGATTTGTTCACGTTTCAATCAAAACATAATTTTTTTCACAGTCCTTATTTCATCTGTGCTGATTTTGTGTGGCAGGTCAGGATAAACGTTCAATGTTAAATTAGCACCTAACTTTTTCAAGAACCAATTTACTTGCCTCACTTCGAGCTAACGGAACATGAGGATCTACATCACGATTACCAATAAATATTTTTGCTCCCAGAAAATTACCAGGGTAGTTTTTTCTCATTCAATTCGTCGGCAATTGAAATCATTTGGGGGTTATGATAGACACGAACCCTCCGAAGGGTAACACGTTTACTTGATGCTGTTCCGCTGCAGTAATTTCTTTTGTCTCGTAAAGAAATTCCTGGCCCGATTTGCCGTCGCCGATTAACGTCCAGCTGTATTTTCCTGAAGGCAGAAAAGAAAAATCAAGTAACACTTCTTTTTCCTGATGAAGACCATTGATGTACCCAACATACCATGTATTACTGCTTCTTCGCGCGACCAGCGCATCTGCATCAGGTGCACCAGCTAGTAATCTGGTTTCATTCCAAATACTAGGTACAGTTGATAAAAATGTTTTACAATATGAAGGCAACTTCAGGTAAGCCTCTGCCTGATCAGCAAAATGCACGATGCCAGATTCAAGGACGACTGAAAGCGCAAGCTCGTGTGCAAACGTAGTTCGGTGCGGATACTTTGCATTGGAAAATGTCACTGGCGTATAGTCGACGGATCCAATTACGTTTCGGGTAAAAACCAAGTGTACGTTGTGAAGTGGAGCCCGCTCCGAAAAGTCTTCCGCAAATCGATACGTTTCAGCACCTCGCGCTGCTTCCATAGAAAGCAAATTTGGCCATGTCCGCGACCATCCGCGTGGAATAGTACACCCATGAAAATTAACCATCAGTTGGTATGTTGCAGCATCTTCCAAAATATCGTGATATTGCTTAATGATAAAGGATTTGTCACTTTGAAAGAAGTCCACTTTTATACCTTTGACGCCGATAGATTGAAGCCACTGCATTTCCTTTTTGCGTGGTTCAGCTTCCAGCATTCTATCACGTGGAAGCTCGGTTACTTCATTATGTGGCCCTCCCGAGTTGTACCAAGCCCAAAGGTTTACGTTTTTACTGTTAGCGTATGATGCAAGCTCTTGTAGATTACCGTTCTTCATCTCATTCCAATTAGCGTCGATCAGCGAATGTTCCCATCCCATTGTGGATGATAGGTCAACGTATTTCTTTAGTGCATTCATATCCCGGGGACTCTCGCTTTCACTCCACCAGCTCCATGATGCCCGCCCTGGTTTTACCCACGAAAATTCACCTTGTTGCTGAGCGGTGCTGACGTGATTAACCAAGTTTGATTCAATGATGCCTGACAATTGGTTGCTAACCATAATTACACGCCATGGCGAGGACCAGGGCGGCGTTACGCTAATAGTATCATTAACGCCATAAGCTTCCTTTTGATCCGGGGGCTCGATCATATACAGCCCAGTGCTATCCGCGTTGTTTAGGTGTGACCCATGATAGTTACTGGAAAGGTCAGCTTCGGTAAGCAATACCCATAAATTGTTTAACTGGAATAAGGCAGGAAAACACCAACCCGACGGATTGGGTGATGGGGTACCAATTGAAATTCCGTTCTCATAATATTTTTCATAGGCAGGTGTCCATTTTGTTACCTCATCATACGCCTGCATCCATGTTCGCCCTTCGCCGGCTAGTTGAAAACCCGTAAGTTCCTTTTGAATAGCAACGGTTTGCTTTAGAGTGTCAGGGAATACATAGCGGAATGAAACGCCATCGTCGTAAGCCCTGAACACAATCTGCAATAGTTGCTGCGCCTGGGTGCGGAATGTAAGAGTTAGTTGATTGGCTTGTGTGCTATTGGTGAGTTGTTTCCCGCTAATTAGTGTGTAACTGTCGCGAATAACAATCGATTCATCTTCTACATATTCAAGACCAGTGCTGAAGTCTCCGTCGGAACGTATGATACCCAAAGGGGATGCGCCCAAAACCTGATTAACTTCGCCATTCTTTATACGTTCAATGTTGTAGGTGACAGTTTTTTTGGCATCACTGTTATTGATTAAAACCTGCAATGTACTATCAGGCGAATAAAGTGACCACTGAGTTGTCACCTCTCTTTGCTTACAGCTGTAGACTAAAAGGGGAATTGTAAAAAGTAATATTGTATACTTTAAAATACTTTGATGCATAATTTAGTTGATAAGGTTATTGTAAGAAATGCAATTCATTATTTTATCCGGAGTTTGATTCTTTCTTATTCCTTTTAAATTTAAAATTAAGATGAAAAAAAAATTTGAAACCTTCACGCAACGCCGTGGATAAGATATTCGCAATAGCTTGCAACTGTGTTCGAAATAAAAGTCTTTCCTGCAAACTCTGAAGGGTGATACTCAGCAACGTACGCCGTGGTAAGTACACCCTGATATGATCTTTCCATATGCACTTCCTCTAACATACAAATTTCCATTAACAAATCTGAGGAGATTCCACCGATCGTCCATCAAGGTGCCATAAACAGACCCGTATTAAAACAAATTTTTAAATTTATACTGATTTGTAAAGGCTTGCACTAACAAACTATGCGACTTTCAAAAAATTAATCAGCATAAATATGGCAGACATTGAAAAGCAAAAGCTGATACTTAATACCGGCGCAACCGGAAGTATTGCGGGTGGAGCGGCACTTGCTCTTGCCAAAAGAGGAGTAGAAATAGTTTTGCTCGGACGTAAGGCTGAAACATTGAAAGCAAGGGCAAAAGCCATTTATACTGAGTTGGATAAAGCCCAATTTTCCTACAATGAAAAAAATATTGAGATCTTGACTATTGACTTCACTGATATGAAATCGGTGAGAAAAGCGGCAGAAGAAGTACTACGTCGATTTCCGGTAATTGATGGACTCATTCTTTCTGTTGGGCAACTTGTTCAGAACGGACCTAATGTTTTGCCAAATGGTCATGAATTGATGTTTGCGACGAGTGTACTTGGTCCCTTTCTTTTCGCAAATCTATTGATGGAGAGGATGCAGCAATCAAACAGTATGGTGCTTCAAGTGATCGCTCCTTTTTATAATAAAATGAATTGGAATGATATTGAAAGTATAAAGAATCACAATACGACTATAGCATATAACAGGGCCAAAACATGCGAACGTGTTATGTTGGCTGAGTTAGCGAGGCGCTATTCTGGAAAAATAACATCCGTTGCGTTTGACCCATCCTTCATTATTGATAAATCGGATCCCGAATTGAAAAAAAGATGGCCAAAAGGTTACCTGGGATTTATATGGTGGATGTTTTGCGTTGTTCTTTGCAAGACGACCGGCTATAGCGGGTCAACTTATTGCTGATATTATGCTTAACCACAAAAATCGTATGCAATTTAACGGAGCATTATATAAGCTAAACAAACGTATCGATAAACCCGGCAAGGCAATGAGTGACGAAGCATTTGGAAAAAGTTATGGGATGAATTGTTGAAATTAGTAAACACGACCCATAGCAAAATAGCCGGAAGTCGCTCCCAATCCGGAGCCGTTCGTATACGCCGAAACAATGGAGGCCGTTGCAGGCCTCGAATAGCGACAGCAATTAGACTAGCATAAAATGGAAGACTTAATTGAAAAAGCAGGAATAAAATTGGCGATTGATGTTATCTGCTCAAAACACGCGGCCTTAACCGAAGATTGTAAAACAGACTTCATGAAATGCGCAAAAATTAATATGGTAGATAAATCCGCGACAATAGTTAAAGAACACCAGAGTGCTGATAAATTATATTTTATAGTCGAAGGTTGCTTTCGGGTTTTCTATCTGAAAGAGGGTAAGGATATTACCGACTGGTTTGCGTTTGAAAATGACTTTGTTTCATCAATTAATAGTTTTTTTTATTCCATCCCTAGTCAGCATGTAATCGAAACAGTTGAGCGTACAACCTTTTTAGAAATATCAAGAACAGATGTTTTCAAGTTAACAGAAAATCACCATTGTTTTGAAACGTTAGCCAGAAAAGTAATTACGCAAATAATGTTACAGTTGCAAAGTCGAATCGTATCGCTGCAATTTGAAACAGCACAGCAAAAATACAACAACCTGATTACAATGCGACCCGATATTACTCAGCGAATTCCACTTATGCACATCGCTTCATATCTCGGTATAACACTTGAAACCTTAAGCAGAATTCGAAATCCTAAGAACCGAATTTGATTTAAGTCAAATTAGTTTGGGCCGAATGCGCTTACCTTTGTAAAAAATATTTCAAATGAGTAATCTAATTCTTACAGCCAATGTTTTGACATTTCTGGCTTTTGTTGTTCACACCTTCGTTGGCGACAAAGAAATAAAAGAGCTTGAGCCATCGGAAAGCGAAGAATATTCGCTCAAGAAAACCGAAAAATGGACAATGGCAAGATGCGGTTGGCATTGGGTATCGTTTGATTTACTTTTTGCATCAATTGGACTGGGAATTATAAACTTCACCGATTACTTACACAATGAAAAAAGCTTGTTGCAAATTCTATCGATTTACTTTTCAGGATACGCCATCAGTTGGTTTTTGATAATTCTTATCTCAAAACGATTTTCAAACAACTTCTTGAAACTTGGACAGTGGATTTTACTAGTGGTAATTGCTATTTTAATTCAATTGGCACTATACTATGGTTCGTTCAGTTAAAAGACATTGAAATCAAAAAATTAGTCGAAGGAATAATGAACACCGGTTGCTTCTTCTGCAACGCTCCATAGTCGGCTGGCAATTTCTTTGTCTTTTGTCGCTTCATCTGAGTCAACGATGGTAGGGTACCCTCTCATTTCTTGAAAACCATCTGGTCCGATATACTCACCTCCGGTTAACTCATTTTGCAGAGCAGCATATAAAATCGGTAGCGCTCCCTTCTTCGGACTTTGTAAGAAAAAATGTCCAAGAGGTCTGATTAATGCTGGAAAATACCTATCTAAATTTGTGTTTGATAACCCTGGATGTGCTGCCAATGAAATCGTACTCTTTTTAGATGCAGCTAAGAGTCTGTTTAATTGATAGGCGAATACCAAACATGCTCTTTTACTTTGCCCGTATGCTTTCTTTTTATTGTACCCTTTTTTAAAATGCAAGTCATCAAAATTAATAGGAGCCCATTTATATGAAAGACTGCTTAGCGTAACTACCCTGGAGTTAGTGATATTGATTAAAAATTTCATCAAAAGCCCCGTGAGGGCAAAATGTCCTAAGAAGTTGGTAGCAAGCTGATTTTCAAAACTATCATCCGTCTCCTTATAAGGGGACATCATGATACCCGCATTGTTGACGAGTAGGTCTAATTTGTTAAAGGATTTTTGAAAATCATCTACGAATTCCCTCACAGTTTTCAGACTACTAAGATCTAATCTCATCGGGGTGATCTGAGCGGTTGGATAAATTCTCAAGATTTCATTCTTCGCATTATCCGCAGCCCGAATATTTCTGCAAGCCATGATTACCGTGGCGTCTTTTTTAGCTAACGCTACAGCAGTTTCATAGCCAATTCCACTGTTTGCTCCGGTAACAATCACAACTCTCCCACGCTGCGATGTCACGTTTTCAATATCCCATTTCCTCATACGTTCACGTTCTTTTATCAACCTTTCAATAAACAATTAAAAAATTGTTTAATTCCTCAGGGAGCTAAAAAACTCTTTGATAGTGCTACCGGCACAAGTCGACTATCAGTTGATTAATCAATCAGCCTCAAGGCATGGTTCACGAAAAGGTTTTAATTATTTCAAGTCCTAAGGTTATTGCGGTATTCCGAAAAGTCCATACAAATATTTCCAAAGGGCCCCACACCGCCACCCCTCAGCACATGGTTATCATGCCTAAGCCTGTCTTTTGCCTGGCCGGGGCTTTTGCGCCTTGAAGGTGAAAAGCCGCACCATGTCATTATCCGAAATTGTACTGCCGCTAAACTTCCGGGTGGTGGGTTTGTGGGGATTGAAATGGACTATTTAGCAGTAGAAGATGGTAAGGCTTACAACAATGCCTGGTATATGCGCTATGAAGGTTCCGGCATGACGACACTCAATAACTGGGCATTTGATGATGCGCCAGGTTATCATATTGTTTTTCAAAGGAACTTAACCTGGTATAATAAAACCCTGGTTCCGTGGCAGGTAACCGGGAAGTTAAGCGATGGTAATGGAATTATTTTGGATGTAACCGATCACGAGACAGGAACTGCCGCTGCGACTAACCCAAATGGGGATGCAGTAGTAACAGACAATAAGACTTCGGAATCCAGTAAACCGAAAAGACCGGAATGGAAAGGCCGCGCCCTTATTGCCAATAATGTAAGTGCCTACAATGGTGGATCTGGAATTCATACTTTTCGTACCAAGTATGTTGATATTATCAATAACACAACCTATTGGAATGGTTCAGTGGTGAACTACCAGGAATTATTTCCAAACAGATCAGAAGATGTTGTGATCCTCAATAATATTATCGTTCCACGACCGGGTGGTAAAGTCACTTCTGACAATCGAAATGTCAATATCCGCTGGGACTATAATGTTTATCCAACAGAGCAGAACGTGTTTGTCGGTTCGAACGATATATTGGCAGATCCGCAGTTTGTTTCCATTGATGAATCTTTTTTGCATTCAGACTTCCGGTTGAAGAAAGGTAGTAAAGCATTGGATAACGGTACAGACGAATTCGCGCAAGCAGTAGATGTACGAAAAAACAAACGAACTTTAGGTAAGGGCAGAGATCGTGGTGCATATGAACAATAACATGACAATGAATTTCACCAGACGCTATCTATTCATGGCGTTTATATTATTTTTTCCCGGAATTTCAGGAGCACAGACTGTGGACAGAGCAGTAATCGAAAAGGAATACCTCTCGAAAGCGAGAGTAAACATAGAGCTTTGCCGGAAGGCGATGTGGTTGTTAGGCTTGTTGACAAAAAGGTAAAGCCAATAAAAAATGTTTCAGTCGAAGTTAATCAGGTGACGCAAGATTTTTTATTTGGTACATTAAGCGAGGAGATTTTCAGGTCAGGAATTGATTCGGCACAGGGAAAGAAATTTAAGACTTTGTTTACGCGGTTGAAGAGACTGATTAAAGAAGGCTCGATGACAAATAACGTACGCATGACAACCACTAAACACGGTGAAGTGATGTTTCGTGGATTTTATGGAATGTATTCGTTACGTGTGATTACCGCTGATGGGAAAGACAGGTTTTTTGATTTTCATTTGGCAGAGGATAAGAATAGCAATGAAGTGGTTTTGATAGTAAAGTAAGCAGTTTTGGATATATGAATTTCACTCCACGGCGCTTAAAGTACCATTTATAGTGTTTTACTTGCTTGGGCTAGCACGACTTTTTTACTTAAATTCAAAAAAAGCTGAAAAATTGATCGGCAAAGGTGAGTTAGAATGCAATCTCCACCGCTTTTGCATTAAAGAGTCTTGCAATTTTTGAAAAGGGTTTGAAAAGGGTTTAAGGTTCCTTAACGTACACAGGGTAATCAATACCATCACAAAAAGACGGAGTGGAGTATTGAAATTGCGAGAAAATTTCTTGCTTTTTGCTAATTTGAGTTGACTACTAATGAAAGTATCCTTTAACAACCAAACAGAAGATAGTGTAATCTGGCTGAATATTCAACGCGGTAACCAATGTGCGTTGGAAGCGCTATATAATCGTTTTTTTAAAACATTATACAATTACGGACGCAAGGTATGTAGCAATAAAACAATTGTTGAGGATGCCATCCATGATCTTTTTCTTGACCTTTGGCAATATCGTGCAAACCTTTCTTCCACAACATCAATTCGGTTTTATTTATATCGTGCCCTTAGGCGAAGAATTGTTAAAAATGAGAATAAAGACATCGCGTCATCACTTTTCGATTTTCAACTCGATGATCTCCTTTTAAAAAGTACCTTTTCGCACGAAGAGACCATTGTTGAAAGTGAGCGTAGCAATGAACAGACTACAAAATTAAAAAAGCACTTACATAATCTATCGCCAAGACAATACGAGTCATTAATCCTTCGGTTCTATGATGAACTTTCATATGAAGAGATTGGTGCTCTTTTGGAAGTGAATGAGCAGTCCGCTCGAAATTTAGTTCAACGAGGTCTTGATCAGCTTCGTTATTTCTCTAAGATAGGCACTGTTATTTCTTTTTTTTTGATGTTAACCAGCTAACGTTTGCGCTGGCATAATTTGGATTGGAGGTAAATATTTTTGTTTATAGATGAGTTAAAAAATACTTTCTCCTCTTTCAGTAGTTGATGACTCAAGCTTTTAGGGAGTCCGGGATTGAGGCCTTTATAAAATGAAAAAATATCTAAAATATACCGCTACGGATTTTACGCATGACGATCACTTCCTGATGTGGGTAAAGTATCCAGGTCAAAGCAGGCAGAGGGATCGGTTTTGGCTTGAATGGACGTCCAGGCATCCCGACAAGGCCCAAGAAGTGGAGGAAGCAAAACGAATGATTCTTGCCGTAATTGAAGAAAGGCAATACATACCAAGTGAGAATAAGCAGCATGAGATATGGGCCAGGCTTCAAAAATCAATAGGGGAAGAATCAGTACCTCGGCGGACTATTTCAATATGGTCTGACTTGTATAAAGTCGCGGCAGTCGCCTTACTTCTCCTTGCAACGGGTGTTTCCATATGGTGGTTTTCGAATAAGGTTAGTATAATTGATCCCTCTGTTGCTGATGAGGAAGGTGCCGTTGTTAAAGAAATTAACAATGGAAATCAACCTAAAACAATTGTCCTGGCGGATGGAAGTTCTATCATACTAAAACCCCAAAGTTCTCTTGAGTTTCCCGTGACTTTTGATGCTAACTACAGGGAGGTAAAATTATCTGGAGAAGCTTTTTTCGAGGTCGCTAAGGATATAAAGCGCCCGTTTTTTGTACACGCCGATAAACTTATTACAAAAGTATTAGGTACAAGCTTTACTATCCGGGCGTTTGAAAATGAAGCCAATATTTTAGTACAGGTAAAAACCGGAAAGGTTTCTGTATTTACTGAGTCAGATGTAAAGGCTAATCAAAGAAAGGGTAATGTTCAGTTGGAAGGTGTGTTATTAATACCCAATCAGCAGGTTGCATTTGACCGCGCTGAAGCCCGAATGATCAAATCGTTAGTCGAAAATCCTACTTTATTAGCACCGGCTACGGATAACCGGAATTTTATTTTTCATGACACGCCTATCAAAGAGGTTTTTGAAAGCATTGAATCGGCATACGGTGTTGATATTGTTTTTGATGAAGAATTAATGTCTGACTGTTCACTTAATGCTTCATTAGAAGATATGCCTCTCTATGATAAACTAAGGCTTATATGCAAAGGTATAAATGCTCAATATGAGATTCTTGATTCACACATAATTGTTTCCGGAAAAGGATGTAACTAAAGAATTGAAGGGTCTTGTATTTTGTGTATACCATAACCACGACGCCTATGAAAACATAAGCTACTAACTAAAAAAAACCTGATAATGTGCAACCATTACCAGGCTCTACATTGATCTCCAAATCTGTAACGCCCCGTTTTTTCAAACGGACTGGAGAGTGTCTATCCAACTACATCTTCAAGACTACAATTCAAATCTATGGAAAAACGAGTACTTTTTCGAGAGAAAATAAGGTTCATTATGAAAGTCTCATTCCTTCAAGCCTTTTTCATGTGTACATTCATGGGCATCGCTTGTGCTGCCGATGTTTTGGGCCAGGAGATTCTAGATACAAAAATCAGTCTGGATCTTCAAAAAGGAAGCTTAAGGGAGGCTCTTGTTCAAATTGAACAAAAGGCGGATGTGAAATTTCTATTTCACTCTCAACTAGTCCCGATAAATGACAAAGTAACACTTGTTGCAAAGGAAGAACGTTTGGCCGTGGTCTTGGACCGCCTTCTAACCATTCGAAAAATAAGTTTCGAGGCCGACGGAAATCAGATTATTTTAACAAAGGCCAGTAAACAAAATGCGGGAAGCAGTTCTGCCCTCATGCCCGCGCAGTCAGCGTACAACAACATCTTAATTTCAGGACAGATTTTAGACGATGCCAATCAGCCGCTACCTGGTGTAAATATTTTAGTGAAAGGCACGACCATTGGGACAACCTCTGATGCGGAGGGTAGGTATTCACTCAACATACCGGATGGTAACGCCATTCTCGCGATTTCTTTTATTGGATACATGACACAGGAAATTGCAGTGGGGAATCGTACTGAAATAAATGTTGTACTTCAGGATGATATTACTACACTTGGTGAAGTAATGGTTGTGGGCTATGGAATTCAAAAGAAATCGGATGTAATTAGTTCGATTTCAAGCGTGGATGGTAAGGATCTTAATTTGCAGTCTATGCCTAATTTCGAAGCGGGTCTTCAAGGGTTGGCTTCAGGTGTTTCTGTTCAATCTCAAAGTGGGGCACCAGGTGCTCCTGTAAGAATTTTGATACGAGGAACGAATTCAATCTCACTTACTACCGAACCTCTTTACATCATTGACGGCATGCCAATTACAATGGGTAATACTGGTGTTGGGAGTTCGAATCAAAGCCCGATGTCGTTGATCAATCAAAACGACATTGAAAGCATTCAAATTTTAAAAGATGCTGCTGCTACTTCAATTTATGGATCAAGAGGATCCAACGGCGTAATTCTCGTTACAACGAAAAGCGGCAAAAAAGGAGAGGGTAGCACAACGTTCAACTATGCGACAGGCTTTTCTACATTAACGCGAACGCCTGAAGATGTGGGATTTGCCAATACACAAGAGTGGTTTGCGATTATGGATGAAGCCTATTCAAATTCCAATAAAACATTTGGAATGAATGAATATTATAATAGGGTTCCGCTGGCAAATCCTGAACTAGGGTTCTCATCACCTCAATTAACTCGCGAACAGGCTGTTGGAATCAATACAGATTGGTATAAGGAATTGTTTAGAACGGGCACATTTCAAACTTATAATTTGTCCAGTATGAAAGGTACAGATAAAACATCCTTTTATTTTTCAGGTAATTACAGGAAGGACAATGGTGTTCAGAAGTATAATGACTTGGAGCGCTTTACGGTACGTTCCAATTTAGACTTTAATCCAAGTGAAAATCTGACAATTAGTTCAAAATTAACGCTTGGCTATACGAAGAATAATCAGCGTAGTAGCGGCATTACCAGTATCTCTGTGAATGCTCTTCCCTGGCTGCCTGTTCGCGAACTAGATAATGAAACTCGTTATTACAATGCATACACGCAATCGAATGCAGCAGCATTAAGTGATCCGGACAACTTACTGAATAAGGTAGAGCAATACAGAGCTCTTGGAGGTGTATCTGTCAATTATAGTATACCGTTCCTTAAGGGACTTTCGCTCCGCTCTGAACTGAGTGGCGACTTGTTACAAAGTAATCGCACCGAATGGATAAGTGATAAAGTTCGGGTCGCGGGTGATAAACCACAATCTGCTGCTGCTCAGGAATCTATTACTTCTATTGGTCTAAACTACAATGCATATGCTACATATGATCGGGCAATAAATGAAGATAACACATTGTTGATAGTGGGCGGGGTAGAAGCAACCCGGTCATTTCAGAATATACTTACAGCGTCGGGAACCGGTCTGGTTGGAAATTATCAACAATTAGGAACGCCAACAACAATAACCGGAGCCGCAGGACGAAAGGAGGGTGAACGTTATTTGCTTGGTTACTTTGGTCGCGCGAATTATAAGTTTAAAGACCGTTATCTCTTCGGATTAAGTGCAAGGCGTGATGGTTCATCAGTGTTCACCGAAGCAAACAGATGGGGAACATTCGTTGCAGCATCTGCAGGGTGGATTATTTCCGAAGAAGATTTTATGGGCTTTTTAGGTGGCAATACTTTTTTAAAGTTGAGGGGAAGTTATGGTGAAACAGGTAATCAGAACTTGCCTCCTAACTTGCAGGTTACAGGCTATAATAACGCACCTATACCAATTACCTATGGTGGTAACGACATTCAAGGTGGAAATGGTACTGTACCGATTAACATTGGCGTCCAGAATCTCCAGTGGGAAACTACAAGGAGTAGCGATTTTGGAGTAGACTTCGGTTTTTTTGGTAACAGACTTAATGGATCAATTGCTTACTATAATAGGTTAATATCAAAACAGCTACTACAGGCTCCTATTCCTGTTTCATCCGGACTTTCTGCCAGTACAAGTTACATCCAAACTTTCGAGAGTATCACCAGTAATACCATCTTCGGGAATTTTGGTGATATGGTCAATTCTGGTTATGAGCTCGAATTGCATTCTGTCAATGTAGATAAAAACGGATTTCGATGGACAACTGATTTTAATGTTGGGTTTAATCGTAATGAGGTAAAAAGTCTTGCTGCAGATATTGACAGGACGGGCGGCGGACTATTAAATATTTATGAGAATGCAATTTCAAAGAAAGGTGAAATACGCAACGTCTGGTATATTGCTGATTACGCCGGGGTTGATCCTATTACTGGTGTGCCGATGATTTATGCGCGTGACAATGTTAAGTATCAGGAAACTGGAGAAACTACGTACTTGCTGAATGCGCAAGGGGAACGAACGAAATTACCCGGTAACATTACAAATTTGGGTGCGAACCCTTTTTATCAGGAAGGAAAATCTGGCGACCCAAAATATCAGGGAGGTATTACCAATACAATTCACTACAAAAATTTTGATTTCAGTTTAATGATTTCGTTTTCTGGTGGAAATTATATTTTGGACTATGATCGCCAACAAGCGACTGTCGTTAACCCTACACATGCAATACTAAAAGAAGTATATTTTGAATCATGGCGCACACCTGGTGATCGTGCGAAGTATCCAAAGCTACGCGCAGGTGTATTGGAGGATGGATTCAGTGGAGCCAATGAGTATCATAATGGGGAGTTATATAAAGGTGATTTTGTTCGCCTTCGTAATGTTCAATTGGGTTATACACTTTCGCCCCAGATACTTCAACGTATCAAAGTGAAAAGTGTGCGTGTTTATGCTTCCGGCGCTAACCTGTTTACATTAACAGAATATCCTGGATTTGATCCCGAAGGGGCCGGAACATCTCAGGCACCTGGATTTGTTTATTTCGCCAATGCTATTCCTCAGTTGAAAACGCTGACACTCGGAATAGACGCGCGTTTTTGATAGAAAAGCTTCTGAATTTAATGTCATACAATATGAATGCTTATAAAAAAATAGTAGGAATATCGATAGCACTTTTAACAAGTAGTTGTGCTGATTTTTTTGAGTTGGACAGGCCACCTGAACCACCGTGGTTAACTGTGACGGAATTTGAGCGGGCACCCATTGGTGGATATGCAAGTTTGTTTTCCGGACACGAGTGGAATATGGCTTGGGTCAATGAAAGAATAGTTAAGTCCAGCATGGGTGACGATGTTGGATTTGTAGAAAATGATGAGTGGGCTTATTCTCGAAAGACCAAGGAATTTAACAAGTACACAGAAAGAAACATGAGTCAATTGTACAGGGTCGTTGCCATTGCCAACAATGCCCTTGATTTCGTGGAGGAAAGGAATGGAATGCCGTTTGTTGGTTTGTCAGGGGCAGATTTAACAAATAACTTTAATCGCATAGTGGGGGAGCTGTATTTTATTAGAGGATATGCTTACTATATTTTACAAACTACTTTTGGTCATGCTTACGTTCCTGGAGGTGATAATACTACGATAGATATTCCCCTGCCTACCACCTTCGCGAAAAATTCACAAGAAGCACGGAATCCTAAAATGGGCACAACGCAAGAGGTTTATGATCTGATTTTGTCAGATTTTCAAAAAGCGAAGGAGCTTTTGCCCCTCGTGTATGATGGAACAAAACACCATCCTTCCTATCAGATTCGAGCCAACCGGTTTGCTGCTGCGGCAATGTTAGTGCGTACTTATTTACAGCGAGGTGAATATGACAAAGCCAAAGATGAGTGCGATTTCATAATTGACCAAAATGAAGGACAATTTGACCTGACCGAAGATCCCATTGAAGCATTCAATAAAAATTCAATTGCGCGCGGCCGTGAAGTTATATTTTACGCTCCATTCTACAACGTAGACCTGCCACCACCCAGCCACCTTTCTGTATTGAATCAAAACTGGGGCACCTCAATTTGTGGTTGGGTGGAAACACATATGGCTATTAGCACCGTGAAACGAATCGGATTCATGAATGATCCTTTAACTGACACAACACTGAATTTAATGGCAAAACGAGACAAGCGATTTCAACAACTTATGGCGGTACGGTATCCAGCTGGTAAACATTTACCTGGTCAATTGTTTGAGACACGTGCTGGTGTTAATGACATTACAACCATAATAACCAATAAATACTACCGAAGGGGCCTTTTTACAAACGTGCCCCTTATTCGTCTGGCCGAAATATATCTCACAAGGTCTATTCTGCGATTTCGGGATAATGACGCGACCGGTGCTGCGAATGATTTAAATTCTGTTCGACGACGAGCCTGGGATGCAATAATTGGCGGAGACTTTATTCCAATTACAACTGGCGAAATAACAGAACAGATAATTAATGATGAACGTGTAATTGAATTGCTCAATGAAGGAGACCGTATTGATTATTTGCGAGGTATTAAAATCCCGATTCCGAAAGGTGATCGAGGACCTGGAACAGATCCGTTTACGAGTGAAGACTTTGTTTGGGCTTTGCCAAATAACGAGTTAAATTTCAATGATGGGATTTAACATGCGAATTGTTTTGCCTGGAATTTTTCGGCCTTCTTTGCAAAAGTCTTTAAGGAGTTTTTTCTTGGTCTATTCGTCAGGTAAATAAAAAATGAGAGTTGACACTTTTTTTCTGGTTATTTTTCTTGTCGTGGTTTTGGCGTGCTGTAATAAAGAAGAGGTGTTAGAAGAACTTCCAGAGGTTGGTGAATTCAGTCAAACAACTCCTGTAGATGGATCGACAGGAGTAATTCTAAGTCCTACACTGGTTTGGGAAGAATCTTCTGATGCCACATCATATGAACTTGTTGTGTCGATAAAAAATGATTATTCAAATCCGGTGTTACAAGTAAGTGATTTGAAGGTACCATCCTACATGGTAGAGATTTTATTAATACCAGGGATGCGTTATTATTGGAAGATTACGGCGGTAAATTCGACAGGAACAAAACTTTCGTCTAACGCAGGGATATCCTTTCGGACTGTAGCAACTGCTCCAACACCTTCGCCGGGAAGATCTCGCTATTACGTTTCACCCGATGGTGAAGACAATCCAGACAAAGGAACATTCACAGATCCTTTCAAGACGCTGGCTTACGCCGCTACGCGAGTGCCAGCTTTGGAAGGCGACACCATATATTTAAAACCAGGTACATATGTTGAAACAGATCCTGCTATAATTCCCCTCGGCGTTAATGTTATCGGCTCCGGTGAGCTTGCTACCATACTTTCCTCCAGCGGGGTGAAGTTACCGTCGGGAATAAGTGCGACTGCCAGAAACTTTAAATTGTGGTATGATGGAAGTTTGATTCAGTTGATATCTCCTCATCGTACTGTATTTCGAAATAACAGCAGCGCTGCGAAAGCGCCCGCGAATGGAAATCAAACTATTAGTGGCTTTACCATTGATGGGAACAATAAATCATTGAAAGCAGGCGTGTGGGTTGAGAATCGTGATAATGTAACGATGCATCATGTTACGTTTAAAAATTTGGATCAGCGTGGTGCCGTTTTTGGTCCGGGCGATAAAGACTTTTACGTGTATCCTGAGTTTTACATGAAGGGTATTTTGATTCACGATTGCACATTTATAAATTCTGGTAAAGACCTTCCCGATGAAACGTTAGGTAATCTTTGTATTGCGCAGCTCGACAATGCTGAAATCTATAACATTAATATCACAGACAATCAGGGGTATGGAATTAAATTCATCTATGATGGATATTTTAAAAACGTTAAAATCCATGATTGCACAATCAATCTGAATGAAGTGGATACGAAATGGGGTGAGGACATTGCCATTGAACTTTGGAACCTGGGTTCAGGAAATCAGATATATAATATCAATTGTAACACCTGGTTGTCTATTGTAAATCACCCGGAAAAGTTTGCTGATCCCGTTGGTACTGAAAATATGAAGGTTTATAATGTCACTATGATTGATAAAGACGGAAGTAGCAGCAAAGAGGCAATTGAAGTTGCTGCGCCGGGTGTTGAAGTGTATAACTCATATTTTGAAAATAAAGGTTTTGGAGTAGCCATTTGGGACATGGGCCGAAGAAATATTAGCGTACACCACAATGTCTTTTATAACACCACTCCAAAAAATAACTGGACAGGTGGAGCAGCAATTTATATAGACAATAGCCGCGAATGGGATTTTAAAGACATTGCTATTTACAACAACGTCATAGACTATCACAACTATGGTGTCCGTATAAAAAGAAGCAATAGTAACATTGATGGTGTAGTAATTAAGAATAATGCTTTTCTGAACACGTTTGTGAATGAGATAAACCTTACGGGTACAAATATCAACAATGTAACATTTGACCATAACCTTCGATTTATTACCCCGTCGGCGCCATGGACGTTCAGCCCGGAAATATCGGCATTAAACAACATTAGTGGGGATCCTGGTTTTTTTGTTACCGGTGATCGCTGGGGCGGCTATTATAAGCCAGCTTCCGCTGGAAGTTTAGTTGTTGATAAAGGAGTTGATGTTGGTTTACCATTCACAGGAAGTGCACCGGATATTGGTGCATTTGAGTTTTAATTCGTGATTTCATAAGTCCGGTAAATTCATGAGATATGAAAAAAATTGGAGAAAAAGAATGGCGTGAAGTCAGTGTTGTGTTAGCTTTGGTTTCCATTCTTATTGGTCAGGTAACGCATTCGAATGTTTATCATCAAATTGCGTTCGGTATCTTACTGCTTATGCTAGTCTTGCCGGTGGTGTTCAGACCAATCGCTTTTGTATGGTTTGGACTCGGCCATTCGCTGGGAAGGATTTCTTCAACCATAATCATCGGTCTTACATATGTGCTGATTTTATTGCCAACAGCTGTGGTGATAAAACTGATAGGAAGGGATGTTTTAAAGCTTAAGCAGTTTAAAAGAGATTCATCTTCTGTTTTTTTACATCGCGCACACAGTTATAAACGTGAAGATATTTTAAATCCTTACTAGATCAATTATGGAGTTTATTAAAGATTTGATCGGGTTTATAAAGACGAGAAAGAAGATGTGGTTGGCGCCCTTAATTGTCATACTTTTGATCTTCGGTTTTCTTTTCCTGATTTCAGGAGGTTCTGCTTTAGCGCCCTTCATCTATACTTTATTCTGATTTATGCTGGTATGAAGGAAGCCGTTATTGGTATATCTGCATTTTATCATGACAGTGCTGCATGTATTCTGGTAGATGGCCAACTTATTGCCGCAGCTCAGGAAGAAAGGTTCACACGAAAAAAACACGATGCTTCATTTCCCATCCGTGCAATTCAATATTGTATGGACGAGGGAATGGATTCAAATACCAAAATTACGTCCATTGCCTTTTATGAAAAGCCATACCTGAAGTTTGAGCGCTTGCTTGAGACCTATCATGCTTTTGCTCCAAAAGGTTTTGGAAGTTATTTAGCGGCTATTCCTACCTGGATAAAAGGTAAAATTTTTGTTCGGGAGACTATTAAGAGAGAATTGAAAGCAGTAGGTCTCAATAACATCTTGTTAAACTTTCCGGAGCATCACCTTTCACATGCAGCCAGCGCATTTTTTCCATCGCCATTTACCGAAGCAGCAATCTTGACGCTAGATGGTGTTGGTGAGTGGGCCACAACAACTGTAGGTAAGGCTAGTGGAAATTCTATAGAGGTCATTAAGCAACTTGATTTCCCTCACTCCCTTGGGTTGCTGTATTCGGCCTTTACATACTTCTGCGGATTTCGCGTGAACAGCGGTGAGTACAAACTGATGGGATTAGCTCCCTATGGCAATCCCACAGGTGAACAAACCCTATATTTTGAAAAGTTAATTGTTCGTGAATTGGTGGACGTTCGCGAAGATGGTTCTTTTCTGCTCAATATGAAATACTTTGATTTTGCAACAGGTCTTCGAATGACAAATACTAAAAGGTGGGAAACACTTTTCGGAATTCAATTGAGAAAAGAAAACGATCGGATTACAAGCGAGCATATGAATCTTGCCCTTGCAATTCAACGTGTAACTGAGATGATCACAGTAAAACTGGCAATCACCGCCCACGAATTAACGGGAAGTAACCATTTGGTGATGGCTGGAGGCGTAGCGTTAAACTGCGTATCTAATGCAAAAATTAAGGCACAAAATATTTTCGATGGGGTTTGGATACAGCCTGCAGCCGGTGACGCTGGTGGTGCATTAGGTGCTGCATTGGCTGCCTGGCACATTGGCCAAAATAAGCAGAAAACTCTTTCCTCTTTCGATGGAATGAAAGGTTCTTTTCTTGGAAATGAATTTAGCGAATCAGAGATTGTTAAATCCTTGAGAAAGCTTTCAGCAATAACAGATCCCGAAGATGATTTTATGGAGATTGTAAAAAAAGTTGTATTGCTCTTGCAAGAGGGTAATGTGGTTGGATGGTTTCAAGGCCGCATGGAATTTGGTCCACGGGCATTAGGTAACAGAAGTATTTTAGCAGATCCCCGCCATTCACAGATGCAACAAAAACTAAATTTAAAAATCAAAAATCGCGAGGGGTTCAGGCCATTTGCCCCCGCCGTTCGTGAAGAAGACATGCACAAATATTTTGCCGGTTCTTTTTCTTCTCCTTACATGCTTTTTACCATGCCTTTTTTAGAACGGTTACGGTATCCCAGGCCACCGGATTTCGAATCGTATGACGTGCTGCAAAAGTGTAACGTACAACGTTCTGATTTTCCAGCAGTAACCCATCTTGATTATTCAGCACGCGTTCAAAGTGTTTTAAAACATACTAATCCTCGTTTTTGGGAATTATTAACCGCATTCAAACATCACACTGGAGATGGAATCTTGGTAAACACCAGTTTCAATGTGCGCGGGGAGCCTATAGTCTGTACACCAGAAGACGCCTATCATTGTTTTATGCAAACTGATATGGATTATCTTGTCATTGGTAACAAACTGCTGGATAAGAGGAAGCAAACGGAATCGGTACTTCCTTTCGCACGATATCAGTTTGATTCTGATTAACGAAAAGATGATGACTAAATCGAAAACGGAGACACTAAATATCAGAAATACGGCGAAAACTTTATCGTATTACTTTCTTTTTTATTTATTTATTCCGGTTTCTTTTTTTGTGCTAACCGAGATGGCCTTACGTGTTTTCGGTTATGGATATCCTTCTGGTTTTTTTGTGAAGGAAAAAATTGGTGAAGATGAATATTATGTTAATAATTATAAGTTCAGTTGGCGGTTTTTTCCAAAATCAATGGCGCGACTGTCAGCGTCAGTTGTTGTACCAATAAAAAAAGACGAAGATGCCTACCGCATTTTTGTGTTTGGGGAATCAGCTGCCATGGGTGATCCTGATCCCGCGTTTAGTTTTAGTCGCGTTCTGCAGGTTATGCTTGAAAAAAAATATCCTGATAGAAAGATTGAGATATACAATACTTCTGTTACAGCCATAAACTCACATATAATACTTCCTATAGTTGATGATTGTCTGAAATTGAAACCGGATTTGTTTATCGTCTACTCTGGTAATAATGAAGTTGTAGGTCCTTACGGTTTATCCGTTGCTTTGTCTCCGTTTCTCTCAAGCCGATTTTTGATCAAAACAAAAGTATGGTTGGAGCAAACTAAGATTGGTCAATGGGTTTCAAGTTTTTCGGACGATGACGAAATCAATCAGCAGGAATGGAGGGGAATGGAAATGTTCATGAAGAACAGTGTCCCGTATAGTCATCCCGATCTTGAAACTATTTATAAAAACTTTCATGCAAACCTCACCGAAATTTGTAAAATGGCTTCTTCTTCCGGTGTAAAGGTTGTACTGTCTACTGTTGTTACCAATCTGTCTGATTCTCCACCATTTCTTTCTCTTCATGATCCGGGAATTGACAAAACTCTATTAAAACAGTGGAAAATTCATTTTGATAAGGGACTTGAGCTTTATGAAGACAGGTTTTATGAAAATGCCATTACCGAATTTAATAGGGCAAGATTGATTGATAGCGAATATGCAGCGCTTAATTTCTTTTTGGGGAAATCTTACGCTGAAACGCATCAGTATGAGAAAGCCAACGAGGCGTTCATACGAGCGCAGGATCTTGATGCCCTTCGGTTCCGTGCGGACAGCCATATCAATGAAATTATTAAACGAGTCGCATACTCTCATACACACAAAGGCGTGTTATTGGCTGACTCAAAAAGTTTTGTCGGTCAGACAAACAAAACCGGTTTAGTAGGCAATGATTTTTTTTATGAACACGTTCATTTGAACTTTAAAGGTAATTTTTTACTTGCAAATTCAGTCCTTCAACAGGTTGAGAATGCATTGGACTTACCTTTATCCATGGAGTTCGCTGATATGGAGACCTGTAAAAAACGATTGGCGTACACCTCGTTTGATAGGATGCGGATTTTTGAAATCAACGCAGGAAGAATGAAGGTGGCTCCTTTTACTAATCAATATAACAATGCCTTGGAAGTCGCGGATTTACTGACCTCTATCCGGCATGTTAAGCAAGAATTTGACAGTTTATTTGTGAAAAAAAATGATTCTATTTATAGGAGATCGCTAATGTCATCTCCGAAGGACTGGTTTATTCATTTAAGTTATTTACGTTTTCTTCATTATTTCGAAAACTATAAAGCTGCAGCAGAGGAAGCGAAAAAGCTTTACCTCGTTTTACCATTTGAATACTTGAGCAGCATTAATATGGGAATTACATTCCAATCTTTAAAAGACTATGTTAACGCTGAATCATACTACAAGGCTGCTATAAAAATTAATCCATATTTTTCTGAGGCCTATCGTAATTTGGGATCGCTTTACGAGGAAAAGGGTGAGTATCATAAAGCTTTTTTGTCACTTCAAAAAGGTCGAGTAACAACCGATCAATTAGCAGCATTTTTTAATCGCGCAGGTGTTGCTCTTGCAAGGCGGAATGTTTTAGATAGTGCTGTTTCGTACTTTACGAAAGCTTTAAGTCTGAAATCTGATTTTACGGAAGCGTCGTTAAATTTAAAAAAGACCATGCTCTTGAAAAAACAGACCGGGTTAAAAATTGATGCTCCGGAATTTTCCGCGCTATATAACAAAGCCAATACTTATTTTAGAGAAGGAAATTATAAAGATGCGATTTTATATTATCAGAAGGCTTTACGTATTACTCCTTCGTTTTCGAATGCTCATAATAATATGGGTATCGCGTATATTCAGTTAGGCCAGAATGAAGAAGCGCTTCAGCATTTTACTGAAGCAGTAAAGATTGATCCTGGTTTTTTTGATGCATATCCAAATATTGGTATTTTGTTGAATCAGCAAGGCCGGTATCTTGAAGCAAAAAATGCTATGGAGAGGGCAATCTTGATAAAAGAAGATCCAGAGGTATATCGACTCTTAGCAGAAGCTTGTTTTCATTTGGGAGATGAGAAATCCGCCTATAGGTACTTGGAAAAACAAAAAGTCCTAAGCAAGCCTGAACTACATAAGTAATGAGGTTCAGTGTAATGACGCGATAATCAAAATTTCATGATGCACACCCTCAGGTGTGGTAACCGTCGACGATTGTAATAGGATACTCTAAAAATCGGTCAATAATACATTTTTATTGCCGATAAGGCGGGTGCAAAGCTACTACAGATAGGTAGGGTTTTCTCTATAAATAGGTATTGATAGTCTGCATAAAATATAGTCATCTCAGACTTTTTACGGGTCATGAAGCTCTAAATATTTTTTCCGTCAGGTGAGTTAAATCCAAAAATTCCTGCTTTTGATTATTAGGGAAACGTTTGATTTCAATCGTCTTCTACCTATGTCATCTAACTTTAACTTTATCGCGTATGCAAAACAAGTTTATTAATCGGTGCCTTATCTTATTTGCCTTAACAGTGTTGGGGATTTCCTGTGATTCTGAAGATGATCCTGCCATACATGGTGCAAACTTTGAACATCAGGTAATCGGAGCTGAAGGAAAGAGACTCCAATTTACAAACACATCGGCAAATGCCGAATCAGCCATTTGGCTTTTTGGAGATGGCTCCAACCCATCCAACGAAATATCACCCATACACCAGTTTCCTGCAAATGGTGTGTATAACGTTGAACTAATATCAGTTGGTGTTGTGAATTCAGCTCCAGCAGTTAGTAGAATCACAATACCGGTCACGATTACACAGCCGGCCATTTTGGTTTGTGATCTAAAACCAGCAGCGTCCAATTACATAAAAAACGGTGAGTTTTCATCTAATCAATTCTGGACGGTTAATAGTATGTCAGATGCAGGCCTGGTAGATGCTGATTATTCCTTTAACTCAAGTGTAAATCCGGCATGTGCTAATACTGGCAATGGTTTTAAAATTAATAACCTTGTTCCATTTGAAAACAATGGTAATCTTATCTGGCAAAGTCTTGGTGTGTTACCTGTCGGGAATTACAGATTTTCAGGCGATGTAAATATTGTGACCGGG
This sequence comes from Chryseolinea sp., assembly GCA_041747735.1. Lineage (GTDB taxonomy): Bacteria > Bacteroidota > Bacteroidia > Cytophagales > Cyclobacteriaceae > Chryseolinea. The sequence goes on from JBGTEP010000085.1 coordinate 43,260, forward strand.
GAAAGTCAGGATCCAAATAATGCTAATGCGGGAAAAAACTATTTCATAGAAGCATTCCTGGTTGATGAAGAACCGGAAGACACAAAATCATTAGGCGGCAATGAAGCGAATCCAAACATTATTTCAGGATTTAATGCATGGTGGGGTGGTGCTCAAAATGATATACCATCTGGTATTGGTAGTTTCCCTGTTCTTGCTTTTCCGCATCAGGACCCTAAGTTCTTATTAGGAAACAATAGGGGAGAGTTTTCAATTACTGAGTCCAAGGAATACTTCTTTGCACTTCAATTTGGTACCTATTCAGGCAGTTATGGAAACGGCGGCGTCTCATTGGATAACTTTGCAATCGTTAAACTGGAAGATTAGCGCGATTAAGCAAAGTTAAGGCAATGCAACTTTGGGTTAGTGTGGCGTTGGGTTTAAAACTTAACGCCCACTTTTTTGGAGAACTTAATCTGGCTGATCTTAGTCGACTGATAAGTACGGGACTTTGATTAATCTGCCTTCTGATATTTGTTTCGGTATTCAATTGGGGTTAATCCGGTTACTTTTTTGAACACATCTCTGAAGGTTTTAGTATCAGTATAGCCGACATCATACATTACCTCCGATACATTTTTTCTTGATGCCTCAAAATTCCGCTTGGCAGCTTCAACTCTGACGCGTTGTAGATATTCGATTATGGTATTTTTCGTTGCACTTTTAAATCGTCTTTCAAAACTCCTGCGGCTAATGTTTAAACTGTCGGCGAGCTCATCAATCGTAACTTTTTCCGCATAATTATCCTCGATAAGACGTTGGGCTTTTAGAATGACATCATCAGTGTGATCTTTCTGGCCTGTAAAGATTGTAAACGCTCCCTGGGTGTCTCTGTCAATATCAATGGCGAAAAATTTAGCGGCCAAAATTGAGATGTCGCGGCTCGTATATTTTTCTACCAGATATAACAACAGGTTCCAAAGTGAATTCGCACCACCGCTCGAGTAGATTCCGCCTTCATCCGTTATGATCGAACCGTCAACTACTTCTACGGCCGTAAACTTTTCTCTGAACTCATTATAGTAAGCCCAATGCGTAGAGCATTTCTTTTCATTCAGAATACCGGTCGAAGCTAACAAAAACGCACCCGTACAAAGAGAGGCCAACTCACTTCCTTTTGTATGAAGATGTTGAATCCAGGGAATGGACTCCCTGTTCAATTCTACAGCATTTGTCATATCGCCGTAGAGTGCAGGAATAATTATCAGATCGGTAGTTTCAACTTCGCTCAAGAGCCGGTTAATCCGTATAGAGTATTCTCCATCTTGGGCCATGACGCTTTTTTGCAGGCCGACAAACTCAACCTTAAACACAGGTGTCTTGCCAGATGCTATTAACAAATCGTTTGCTGTTTTAAAAAGACGATAGGGCGGAGAAATGGCTTCCATAACCGCACTCTGAGGTACATAGATTGATATATTTTTCATTTGAAAATGGATATACGAAGTAAAGTTATTATAAATCACGTCAGTTTTACCCCCTGAAATTGTCGTGTTCACCCAGCGCACACGAAATACAATCACGTGATCTTTGTATAAACAGATTTATGGCGGCATATCCTTTTCTTACGTTCAACGGTAACTGTATAGCAGCCATGAAGTTCTATCAGTCGTGCTTCGGGGGTGAGCTGTTGCTTGATTATCTTGGAGAAAGTCCATGCGGTATTGACATGCCGCAGGATATGAAGAGATTAATTATGCGCGGGATACTTGACGCCAAGACTATAAAAATATTCGCTTCCGATTTGGGGGGTGAAGAAGGTTTGGTTACCGGTAATACCATTGCAATTTTATTCAAAGCTTCCGGACGGGAGGAATTAACAAAAGTTTATCGAACGCTTTCAAAAGGTACCATGTCCTCACATGCGTTAACGGACGATTTTTCAAAAGGCCAGATGATTTCACTGGCAGATCAATTTGGAATTAATTGGTTGATTTTTTATTGAAGTCTTACAACTAAACATTAAAAGTTATGGAACAATTGGAATTTAAAACTAGTATCAACGCAACTAAGGAAAAGGTATGGCACACGATGACTGATGCTGCAACATATCAAGAGTGGGTCGACGTCGCCTGGCCAGGTTCATACTATGAAGGCGAATGGGTTGAAGGGAACCATGTAAAATTTCTTAACCCAGGGCAGGGAGGCACCTTAGCTAAGCTGGAGCAGAATGATCCCTACAAATTTTGTCTGGCACGCCATGTAGCCATTATTAAATCAGATGGTACTGAAGATAGAGAAAGTGATATTGCCAAAGGGTGGATTGACTCAACCGAAAGCTACAGGTTTACTGAGTCGGACGGTGGTACCGAATTAGAAATTGAGATTTTAACAAAACCAGACTGGCTCGATATGTTTAAGGACGGGTGGCCAATAGCATTGGTAAAACTTAAAGAAATGTGCGAAAGGGAATAAGGGTTAATTAATTCTCTTCGTTCGTCGACTCCATTCATGTTCGAAAAATACGCATCTTTATAGCTTGGAAAAATATCTGAAAGTCCTATCAAATGCGTATTCAGGATATTGGGGTTATTTTTTAAACGAAGTACTTCACCCCGGCTGGCATAATTATTTTTATTGGCTGGTCGGGGCTTCTGTTATCATCTGGTTGGCAGAAATTTTTTTCCCCTGGCGCAAAAATCAGCCTGCCATTCGTGAACACTTTTGGCTGGATATTTTTTACCTCTTTTGGAATTACTTTCTGTTTTCACTTGTCGCATACAATGCGTTGTCGCTGGTAGCCGTACAGTTGTTTAATGATTTTTTAGGACTTTTTGGCCTTACCAACATTGTAGCAATACACGTCGCCACTTTACCGGGATGGGTTCAGCTTGTATTAATTTTTATCCTTCGCGATTTTATGCAGTGGAATATTCACCGGATGTATCATCATATAGACTGGATGTGGGAATTCCATAAAGTACACCACAGTACAAGACAAATGGGATTCGCGGCGCTAATGCGTTATCACTGGATGGAAAACATATTATATCGAACACTGGAATACATTCCGTTGGCAATGATTGGTTTCGGTATTGCTGACTTTTTTATTGTTCATATCTTTACATTGGTTACTGGTCAACTAGGACATGCAAATCTCAAAATTCCGTTGGGACCTCTTCGGTATTTTCTCAATGGTCCTCAAATGCACCTATGGCATCACGCCAGGGAAATGCCCGAGTCACATCCCAATGGCTTTAACTACGGAATAACGCTGAGTATCTGGGATTTTATTTTTAGAACAAACTATTGGCCATCGAATGATGAGAATCTTCCTGTCGGTCTACCCGATAGTGAAAATTTCCCTGACGACTTTGTTGGGCAAACGGTGCAACCATTTCGTCGTATATTTGCAAACCGAAGAAATGATAGCGCTGATTCAATTTGAAATTAGTTCAGAACACCGGTAGTGAAGCCTTTTCCTTGAATTTATCTTTTACCCAGGCACCCTGCAAAAGTACAGATCCGTCTGCGTCGTAGTGAGTACCGTAGCCTTCGCGCAAATTACTTTTCCATGACCCTTCGTACTTTTCTCCGGAATCGAAGGTGTAAATGCCGTAACCCTCGATTTTCCCTTCCTTGAATTCACCGACATAAATATGATTATTACGCCATGTGTATTTTCCTTTTCCATGCCGTAGATTATCTCTCCATTCTCCTTCATACACTCCACGCGAGGCAATAAGGCCATAACCAAAGCCATTGGCTTTTCCATTCGCTACTTCTCCAAGATAATAAACGGGTATAGTATCATCTACCATGAACTGCATAAACTGATGTTCTTGTGTATATTTTTCAAGCGATGCTATTAGACTAGTCTCGGCATTTTTAGATTGTATAAGGTTTTCTTGCAACCGCTGGAGCGAACTCATCATGGAATCAATAATGATTTGCTTCTCCACTGTTTGTCCCAATAGTATAGACAGTTCGCTCGTGTTTGAATCAATCTTCTTACTTGCATCCAGGTTTAATATGCCAAGGCTGTCAGCTTTTCTTCGTTGACGCTGAATCATATTAATAATCCGCTGCGCATTTTGCTTAAGGTGTTTTCCGCTTTGCATGGAGTCCGCTTTCTCATATTCCGATAATGCATTGTCAAAATCACCAATTGCCAGAAGTGAGTCAGCATATTGCTTGGTTTCAACATATGAAGATAACCGGTCAAGTTTAACAGCATAATGTTCTTGAGATTCAAGTGTACTCCAGAATTGATATGCGAAAAAAGCTGATCCTGCCAAACAAACTACTATACAAGCGATTAAAACCCTAACTCTCATTTTTCCAATTTTATTACCAATCAATTTTATTCAGAGGGACCGTTTTGAAATCAATATTCACATTATTTTCAAGAGATGTGCCACAATTGATCCGAATGCTCCTTCATGTAACTTTGCGTGATTAATAACCGATATTAATTTTAGGTATTTTCCCTTTGGTTCCCCTGAAATCAAATCCTACAAAGGCATTAACCCTGATAATATGTGTTTCATTGTATTCAAATCCTGTAGTTGTTTGACCGATTGTCCACATATGGCCAACAAAAAAAGTAAGGTTTTTATTTACCACGTACCCTAATCCATTATAGGTTCGGAAGTCTTCAAAAGGATTGTAGACTATTGATTTTCCTTCTTGCATAAAGATTTCTGCGCTGGGCGAAAAGAACAACGTATTTACACCAATTTCCTTTTTGTTTAGAGGGATGTAGGCAAAAAACTTATATCGGAATCTGTTCGTGTACTTGTGGTCCGCTTCCACTTCGTTGCTACGCTTCCAGCGGTGTTCAAACCTGAATTGATGGTAGAACTTGAAACGCCCCATGGGAGGCATGATAAACAGCCATTGATGCCATATACGAGGTTCATAGGTAACTTTCTCGTAGGCCGGATTGCCAGGACTTGGCGTGTAATTTAGCACTAATGTGGGGCCCACAACTATTTCAAAATTCTTATTGACAAGAAAATTTATTCCGGCCCGGTTGTAAAACTGACGTGTACGCCCAACAAAACTATTGATATTGTCGACATCATTGCGCAGGCGATAATGGTGTTCACCATAGTATCCGATCTTGTCAGTAAACAAACCTTTGAGGTAAAGACCATTCCATAGGCCAGTTTCTGTAAGTTTTGAAACTGAGCGATCTTGCGCCTGACAACAACATGAGAGGAGTAAGATAAGAACTGGAAAAAATCGGATATCCATCGTTAAATGATTTCCATGCAAAGGTAGCTAAGAAATAAATTTTCGCAGTAAAGCTTAGCAAAGATGTAGGGCTATTTTGACGTTAAATTCTGGTAACGTTTTCGGGATGTGGAATATTTCTACAACCAGTTCCGAAGACTGCTGAAAAATTCTACAGTTTTTTTGCTTTTGGACGGGCATGCTAGTCACGTTCGTTTGTAACATACACTGAGGTATTAAATTTTTTCTCCCTTACTAAATACTCTAGCTAATTTTGTCGGAAGAAGTAAAATAGAAAACACAATGAAGCTGAACTTTAAGGCGATAGAGAATCGTTCGTGTAAAGTAACAAAAGGCGGAGCGATGTTTATAAAAGTATAATTAACATTGTGTTACCAATGAAGTTAATTCCTGCATTGGATTCGCGCGGTCTGCACCGCTTATTTTATTTAGAGTTTATTTCTAATTTCTGGCAGCGCTTTGCCACATCAGAGAATTCCAGCTCAGGTGTATTTGACCGATATTGTGCTGAATGTCAGCCTCCCTTAAACGTTGTTTGATCACTCACTATTTGTGATGTGTTCCAGCTCCATCGAACCTGGAGAAACTTAATTACCCAATCGAAAACTGAGCAGCGACTGCTTGCGCAAAAAAAGTCTCTATAGCCGGAGGAATGTCAACCCCACTTGGAACCACTTGCTCGCAGTCTTCCAGCCTTTGTTAAGACTAGATTAATCAGTTAACATTCCCTTAGTAATTGGAAAATCTTGAAGCGTCGTTTTCCGACCAAACATAACATATCACTAAAATCTCAGTAACCCTGGCATTTTCTGCCTGCATTACCTTGCTACTGCATTCCAAATCCAATGACACTATAACAACTTAACTTATGATGAAAGTAACTACAAAGATTTTATGCCTGATGATGGCATTGGTGGTCTCTTTTAGCGCCTGCGAAGGGCCAGAAGGAGAAATTGGTCCTCAGGGACAGCAAGGCGATAAAGGGGACAAAGGCGATAAAGGAGATTCCGGAGAGGATGGAGCAGATTTCCCGACAGATGTTGTTTTGTTAAACCACTCAATAACGCCATCTACACTTAAAAAGCTTGCTGGTTTTGAAAGCGTAGAACTTTTTTCACTTATAAGCAGTGAGGATAAACTTATCGGATCACCTGCCTTCACTTTTGGTGGTTCTGCCGATGGCGCAGGTCTTATTAAATTGACCGATGGGTTTGCATTGCTCACAAATCACGAAGATAACTTTGCAGTCTCCAGAGTAACGCTCGACAAAACATTCAAACCCGTAGGAGGAGAGTACATTCTCAATTCCGATGGCGGGCAGTGGAGGTTGTGTTCCGCAACATTGGCTACTCCTGAGGAACATGGTTTTGGGCCTCTTTATCTAACATGCGGAGAGTCAAGTGTAGAATCCAGAACCCATGGACTTAATCCGTTTGCAAGTGCAGGTAGCGCAAGTATTTCTAGAGAATTAGAAGGCTTAGGCAGATGGAACGCTGAAAATGCTGTTCCTCTCCCAAAAACTGCCTATGTAGATAAAACCGTTATTCTAATTGGTGACGACGATTCCAGCACGCCTGCTGGAGGGCAGATCGCCATGTATTTGTCCAATACCGTTGGCGACCTATCAACGGGCAAACTTTATGTGCTGCGCAGAGTGGATCAAATCACACGTGAAATGGATTTTGTGGAAGATGCAACACCAACGAATATTGAATTCGTGGAAATCGCCAATGGAAAAACGTTAACTGGTGCGCAGATTAACAGTGAAGTTGCGGCGCTAAAAGGTATTGCATTCGGAAGGGTTGAAGATATTGACTACCGTAAAGATGGTGTAGGCAGAGAGGTCTATTTCAATGTTACAGGTCAGGCCGGCAACACCGACAGAACCAAATACGGCAGAGTTTATAAACTCGTAATGGACGCAACAGACCCACTCAAGGGAACAATTCAACTGGTGTTGGATGGCGATAACAGGACCACGGGCAAAGCAAAAACATTTCAAAATGTCGATAACATTGTCGTGACCGAGAAATATGCGTATGTGCAAGAAGATGCAAATGGATACGGAGATGAAACACATGACGCGTATGTATATCAATACGACCTTACTACAAAGGCGCTCAAGCCAGTATTTGAAATGAACCATTTCCGTGGGCAGCCTGAGGCCGCTAAGTTTTTGTCGGAAACGTCGGCCAAAGGTTCTTGGGAGTATGGCGCTATGGTTGACATCTCAGATATTGTTGGTATTGACAATGTCTTTATGATTTGCCTACAATTGCACACATGGAGACTACCTCAATTTGCAGGTGTTGATGGCGGTATGCTGCGTGCGGCAGAGAATCAGGGAAGCCAAATCATGATCATTAAAGGGTTAGCAAGGTAAGTTCTCTTACGCGCTTTAATTCCTTACAAAAGACTGCCTGAGAATTTTTTCTTGGGCAGCTTTATTTAGTTGAACCCACGACTCCTACCTATGAGAAATTTTCTAATGACAATCGGCCTGTGTCTCTTTTCACTTTCCTGTTCAACGAATGAAGGAAATCGACATCAGCCAAAAACAGAAATCAAGGACTTTGTTATGGACGAGGTAATGGCCATGGGGGTTGCGGTCGACTCTCTGCTCATATTTACGAAAGCGGAAGAGTATAGGAACGCCCAAGCACAATTCTTAAAAGCCCGCTTCGCTTATAAAAAAATTGAATCGCTCACGGAGTTCTATTTTTCTGGTATTTCCAAGGCCATTAACGGGCCTGCGATTGACAAGGCAGAAGAGTATGACGATAAAGTGGTTGTTGCGACAGGCTTTCAGGTGGTAGAAGAATACCTGTTTCCAATCATTGATGAAAGTAACTTGGCGGCTGCGGTACAGGAAATTGAAATCCTGAAATCCTGCGTAGTCCGGATACGGGCCCTGATGGAAGGAAATGAGTTTACGGATCCTAATATTTTTCAGGCGGCACGCCTTGAACTTCTTCGGATTATGAGTCTGGGAATCTCCGGCTTTGACTCACCCATTGCCTTACTGTCACTGTATGAAACAAACGCTGCGCTATCCGGACTAAGGCAAATTCTTTCATTTTATCGGGACGAAACGAACAAAGAGAGCTGGAAAAAAACAGATGACGCATTTGCCAAAGCAGTTAACTACCTGGACCGAAACACTGACTTTAATTCATTTGACCGCGCTGAATTTATTGTGCAATTCTTAAATCCTCTTACTCGGCAAGTTTACGATTTTCAGGTCAAGACAGGGATAAAGAATAACAAGTGGAAAGAGGCAGTAGATCTTGCAAAAAAGGACTTCTTTCAGCAAGGTGTTTTCAACGTAGATTATTTTGCGCGTCAGCGTCCGGCAGGTGATTCAATTTATTTGATTGAACTAGGACGAGTTCTTTTCTTTGACCCAATATTGTCTGGAAACAATAGGAGAGCCTGTGCTTCTTGCCACCAGCCCGGCCGGGCCTTTACTGACGGCAACGAGAAAAGTGTGGCTTTTAATTTTGTCGGGGCGATTCCGCGGAATGCCTCTACACTGATTAATGCAGGCTACCAGAAATCACAGTTCTGGGATCAGCGCGTGCAATTTTTAGAGGATCAAGTATCGGATGTCGCAGCCAACCCGCTTGAAATGCATAGAGAACTGGATCAATCTGTCATGGACTTAAACGCTAGCGATGGGTACCGGAAATTGTTTTCTAACGCATTTAGTACGGAGCCTTTAGACACCATCACCCCTCTGAAAGTCAGAGTTGCCTTAGCGGCTTATGTCCGATCCCTGGATGGACTGGATTCTAAGTTTGACCGCTATTTCCGGGATGGTTCCGAAATGCTCAGCAGGGAGGAGTTGAGTGGATTTAATCTTTTCATGGGTAAGGCAAAGTGTGGAACTTGTCACTTTCTACCAATATTTAATGGATCCGTTCCACCTTTGTACTACGAAACAGAATCTGAAGTTATTGGAGTGCCCCTGCAAGCAGATACAGCAGATGCTCAGATAGACAATGATTTGGGAAAATTTCATACATACAACCGCGAGCTTCATAAAAACGCATTCAAAACTCCAACCGTAAGAAATGCAGCCTTAACAGCTCCTTTTATGCACAACGGCGTGTATGAAACGCTGGAAGAGGTAGTCGACTTTTACAACCGGGGCGGAGGACAAGGCATCGGTATTGAACTTCCTAACCAAACCTTACCACCCGAAAAACTAAACCTAAGCAAATCAGAACAACATGACATTGTAAGCTTTATTCATACGCTCAGCGATACCGTGGGGCTGACCACGAGACCAAGGCAATTGCCCACATTGAACAATCCTGTCCTGGACCGGCGAAGAATCGGAGGAGAGTACTGAACTGGGATGTCTAAGCAGATTCAGATTTCATCCATCATGTTGCTCGTAGTTCCTACTTTATGGTCCTGCGTCTACCATGAGCTGGATTACATTCCACCATGTAGTGAACTGCCACTTTCAATTCAGGTGTTTTCTAAACAGGATAATGATTTCTGTGGCGAATCAACAGGCAGTATAACCGTTACCACATCTGGGGGTACTTTGCCTGTCCGGTACCGTATCAACATCAACGGTCTATCGTTTCAGGAAAGTGGAAATTTTACCAACCTTCAGGCTGGTACATACAATGTTGAAGCACGTGATAACCGCAACTGTTCTTCCTCCATACAAGTGGAGATCGAGGCAATTCAGTCCGATCTTCGTTTAACGGCTTTCCTTACGGAGGATAATGAATGCCTGACTGATAATGGCACAGCCTCATTTGAAGTAAGCGGGGGCACTCCACCTTACCAGTTTCTGTTTGCGGGCGTTTCATCGACTAACCTGCCTTCTCTTACGAATATTGGTGTAGGGACCTATGTGATTACGGCTGTTGATGCTACCGAATGTTCCTATTCGCTTGGATTTACGATCACACGGGGTCTTACTGGGGTAGGCTGGAAGAATGATATCAAGCCGATTATTGAGACACGTTGTGCCAAATCAGGATGCCATATTGCCGGAACAGGAAGAGTTGACTTTACATCATTCAATAATGTAAAAGCTTATGCAACGTCTATCAAGTTGAAAACCACAAACAGGTCGATGCCTTACGATGGCTCCCTCGAGGAAAGCCAGATCCAGAAAATCGCCTGTTGGGTCGATGATGGTGCCCTGGACAATTAGGACCAGCTCAACATTTCGCGTCGCCCATAGGAGACGAGAATAAATTATTGAGCTTGGTTGTGGATCAAGGGTAGACGAGGGGTATGCCGGTGGAGGAGGTACTTATCCAAATCTTCTGGAAGCTCATCCTCCGTTTCAGATTGATGGAAATTTTGGCGGATCCTCTGGTATTGTAGAAATGCTTCTGCAAAGTCATGATGATCCGTGCACTTATTGCCAGCTTTACCTGATGAGTGGAAGGATGGTAAAGTAACAGGACTGAAAGCGCGAGGTGGTTTTGCCATTGACATATTACTTATCTACGGCCCCTGGAAAGGAATACGTTTTAACAGGACGTTAGATTTTTTTGCTACTCATTTAACAATCTTTTCATCGCAGGGAATCGGATCATGCCGAATGCTCTTACAAGTTTACGATGATTCATGTCGATCGCTTTGAAATTTTTAAACTCATGACTATTTGAATTTTGGGCTAGTTCGTAAGCAGAGTAGCCATTCTATAACTTCAACGGTCAACTTTGTGTAGCCTGCCTGCTATTGTTAAGCAACATAGGCAACGGTTTAATTCGACGTGGTGGGGTAACACCTGAATGTTTTTTGTAAATTCATTTTCTGTTGAATACTCAGGCACCAAATTCGATTTATTATGATTTCAAAGTTCAAAAATTTTCACGTACTGGCTTTAGTAACGACAATTTTTGCATTTAGCTGTAGGCCTTCCGCTCAGGATACTACATTGAGTTTTGGTATTGATACCGTGTATACACTCGTAAACGAACGTATTTTTGGTAAGGATAGACCATTTCAACAAGGACATGCATCTACGTTGGTCCGTACATCTAATCACAAGTTTTTAGTTGCCTGGTTTGGTGGCACACATGAAAAGCATGATGATGTGGGAATCTGGCTTTCTAAGGGAAATCCGGGTAGGTGGTCACCTCCAATTCAGGTAGCTAAAATTCGTAACGATCCTCATTGGAATCCTGTACTCTTCAATTCTCCTTCGGGTGAAATTATACTTTACTTCAAAGTCGGGAAGGTTATTGATGAATGGGAGACCTGGGTGATAAAATCGTCAGACCAGGGTGAGACATGGTCCACACCCTATGAACTGGTCGCGGGTGACAAGGGCGGACGTGGCCCTGTTAGAAATAAACCAATTCTCCTTTCCGACGGTAGTTGGATCGCTGGTTCGTCGAATGAAACCAAAGGTGTTTGGAATGCATTTGTAGATCGGAGTGAGGACAATGGGCAAACCTGGAAGGCGACAAAATTTCTTGAGCTTAACCGTGATTCTGTTTTAGGTGAGGGTGTTATACAACCCACCCTCTGGGAGTCAGCTCCAGGTGTGGTGCACATGTTGTTAAGAAGCTCAACCGGCGTCATCTGCCGAAGTGATTCCGATGACTATGGAAAAACCTGGAGACCAGTTTACAAAACCAATCTCCCCAATCCCAACAGTGGGATTGATCTGACGCAGTTGCCGGATAACAGGCTGGCATTAGTATTTAATCGTGACAACGAAAACTGGGGTGAGCGCAGACCTATTACCATAGCGCTTTCCAGCGACAATGGTGCATCATGGCCGTTTATGATGGATATAGAAACCGGTATTGAAGGTGATGAATTTTCATATCCGGCAGTTATAAGCTTTGATGACACGATTGCTGTAACCTATACTTGGAAAAGACAAAGCATCGCATTTTGGATGGGGAAGGTTGAATGAAAATTTCCTTTATCATTTAGCGAAACTAACACGAATTGTTTTTTTGTGACAGTAACGAACCACACGATTTGCAACATATCTTTTAATCCTCGCTGCCAGGGAGATACTTGAAATAATGGTATTGCAAATCTTGACTTAAACACGCGGTTGTTCGAAGCACGTACGTTTATTGATCCATAACATTGAAATCGTGTGCGTGTGTGTGCATCGAAACATATTTTTTTATTCAAAATTTCCACGAGCGGAGTAAACGATTATATGGATGTTCAGGATAGAAATTATATTTGTTTAACCTCAATAATACTCTTATGCTAAACCGAAGAGAACTAATTCAACGCCTGTCTTCCTTTCCAGTCATAGGAGGTATTTTAGGTGGCATTTCAATCAACTCAACATTAGCTTCCGAAATCCCAAAGAAAGACCCACCGAAACGAGACCTGTTTAAAGAGTTCGGCGTTCGTACCTTTATCAACGCTGCTGGCACGCTAACGTACATGACTGGGTCGTTAATGCACGATGAAGTATTGGAGGCAATAAACACAAGTGCAAAAGAATTCTGCTTGCTTGATGAATTACAGGATAAGGTGGGAGAGAAGATTGCTAAGATGGTTCACTCGGAAGCAGCGGTTGTTACCTCCGGTGCATTTTCTGGAATGACATTGGGCCTGGCTGGAATTCTTACTGGAAAGGATGAAAAGAAAGTTCAGGCTCTTCCGCACATTGCATACACAGGAATGAAATCCGAAGTCATTTGTCAGGTCAGCCACGATATTGTCTATAACCAGGCACTGACGAACACAGGTTGTAAAATAGTCAGAGTAGAGACGACGGAGGAAGTTGCAAAGGCAGTAAATGAAAGAACAGCCTTGATGCATTTTCTGCACATTGAATCTGACAAGGGTAAGATTCAGCACGAGGAGTGGGTTGCATTGGGTAAAAAATTTGGAGTACCAACATCTATAGACATTGCTGCGGATGTACCTCCTGTTTCAAACTTGTGGAGATTCAATGATATGGGATTTGATTTCGTGGTCATCTCCGGTGGGAAAGCTATTTGCGGACCCCAGAGCGCAGGAATACTCATGGGCAAAAAAAATATTATCGAAGCTGCCCGCCTGTCCATGCCGCCCCGCGGATTTAACATAGGTAGAGGTATGAAGATTAACAAAGAGGAGATTCTCGGTATGTATGTTGCCCTTGAAAAATACATTAACCTGGATCATGATAAAGTGTGGAAAGACTGGGAGAAAAGGATTGCCCTTATTGATAACAGCGTTAAATCGATTCACGGTGTATCTACTGAAATTCACGTTCCCCCATTGGGCAACCACACCCCTACACTTCGGGTAACCTGGGATAGTGATAAGGTAAAAGTATCGGATAAACAATTGCGTGAATCCTTACGAAATGGCGATCCCTCGATTGAAGTAGGAGGAGGCTCTTCCAATAGTATTAACCTCACTGCTTTTATGCTGAAACCCGGACAGGAAAAGATTGTGGCGGCAAGGCTTAAGCAGGAATTAACTAAAGCCACTACCTGAGGTAGAATCATCGCTGAAATACATCAAGACAAATTTTGGTACAACGAATTCACTCTCAAAAAAATAAAAATGAGAGATAGGTTTGCTAGCCTATAAGGGACATGCCAAGTTGAAATTTTAAACCTCTAAATCTTTATCACATGAAAGAACAAAGACGATCAACACTAAAAAAAATCTTTGCATCCCTGGCGGGAGTAGTCGGACTTGGTGTTGCCACCAGCGCAAATGCTGACGTAGCACCAGAGAAAGAAGTTTTCAATGTCGTCAAAGATGATCAGGATGTGCCTTTGTTTTCGGGATCAACGAAGCTCGGAAATCTGGTTTTTATTGCTGGCAAGGGAGCGCACTTTGATGGAGATATTACAACTCACACGAAACACGTGTTAGATGAACTGGAAAAGGAATTAAAAAAAGCAGGATCGTCAATGGACAAGGTGTTAAAATGCAGTGTATTTCTCCATGATCTAAACGACTATAAAGCAATGAATGAGGCTTACAAGGGAAGATTTGGAAGTAAGCCTCCGGTTCGGACAACGGTAGCAGTATATGGTGGTGTACCAGGAAATTCGCTGGTGGAGATTGATTGTATTGCCTATATCTGATTGAAGTCAATCTGTATTTACAACCTGTCACCATCAATAATTTTAATCCATGTACAATAAATCATTTCGTTCAATAGTATTACTGCTTCTGCTGCTGGGTGCTTCCGGGCTTTACGCGCAGAATTACGCACTGGTGATTAAAGGTGGACATGTAATCGATCCGAAGAATAATATTAACGAGGTCATGGATGTTGCTATGCAGGACGATAAGATCGTGCTCGTTGCCAAGAGTATTGATCCAAAACAGGCACAGATAGTTGATGCAAAAGGAATGTATGTAACACCTGGATTGATAGACATTCATTCTCATAACTTTTTTGGAACTCAGGCTGATCATTATTTAAGTAACGGTTTTGAGGCATTGCCTCCCGATGGTTTTACTTTCCGAAGTGGGGTCACCACCGTTGTTGATGCTGGTGGTGCAGGGTGGAGGAACTTCACGACTTTCAAAGCGCAAACCATTAATCATTCAAAGACACGGGTTCTCTCATTCTTAAATATTGTAGGCGAAGGAATGCGCGGTGGGCCTTATGAACAAAATCTGAATGATATGGACAGTAAGATGACGGCGATGGCGGTTTCGCAGCACAGGGAAATTGTGGGAATTAAAGTTGCTCATTATTCCGGACGAGAGTGGGATCCGGTTGAACGCGCCGTTGCGGCTGGAAAAATTGCCAACGTTCCGGTGATGATCGACTTTGGCGGAACGGTTCCTCCCCTTTCAATCCAGGATTTGTTTACGAAATACCTTCGACCGGGCGACATATTTACGCACACATTCGCACAGCTGGCATCGCGCATGCCCATCGTAGATGGTGCAGGGAAGTTATTGCCGTTTGTCAGAGAAGCACAAAAACGAGGAATCATCTTCGATGTCGGTCATGGTGGCGGAAGTTTTCGTTTTTCACAAGCAATTCCAGCTTTGAAAGCCGGGTTTATACCGAACACAATCAGTACCGACATTCATACCGGAAGTATGAATGCCGGAATGAAAGATCAACTGAACATCATGTCTAAGTTCTTGAATATCGGTATGAACGTTCAACAAGTGATAGAGGCATCTACATGGAATCCTGCAAAGGTTATTCATCGTGAACAGTTGGGGCATCTTTCTGCCGGTGGCGTAGCCGATGTTGCAATATTTAGTCTACGCGGAGGCAACTTCGGTTTTGTAGATTCCGGAGGGTATCGCATAGAGGGTGACAAAAAGCTTGAATGTGAGCTCACGATTCGCGATGGTAAGATTGTCTATGATTTAAATGGCATATCGAAACCGCTTTGGGATAAATGAATGTAATTCTTAGTCGCCTTGAGCGGCTTAAAGCAAGTAGGGTCGAATGTGCCGCGGTTAGTCAATAGAGAATAAAATGCAGTCAGCTCTCCAATCTGCCTTGCATAGAAGAATATTGTGTAAATGTTCTTGCGGATTTACGCTTTTACTTACATCTTGATACATAATAGCTCAGGCAAACTGGGCTATTATTGCAAATACCAAAACAAAACGGATCATTCAAAGAGCGATAGTTAACATTTGAAAGAATGAGAATTGCCCTTTGTAAGAATTAAACTTATACCGTATGAATGGCTATAGAATTTTGCTTAACATTTCACTTGCTTTTTTTGCAATGGCTATTGCTCTCGCTTTTATGGGAAGGATGGAAGAAATGGGAGTTTCGTTTACGTTGAGTTTCCTTACCGCGGCAATTGGCTGCAGTGGGTTTCCAATATCAAAAGGTTTTTCATATCCACTGATGATTTTTGGCTGCGTTGCGCTCGCCCTCACTTATCCGCAGTACTTTGTTGAAATTAACGGATTTCAATTAGGCAGCCTGATTACCCCGCTCATTCAGGTGATCATGTTTGGAATGGGTACTGCAATTAGTCTTCAGGATTTTCTTGGCGTCGTTAAAATGCCAAAGGGAGTACTTATCGGTACCCTTGGTCAGTTTATTATCATGCCGTTGGTTGGGTTTACATTGGCGTCCATTTTTCCTTTCGCCCCAGAAATTGCGGCGGGTGTGATTCTGATAGGGTGTTCCCCATCCGGCATGGCTTCGAATGTAATGGCTTATCTGGCGAAAGCTAACCTGGCTTTGTCGATTACGGTAACAACAATCACCACACTACTGGCGCCATTTATAACTCCATTTTTAATGAGTATCCTCGCCGGAGAATTTATTGAAATTGATGTGATGAAAATGATGTGGGATATTATTAAGATGGTAATTATACCGATTGGCGCCGGATTAATTTTTAACAGGGTATTCCGCCGTAAAGCGAAGTGGCTGCATAACGCGATGCCCTACGTTTCAATGGCTGGAATTGCCTTAATCATTACGGTGATAACCGCCTCAGGAAGGGACAGTCTTCTGCAGATTGGATTTCTTTTAATCCTTTCATCAATTCTTCATAACACATCGGGGTACCTGTTGGGGTATTGGTCAGCGCGGCTCTTTAAAATGGCAGAGCGCGATTGCCGCACAGTCGCTATCGAAGTTGGAATGCAGAATGGTGGACTGGCATCAGGAATAGCCCGGGAGATGGGCAAGATTGCTACGGTTGGGCTTGCCCCGGCAGTGTTTGGTCCATTGATGAATGTAACGGGTTCGCTACTAGCTTCGTGGTGGCATAATAAACCTGTTGGCGATGAAGATGTTGATACATCTGATAAGAAAGATTGACCTACACATCTGGATGATTCGCGATACTACCAGAAAATAATATACAGCGCGGCCAGAATGCCCAGGATAATTATGGATCCGATTGTAAATCCGGGGGTTACTTTAAACATTGCTTTATTGATTTCAATAGGGACCTTATCCTTATCCTTTTCCGGTTTTGCCAGACTCATCGTGATCATCACAACCATTATAAGAACGAATGTTATAGACATCCTGTCAAGAAACGGGTAGTCTGGAAAAGCACCGTTTGTCAGTACGGGAAGAAATTTCAGAATCGTTGAAACCGGTATCGTAAGCAGAGCGCCGGTAAGCGCAGCGGCAGATGTTGTTTTTCTCCAGAATAAACCCAATAAAAAAATAGCCAATACACCAGGTGAGATAAATCCAACGTACTCTTGTATAAATTGATAAGCCTGATCCAGCGTTTTGAGCGCCGGAGCAACCAAGCCGGCAATCACCATGGAAATTATTACGGCCCATCTGCCCGTCCTTACAAGGCTTCGTTCACTGGCATTTTTATGTATATACTTTTTATAAATGTCCAGTGAAAAGATTGTGGAAATGCTATTAGCCTTGCCCGCCAACGAGGCTACGATTGCCGCTGTCAGTGCAGCAAAAGCTACACCCTTCAAACCAACAGGAAGAAGGTTCATAAGTATTGGATATGCATGATCAGGTTTAACAACGCCTGTCTCATCCATCATTTCTTGCTGGAACATCCCTTCCTGATGCAACACAAACATCGCAATTCCGGGTAACACTGCGATAATGGGGATAAGTAATTTTAGAAATGCAGCAAACAAAATTCCATTGCGTGCAGTTTTTAAATCAGCACCGAGGGCTCGCTGAACAATGTATTGATTACATCCCCAATAGTTGAGATTATTGATCCACATACCGCCAATCAATACAGACAACCCGGGCAGGTCTTTGTAAAAGGGATGCCCGTCGTCGAAGATCATATGGAAATGAGAGTCTGCCTTCACCCGAAGTATTGAAAGTCCTTTCAAAACATCACTCCCATAACCGAATTCTTCCGAAAGCAGACTAAGCGAGAGGTAAGCTGTAATCAAACCACCGATCATTAGTACTAATACCTGAATAACATCGGTGTAACCTATCACTTTCATTCCCCCCAGTGTCACGATAACAGAAAATACAATCAATCCGACAATACACCAGCCAAAACTAATTGTTGATATAGAAGTGATTGCAATTGCACCGAGATAAATGATTGAGGTTAGATTAACGAAAACATATACCAACAACCAAAAAACGGTCATGATCGTACTTACGTTGTTATCGTAACGTTGTGCCAGAAATTGAGGCATTGTATATATCTTGTTTCTAAGATATACTGGAATAAAAAATACGGCTACAATAATCAGCGTTGCAGCCGCCATCCATTCGTAGGTAGAAATGGCCAGCCCAAGGGCAAAGCCCGAACCGGACATGCCGATGAAATGTTCAGCAGAAATATTTGAAGCGATCAGAGAGGCTCCGATAGCCCACCAGGTGAGCGATCCCTCCGCCAGGAAAAACGCTTTAGAGTCAGATGAGGAACTCTTTTTTCTCTTATAAATATAATAGCCATAACCAGAGACTACCACGAAATACAACAGGAAAACGATATAATCTTCGGTGTGGAGTTTATTCATCTTTTAATCTTCATACAGGTGCAATATGAAAAAGATTAAAAAACGTTGCCGTTGTCCAATGTATTTTTGAATCATGGATTGGGATCTGTCTAAAATTTCAGGGTAGGAGGAAGGTACCTGGCGACCAAATCCTCATAATAAGGACGTAGTACTTTCCAGTCCGGTGGAGTTGGGCTCTTGGAATACAAGTCATAAGGGTTGAACAACTTTACCCATTTAAACATTTCGCGATCATGATCATCCATCAAATGATCATAACCGTTCTCTCGATGTTGTGAATAAAAGGAATGGTAGCGGAGCATGTAAAGTCCTGATTCGGGTACATAATCTTTTACCATATGATACACATATTCATCATGGCCCCACGACATATGAACATTTCTCAATCCACAATTTGGTTCATATACACCATACTTTGTACTGTATAACGGATTAGAACTGTCTGGATTGAGCTTGAAGAACTCCGGATAAACAATTTTTTCAGAATGAGCACATCCAACGGGGAAGGTATCGCCGACAACGGCCCACTGGGGTTCTCCGAATAAACAAAGTACTTTGCCCATATCGTGCAACAGTCCGATCAACACCATCCAATCCGGGTGCCCATCTCGCCGTATTGCCTCGGAAGTCTGAAGGAGATGTTGGAGCTGATCAAGGTCTGTGTCCGGATCAGAATCGTCTACCAGCTGGTTGAGGAATTCATAGGCTTCCCAAACAGGCATTTCTTTTTTATCGAACTTGAGGAAATCCGCTTGCTTATCTCGAACAAAATTATACGTCTGATACTTGTGATTCAGCCGGTAGAATTCCCGCACGGTATCGCGCTCAGGACTTTCATAATTCCTGTAGGCTTCGGTTGATTTCCCATCGGTAATGGTCTCCGGCCTGGGATATCTTCGAAGAATATCTTCTTCCCATTCATCAAGATTCTTAAGGGGAATCGCCTCGAAATTCTTCTTCGTACTCATACCGCAGCAAATACATTTAGGTGAATTAAATCTTTTTTAACAACACATTTTTACAAATGCTAACTTGGCGAATAATATGGTTTATATTTAATACGCCATTCTTTTTATTTACGAAACCGGTTTCGCTCTCAGAACTAGATAAACGGTATTTTCGCGGGCGTAAATAAGAATTGGATTCAGTTTGACCGTTATAATACGCAATGTCACGCACTGTGCCAACAATAAATTCCGTCAAATGAGTGTAACGATTCGACAAATTGCCACAGATCTGGCTCTGGCAGTTTCTACTGTATCAAAAGCCCTTCGCGACAGTCATGAGATAAGTCCTGAGACTAAGCGCCGGGTTTTTGACTACGCAAAAAAGCTGGATTATATTCCCAACCTTTATGCCAGCTGTCTGAAAAACCGAAAAACGGGAAACATCGCTGTTGTGCTTCCGGAAATAGCTGATAGTTTCTTCTCGCTTGCAATTGATGGCATCGAGTCTGTCGCCCAACACAAAGGATATCACGTTATGGTTTATTTAACGCATGAAGATATCCGTAAAGAAGAGTCCATTTTGAGGGATTTCCGAAGTGGACGTGTTGACGGCGTATTGATATCGGTTTCATGTGGTGCTGACAGCAATAGTCACATTCACGATTTGTGTTCCCAGCATATTCCACTTGTTTTTTTTGACCGGGTATGTGAACATATTCAGGCTTCAAAAGTAGTAACAAATGATTTTCAATCTGCTTACAACGCAACGGAGCATCTGATAAATCGGGGTTGCAATAGAATTGCATTTTTAGCAATGTCAAATAAGCTGGCAATTACAAACCATAGACAGAAAGGTTACGAAGAAGCGATGTGCCGTTATGATCACCCCATAGACAAAAATTCTGTTCTCAATTGTAAAAACGATGAGACCGAAAATTATAGTTTGATTGAGGGACTTATGAGAGGCAAAGACCGGCCGGATGGTGTTGTCGGGTCCGGTGAAAAACTCACTACACTCGTCTACACGGTGTGCAATGACTTGAATTTACGGATTCCCCATGATGTAAAAATCGTTGGTTTCTCTAGTCTCGAAATTGCATCCCTGCTTAATCCGTCACTCACTACAATAACACAACCTGCGTTTGACATTGGAAAAACTGCAGCAACATTACTTTTTAATGCTCTGGAAAAAAAGAAGGGTGTTATGCAACAGGAATCTATTACAATTCCCTCTGTTTTATTTGAACGGCAATCGACCCGTTAACGTCCTGTAAGTCCGTTCGTTTACATTTTTTTATAATCCAGATATGCGAGAGTGAATACCTGTTTGGGTCATCGCGTGTTATGGCAAAAAAATCACCGTTTTTTAAGCTCATTTTTTTATCCATAAACTGTTATTACATAACGGTTAAACAATCGTTAACCTTTTAATCCTTTCCGGCATTGAACAATTGTGCTACTGTTAATTTTTTTTCTGCTCGAATTAAATCAAGGTATTAAATTTTGTGGTTCCGGCGTTTGTGCTTTGCTTCGCATCGGTCAACGTATTTCTTTTTTAATATCACCGCGAATCAATCGTTTCGATTTTGCGTCTGACTATAATATAATTTTCATTTGTCAAAGGTCTTTAGAAAGTGTTTATGAAAGAAAGGAATAATCAGGGCATGGAAATGATTGAAACACTTCGGCTGGATGGACGGAAAGGTGAACGTCTTCCTAAAGACCAGTATGAGTTTTGGTCTTCCTTTACACTTTCAATTCTTGATTCCCACGACAAGCTTACGCTGAATGAATTGCTGGACAAAGCGAATCATAATGTAACTGGTGCTCCCAATACCAAAATTGCCTGGTATGTGCTTCATGTCAAACGTGATCTCCAAGCAAAAGCTTTAATCAAAGCCATTCCAGTACCAAAACAAAAACATACGTTCTTTTTAAAACTTACCCGGAAAGGCAAAGCGCAAATTCATTTTGAAACTCAGTTGCTGGAATGGCTGGAGAGTGACCGATAGAAATCTACTTCTGTTTATCAAGACGTTTTAACAATATAGATTAATAGATTTCCCCACGTATTGTGATGACCCTGTCTTTTTAGGATTGCGTTCAAAACAGGGTTTATAAATGCCGCACCGAACTCTACAAACGCCTCTCGTTGAGAGACGCTATGCGGTTGTTTTTGGTAGTAAGCCATAAACTCTTGCTTCCAAACTTTTACATTAAAGCAAAACTTCTCGTGCAGTAAATCCCACGTTTTTTCAATGTGGACTGGCGAAAGCTCATCCTCCACATCGCGGGGCATTTTGCCAAAGAGTAAACGACTTCTCAAATCGTTCGCCACCGTTGTTATCGTATAAGTTTCAATTGTGAGTCGTTCAGATACCAGCTTATGTTGTCATCGATCTCCTTGTAAAAGGGTTCTGTGGCAACATACGTTTTGTCATGCGCCATCACATTTCGCAATATGAATTCATATTTATCCATATCAACCGAAGAATTTTTTAAATTCGAAAGCTTCTCTTTAATAGCCTCCAGTTGTTGTGAATCTACCTTTGTATTGAATTTATAGTCGATATACATAGGCAAATTTGATATCAACCTGCTGATCAACGAACTCCGGTGTGCATCTAAAATTTCCCGTAGTTGAACCAAAGCCAGATGGTAATCTTTGTCTTCGATTTTTTTTGTCCCCAAAACCGTTTTGATAGTTTTCATTTTACTAATAAAATTAGTTAATACAAATCTATATAAACTAACATTATTAGTAAAGCTATATTTGATTAATTTTCTCTTTCGCTCTTTTCGGGTCGGAAAAGCAACATAATGTTAAGTCGGGGAAAGCGTTTTAAGGAATTTGCGGAATTCTTTAGTGTCGTAATTGGCAGCACCGGTTTCGTGACTAACGATCTTTCCATCCGGACTGATCACAAAGGTGGTGGGTATAGATCTTACCTGAAGTTGCTCTGGAAGGTCTGTAGACGGCGTATAAACCGGAAACGTATATTCTTTGTCACGAATATAATTCTTCACCTTGTCAAAGTCTTCCCGGCGATCTACCGACAGCATAATGAATATGATACCATCAGATTGGTCGCTGTATAACTTTTGTATAGAGGGCATTTCTATGCGACAGGGACGACACCAAGTCGCCCATATGTTCAGGAATATCGTTTTGCCTTTGAAGTCGTTCATATCAACCTCGCGCTCACTTAAATCCTTAAGCTTGAAATTGTAGTCAAACTTCTTTGCTACTAAAGGTTCTGAGGTGCTCACATCCATAACTCCGGTATGCATAAGAGCGCTACCAGTTAGAAAAGAGATTGCCGAAAGTGCACCCGTATACCTCAAAGTCAGGAAAAGTGCAATGACTACAACCCCCGGCTTTATTGTTTGCCATGCTCTTACCACGGTCTTGTTGCTGAATACCTGCTTCATTTTTGATTTTGTTCTGATAGGAGGGTTACCCAAATGTCGTGATTTTAATTAATTTCGAAAGATAATTTGGCTTTAACATGACGAAACTAGCTTTAATCAAGCTTCTTACCCTTTTGTTTTGTACTACCGCGGCCTTCGGGCAAAAGGTTAAGTACAAAGATATCTGGGGGTTGCTCAGTACCAAGCAATATGAGGCTGCTGAGCCGTTTCTTAAAAAGTACCTCCAGGAAAATGCAGACAACCCAAATGCATTCCTGTACATGGGTATCATCTTTCAGGAAAAATCAACGAAAGAGGATGTATTGAAGCAAACCAGACGTGCCATCGGTTCAATGGATTCTGCTATTATTTATTATGATAAAGCTTATAAGGCACTCACCGAAAAGGAGATCAAAAAAAATAATGAGTATTACCAGGCCTATAATCGGAGGGACTTAAGAACGGGCGAGTTTGGAGTAAAGCTATCAGACATTCAATTCGATCTGGAAAAGAAGATGGAAGGGTTGCGTGAACGGATTGACCGGGTGAGAATGGTGAAATATTATTTTGCCTTGTCGGATAGTCTCTATAAAAAATCCAATGCCTTATACAAGTCAATACAAGAAAGTTATCCGGGCGAAAAAGAGCTATACTTAAGAGCAGATGAGAAAACACTCGAGCGTCTGACAGCGTTGGCCGTTCGTTTTGATTCATGTAGTAAAGCATTTGAAACCTACAAATCCAGTTCTTCAACAATTGGAAAGACGGGATATAATCAGATTTTCTCACTGCAGGAAATTGCCGACTTTAAAAAGGAAGGTTCTTCAATAGCAAATTTTTATGCCGATGACTTAAAGGTGTGGGATTATAAAAAGTTTGCCCTTAAGTCAAAAAAAGTGATCGAAGGAGAGATCATTCCGATGCGTGAACACTTGGTAACGTACGACATTGAGATAAATAAACTTCGCGATAAACTGGTTCAAGACTCAGTATCGGTAAAGAATGACCTCACTTCTCTAATCGATAAACTATTGATGGACCAATTAAAGAAGTACGATTCGGAACCACTTCCGATGGAAGTGTTTACACTAAAAATTTCTGATCTCGAATATCGCTCTACCCTGCTGGAACACAAGAATAAGCGTGATGTAAAGGACGTTCATCGTCGCTTAGATATTTCAACTAAAGAATATAAGTTTCTGGATAAACTAGACAGTATCGCCACCAGGCTTGCTACGGCAAATCTTGACAGTAAGGCTCTGGATTATGACTTTTTTATAAAAAATACATATAATAATACCACTGTTTTAAAGACCTATGTCAATGGGGTGAAAGACTTTGCTGATCGGGAAAAAAAAGTAAAAGAAGCTGAATTACTAAAGCAGAAGGAGGCACTGCGATGGCTTATTAACGGAAAGGATTCAATTCCTATATTTGACGGTTATAGTCATGCTAAATTTAAACCGCTTGTAGTGGTGAATGAAAAATATACCGCAGGGCTTCAGTATCCTGATTCCCTAAATCCTTCCGGTTATTTCTTCACGATCAATGAAACCAGAATTCCTGATGTCAAGGTATCGTTTCCGGTAGAGAAAGGAAGTTTCAAACATTCGCTTTTAAAATCAACAAAAGCCCTTACGTATTCTGATCAGGGAGGTCAGCTTTACTTCATATTGATTTTCTCTGCTCACACTGATAAGGAGAATAAGTATGCAGCAACATTGGCGAAGATTTACAGATCAGATGGACTGGCGTGGAGCATGAATCACAAATTGGATTACCTGCCGCGAGAAATTTCATTCAAATCGGAATCCGGGGAACTTACTATTTTAGGTGGAAATAACCTCCAGAACACACTCGATAAAAATGGGAAGGTGTTGCAGTAAGTTTATGCACCAACAAGTTTTTTCCAATCACCAAACCGCATATTGATGCGTACTTTCATTTTTTCGTAGTTCTCCCAACTATCCGTTACGTGATAAATTGACGGCAATGTTTTTACGAGTATTTCATCATAGTCATTACGATATAGACCACCACCGTAATAATAATAGGTAAACATATTTCCCTGGCGGTTAAAGAGTTCAAACCCAAGGTATCCGTCCCAGATTTCGCTGAGAATTGTGCATGATATTTCTCGCCTTTTAAAACGAAAAATTTGATTCGATGCTTCATCTTCAAAGTACTCTGAGTAAAGACCTGCGTCAATGATCCATCCAAGGTACATGCCGATGTGCACATAAGCTTGTTCAATTGGGAGTGAATCTGGGAAGTTTCCAAGAAAGTGGCTCTTCGCGTTATCGTAGATGGTCTTTTGGATATCCGCCTTTTTTTCCATGTAACAATGTTAATTCTGATTGCTAAGTTAACCAAACAAAATATATCTTTTTATCGGTTAGTGAAAGAACAGGTAACCAACAAATATACCCGCTATAACACCGGCAACGTCGGCAATTAATCCTCCGGTTAAAGCGTAACGCGTATTCCTGATGTTGACAGATCCAAAATAAAGTGCAATAATAAAGAATGTTGTTTCTGCACAACCTCGGAACACCGCAGCAAGATTGGCAACAAACGAGTCTACGCCCCCTTCAGTACTTTCTGAAATTGCTATCATCATCCCTCTGGCTGCCTGGCCACTTAGCGGTTTTAAAAATGCAACCGGCAATGCTTCAACAAAATCGGTATTTATCCCGGCAAGACCGAACCCCCAGGCCAGTCCTCCAATAACATAGTCTAATGAACCCGAGGCACGAAAGACTCCGACACCAACTAGTATTGCGATCAGGAAGGGAATGATCTTAATTGAAATGGCAAACCCTTCCTTTGCTCCTTCAATAAACGTCTCAAACATAGCAATGCGGTTGATCAGGCCTAGTATAAAAAAAAGTGTGATGATGGTTAAAATGATTACACTCGTGAACAGCGATGATTGTAGTTGTAACTGCTCTGGTGACAGGGTTGAAAAATACCATACGCTCAGTCCGATGAAACTCGTAACACCCAGGATGTATGCGATAATAACGGGATCAAAAACCTTTATTTTCTGCTTCAAGCAGACATAAGTCAGGCCGGCAAAAGTTGAGCAATAGGTAGCAATCAAAGTAGGAATGAAAATGCTGGTAGGATTTGTTGCTCCCATACTGGCGCGATCTGCAATGATGGATAACGGAATTATCGTAAGTCCCGATGCGTTTAAAACCAGAAACATAATCTGTGCATTAGAAGCTATATCAGTCTCTGGATTTATTTCTTGAAGTTCCTTCATGGCCTTCAAACCTAAAGGCGTAGCTGCGTTATCTAAACCGAGAATGTTGGCACTGAAGTTCATAATGATCGATCCTGTTGCCGGATGATTCTTTGGGATTTCAGGAAATAATCTTGCGAAAAAGGGGCCCACAATCCTTGACATTATTGGAACGATCCCACCCTTCTCGCCAATCTTCATTAATCCTAACCATAAGGACATAACTCCGGTTAGGGCAATGGAAATTTCAAATCCCGTTTTCGCCATGTCAAACGTAGATTGAAGCATCGCGGGAAATACTTGCATATCTTGAAAGAACAGAAGTTTAACAAGAGCAACGACAAAAGCGATCAGAAAAAATGATACCCAGATATAATTCAGAATCATGGCAGTCGGTTATATCGATTAACAATGTACAAGGATCAGGTTGTGTTTACCAAATTCAAGATATGACAGGCAGCAAGCCCTGCCGTCTCCGTTCTCAGCCGACCGGAGCCGAGGCTTACTTTTTGAAAATTGTTTTCAAGAGCCAGATTCAATTCCTCACGGGAAAAATCACCTTCAGGGCCAATCAGAACAAGATAATCGGAATGAGGTATGGCTATATTTTTTAAATGATTTGGATTGTCCCCATCTACATAGGCAATGTATTTGGATGATGCAGATGAACGGCGAACTATTTCCGAAAATTTTATGGTTGGTGTAATGCCAGGTAGTGTAGCTTTAAGCGATTGCTTCATAGCACTAATTGCCAGCTTCTCCAGTCGTTCTACCTTCAGGTTGCTTCGTTCGGTGTGATCACAGCCTATAAGGGTGATTTCATCAACACCCAATTCGATTGCTTTTTCAACAAACCATTCAATGCGATCGGGATTTTTTGTGGGGGAGATTGCAATATGTATCCTGTGTCTATAGGGTGTTTGCGCTACTTTTTCTGCGATCTCAAAATGACATTGCTGTATATCAGCCTTTTTGATAATAGCATTGTAGAAAAAACCTTTGCCGTCTGTAATCAGAATATCATCTCCATTTTTTTTTCGTAGGACTTTGGCGCTGTGCTTGGATTCTACTGCATCGAGATAGCGAACGCCATCTGGTATTAGCGGTTGGTAGAAGAGGTTCACGCCGTCAGGTGTATTGTTGAGAAAGCTTGTCAACGAGACTGACATACTCCTCCATAGCCTCTTCTTTAGTTTTGCCCTTTTGTTCTTCCCAGGCGTCGAACTTTGCTATGGCCTTGAAATCAAATCCGCCGGGCCTTTCCCCTGATGCGTCGCCTTCAGTTGCTTGTTTAAATAAAGCGTACATCAATAGCAGTTCTTGATTTGTGGGACGCTTCGTAAATTCTTTTGATTTTGCTACCGCGCTTTCGAATTTCTGTATATCCATAAAATTTCAATCTTAATGTACAAAGGGTAGTAACATAAAGCCATCGACCTGTAGGAAGATGGCTTTGTGAAAATTCTTTAAAATTTAATCTAGGAACGATTTTCGATCCATAAAAAACGACACCAGTTTAGCGGCCGGTCATTTCTTTATAGGGCCTGAGTGTCGCACCAGTATAGACTTGTCTTGGTCTTCCAATGGGTTCCTTATTTTCGCGCATTTCTTTCCATTGGGCAATCCAGCCTGGAAGACGGCCCATCGCAAACATAACCGTGAACATTTCAACGGGAATTCCCAGCGCCCTATAGATGATTCCGGAATAGAAATCTACATTCGGATACAACTTTCTTTCTACGAAATAAGGATCTTTTAGTGCAGCCTCCTCCAGCTTTAGTGCAATCTCCAGAACATCATCATTTACACCGAGTTTTCTCAAAACATCATCGGCTGCTTTTTTTATTATTTTGGCGCGTGGATCGAAGTTCTTGTAGACTCTATGCCCGAATCCCATCAGTCGGAATCCACTATTTTTGTCCTTTGCTTTGTTGATCCATTTTTCTGTATCCCCGCCATCTTGCCTGATATTTTCCAGCATAACAATTACCTCCTGGTTTGCTCCTCCATGGAGGGGTCCCCAAAGGGCGTTAATACCGGCAGAAATTGATGAGTAGATACTGGCCTTGGATGACCCAACTATCCTTACTGTGGAAGTTGAACAGTTTTGTTCGTGATCAGCGTGGAGAATGAGAAGTTTGTCCAATGCATCAGAAATCACCGGGTCAATTTCGTAATCCTCGGCCGGGAGAGCAAAAACCATTTTCAGGAACCTGGAGCAATAGTCGAGGTTATTATCAGGATAATTAACCGGATGCCCCGCAGCATTTTTATACGCCCAGGCAGCAAATGTCGGCATCTTTGCCAACGACCTTACAATACTCAAATAAACTCCTTCTGCAGAACGGTTGGGGTCCAGCGATTCAGGATAAAATGCTGTCTGTGAGCAAAATAATGACGCCAATACACCCATGGGGTGAGCGGTGGACGGAAATCCGTCCAGAATTTTCTTTATGTCCTCGTGGACCAGCGTATGAGTTTTTATATCATAACTAAATTTATCGTATTGCTGCTGGGTTGGGAGTTCTCCGAAAATAAGCAGGTGTGCAACTTCGAGAAAGGTTGACTTTTCAGCCAGTTCTTCGATCGAGTAACCCCGGTACCGAAGTATTCCTTTGTCGCCATCAAGAAACGTGATGGCGCTTTTTGTTGCGCCTGTATTTTTATAGCCAAAGTCCAGCGTAATGGCACCAGTCTTCTCCATGAGTTCGCTTATATCAATCGCGACCTCATTTTCACTTCCCACCACAAGGGGCAACAAATAGGACTTTCCGTCGATAATCAGTTCAGCAGTTTTAGACATGTTCTATAGATTTAACACAGGTTTTAAATATACAGGGTTCAATTATGTTTGAGAAAGGAATAGCATTAAAAAATGTGTTTTTATCAATTATTTCCAAGAATTAGTGGCATTCCGTCTGCACCGGAGCCAATAACAATCACTTTTGAATTGGGGGATTTCGAAAGCTCAAGTGTGGCCTCAATTCCTCGCATTTTTAGCAGGTTGTTAGTTAAACTGTTGTTAATAATATTATTTGCTCTCGACTCTCCTTCTGCAGCAATTCGCTTTCTTTCTGCTTCACTGCGTTCTTTGTCCAGACGGAATTGATAGGCAAGAGCCTCTTGTTCTTGCTGAAGTTTGTTTTCAATAGCACCTTTGATTTGCTCTGGAAGTATTATCGACCGAATCAGGACGGCAGGGGCATTTACAAAGTTTTCATGAAGTATTCTTTCCGTTTCTGACCGGATAGCGTTTTCGACTTCTGCTCTTTTGGTCGAATAAATTTCTTCCGCCGTATATCGACCCATAACCTGCCGAACCGTTGAACGAACTTCCGGAATCACTAGTACAGATACATAGTTGTTGGTGAACTTCTCTTGTATGTATCCGATTTTTTCTGGTATAGGATTGTACCGTACGGTAATGTCGACATGGATAGAGAGCCCGTTCTTGTCGAGTACATCCATATTCTCGTCTGCAGAAGTTTCATTTACACTGTAGATATAGAGGTCATTCCAGGGGGCTTTCATATGAAAGCCTTGTGCAATCACATTGTCTTTGTCAAGTCCCATACCGAACTTGTAAAAAATAATGGCGCGTTCGGATGGGCCAACAGTATAAAAGATGCTGGAGGATATGCCCATAATGATAAACAAGGCAATGATACCCAGGATAATAAAGGGTAAAAATTTTCTATTATTCATAAAAATTAAGGTTGGTTATATAAAGTTGGTATTGTCTTTCAAAGCTTTGGCTTCGATTGCAGGTGTTCCTAAGATGCGGCAATTTTTCAAAACTACAATAAATTACTCCATCCTGATTCTATTGGGGTTGTGTTTCTGTGTAAAAATACTACCTCAGGATAATTTAATGGGGCGGGATCAATCGTTCGGGCGTACAGCAGTGTTTTTTTTAAATGTTTTAATTAAGCCGGAATTGTTCATAAAACGTAATTTCCATTTGAATTATCCTATTACCTTGCATTCAGTAAAAGTGTAATGATTAGATCATTTTTTTTTCTGGCAACGTTTCTCGTTGGCCATTCAATAACACTCTTTTCTCAGCATTACGTTGACAGCCTGAAGCGTTTGCTGTATGAAATCAATGACAACATTAAGCGGGTCGATGTTTTAAATGAATTATCTTTCCAGGTTTATGATAACAATGTTGACGACGGGTTTACCTATGCTTCGGAAGCATACGAACATTCCAGATTAATTAAGTACCCGGCAGGACAAAAACGATCACTGATCCTTATTGGTTACAGATTTGCTGTACGAGGGGACTTTCAAAAAGCGCTTAGTTATTATCGTCAGGCCTCGTATGTTAATTCGACAGTGGATGAATTATTGGCCTATAGCTATACGATGGCAGGCAATGTATATACGTCACTTGCTAACTACGACTCTGCCCGATACTTCTATTTCAAAAGCATAGAGATTCTGGAGAAGAATCACAGCACGGATTATTTGGCCTTTGCATTCAAGAATCTCGCAAGATTATATTTAATTCAGTGGAAGAATAAAGAGGCAGAGGTCTATTTCAGTAAGGCTGAGAAAATTTATCAGGAGAGGCATAATCTAAATGGTCTTGCGACGATCTATTTCGCGTTGTCGGATGTAAATAAAAATCTCGCGCAATACGAACTTGCCAATAACTATCTTAATAAAGGCTGCCAACTGAGCAGGGATGAGAAGGATGATTTTTTAATTGTATTGTGTAATAAAAGTCAGGGTGATTTTTATTATCGATCTGGCGACTATCTCAAGTCGTTGGAGATCTTGTTCAAAGCTTTGGAAATATTGAAGTCGAAGGAAAATCCACAACTCCTGGCATCTTTATACAATCAGTTGGGTGAAGTTTATGAAGAATTAGGACAACATGACGTAGCCTTGAAGTACTATTTCGACGCGCTGAAGATTTATGAACCCATCGGAGTGAAGTACGATCTTGCAAGACTCTATAGCGAAGTTGGATGGATTTATAAAAACCAGTTGAATTTTCCGCATGCAGAAGAATACATGCAGAAATCACTGAAAATACGCCAGGAAATTCAGGATGATCAAGGTATTTCACATAGCTACAACGTTATGGGGGTGCTTTATTTTCAGGAAGGGAAGTATGATAAAGCGATTGAACTGCTGGAGAAATCACTTACAATAAGAAGAAAAATCGGCCATAATGAAGGCATCTCTGCCTGCATTTTTAACATAGCACTTGTGTATGAAGAACAGGAAAAATTTGACAAAGCACTGGAATATCACTTTCGGGCACTTGAGATTGATGAAAAAATTGCGAACAACAAACAAAGTCTGAGCATTTCTTATAATCAAATCGGGCAAGTGCATACCAAGTCTGGTAACTTTGCGGAAGCTTTAAAGTATCTCACTAAAGCAAATGATCTCTCAAAAGAAACGGGATCCAAAATTTTGATCATGAATAATTATCTTTTTTTCGCTGAGTTTTATGAGGCGAAAGGGGATTATAAGAATGCACTTGATTTTCATAAACGATATGCCACGTTGAATGACAGTATTTATAGCGATGGAAATGCCTTGAAGTTAGCCGAAATGCAGGCACTCTATCAGGTGGAACAGAAGAACCAGGAGATCGAATTGCTTAATCAGAACAAAGAGATTCAAAATAATCAACTGCAGCTACAACGTTCAAAGATCAATCAGCAGAAGGTCATTATTATCTCCGGAGTGATAGGGCTTCTTCTTATTTCAGTATTGGCATACAAGACTTTTCAATATACTTCTAAGATCAAGAGAGCTAACGACGAAATTCTGGAACAAAAGGAGGAAATTCAGGCGCAATCGGAAGAACTTATTGAAGCCAATCAAACCATTGCCCAGATTAATAAAGATTTGGAAACAAAAGTTGAAGATAGAACGTCAGCGTTGAGGCAGGCCTACAAGGAGTTGGATACTTTTTTTTACCGATCTTCGCATGATTTCAGAAGACCATTAACCACTTTTCTCGGGTTAGCGGAAGTTGCTAAAATTACGGTTAAAGACAGTAATGCGCTGGAACTGTTTTCTAAAGTAAAAGAAACGGCAAGCAATCTTGATAAAATGCTGATCAAGCTTCAATCGATAAGTGATGTTGGCGCACAACAACTCGTTTTTAAAGAAGTGTTTGTAAAAGAAATAATCGGTAATGTATGTGATAGTTTTGGCGATGAACTGCAAACTAAAGACATCAAACTGTCCTGTTCGATTGCGTTAAAGGAATCATTTTTTTCTTACCCGGCAATGTTCAAAATTATCATTGAAAACCTTATCGAGAATGCCATTTCATTTAGCGGAGTAGTTGACCCTTTTATTAAAATCAGTGCTTTTCTTGAAGATGGACAGGTAGTGTTGGAGGTTGAGGATAATGGACATGGTATAGAAGAGCAATATCACGACAGGATTTTTGATATGTATTTCCGGGGAAGTGATCGATCCAAAGGAAACGGGCTTGGCTTATATATCGTCAAAAAGGCCGTTGATAAGCTTAATGGGAAGATGACTTTCCGCTCCAGTTTTGGAAACGGCTCCATATTTCGGGTTTCATTGCCCTCCAATCACAATCACCTGGAGATTTTGTACTAAGCCCCTTTTAGTAAATCTGCTACAAGCAATCTCGTAAGCATCAATAATCTTTATCAGATAACTTTGGCGTTATCAGGATCCCATAGAATTATTTTCTTTTCGAACAGACTTTTATTACAAGCCAGTGCCGGACCTGCTGCCCGCATACCAAAGAGAGCATCTTCTTTGATAGGAGCTTTCTCCCGAATGCCTTTATAGAAATTCATATGATGGTCAAAGTTTGCATCATAACGCTCGGGTGCCCGGTACGTTGTGCCCGGATTAAGCATTTCAGGTTTTGGATCCGGATACTTTTCCTTGTACCACGCTTCGTACTCTTTCTGCTGAGCCGTTGTAAATGTATTAAAGGTATCCCATCCACCGTAGCCCGGAGCTTTTGACATTTTATTTATCGCCACCGTAACCTCACTCCAGCCCATGGTGATCACACCATCAGTACCTACCAGTCTTAAACGTTCTCCACCTCGGCTGCCATCGGCGAAATTCACGCGCAATTGCAATGTAAAAGCGGGGTGTTTATCGGTTGCGGGATAGTCGCACAGTCCGGTAATGATGTCGGGTACGTCCCGGCCATCTTTCCAGTAGCGTAAACCTCCGGTCGCATATATTCTGTTCGGGCCATTAGAACTTATCACAGTATGTAAAGCTGAAAAAAGGTGAACGAAAAGGTCTCCGGCGATACCAGTTCCATAATCCTGATAGTTCCTCCAGCGGAAAAACCGGAGGGGATCGTACGCTACTTTCGGTGCATCTCCAATAAATCGGTCCCAATCAACTGTTCCTGCATTTGCGTCCGTTGGTATGGAGTATTGCCATGCGCCCATCGCGCCCTGCCGATCCATCCATGTCTCAACTAATACCAGGTCACCGATAACACCTGATTCGAAAATCTCCCTTGTTTTTTCGGTAACAATTGAACTTACGCGCTGACTCCCGATCTGCATTACCTTACCGGTTTTTTTTTGTGCAGCAATTACGGCAGCTCCCTCTTCAAGTTTGTGAACCATTGGCTTTTCGCAATACACATGCTTGCCTTTGTTTAAGGCATCAATCGAAATTCGATCATGCCAGTGATCGGATGTTGCAATGATAACGGCATCAACATCTTTGCGGTCGATTAATTCACGATAATCCTTCGTGGTAAAAATGTCATTGCCATATAATTCTTTCCCGTGGTCTAATCTTCCAGTGTACAGGTCGCATATCCCCACCAGCTTAACACCCGGAACCTTTGACGATGTACCCAGGTTATTAAAGCCCATGATACCCATGCCGATTACCGCAATATTTACCTGATCATTTGCAGAGATCTTTTTTGAGTAGGAAATGGTTTCTGACGCCGGTATCAATTCAGATTGCTTCGCACTAAGGCCAGAAGGTACTCCGGTAACTAAAGCTCCCGTGATCGCCTTTTTAATAAAACTTCTTCGTGATTTTTGTAAATGGTTTGGCATTTTGTAAGATTGTTAATGCAGATACGATATTGCATAAATATAAAATAACTCCATCAATTGAAGTAGGAAAGCGGTAATACCTTTATTTAACCTATCATGAATTTTGATTTTCTAAACTATAAAAACGTTGCGATCGACCTCGGAAATAGCAATACGGTGTTAAGCGATACCAGCAGGGTCCTTTTTGCCCAGCCTTCCTACATTGTTTTTGATACGGAAAGCCATGAAGTGAAAGCAATAGGAGAGCGGGCCTTCAATATTTTCGAAAAAAATCACGAGGAGCTTATGCCTGTAAAACCAATGCGGGGTGGTGTTATTGCTGACTATGACTCAGCAACCAAGATGCTCCATGGGATGCTACAACAAGCCTATGCCGCCACGTCTTTCTGGAGTGGTTTTAACAATATTATTTCAGGTATACCCTTTAGTACTACAGAAGTTGAACGAAGGGCGTTACGCGATGCATTGAGTCAATTTAATGCCAGACATACCTACATGATTTATGAACCATTGGCAGCGGCTTTGGGAATGGGGTTAGACATTCGTGAACCGAATGGAAAGATGCTGATCGACATCGGGGGCGGCATTACGGAAATCGTCGTTATTTCTCTTTCCGGGGTCGCAGCATTTAAGTCGCTTAAAGTCGCGGGTGATTCTTTTGATCAGGAAATTCAGGATTACTTCAGACGAAACTGCAATATGTCGATTGGCCTGAAAACAGCCGAACAAGTGAAGATTCAGGTTGGCGCTGCTCTCGATAAGATTGTGGCAGAACCTCAACCAATGAAGGTTAGGGGTAAGGACTTGATGGAAGGTATCCCGGTCACCCGAACTATTACCCATAGCGAAGTCGCCCATATTTTGGAAAAATCCATAAATGCGATTGAGCATGCGGTTGTTCAGACACTGGAAACTTGCCCTCCGGAGCTTGCAGCCGACATCTATCAAAATGGTGTTTACGTAACGGGAGGAAACGCAATGCTTCGTGGATTAAAGGAAAGATTTGAAAGCAAAATCAGGATTCCGGTTCATATTGACCCCAATGCCTTACTTTCAGTAAATGCAGGCGTGGCAAAGACGCTTCGCGATGCAAAGAAATACAGTAATATTCTTATTGAGTGACAGCAGGTAACACTTTCATAACCGCAGTTATCTGCCGCGCGGTCTTCGATAATATGCCTTTCTTTTGGCATTGTAGAGCTTATTGTAATAATCGCCAAACATCAACTTCGGGATGTAGTATTGAAGCGTGATGTTCGTGATGAAATAACCATCGTTCTTATCAGGATTACCTCGTCGCCCTACTTCTGTAGGCCTGCTGGGCTGCGTATCAATTTCTACTCTTCGGTCTGCCAAAGCTCTGGCCAGATCGTTCTTTAAAAGTGCACCATCGACATACCTTACACTGCTTGCATCATCAAGATAATCCGTAAATGTAAACCGATATCCAGCTTCGATCAGGATATTAAAAAACGGATCCAGCTTTATCCTTGCGCCAATCCCCAAAGGGATTACAGGCTGTATCCTGCTGTATTTTTTGTTTTCCGTTCGAAGGGGCTGTAGAGCGTGCCACTCTCCCTGATACTTTGCTTTTGGATTGAAATAGAGCACCCCAATCCCCGTGAAAAAATGAAAATTCACCTTCGACCGCTGATAAAACCGCAAGCCCACGGGCGATAAGTTATAGGCACCCAGGACACTCAGTTCAAGATTATTTGAACGGAATGATAGATTTCGTTCAACCCTGTCATCATCTGCCTTTGCATCGTTTCCAGAGAGTTGAAACCAGGTTAGTTCTGCTCTGGCACTGAGTCGGCTCGTGAGGTAATATTCCGCACCAATCGCTATATTCGGCTTAAGTGTTCCAAATTCCCCCGGATTAACCATTTCGCCATAATAATTGGCCGTCCCAGAACCAAGGCTAACTAGAAAATTTCGGTCTCTTCGCTGCGCAAAAAAGCTCTGGGAATACCCTAGAACGGGAGTAATCACAATAGCAACTAAGACAAGGATCTTTATCTTCATTCTTCTTAAATCAAGCACAGTTCTTTAAATATAGGAAATTCGGGCCAGTCATGAAAAAAAATCAGGCCAAAACCTCCTTTACCTTCAACGCGGCGTCTTTTAATACGATGGCTGAAAATACTTTCAATCCGGATTGTTCAATTATTTTAGCACCCTCTTCGGCATTTGTGCCTTGTAACCGAACGATGATTGGAACATGTATGTCGCCAATCTTTTTATATGCCTCGACCACCCCATTTGCAACGCGATCGCACCGTACAATCCCGCCAAAAATGTTGATTAGTATTGCCTTTACGTTTGGATCTTTGAGAATAATTCTGAATCCGGCTTCAACCGTTTCTGCATTTGCTCCACCACCCACATCCAGGAAATTAGCAGGTTCACCACCCGATAACTTGATAATATCCATCGTTGCCATAGCTAGCCCTGCACCATTTACCATACAGCCTACGTTGCCATCCAGCTTAACATAGTTTAAACCGGCTTTTCCGGCTTCAACTTCCAATGGATCTTCTTCAGTAATATCTCTGAGTTCTGCTAAATCTTTATGACGATACAAGGCATTATCATCCAAATCCACCTTTGCATCAACAGCCAATATTCTATTGTCTGATGTCCTCAGTAGAGGATTGATTTCAAACATTGATGCATCGAGGCCAAGGTATGCATTGTAAAGAGAATGAATAAATTTCACGCCTTCTTTAAAGGCATTCCCTTCCCATCCTAAAGCAAATGCCAACTTACGAGCCTGAAAGGGCTGTAGGCCAATCGTTGGATCAATCCATTCTTTGATTATTTTCTCCGGGTGAGTCTCTGCAACTTCTTCAATATTGACACCACCTTCGGTAGATGCCATAATTACGGGACAAGCTTTTGAGCGGTCAAGAAGAATACTCATATAGTATTCCTTGGGCTCATTTTCCCCGGGATAATACACATCCTCGGCGATCAATACCTTGTTTACCTTTTTTCCTTCTGACCCGGTTTGATGTGTGACGAGAGTTCCGCCGAGAATAGCTTTAACCTTCTCTGGTACTTCCGTTATATTTTTTGCCAGCACTACACCATGTGAGCCTGTTTCTTTGACTTTTCCTTTGCCTCTTCCTCCGGCATGAATCTGTGACTTGATGACAAACCATTTTGTGCCTGTCTCAGCTTGCAATTCTTTAGCGGCCTGGATAGCACTATCGGGTGTATCAGCCACAATTCCGCGCTGTATAGTAACGCCGAATTTCTTAAGAATCTCCTTGCCTTGATATTCGTGAATGTTCATGAAGTTTTTTGTTTGGGGCGAAACTACTTTATTTACAGCTTTATTTCAAGGAAACGTATCAATTCACAATGCTTCGTGCTACGAATTTAGAAAAGTCATATGGTGACTTGCATGTTTTGAAAGGAATAGACCTCGAAATCAAGAAGGGAGAGGTTGTTGCTATCGTCGGGGCGTCGGGAGCGGGAAAGAGTACTTTACTTCATATTCTTGGAACCCTGGACGCACCGGATAAAGGAAACGTTTTTATTCACGACAAGGATGTTTTTGGTCAGTCTTCGAAAAACCTGGCGTCATTTCGCAACAAATCAATCGGTTTTGTTTTTCAGTTTCACAACCTGCTGCCCGAATTCTCGGCCATTGAAAATGTGATGATACCTGGATTAATTGGCCAGCGAGACGAAAAAGAAGTAAACCAACGGGCTAACTACTTGCTCGAAATGCTGGGATTGCGTGATAGAGTAGAACATAAACCCTCAGAGCTTTCGGGCGGTGAACAACAACGTGTAGCTGTCGCGCGTGCCATGGTTAATGCCCCTGATCTAATTTTGGCCGATGAGCCTAGTGGAAATCTGGATTCTCAAAACGCAGTCGACCTGCATCATCTGTTTTTTCAGTTGAGAAAGGATACCGGACAAACGTTTATTATTGTGACGCATAACGAATCGCTCGCGGGCATGTCTGACAGAAAGATTGAACTTCGGGATGGTAGAATAAAGGTTTAAGCGGTAGTTAAAAAATTGCCGGGTACTTTTGTAACTGAAATAGAAAAAAGGGCGAAGATCTCACCTGTCTCTTGCACAAATCCGTGATCTCCTGCCCATTCCCTCTATCTAACCCTAACCTTAAATGACATTACAAAAGTAGGGTGCTAGGCTGATCCGGTTTTTTCGTTTTTTTAGTATATGGTAAGCATGTAAGAATGTCTTTACCACTCCGGTGGAAGGCAAAATCTGTTATTTTTTGATTGTATTCCCGGAAGGAAATTACACTAACTTTCTTGCTGCAGCGAGTCAGTCAATTGAATAATCAGTGAACTGATTCTGATTTGAGTGATTGAACTTCAATGGGTTAGCGTATCAGATAGACTTGTAAGAATTCTGATACAGAAGATTATCCTTACATTTTAGAACTAAAGCGTGTTTGCTCGCAAAATGATCTTTTGCTACGGATTTTGACAGACCTTACATTCATCGCTTCAGCAGATTAACAAACAGGAAAATATTCGTTTGAAATTTTTAGATAACCGGTTTCACAGAACGAGTTAATGCACAAGTATTTCTGATGAAGATTCTTCAATTTCCATCAAACCTTTTTCATTGATGCCGGATAATCTGATTTTTTTCAACTCGTTGATCATGATTGGATCATATTTCGCAACTACCCGAATGTAGTTTTCAGTAAATCCGTGCATCAAACCATCTTCAACATCATTTTCAAAAAGAACAGTAAATTCCTTCCCAACATTTTGCTCGTAGAAACTCCTTCTTTTTTTGTCCGACAGAATGTGCAGCATTTTCGAACGTTCTGCTCTGATATTTCCAGGTACAGTTCCCTCCATCGTTGCAGCGGGTGTATTATCACGTTCGGAATACGTAAAAACATGCAGGTATGAAATATCAAGCTCGTTTAAGAACTGATACGTCTCTAAAAAATCTTCCTGAGTTTCGCCCGGAAATCCAACTATTACGTCAACGCCGATACAGCAATGTGGCATCTTCGATTTTATCAGGCTCACACGACTCGCATATAACTCGCGCAAGTAACGGCGTTTCATAGATTTCAAAATCTTGTTAGAGCCAGATTGAAGCGGGATATGAAAATGAGGAACAAATCTTTTTGATGTCGCCACAAAATCAACAATCTCGTCTGTAAGCAGATTCGGTTCAATAGATGAAATCCTGAAACGATCTATCCCCTCTACTTCATCCAGGGCATGTATCAAATCGATAAATCGTTCTGATCGTATGCCTTCCTGAATACCAAAGTCACCCGTATTAACTCCCGTGAGTACAATTTCTCTCACCTCCGTTTGCGCTATTTTCTCCGCCGTTTTTACAACGTTACTTACAGTGTCACTTCGGCTATTACCGCGTGCAAGCGGAATCGTACAAAACGTGCAGGAATAATCACATCCATCCTGCACTTTCAGAAAAGTCCGTGTACGGTCATGGATTGAATATGATGTATTAAATCGGTTTGCGTGTTCAATATCCGTGGCAAAAACGGCGGTCTCCGGCTTGCGTACAAATCCATCTAGCAATTCAACCAGTCTGAATTTTTCTGCGGCTCCCAGCACGGCATCAACTCCGGGTATCTCTGCAATTTCCTTTGGTTTGAGCTGCGCATAACAACCGATAATGGCGACATACGCTTCTGGTGAGATAGACCGCGCTTCACGCACAATTTTCTGGCACTTCTTATCGGCATTCTCCGTAACTGAGCAAGTGTTGATAATGAAGATGTCAGGGCTGTCAGTAAAGTCAACTTTTTTATAACCTTTTTCCTCGAACACCCGCGAAATTGTGGAGGTCTCAGAATAGTTAAGTTTGCATCCCAGCGTATAAAAAGCTACTTTTTTCATAATCAGCCAGCAAATTTACTCAGGATTTTGGATTTCCCCCGATGCTTCAGGACTTGAGAGATGATCAGTACCGACACTTCATTACAATAATCGGCATACTTTAAAGCAGCCTTCGATGGTAATTGATCTGTCCCAGGTGATAATTTAAATGCGAAGCCAGGTGAATTAGAAAGAATGATGTAGTCATTGACTCACCAAATACCTGCATAGGATACTCCTGTTCCAGAAGAAATACATCGATTTTTTCCAAGGTTGATCGCACTGTTTTTTTTGATTTCTGAATTTCTGCAATCAAATCCTCTTTTAAAATATGGGTGGAAGAGAACTCCGAATCGCGGTTTCGTTTGTAATTGGTATCGCCCAATATTGCACCGATATAATACTGAAGGTTACCACAAACGTGTAGGCATAAATTTCCGCCTGAATTTTTTATATCCTTCCGAACAACCCACAGGGATTCTTCAGAAGGATAGGATTTTATTTCTTCCTCAAGCTTTACTAAATCCCGCTCGAAGATTTTGCCGAGAGATTCTGTCAAAGGGTTCATACACGATTGCCTGGCTTACACCGAAAGAAGGTATTGTTCGATCCCCTTAATTTTTTTATCAAGGTCCTCAGTTACTTTACTAAATTCAGCTTTTGATGAAAGGCTCGCATTAACGCTGATGTAAAACTTGATTTTAGGTTCTGTTCCGGAAGGACGAACTGATACTTTACTACCATCTTCCAGATAGAACTGAAGTACATCTGATGATGGGAAATCGAGAACCGATTCCTTTCCTGTTATAAGATTTTTTTCTTTTAGGATTTTATAATCCAGCAATCGTTCCACGCGACTTCCAATAATTTCTGCTGGCGGATTGTTTCTGAATTTTTCCATCATAGCCTTAATTTCCTGCTCACCTTGCTGACCTTTCTTCGTGATGTTCAGCAAGTGTTCTTTATAATATCCGAAATCAACATACATGTCGATCAGCCAGTCATACATGGACTTGCCTTCTTCGGTAGCACTTGCAGCCATAGCAGCAAAAAAAGCACACGCAGATACCGCATCTTTATCGCGAACAAAATCACCAACCATATAGCCATAACTTTCTTCACCCGCAGCAATGAACCGTTTTTTACCTTCCATTTCTCCCATAAGGGCTGCGATGTACTTAAAGCCTGTCAACGTATTGTAACATGCAATACCGAGCTTCAATGCCATCGTGTCAACTAATTCAGATGTAACAATCGTCTTCGCGATATAGGTATTCTCCTTGTTCTTGAGATTCTTTAAAATGAAATACATCATCAGGCAAAATGCCTGGTTTCCATTGAGCAGTATAAATTCTCCATCTGCTTTGCGAACACCAATACCAACACGGTCGGCATCAGGGTCGGTAGCCATCACCATGCTGGCTCCAATTTCTTTTCCTTTTTTTATCACCAGCTCCATCGCTGATTTTTCTTCCGGGTTTGGCGACTGTACTGTAGGGAAGTTACCATCAGCGTCATCCTGCTCCTTAACAACGTGGATGTTTGAAAATCCGATCTGCCTCAGGCACTCGGGTACCATTGTATTACCTGTTCCATGGATGCCACTAAATACAAGTGGAATAGCATGATGTTTTTCTATGATGGATTGATTTGGGATCAGCTTTTTTACTTCCTCATAGTACGCAGCCTCAACTTCAGGACCGATGGAGAAAATTTTTGTAGGGTCTGCAGTAAATTTAATCTGTTCAAACGAAGTGATCTTTTTCACTTCATCAGTAATGTTTTTATCATGAGGTGGTACTACTTGTGCACCATCGTTCCAGTAAGCTTTATACCCATTGTATTCTTTTGGATTATGCGAAGCGGTTACAACAATTCCCGAATCACACTTCAGGTAACGTATCGCAAATGATAATATGGGTGTGGGTCTGAGCTCTGGAAACATGTAAGCCTCAATGCCATTTGCTGAAAAAATATTGGCTACTATTTGTGAGAAGAGCCTCCCGTTGTTTCGGTTATCATGTGCAATAGCAACCTTGATCGTTTTATTTGGAAAAGTTTTATTCAGGTAATTGGCTAAACCTTGTGTCGCCACACCGACAGTGTACTGGTTCATAGTGTTCGAGCCAACCCCCATCACGCCGCGCAATCCGCCGGTACCAAATTCGAGATCTTTATAAAAATTGTCAATCAGTTCTTTGGAGTCTTTGTTGCTTAGGAGAGCTTTTACGTCTGACTTTGTAGCATCATCAATAACACGGCTATCGAGCCAGGTTTGTGCTTTTGCCTGTACTTTTTCTAATAATTCCTTCATGCTTTTATCTTAAAGTGATTCAAAAATAGAAAAGCCGGCGCAATTTGAGCCGGCTCTGAAAAATTTTTCTGATTATAAAGTCAAAGATTGCCCCGCAGTGCTTGTTCCCGCTCAATAGATTCAAACAATGCCTTAAAATTTCCTTTGCCGAACGATTTAGCGCCATTGCGCTCTATGATTTCAAAAAACAGCGTGGGGCGATCTTGTAACGGTTTTGTGAAAATCTGGAGCAAATATCCTTCTTCGTCACGGTCGATCAGGATATTTAATTTTTTCAGTTCCTCAATGTCTTCCTGTATGGCTCCAACCCGACTCACAGCTTCTTCATAGTAGCTTTCCGGCACGTGTAAAAACTCAATCCCGCGTTCGCGTAAATCCCGAACCGTTCCAATAATATCGTGTGTAGCCATCGCGATGTGCTGTACACCCGGTCCACCGTAAAAGTCAAGGTACTCTTCTATCTGTGATTTCTTTTTTCCTTTGGCAGGTTCATTAATTGGGAATTTGATGTACCCATTTCCATTCGAAACGACCTTTGACATTAAGGCACTATACTCAGTGGAAATATCTTCGTCATCAAAGGTGATGAGCAGCCTGAAGCCCATTACTTTTTCATAAAATTCGACCCAGGTGTTCATTTGTCCGAGTTCTACGTTACCGACACAATGATCAACATATTCCAATCCAAAGGACGATTGTACAAACGAACTCTTTCGGGCCTGGTATCCCGGCAGGAAAGCCCCTGAATATTTTTTACGCTCCACAAAGGTGTGAATAGTTTCGCCATACGTTTTTATGGAGGCAACCACTACTTCACCAAATTCATCTTTCAGTGTCGTTGGATGCTGGGTTGCTATCGCACCTCGCGCAGTAGTTTCCTGAAATGATTTATGAGCATCCTCTACCCATAATGCAAGAACCTTTACGCCATCTCCGTGCTTGCTGACATGTTCTGATATTTCTGAGTCATTTGCTAAGGAGGTTGTGAGGACAAGTTTGATTTTGTTTTGCTGAACTACATAAGAAGCTCTATCGCGAACTCCGGTTTCAGGTCCTGCATATGCGATGCATTCAAAGCCCATACAGTGCTGGTAAAACAGGGCAGCCTGCTTTGCGTTTCCAACGTAAAGTTCAATATGGTCTGTTCCTTTAATGGGCAAAAAGTCGTCGTTCATAAAACTGTCGTTAGATGTTGTCTCCGATGTGAGATTTATTAGTAAAGTTATATTTTCAATGGCAATGATTGCTGAATAGCAAAGGACATTCTGCTGAATTCAGTTTCATAAACTATTATTGGCCAAAAGGACTGAAATCTTAACATTCGCCAAATTTTATAATAGTTAATCTTCAGCGTTCCATATTCTACCTTCAATATCGTCTCAAATCAAAACTGATTTTTCTTATTCACTGAATTCTGTAATCTTTACAGAAAAAATTGCAGGTATGAACGTTCAAGCACTCGATAAAGCACTTTTGGAAATAGTTAATAAAAGGGAAGAATTAGCGACAATAGACTATAGCAATCCTAAATACGACGATCTTGAAGAGGAACTTCACGATTTAGAAGATGATTTTCAGGATGAATACGGAGATTTTCTGGAAGAAGCGCTTCAGCAAGTGCACGACGAATACTGTCCTGATAATGATGTTTTGATGCCTATTGGCTATATCGGGCAAGGTGTGCCGGTTGAAGTAGATAAGTTGCCCGGTAAAGATACCCGGCTAATACTAGCACCTACACCGGTTCGTATCATTCTGACTGTTGATAAAGAAAAGCAACAGATTGTCTGGTCTTCAGACAAATAAACCTGAGGGATCCGGGTTCCTGCCAGATTACGCAGACAAAAATGGGAAGCTCATCGTGAGCCTACCTTTTTTCGCACTCTGTCGATTACATCGTGGGCTATTACGCGGGCTTTTTCTTCCCCTTGAACTAATTTTTTCTCCAGTTCTTCAGTATTGCTCATGTAATAGTTATAGGCTTCCCGCTGCTTGCTGAATTTTTCGAGTATCAACTCATAAAGCGCTTGCTTTGCATGCCCGTATCCGAAGTTGCCCGCCAGATATTTGTTTCGTAATGCCTCATTTTGTTCGGCAGTCGCAAGTAAACTGTAGATACCGTACACATTATCACCATCCGGATTTTTTGGCGATTCCATCGGAGTGCTGTCTGTCTTGATAGATTTTACC
This sequence comes from Chryseolinea sp., assembly GCA_041747735.1. Taxonomy (GTDB): domain Bacteria; phylum Bacteroidota; class Bacteroidia; order Cytophagales; family Cyclobacteriaceae; genus Chryseolinea. Next base: position 87,905 of record JBGTEP010000085.1, read on the forward strand.
TGCTTTAACAGCTCTTTTTCAGGAAGAAAAATGTCGATGATGTTCCCATAGGATTTACTCATCTTTTGCCCGTCTGTGCCGGGGATGGTCATCACAGACTCCTCAATCTTGGCTTCTGGTACCACCAGCGTTTCACCATAGGTTGCATTAAAATTATTAGCAATATCTCTTGCAATCTCAAGGTGTTGACGTTGATCTTTCCCCACCGGAACAAAATTGGCATCGTACAACAAAATGTCTGCAGTCATTAAAACAGGATAGGTAAAGAGACCTGCATTTACGTCCGCCAGCTTTTCAGATTTATCTTTAAATGAATGTGCATTCGCTAACATCGGAAAAGGTGTAAGGCAACTTAAATACCATGTCAGTTCGCAGACTTCAGGAATTCTTGATTGACGATACAGGTAATTTTTTTCAATATCAAAGCCAAAAGCCAACCACGCTGCGGCCACAGCACGCACATTTTCAATTCGCGTTTCTGCATTCTTAATGGAGGTAAGCGAATGGAGGTCGGCTATAAAGAAAAATGAATCGTTACCCGGCTGTTCCGAAAGTTTTATGGCTGGAATAATTGCGCCCAATAGGTTACCTAAATGTGGTTTTCCGCTGCTTTGTATGCCTGTAAGAATTCTTGCCATAGTTTTGCAAATAAATAAAATAAAGCTGAACTGAATTAGTTTTAAATTTGGGAGTGTAAAAAATTGAAGATGATGAGAATTACAATGACTTTATGTTCTGCATTACTGGTGATAACTGCTTTAGGACAGATCGCTAAGCCCATTCAGTTTCGTGAAGAATCGTTCGACTTTGGTATTGTGAAAGAGGAGGGAGGCCCGGTGATGCATGAGTTCGTTTTTACCAACTATAGCAATCGTTCAATTCAGATTTTGACAGTACAGGCGTCCTGCGGATGTACGACACCGGACTGGACTAAAGACCTTATTGCGCCCGGCAAGACTGGTTTCGTTCAGGCAAGCTTCAATCCAAAGGGAAGGCCTGGATACTTCAACAAGTCTCTTACAGTAACAACAAACTATGACTCCAACCCGATAATACTGCAGATAAAAGGTCAGGTCGCTGCTGCTGGAGAATCGGGCCAGCGTTCAGATTTTCAGGTGGAGAATGGTAATTGGAGATTGAAATCCGGATCGTTCAATATGGGCAAAGTCTTCTTAAAGGATGAGCCTACAGTTCGTGATTTCCAGATTTTGAACGGTGGAAAAAATCCGATTACATATTCTGGCGAATTCATAGGGCCGGCATATATCAAGGCTGACGTTCAACCCAGAACGATTGCCCCTGGTCAGAAAGGAAATATTAAATTGAGCTATAACGGAAAATTGAAGGATAAGTACGGTTTCCAATCCGATAACATTGAATTTATTACAGATGATGAAGCCAATCCTAAGAAGTCGTTTTCTGTCTATGCAACGCTGGAAGAGGATTTTAAAAATCTTCAACCTGAAGACTTGGCAAAAGCCCCGCAGCTGAAGCTTCACACTACGACACTCGATTTTGGAAAAATCCAGGCCAATACGTCCTCAGTGCGCGAAGTTCAGTTTTTAAATACTGGCAGAAGGGCATTGGATATCCGGTCCATTCAGGGGAACTGTAGCTGCATAACCGCATCAGCGGAAAAAACCTCGTTGAAACCTGGCGAAAGCAGCACAATCAAAATTGCTTTTAATCCGACGGAAAGGAAAGGAACGCAACAAAAGTCCGTTACGGTATATTCAAACGACCCACGGAATCCTGTTCAGCGTGTGACCTTTACTGCCTATATTGAGAATTAGGAAAAGGCTGGAATGCCAGTGATCTTATTGCCCAATATCAGTAAGTGTATGTCATGTGTGCCCTCGTAGGTTAATACAGATTCCAAATTCATCATATGGCGCATCATCGGATATTCGCCGGTAATTCCCATACCACCGTGAATTTGCCTTGCCTCGCGGGCAATTTCAAGTGCGATCTGTACATTATTACGCTTAGCCAATGAAATCTGTGGAGTTGTTGCTTTTCCCTCATTCATGAGCATACCAAGTCGCCAGTTTAAAAGCTGAGCTTTAGTAATCTCCGTCAGCATTTCTGAAAGTTTCTTCTGTGTTAGTTGAAATGACGCAATAGGTTTTCCGAATTGTATGCGTTCGGATGCGTAACGCCGTGCGGATTCGTAACAATCCATCGCTGCACCTAAGGCGCCCCATGCAATACCATATCGTGCAGAATCGAGACACAGCATTGGTGCACCTAGTCCGCTTTTTCCGGGTAACAGGTTTTCTTTTGGCACCTTGACATTATCAAATACAAGTTCACCGGTTGTACTGGCACGGAGAGACCATTTTCCATGTGTTTCCGGAGTGGAAAACCCCGGCATATCGCGTTCTACAATAAGCCCATGAATTCTTCCGGTTTCATCCTTTGCCCAGACCACTGCAACATCTGCTTTTGGTGAATTTGAAATCCACATCTTGGCGCCATTAAGCAGGTAATAGTCACCCATATCTTTAAAGTTCGTGACCATTCCCGAAGGATTTGATCCATGGTCCGGCTCCGTAAGTCCGAAACAGCCCAGCCATTCACCGGATGCCAGCTTCGGTAAATACTTCTTGCGTTGCGCCTCTGATCCAAATTTATAGATGGGATACATCACCAAGGAACCCTGTACGGATGCCGTTGAGCGCATACCTGAATCACCGCGTTCAATCTCTTGCATTACTAACCCATAGGAGATGTAATCGAGCCCCCCTCCGCCATATTCAGTAGGAATGGTAGGACCAAACGCACCGATCTCTCCAAACTTCCTCACGATGTCATAGGGGAAGTATGCCTTCTGAGCCCAGTCTTCGATAAATGGCGATATCTCACGTTTTACAAAATCCCGAATGGAGCTTCGGATGAGCTTATGTTCTTCCGTGAAGAAGTCGTCGAGAGCATAAAAATCAGGATGATCAAAGGTATCTTGCTTCAGAGATTTCTTTATTTCGTTTGGCTGAGTTGTAGTATGACTAGACATAAAGGTGAAGTTGTATATAGTTAATGAGGATTAACGACAAAATGTTTAATAAACAGTCTGAAGCAGTTTACATCTCCTGAGTTTAGCACCACTGACTATTTATCCTAACTTTCGGTCAAATTTACACAAGTAATTTACATTCTTATTTCATAACAGATGGGTGATAACGTTGATCCAAACCTGATTGAACAATTAAAGAAACTACAGGCAAAGTATAATGTGATGGGGCAGGATCTTGCTTCTTACCTCGATGGCTTATTGTATTCTGATTATCTCACCTATTGGGATTATATCCATCTCGAAACATTATTAAGCCTTCAAACCCCGAAAACAAGATTTCCGGATGAGAAAATATTCATTGTTTACCACCAGATAACTGAACTGTACTTCAACCTCATACTTTGGGAAATAGACCAGATATCAACCGCCGAGGCTATACAGGAGTCATTTTTTCTCGAACGGCTGGAGCGTATCAACCGGTATTTCCGGCAATTGTGCGATTCGTTTTCAGTTATGGTAGACGGAATGGAGAAGGAACAGTTTCTCAAATTTCGGATGTCTCTGTTGCCAGCGAGTGGTTTTCAGTCTGCTCAATATCGAATGATTGAAATTTCTTCTACTGATATGATCAATCTGGTAAACGTTGCCGAGCGGGAAGCACTCACGGAGTACAGTGATATAGACTTACAACTTAAAAAGCTTTATTGGCGAAGTGGCGCAACGGAACTGGCTACGGGGAAACAAACCCTGACGCTTCAGCAATTCGAAGAAAAATATATGGCAACGTTTAAGGCTACCGGGATGAAGTACCGCGACAAAAATTTACGTAAAATTTATTTGAAGAACTTCCCGAATTCTCAACCTGTAATTGAATCCCTTCGTGCCTTGGACTCGCTATCGAATGTATTTTGGCCGCTTGCTCACCTGAAGGCTGCGGGACACTATCTTCATAAAAACACTAAAGAAATCAAGGCTACCGGGGGTACTAACTGGCAAAAATTTCTTCCGCCGCGCTTTCAAAAAGTTATTTTTTTTCCTGAGTTGTGGAGTGCCCAGGAAAAAGAGGAATGGGGCAAGGCAGCATTCGTTGCTACGCCATAGATTTCCTCAAATCAGGGAAAGAAAATTTAACTACCTTTGGATCTGCTAACCGGTTGATGTTGAGATTTTTTGCAGCCATAATAGTGTTCATTAGTCTGGGTGGAACAGGCGTTGTTCATGCCCAGGGCGTTACCCGTCGCGCGTATCATGATGCGGAAAAAAAACACCTTAAAGAAGCTTATCAGGTAAGCGATACCATCAAGAATGTATTGGAAGGTCGTTACATCTCTTACTTCGTCAATGGAAATATTGAATCAAAAGGTCAGTTCACCAATAACGAAACATCAGGGATTTGGGAGTTTTACTATGAAACAGGAAAACTCAAGATGCGGGGTATCCTGTTTAAGGGCGCCAACTATGGAATGTGGGAATATTTTTATGAGAGTGGACAAAAAAGTATGGAAGGGATCATCTACGGAAAAAATCGTGAAGGTGAGTGGAAGACATATTATGAGAATGGTCAGGTAAAAGAAGTTGGTGAGTATAAGAACAGCAAACATGCAGGTCAATGGAAAACATTTTTCGAAGATGGTACATTGAAAGGTGAGATCGAATACACCGATGGTTATGGTCGCTACAAAGAGTTTTATCATTCGGGAAAAATATTAGGAGAGGGACCGAAAGTTGGAACCAGGAATGCAGGGTTTTGGCGATATTTTGCTGAAGACGGAACCTTACAAAGCGAAGGTGAATTTGGGGATGGCAAAAAGAATGGTTCATGGACTAACTACTATCCTTCCGGGAAAATTTCATCAAAAGGAAGTTACCTCGGTGACGAGCCTACTGGTACCTGGGAATACTTCTATGAAGACGGTTCAATCAGTCTGACAGGAGAATTTGATGAGGGAAAAAAAGAAGGCTATTGGAAAGGCTTCAGCGCGAGTGGCAAACTAAAAAGTGAAGTAACGTTTGATAAAGGTTCCGGAGACTACCGTGAATACTATGAAAGTGGAAAGTTGAAGTTGAAGGGTGCTTTGCTTGCGGAGAAGCGACATGGCTTGTGGGAGTTTTTCTATGAGGATGGCAAGAAAGAAGGAACCTGCGAGTACAACAAGGGTAAAGGAATTTATTACGGCTATTATCCAAATGGCAATCTTCAAACCAAGGGTTCTCTTGATGAAGATTTAAAGACCGGAACATGGGAAATTTATGAGAGTGACGGCAACCTTTCTGGCTATTACAAGCCTTTCTACGATGACCGTAAACTGAGTGCTGAAATTACTGCGCTGGCGAAGAAGAGCATGTACACAAAAAGAACTACAGTGCAGAAAAATGGCTTCACGTATTTCGACTCACGCTATAACGAATTCCAGGGTGTAATTTTTGGGACAAATCCTGTCTGGCTTATGGCTGGAAAGTTGCCGTTAGGGATTGAGTTTTATCTGGAGGAAAGAATCGGGCATGAGTTTGAATTTATTGGTATTCGTAATCCATTTTTTATTAAAGATGTCAACGTTACACCGGGCAAGCTATTTGAACGCGGTTATAGCATAGCGATAAAACAGAAATTCTATAATCCACTGAAAGCGGGTATGTGGTACTTTGGTCAGGAAATAAGGTTTACGAATCAAGGTCATTTTGTAAATCAAAACCAGGTGAATAGCCAGAACCCGGATGATATCTTCACCTTCAACGCAGTGGAACAACGTATCGAATGGGGCGCACTGCTCGGTTACCGTATCATGCGTCGAAATGACTCCAGGGGTTTTACGATTGACGCCTTTATTTCTGCTGACATCGGATATCGGGCATTTGATGTAGATCCGGTTTTCAGTAGTTACTTTGAAGATATTACTCAGGATAAATTCTCGAGAACTTTACACTTTGGTTTGAATTTAGGTAACGTCTTCTCCTTTCGTTAAGGCTGAACATCAACTAATACATTATCTTTGCATTCCAAAATTGTTTGAAGGATAAATACCTTCCCATGCGCACAGTAGAAATTATCCTTAAGCCGGAAGAAGCTTTTGATGACTCGTTATTCACGTCGACGCTGTATCAGAAGCTCGGGCTCAAAAACGATGGAAGTGTATTCGTCCATCCCCTGAAACGTTCTATCGATGCCCGTTCAAGAAACGTTATCGTTCGTGTGCAATGTGAAATCGTCTCTCCGGAAGAATACAAAGCGCTTTCTCCAGTTTCCTATAATTATAAAGATGTAAGTAAGTCCGGCCGGGTAATAATCGTGGGTTCCGGACCGGCTGGTTTGTTTGCCGCGTTACGCTTAATAGAACTCGGGCTAAAGCCGGTTGTAATAGAGCGCGGAAATGATGTGCAGGGAAGAAGGCGTGATCTTGCTGCCATCAATAAGCACAACATCGTAAACCCTGAATCAAACTATTGTTTCGGTGAAGGTGGTGCGGGTACCTATTCAGATGGAAAATTATATACCCGATCCAAGAAACGAGGGGATATCAAAAGAATTTTAGAGATCCTGGTCTCTCACGGTGCGAAAGACGAAATTTTATTCGATGCTCACCCACACATCGGAACCAACAAGCTGCCTGCCTTGGTAGCGGAGTTGAGAAAGAGTATTTTAAAAGCGGGAGGGGAAGTACATTTCAACAAGAAGGTGGTTGATCTGATAACCCCGGAGAATACCATCCGCGGAGTCGTAACGCACGATGGAGATAAAATTTTAGCGAATGCGGTAATTCTGGCTACAGGTCATTCAGCCAGAGATATCTTTCAAATGCTTTACAACAAAAAAATCTTAATAGAAGGAAAGTCATTTGCATTGGGAGTCCGTGTAGAGCACCAGCAAAACCTGATTGACACAGTTCAATATCATTGTGCAAGTGATCGCGGACAATTTCTGCCGGCGTCATCCTATTCTATGGTTCATCAGGCCCGGGTAAATGGAAACGATCGTGGCGTCTTTTCATTCTGCATGTGTCCGGGAGGATTTATTGTGCCTGCAGCAACGGCACCAGGTGAAATTGTGGTGAATGGGATGAGCCCATCACGAAGAGATTCTGAGTTTGCCAATTCCGGAATTGTTGTTGCAGTCGAAGAAAATGACTTCAAAGCATTCAAACACCATGGTCCGCTTGCCGGAATGTATTTTCAGGCAGCAATCGAACAACGGGCTTGTAGTATTGGCGGGGGAACTCAACGTGCCCCGGCTCAACGGCTGGTAGATTTTGTAGATGGAAAGGTATCCGGATCATTACTGGAGACATCTTATCAACCTGGGCTGGCTTCCGTTGATTTAAAAGAAGTTCTTCCTGCTTTCATTTTGGACAGCTTAAAACAAGGATTTCGGAACTTTGGAGGTAAGATGAAGGGTTATCTCACCAACGAAGCACAGGTATTAGGGGTTGAAAGCAGAACTTCATCGCCGGTAAAAATACCCCGTGACAAGAACACGCTGGAGCATCCGCAGTTAAAGGGTTTTTTTCCATGCGGTGAAGGCGCTGGATATGCAGGCGGCATTGTTTCGGCAGCGATGGATGGTGAGCGGTGTGCGGAAGCAGTTGTCAATAGACTAAAAGAATTATGAGTAAGAAAACTGTTATTGTAGGAGCCAGTACGAATCCAGCACGGTATGCATACCTGGCTGCAAACATGCTTAACGATTATCAGCATGAGATTGTCCCCATTGGCGTAAAGCAAGGTGTGCTGGCCGGTAAAGAGATTCTTGATTTACGGGAAAAGCCAGCGATTGACGATGTTGATACCGTTACGCTGTATATCGGACCCAGGCATCAGCCAGCCTGGTACGACTATCTTCTAGGCCTGAAACCCAAACGAATAATCTTTAATCCGGGGACCGAAAATGATGAATTTCAAAAGTTAGCAGAGGAGAATGAAATTGAAGTATTGGAAGCGTGTACACTTGTCATGCTTCGTTCAAATCAGTATTAGGAATGATTTAGATTGATGATAATTGTATGCTTCAGTTTTTGATGGACGGGTTGTCCATTAATTCACATTTGAAGCACGTGCGATGTGTTGATACAAAAGTCAGTTTTTCTTTACAATACACTGACCATACAGTGACCTTATAGGGATCTTATAGCGACCTTACAGCGATATCAGTGGCGTATTCGCGTCTTTTCCGTTCGATTAGCCTTTATTGTCGGTGGCTACTGCGCCATAGCATCAATACGCCAAGTTGGAATAGAACATGCCAGATTATTGTCGAATTGCACTAATACTCGGTTTTTTAAACCAAAAAGAATAATTTTTTGGTCCGTAGGAAGGAACTTGCGAACTTAGGTTGGAGGATAATACTACCGTTTCGGTTCATTATCTTTTTCAAGTGCAATAACGGAAACACAAACGATCTTCCAATGCCCGTTAATCTTCTCAAGCACACGCACTTCCGCCTGTGGAGGTCGTTGAGTATCATCTTTTACATGCTGATTAAACCTGACGTAAGCACCATTGCCGTAAATCTTTACCTCCAATCCTAACCACTCACGATCTATTTTTGCTTTCGATGGTTTTGCAGTCCGAAAATACTCAGCAAACCCCTTGTCAATTTGATTCCACCCTGAAAACGAATTTACATCGGTCGTGTCCGCGAAAGACCAAAATGCATAAGGCGTATGTGCCCAACTGTCAGCCCAGGTTTTGTAATCAATCTCGAAAAATGCCTTAGTCTCCTTTTCGATGAGCGCCTTTATGGCCTCCATGTCATTATTTTTTTTCTGTGCCGTGACAGAATACGTAAAGCAAAGCAGTGCGCAAACACAAAGAAATTTATGAGCTGTTTTCATGATAGTTAGCGGGTTGATGGATTAATCTAAACTTAACTAAAAAATGTAGATTATTCAATCGATTTCGGCTATCAATTTTGCAATTGTCTTCTTCGTTAAAAGATCTTTTCCATTTCATATCGGCGTAGATAGGGTTCTTTAATATCGAATAGAATTTGAACAACGCCAGCACCACATGTTTACTGTCGTTGAGGAGTTGTGTTGACGATATTTGGGATTTAGCTATTGATTCTTAAGAGGTTATAGTAACTTAAGATCAAAAGATGATATGGTTACAGAAAAGGATTTGATTGAGATTAAAAAACTAAGGGTCAAGCCCGGAAAGAACATTAACCTCAAGGACTATGATACGGATTATCGCGGTGCATCGCTGAATAAAGAAATTGCTGAAGAGCTGCTGGAAGAAGGACGGAAGCACCTCGCTATCGTTCAGGATAAATTGTATGCCCAGAACCGATATAGCGTCCTGATCATTTTCCAGGCGATGGATGCTGCGGGAAAGGATAGCGTTGTAAAACATGTTATGTCAGGATTTAATCCGCTGGGCGTACATGTGTATAGTTTCAAAACACCAACGGCACATGAACTGGACCACCATTACCTGTGGCGACATTATCTTGCTTTACCCGCGCGGGGCGAGATTGCCATCCACAATCGCTCTCATTATGAAAATGTCCTGATAACTAGAATTCACCCGGAATACATCTTAAATGAATTTTTACCAGGTGTAGATTCTGTAAAAAAAATCACCAAAGCATTTTGGGATGAACGTTTAAAACAGATTAATCAGTTCGAAAGAACACTTCATCAGAATGGTACGATCATCTTAAAATTCTTCCTTCATCTTTCGAAGAAAGAACAAAAGAAAAGGTTTCTCGAGCGAATAGACGATCCGACGAAGAACTGGAAATTTGCCTTCGGTGATCTTAACGAGCGAGGTCATTGGGATGGATACCAACGGGCATATGAAAAGGCCATTAGCGCCACGTCAACTAAACATGCCCCTTGGTTTATTATCCCTGCTGATGATAAGTGGTATGCACGGCTTGCCATAGCATCAGTGATCTATGAGCAGTTTGAAGAACTGAAGATTGCATACCCTGAGGTTAATGCAGTGCAACGGGCAAACCTTCAAAATGCTCGTATTCAACTCATTGAAGAAGATAAAAAAGAAAAAGGAAACAAAAAGAAAAAAGGGAAGTCGAAAACTACTCCTCCGGGATAACATCTTCGACGACTTCGGCAAAAGTATTGAGGTGCACCATTGTTCCACCTGCCCGCATCCTTTTTGCAAGGGCAAGTATAGAGTCTTTATCCTCCCAGGGATTTTCTGCCATAACCAGCACCTGCAGTTTTTTGTATTCGCCGAATGCAGGTGGAATGTTTTGCAACTTGTTCCTTGAGATGTCCAGATTTTCAAGATTCCTAAGCGCTAGAATAGGTATAGGGAAATCAACAAAAGAATTATCGTTTACGCGAAGCACTTGTAAATTATTCAATTGGCTTAATCCCGCAGGCATTTCGCTGATATAGTTATGGTGGAGGTATAACCCACGAAGATTTGGCAGGTCTCCAATTTTGTCGGATATGGTGTGAATTTTATTATGAGAAAGATAAAGAACTTCAAGTTGTTGAAGGTTGGATATCCGATCATCAATCTTCTCAATCTGATTGTAATATAAGTCTATAATTTTGATGGTACTAAGTTGATAAACGCTGGATGGGATAGCCGTCAGTTTGTTTTGATAAAGCGAAAGTTCTTCAAGTTTCGTCAGCCACGCCAGACCGTCTCCGATTCCGGTTACCTCATTGTAATTCAAGGATAACTTTTTCAGCGCGCTAAACTTCCCGATTGCATCTGGAAGAACCTGAATTTTATTGTTCCTCAGATACAACACTTCTAGCGTATTGTTTTGTTTGGGCGCGAACTTTTCAAGTGTCAGGTTATTTCCGCTTAATACAAGTTGAGTAAGATTCTTATTCCGGTGGATGTTTGGAAACTCAACCAAAAAGTTTCTCGCCAAATCAAGTGAATCCAGCGCTGCAAATTTTTTAAAGTCAGATGGAGTTTTTCCGGGAGCTGCACTTCTCAACCTAAGGAAAGTTATGTGCGTGTTTTTGGTAAGCTTCAGCTTTTTCGGCGTATAATTATTATAAACCTCAAGCGCGGATAACTTAGTCAAGGTGTTTAACTGCCTCGGAAGCTTACGTATTCTCGTTTCAATCAATTCCAGTGCTTCCAGATTTTTACACGCATATATTTCTTTGGGGAGTTTGCGTCCGAGGTGATTTTCGATGCTCAGTTGTTTTACATCCAAAGGGTCGATTGATTTTCCAAGGAGGTCATTCAATGAGGTATACGTCTCGTCGGCCTGATATTGATATCGCCAGCCAATGATACCGTTCTTCACGATAGACTGCTGAACAGACCAGAGACTGTCTACCTTCAGCTTTTTACCCGGCAGCGGGTTCTGATTTCGTAATGCTTGCTGCGTAGTGTAGTAAGCAACGGAGTCGGATTTAGTTCTGAAAACAGGTACAGATTCCTGTGAATAGGCTTGGTGACTTACAAAAATCAGCAAGGCCAGATAGAGTTTTTTTTTCATAGCCGAAACATTTAACTAAATCTTTAGGTGAATATAATTCAAATAAGTTTTAATACAATTAATGAGCGTAATTTATGTGTAATAATTGTTTGTTAAACGTCTTTTCGTAAGGTCAAAAACTGTATTTTTGGCGGTTCTAACAATACATCATGAGTGATAATAAAGATAAAGTCCCAGCTGATTATTCAGCAAATAATATTCAGGTCTTAGAAGGTTTAGAAGCTGTTCGTAAACGGCCAGCCATGTATATCGGCGATGTGGGGGTTAAAGGCTTACATCATCTGGTTTGGGAGGTAGTCGATAACTCAATTGATGAGGCGCTCGGTGGGTATTGTGATGAAATCAATGTCACCATTCTGGAAGATAACTCGATCCGAGTAGAGGATAACGGCCGTGGTATTCCAACAGGTATCATGGAAAAAGAAAAGCGTTCCGCACTGGAAGTGGTAATGACCGTGTTACACGCCGGTGGCAAGTTCGATAAGAATACCTATAAAGTCTCAGGTGGTCTTCATGGCGTCGGTGTTTCCTGTGTGAATGCACTTTCAGAAATGCTGCTGGTTACCGTTTATCGCGAGGGAAAAGTATTTGAACAGGAGTATGAACGCGGAGCGCCAAAATACTCGGTTAGAGTGATTGGTGAATCTTCCAAGAGAGGAACCACGGTTCATTTCCGTCCGGACAAGCAAATTTTCCCGATCACAGAATATAACTATGAGACCATTGCGACACGTCTTCGTGAGTTATCATTTCTCAATCCCAGGATCAGAATTATACTAACCGACTATCGCGAAAAAGATGAGGCTGGTGTTCCACGCAGTGATAATTTTTTCTCTGAAGGTGGGTTAAGGGAGTTTGTTGCCTACATTGATTCCACGAGGGAGAAACTTATTCAGGAACCAATCTACATTGAGAATGATAAGGGCGAAATTCCGATTCAAGTGGCGATGAGTTACAACACATCCTTCAGTGAGAATCTCGTTTCCTATGTCAACAACATCAATACACATGAAGGAGGTACACATGTGGCAGGCTTCAGGAGAGCACTTACGCGTACCTTAAAAAATTACGCGGATAAGTCTGGGCTTTTAGAGAAGGTAAAGATTGAGATCAGTGGTGACGACTTTCGTGAGGGACTCACTTCGGTAATTTCTGTTAAAGTTGCTGAACCTCAGTTTGAGGGCCAGACTAAAACCAAGCTTGGTAACTCTGACGTGATGGGTGCAGTGGATCAGGCTGTCGGTGAGGTTTTGCAATACTATTTGGAAGAACATCCCCGGGAAGCAAAACTTATTGTTAACAAGGTAATATTGGCTGCGCAGGCACGCCATGCAGCGCGGAAGGCACGTGAGATGGTGCAACGCAAGAATGTACTGTCGGGTACAGGTCTTCCGGGTAAACTTGCCGATTGCTCCAGTACCGACCCTGGTATTTGTGAGTTGTATTTGGTCGAGGGGGATTCCGCTGGTGGTTCTGCTAAACAAGGTCGCGACAGAAACTTTCAGGCTATTCTGCCTTTGAGAGGAAAAATTTTAAACGTCGAAAAGGCGCAGGAACATAGAATATACGATAACGAAGAAATCAAGAACATGATCACTGCGTTGGGCGTCAGCTTTGGAACTCCGGAGGATGACAAAGCGCTGAACATGAATAAGCTACGGTATCATAAAGTTATTATCATGACCGATGCGGACGTCGACGGAAGCCATATACGCACTTTGATTCTTACCTTCTTCTTTCGCTACATGCGCGATCTGATCGAAAGCGGTTATGTGTATATCGCACTTCCTCCATTATACCTCGTTAAGAAGGGCAGGGAGGAACGCTATTGCTGGACGGAAGAAGAACGGGAATTGTTTGTTAAGGAGCTAGGCGGAGGTAAGGAGGATTCTGTAGGTATTCAGCGGTACAAAGGACTTGGGGAGATGAACCCGGAACAGCTTTGGAGTACTACTATGGATCCTGCCAGGAGATCCCTAAAACAAGTTAGTATTGAATCGGCGGCAGAAGCAGATCACTTATTTTCCATGTTAATGGGAGATGAGGTCGCACCGCGGCGAGAGTTTATTGAAAAGAATGCCAAGTATGCCCGTGTTGATATTTAAGCAACACTTTTTAGCAGAAGTTTTATGGAGGAAACCTTAGTTACGACCGAGAAGGTCTATCAACAGATACAGGAAAGCAATTATATCAGCCGGGACTTAAGCTGGCTGACGTTCAACTACCGTGTGCTTGATCAGGCGAAGCATATTGATAGAAGTATCTTCGACAGACTGAAATTTCTTTCCATAACGTCATCAAATCTGGATGAGTTCTTTACTATCAGATTAGGTAGTTTGTATAACTATATCGATTATGGCAAAGAGCGTTTCGACTATAGTGGTCTGCGTGAGGAACCTTTCCGGAAGGTGCTTTTATCGGAAACTCAAAAATTCTTCAAAGATCAAAATGACTATTACGTTAATCGGCTGAAACCGCTGTTCATAAAGAACGGATTTGTAATAGCCTCGTACAATGAGCTATCGCTTGAAAATACACATAAGGTAAAAGACTACTTCAACAAGACTATTTACCCGATGTTAACGCCGATGGTATTCGATAGCTACCATACTTTTCCGGTGTTGATGAATAACCGCCTCTTGTTTGGCGTTGTGACAAAGAATCCAAATGAACCGCAAAACGCACAAAAGGTTTCATTTATCCAGGTGCCTCAGAATTTACCACGATTTTATGAGCTGATCACAGACGATTTAATTCAGTTTGTTCCTATTGAAGAGATTATTCGAAATAACATTTATAATCTTTTCAGAAACGTCGAGATTATCAGTACGAATTTATTCAGGATCAACCGCAATGGGGATTTTACACTTGAGGAAAGTGAAGACATCGAATCTAACTTTCTGGAAGACTTAAAGCGCAAGCTCAAAACGAGAAGGTCTGGTCGGGTGGTACGCTTGGAAACAGAACAGAATCCTGATCCCTGGATGATGCGTCTCTTGAAGATCCAATGGGATCTCGATGAGCATAATATTTTTTATGTCCCTCAGGAAAGTATGCTGGATTTTTCCGGCTTGCTACAGGTAATAGGACACAGGGAATTTAAGAGTAAGCGTGTAGTCGTTTCAGAGCCTATACCACCGCTGAACTTTCCAGAGAATGATACGCGCGAACTTTTTGAAGTTTTGAAGGAGCGTGACATTCTGTTGCACCATCCCTACAATTCAATGGAACCCGTTTTAGAGCTTATAGAAAAAGCTGCTGACGATCCCTATGTACTTTCAATAAAGATCACCATTTACCGTGTGGCAAAGGAATCCCGTATCACAGCAGCGTTACTTAGGGCCGCTGAAAACGGGAAACACGTTGCAGTGTTATTCGAAGTAAAGGCGCGATTTGACGAAGAAAATAACTTACGCGAAGCGCAACGCCTTCAAAAGGCGGGATGTTTTGTGATCTATGGTGTCGGAAATTTGAAGACACATACCAAGTTGTTATTAATCGTACGAAAGGAAGGGGAGGATAAGGTATATCGCTATGTTCACCTTTCGAGCGGTAATTATAATGAGGCCACCTCACGATTCTATGTGGATATTGGACTACTTACCACCAAAGACGTCTATGCAAACGATGTTTCTGAGTTTTTTAATGTAATCACCGGACATTCACAACCTACTACTTACAGGAATTTAATTACATCTCCGCGGGATATTCGAATCCAGCTGTGTAACCTCATTAAAAGGGAGGCGGAAAATGCAAAAAATGGGTTGACATCCGGCGTTGTAATCAAGCTGAATTCTTTACAGGATAAAGAACTTATTGACGAACTGTATGCAGCATCTCAAGCTGGTGTTTCCATAAAACTTATTGTACGGGGTATGTGCTGTCTTAGACCTGGAAGAAAGGGGCTAAGTGAGAATATTGAGGTAATATCCATTGTCGGAGAGTATCTGGAGCACTCAAGAATTTATTACTTCCACAATGATGGCAATCCCAAAGTATACATTGGAAGTGCCGATGCAATGGTGCGAAGTTTTGACCGACGGATCGAGTCTCTTTTCTTGTTGGATGATGATTTTTTGAAGAAGCAGGCTGTCAATAACCTGAGGTATAATCTAAGGGACAACGTGAATGCCTATACGATGAAAGAGGATGGTAGTTATATCATAAAAGAACTAAACGGCGAAGCTCCTTTCAACATACACAAAGAATTCTACAACGTTAAACGCGATGTTGTTATGGGGGCGCGATTGTTTTAGGGTGTAGTCAGAAAAGCGCATCATTTAATCAGCCCCACGAGTCCATGTTTGAGCTTGCTTGATTCTACCTGTAACTATAATATTGAGGACACTCCGGATTTTTATGTACGCCCCTGATTCGTGTGCGATAGTTCAGCATAAATTCGTGCGTACCATTAGAGAATCGGTTTAGGTCGGATTGTGTCCAGTCATAAGAATACCCAAAATGAAATCGTTCGCTTATCTTAAGGTCAATAAAACTTATGAACGAATCACCCGACCGGTAAGACACCCCGGCGCTGAATACATCATAAAAAATTATTGCATTGTTGATATCAAGGCTAAGGGGTTGCCCTTCCTGTGTGCGTATCAAAATGGAAGGGTTCATTTTCACCTTCTCCATTCTATCCAAAGGAAAAACAAACCCACTGCGAAGGAAGTAGTAACGAGCTTCTCTCAATTGTCCTAACAACCCCTCGACCGAATTCGCAATTTTATTATTCAGAATAAAAGGAACGGAGAAACCTACAAAAAAATTCTTTTTGGTATAGAACAGACCTCCACCAAAATTTGGTTTTACTACATTCAGTATATTGTAGAAAGCAGCATCGCCAGGATTTTGAAGATCTAATTTACTGTAATCGGCACCTAATAGATTGATGCCTGCCTGCAAGCCCATCGAAAGAGTTGCATTTGGAAAATGAACCTTGTAAGCATAACTGGCATAGATATGATCATTTTTATAACTTCCAATTTCATCGTGATTAACCATAAGGCCTACGCCAACCTTATTTTTTGCTAAAGCCGTGTGTCCACTGAAGCTAAACGTTTTTGGCGCTCCTGGAAAATTAACCCACTGATTACGATACATCGCAGTGAGACTTAACTGAACATGATTGCCCGCATAAGCAGGGTTAAGTACAAGTTCGTTGAAGTAGTATTGACTAAAGACTGGATACTGTTGCGCAACACTACTTCCTGACAATGCTAAAAAAAGCAAAGCAGTTGAAAGAAACGTTTTGAGCCGTAGCCGTGTCTTCATGCGGTTATAAGTTAATTAACAATTTCAAGATATCCAGCGATGGGCTTGGTGCCATCGCGTTTATCAATCACGTAAAAGTACGTTCCTCCCGGAAGTGATGTTCCCATCAGGCTAATACCTTTATTCGATTGTCCATCGAAGAACGTGCCGTTGTTATCATAACCTTCAGCTTCGTAGACCAATGTTCCGGCGCGATTGAAAATCTTAACAATATTCGTCGGGAAGCTTTCGATGCAGTTGATAAAGAAGATATCGTTCTGCCCATCTCCATTTCTGGATATACCGTTGAAAGGATGTATTTCAGTTTTGATCTCAATGTTTTTTGTCAGTGCACATCCCAGTGTTGTGGTAACAGTTACAGGATAGATCCCTGCATCTACGTTTGAGAGGATAGGACCAGAAACAATCATTCCGTTTGCATTCCATTCGATCGATTCAATCTCTACTCCATTTGTTACAAAGATAGCGGCAAGGCCGGTGCCCGGATCGTTTGACTCACGCTTGCATACCGCTGCCACCGTGGTGAAATTGAACTCAGGGAATTGTGGATCCTCAATAATCTCTTCAATAACAAGTGGCGATGTACAGCCGGTAACGCGACTCGTAGCCGTTACCGAATAAAAGCCGACAGCAAGGTCATCGAAAAATTCACCTGTAAAATCCGGTTGCGCTTTCTGTTGATTGCCAACATACCAGTCAAAAATATAATTGCTGGTATTTCCTCCCACAGAAACCGATAAAGAACCATTGTCATCCACACAACTGGTAACCATCGAAAGGATTTCAATTTGAGGTATTGGTATAGGAAGTTGTTCGATACTGATCGAAACCTGAGTAGTATCGGAACAGCCACTCACAATGTTGGTAGCAATAACAGAAAATGCTCCGGCCGCAAGATTCGACGCCTGCGAACCAGTGTAGAATGAAATACCGGCCGGCGGTACAGTCGTATACCAGTTAAACGTGTGATTTATTACGTCCCCTTCAACATTGGCTGCGGCTACACCATCGGGCCTTGCAGGGTCGCAAATGGTGAGCGGTGACAACGGTTCAGCGATTACAATGGGAGCAATACGTCTGTCATTTACTGTTACCGTGTCCGATACTTCACAAGTTGCATCGAAATTATCAACAGCAATAACAATGTAATTGCCAGCTGGAAGGTTAGTCACCGGTGTGATGGTCGTACTGGTAAAGTCAGCGACAGCTTTAACGGTTTCGATATACCAATTGTAAGTATATTCGTTTCGCGACCCGCTCGTTACCGTAGCAAAGACACTTCCGTCCCTGCCTGTATCATAGCAGACAGTAAGTGGCTCTGCGGAAGCTGTTATTGTAACCGGCCGTATTTCAACTGGTAACTCATAGGTATCAGAAATTCTGCACTGGGTTGTATTGTTGAGCACGTCAATCGTGTAAAATCCAGCGTTGAGATTCTGCGCAATTTCTCCATTCGGTCCACTTATGTTTCCAGCGCCTAATAACGGGTCCGCTGTAGATGCACCTTGATGCCACGTATACGTGTAACCACTAACGCTGGTACCGGAGGCAAGTACTTCAAATGCGCCGGCAACATTTGCTGGCTTCAAACATAACGTCGGGGTTACGAATGAAATAAGGTCAACGTTTACGGTTCCTAAAGTTTGATCAAGGATTTCTAATTGCACAAGCGAACCCGCACTACAGTTGCTGACAATGCTCGTCGGACGCACATAATATTTTCCAGCGGGCTGATTTGTCAATGAACTTGTTGTTTCTCCAACAATTAACTGTGGCCCTGTTGGATCATCTGAAAACCATTCATAGGTATAGTTTGCTGCGGGCAACTGGACACCATTTTCACGAACAAAATTTACGACAATAGATCCGGCGGTCATCATGTCGCAACGGGTAATCGCCGTAACAGTTATATCAGGTACTGCCACCGTGATAACCGGAGTGTTGTCAAATATCTGGTAAGTTGCCATTGACGAACAACCTGCTGATGCTCCGGCAATTTTAGTCACAAGTACAGTATAAAATCCTGCCGGAAGATTTTGAGCGACCTCTCCATTTACGCCGGCCTCTGTCCCACTGGTTGTTGTTCCGAGTGCCGGGGCAGTAATATCAGTGCCTTCAAACCAATCGAAACTGTAATCAGCTGGATTGACAATTGAAAGCGAAAGTTGACCTGTGCCGGGTGCACCAACGCAGTTCATATTATTAACCGGAGTATTTGCGGTAAAGACCGGGTTCTGGATATCCTCTTCAAGTTCTACTGTCACTGGTACCGAACGACAATCGAAAGTACTTCTTGCAGGATTGATGGTGACCGCTACAAAAGTATAGAATCCAGGCTGCAGCGGAGCTCCTAGTGTGTAATCGACAGTACCGTCAGTTGCGTTAAAGGAACTGAAAGGTGTCGCGGAGGCACCAAGATCATTTTTGCCTTCAAATACGTCAATCCGATAATCACTTTCCAGAAATCCTGCGGTAGCGGTAAGCCTGATGCTGATGCTACCATCGGTGCCGGGAATACAGGTTTGAATATCAACTTTGGAAAGTAAGGATAGCACTTGCGCATCATCAAAAGGAAGATCAAAAGCCTGAGATGAAACACATCCATTGTCACGATTTGTTACTATAAGCGTGTATACTCCGGTAACCAGTGTTGATGCTGTTGTGGTTGTGGCTGTATTGGCGATTGTGGTTATGGCAGGGCTTGCAAACGGCTCCTGTCCTCGTCTCCATTCAAAATCGAACCCTGATGTATTTCCGGCTGCGCTTACTTCCACCGTTAGTGAACCATTATTATCGTTGCACGTACTTGGACGGATAACGTTGGTGGGATTAAATACAATTTCAGGAGCTACATTCGTGATGGTTACTGTCAGCGGTGCTGTTTCACAACGCCGGAGATTATTAAATGCTCTAACAGTATAGTTGCCTTCCGGTAAGCCATTCAATGTCTCATCGGTATCCGGAAAGTCTGGTGTAGCTTTTACGCTATTTCCGATATACCAGGAAAAGGTATAATCAGCCGGATTATCCAAATTTACCGCTACCGTAATTGATCCATCCGGAGGCGTACAACGTGTCGAATTTGAGGTTGCCGCAAGTGTAAGAATAGGAATTACAACAGCCTGGGCAATGGTAATTTCAGCCGTATTTGAGCACCCGGTTGCATTATCGGTAGCCCTTACAGTATAGACTGCGTTGGTTAGACTAGCTACTGCGGGTGTGGTTGCAAATGAGTTTGTTGGTAATGTATTTTGTCCTCTAAACCATTCAAAAGAAAAGCCGGTTGTTATGCCCCCCACGTTAGCAGAAGCCGCACCCGTTGCAAAGGACGGGTCGCAAGAGGTTTGATCTGCGGTAGCAGTTACCGCGATGACAGGAGGGGTTGATAATACTATATTCACAGTAATAGGGGCCGAACTACATTGTGTTGAATTTCTTGTAACTACCAGCGTATAACTTCCGGTGGTTAGATTTTGATAATTCGCTCCTGTAAAGTCGGCTACAGGTTTTACAGAATTCCCATCATACCATCTGAATGTAAATCCGGCAACAATGCCCCCCACATTCGCCGATGCACTGCCTGAACCTGCCGTGGAACACAACGCGTTTACTGTGGTGATTGTTGGAATTGGTATTTGTGACTGATCTGGAATAGTAAACGATTCGATTGTTTGGCATCCTGTTGCTTTATCTCTAACCAGTACGGTATATGTTATTGGGTTGAGTCCCTGAATCTCATCATTAATTCCCACTTGGGGCGAGGTAAAAATATCGTTTCCTTCATACCACACATACGTGAAATTATCGGGGTTTTCGCCCACGCCGTTTCCGTCAGTATCGTTAACAATAACCCGCAGGCCACCATTTGGTACCGCACAATTGTCATATGGGTTTAGTAGAACGATGTCAGCATCAATAGTTCGGTTAACCTGATCAACTATTACTTGCACAGTGTCCGAGCTGCAACTGGCAGTCTTATGAATTGCATAGACAGTATAAGTGCCGGCATTGCGGCCTGTATAAACCGGCCCGACAAAATCCGCACTTGCAATAGGTTTTGCGACATCGCCGACCGACCAGTAAAAATTGAAATTTGTTGTATTCTCAACGCCTCCTGTAGGAACAAAAGCACGCACGGCTCCATTGTCAGGTGATGTACCAGGATTACATTTAATATTATCCTGAATTTTCAATGCAGTGAGACTTACCGGCAACGGCACTACAGGGGCCGAAATAATATTGTTATCGTAGTCACATTCAATGAAATTGGTATTGGGAAGCGATATAGGTGTCGGCACGGTTGTCCCTCCGTCATTCAGCACGATGTAAAGTGTAAACGAGGAGCCTGGGCCATTCACGGTGGCGTTTGTAATGCTCTCGATATTGCCAACGCCAAAAGCATTAAGGACTACATTTATCGTATTCAATTTGATAGCGCCAATTTGTGTAGGGTCGCCGTTGTAGAACGTAATCGGCACGGTACCGCTTAATGCTAAGTCACCCAGATTTGTGATTTGGAATGAGACGGTGAAATCTCCATCGGGACACGTGGGAGGATTAACTGTTAAAGAGTTGTCTACATAAGCCAGATCCGGAGAAGCGTACTTGGGGCAGCCCAGTGAATTGAGGAAGGGTGATTGGTTAAGAAAACTGTTAAGCGGACGATTGGCACCAACCGTACATACATTAGAGGAGAACACTAAATGGTGTTTTTGCTGCACTCTGGGGATACTCAAGTCATCATTTACATTCACATTGAAGTAACCATGCTGATTCCACACCCGCCTGGCCGGAACCCAGGGCTCAGCACCTGATCTGAATACCCTTACCTGAGAGAATTCTGCATTCTCTAAAGTACAGAAGTTTGCATCGTCGGCGGTTCTGTAATTGGGATCCGTTGGGTCTGTGATTGCGCCGTTTTGAATAAAGTCAACCGTTCGACAAGTAACACAGAGTTCCGTATTGCCATCGGCATCTACATCCGCTACGATAGGATACTCACGATTTGTTCTTGAAACACAGGCTTGTTGCGTAAATATTGATCCATCCGTCCCGTTGATGATGTATATAAATTTCTCATCACGGTATACAATTTCCGACTGACCATCGCCATTGAAGTCGAAAAGCGTACATCCCGTATTGCCCGAAGTTTCTTCATTTACGATGACCTTCCAAAAGAGCGTCATGTCCTCCTTCAATGCATACAGGAATTTTCCCGATACATAAGCGATATTAGGTTTACCATCACCATCCAGGTCAGCAATGTTTACTCTGCCGGCTCCCTGGTGCCAACCGTTTTGATAGAATGTTCCTGTTTTAGCAGGGCAAGCCTGGATAGTGAAATCACCCGGTATCGGGTCAGAATAAGTTTGAACGATGTTGGTTTTAACATCCCAGAAAAAAATGGTAGTTCGATTGTTATCTGTATTTCGCCCGGTCATCACCACATCCAACGATCCATCCAGGTTATAGTCAGCAATACTGGTTGCATCACTGTTTACTTTCTTACCATATGTTGGAAGTGTTTTCTCGTTTGTAATTGTTCCAGCACCGATGTTAACGCTGTAAATGGTGCCACCAACGACTAACTCAAGGTTATCATCTTTAATTGCATCAGTCAGAAGGTGAGCATTTTTGGTTACGTCATTTAAAATATCAACTGCAACGGGGCCGCCATTGAAATCTCCCCAGGTGGCAGTCGGCGCCACTATTTCGGCTCCTGTATGGGCATTGTAAATCGCATTTCGGGCGTACAATTCAACTTGTCCGTCGCCATTAAAGTCTGCAAGACCCATCGTTCCTGGGTCTCCCGGAAGTTGACGCGACCACAATTCGTTCAGGTTGCAATCATAGGAATAAAGTCTCCAGCCGGTACTCAGAACAAAAATTTCCGCGCAGTTGTCATTATCAACATTAGCGATCGCAATATCTTCCCATGCAGGCCGGTAGGTTACAGTCCTTTCTCTTTTAATTGTATTGACCCCGGCCGTATTATTTCCATTTAAGATGAAGATTTTCCTGGAGTATCGGTTGACGGTGACCATTTCTGGAATCCCATCACGGTCAAGATCACCAATCACTGTTCGTCCAAGGTGCGTGGCAGAACCATTCGGTGATGCAGACTCCAGCGCCAAAGAGAACTTTGGAAACTCTGCTGGTTTAGCCTCGCATAATAGATCATTTCCAACATAGCCGCCATCACAAACAATATTGTTAGCGCATTCACTATCGAAGCAATCTATAAATCCGTCTAGGTCATCATCAATTCCATTTGCGCAGATTTCCTGAGCATAACCGGTGGATGCCCATAAACTGAGACACAATGTAAAAAAGTATATAAGCCGCTTCATAGCAAGAGTATTAGGTCAGTACTATACAGATCGCCCAAAACGCAATCAATTTATCTATTTCTGTTCGACCGTTTTCGTAACCTTTGATGTAAGTTTTAGCACCATAGTTAACAATTCGAGTCGGTTCTTTATTCCTTCATATGACATTGTATAAAACATGATCTAACGCAGAAGGGTGATACTTCCTGATCGTGGTTTGCTTTCTTCGCCATCACAACGGATAATATAATAGTAAACACCATCAGGCAAGCGGGTACCAGAGCTGGTATTAAATGTACCTTCCCAGTTGTTTTCATATGGTTTAGCCTCAAACACCTTTACCCCTTTATCATCATATATGGTCACATTACACTGCGGATATTCTTCAATCTTCTCTATTACCCAGAATTGTCCAACAGCATCACCGTTGGGTGAGAAGAAATTCCCAGGGAACAACTTGCTTACAATCGATTCGCCAATTACGCTGATCGCAATACTTGCCGATCCTATACACCCATTCCCGCCACTTCCCGTAACAGTATATGTTGTTGAAGTAAGGGGCGTGGCAACAGGATCTGCCAAATCTGTGGCCGAAAGCGATTCAGCTGGCTCCCAGCTAAAATTTAAAATTCCAGACGCAAGGAGTTGAGTACTTTCTCCCTCGTTAATTTGTTCCGGGGATGCAACCACGTTAATTGTCGGAGCGGGGAGAGCATCGATTGCGCGAATTGCTTTTAGTTGGCATCCATTTGTTGCCGTTACATCAGCACTATACTCACCGGCGGAGTTTATGGTAATGGTCGGTGTTGTAGCACCCGTGCTCCAAAGGTAAGATGTAAAAGTGTCATTGAGTCCCAGGACGAGTGATCCATTCGGACAGATTTCGTAGGTATTGTTCGCATTGATAATATTCACAGCGGGCGCGGCTGTAATCGAGATCGGTTTTGAAAGACTAATCGGGCACGTATTACTAGGATAAGTAACCGATAGACCAACCGAGAAGGAACCGGCTGTTGAATAAATATGCTTCGGGTTTTGTTCTGTTGATACATTGCCATCACCGAACGTCCAGGCATAAGTTGCTGTTGTTTGAGGGTCTGACGTAGACTGATTAGTAAAACTTACTTCTTGACCTCTGCATGCAGAAGCTGGAGAAGTAAAGGCCACAACGGCAGGGGTAACCACGGTAAGCATCGCCCTTTTCGAAGTCGCAACCGGACAACCCGGGTTTGCTGATGTAGCTGTATAATAATACTCACCCGTAGTATTTCGAAGCAGGCTTGCACTTGTTGCCCCGGTAATTATTCCTGAGGTAGTCTCAAACCATTGGTAAGTAAACCCGGGCGCCGCTGGAAAAACAGACAAGGTTTTAAAGTCGGGCTGACAAATAAATGCAGAGCCTGAAAATGCAACCTGAAAGTCTGGTAAATCTACCGCGTCAACCCGAGTTGCTGATCTTCGGGCAACGCATCCACTACTAGCAGTTACATCGACGTAATAGATACCTGCGTTTACAGTCTGAAAGTTTGTAACTGGCGCAGGGTTTAGTCCCGTGCCTTCATAGTTTTCCGGACCTGACCACTTGTAAGTGAATCCCGCGCCAAGATTGTTTGCGATCTGGAGATTTAAGGTTTGCCCAATACAAACCGGGCCATTGTTTACAGGATCGGGATCGAGCGATGTGCCTGGCGAAATTGTAACAGCAACAGAATTTGAAGTCTTTGAACAGGTGCCCCCTTCCGAAACAGCGGTTACAAAATAATTTCCAGATACTGTCGGTGCAAATTCGTTTGACCCCGTGACCGTGGTGCTTGTGGTAGCGTTCGTCCAAGCGTAGGTAACACCATTTCCTTTGGTGGCTTTCAAAGTTAATGCGAAACCGCTGCAGACATTCAAAGGACCTTCCGGAGTAATCGAAGGGCTCATACAACTTCGGTTTCTGAAAATGGAAACTTTCGATGCTGGAACGTTCAGGTTGTTGTCATCGATGCTGGTGAAGGCTATATCCGGTTTACCATCGGTATCAACATCACAAATATTGATATGTCGGTTGATAAAGGTCGTAGGCTTTACAAAACGATTAAAAGCAAGGTTGCCAACCGTGCTTTTGTTATTAAGGATGGTTATTGTTTTTTGAGTAATGGAGGCAACAGCGATATCAGCCAGGCCATCACCATCTAGATCACCAAAGTCAAGCCCCCAAGGTGTGGCATCAGTTTGGATATTGATTAATGGTCCAAAAGCAATATTGCCCGGAGTACTCAGATTCCGGATCAATCCAATCTCTGAAGCGGTAAGTTTTGTAAATGCTATTTCCGGCCGCCGGTCGCCGTCTAAATCACCTACTCTGATATTCTTAATTGGGGAACCAACGGCTATTGTACGGATTGTGCCGGCTACGTATGAACCGGGTGAACTATTGTTTCCTATAATATAAATATCCGAGTTGGTTTGGAACTGGCTTGTAATAATTTCGGGGAGACCATCGCCATCAAGATCCTCTACAGCCAGCCCTTCGGTACTTGCAGCGCCTGGAATGGTTACCGTAACGGCTGGGATAGGTGAAAATGAGATTGAACCTATTGTACTTTGATTTACCAACACGGTTACAGTATTACTGGCTTGTGATGTAATGATTAACTCAGGTTTGCCATCGAGGTTTAGGTCCGCTATTTCGATGCGTTTTGGGCGTTTTCCTGCTAGGGTAATAATCAGTGGGGCAGAAAATGCAAAGCTTGATGGGCCGGTGCTATTGTTTCTCAGTATAAATATTTTGTCAGTTGTTCCATTTTCTGTTGCGATCAAATCTGGTTTACCATCACCATTTAAGTCGCCACATTTAATGTGCAATGAACGCGATGCAATATTAACAGCGATTTTACTGGGAAAAGTGACTGCACCAGGTGTGGACGTATTCGGAAATATGTTGATGAAGGCGGTGTTGTCATTGGCAGTGGCAACGTCTACTTTCTTGTCTCCATCGAAATCGCACATACAAAGATCATATAGTCCTTCTGTTGTGGGAATTCCGGCAGGGAAATCAAATTGCCCTTGCAGGCTTGCTAATTCGAATTCCGTGTCACCATTGAAGTCAAGTAAAAATTGCCGACGCGAATATCCTGTAAGTCCGGTTGTCAGATTTGTTACAGAAATGGTTTCATACGTGGTTCCAAAAGGAACCTTTACTTCTAATAACTGGTCCGTCACGGAGATAATTTCTCCCTTTGATGCGCCGAACGTTACCGCCAGTCTTGTGGGATCAGTACCAAAAAAAGCGCCCCGAAGCGTAACGATTTCGTCCATGCTTCCTGCTAATTTGTCGACGAATTTAATTTCCGGTTTCTGTGCTTTCACCGGAAGATAAATCGCCAGAGTCCATACGAGAATGGCAAAGGTTCTGGTGAATGTGGTTGGAAGTTGGTTCATGGTCTGATAAATGCCTCCGGTATCTAAAAATGTAACCCGTTCTTATTTCGAAGTTACAATCAGTATGCGCGCTTCTTTAAGTTTTGTATAATTTTTCAGGTTGCGTACTTCTTCATGCGCTTCCGCAGCTTTTAAGGTCTGCAATACGTGTACATAATACTTTTTGTCCTGAGGATTGTAAAATATCTCCGCATTGTACTTCTCCCCAATCAATTTACGTTTGAATACATCCGCTTGCGTAAAGTCATTGAACATTTTGATGACGACGAAATATCTCTTCTTAACTTCACCATCTTGCTGGTTAATTTGATCAGGATCTTCTACAGTCTCCTGGAATCGGGCGGTGTGTTTTTCTGTAGTCTTAACTAACGTAGAGCGAAGCACAGGTGCTGCCCGTTTGAACTTCTTGGCCTGTCCTAACTTAAGTCCTAAAACGACTTCATGGGTTCCCTGAGAAAATCCATCCTGAGGTTGGTTGCCTGGTTCATAAGAGTAACCCAGCACAAATCGCTGAGTGTTGATGCCAAGATTACCCGTAAACCCATAGGGAAGGCGATAAGATGCACCAACCCAAAAATTCTGGGACAGATTTAGTTTTGCCAGGAGTTCAAACTGGCTGTTACCAAATTTAGAATACTTATAATTGAAATACATTTCAAGCGGGGCAACGGTCTCTTCTGTTCTTACCTTCCTTTTTAGTCCGCCCTTGCTTCGGCTTACGATCTTGCTTTCAACCTTGCGCTTATAATATATGGTAATAAAAACATTGTCGGCAGGTGATACCGTAGTATTTGAAAAGCTGGCGTCACTATTAAAAACCGAGGGAAAAAGTTGAGGTAATGATATTCCAAGGTTTAAGCCCGAACCTGATCGATACAACACCCCAAAGCCGGCGGCAGGCTGAATATTATTCGCAAGATAATTAGCAATGGCCGGGTCATTTGGGTCAGTAATCTTTGTAAGATCTATACTATTTGAAATTGCACCACCTGATAAACCAAGGAAAAGCCAGTTCTTCTGCCCCATAGGGATCCCGTACGCATACGAAAGGGAAAAGTCAGTAGTATTCAGCAAACCTCGTTTGTAAGAAGAAATTTTACCTCCTATACCGGCACGTGATTCGTTCATTAGTGTCGTAAAAGTTAAGGTCGATAACGAAGGAGCACCTTCCACATTCATCCATTGCTGTCGGTGAAGTGCGTAGATTTGTGTATATTCTGTCAGCGCTTCCGCGGGATTATAGAGAAATGGATTTAAGTAAAAACTATTGTAAACAGGGTAGTTTTGAGCATGTACCAAGGTACAACCCAGCCATAAAGACAAGCCCAAGAAACAGTTAAAAAAATAGCGCATCAGCGTCCATTAATATAGGCAAAAGCAAAAAAGTCACTTCAAAAAAATAGTTTTTTATCTGCCTTGCCAGCTTAAAAAATTGCGTTTATCAGTAGCGTGCCACCTCCGTTAAACGTTAATTCACTGAAAACTCACGAATATACGTTGTTTTTTCTTTTTATTGGTAGTCGATCTTCGGTAACTTAACCGATTAATTTAGTTCTGGATATTTTCTTTTTTTAACAAATAGTACGTGAAAGCATTTTTTGGAATCGCTGTTTTTCTGGCGTCGACCTGGAGTACCTCGTCTTTTTCACAAATATTGGTCGGGCCTGTAGTAGGCGGGAATTACTCATGGACGTCTTTTAGTGATCGGGACTTAAAAGATGTATACAAGGTCAGTCCGGTTTTTGGATTCCACGCCGGTGGGCATTTAGCCTTCAAGGTTCGGAATCGGTTTTTTTTGCATACCTCTCTGGTGTATTCGTCAAAAGGCCGGATCCTTGAGGGCAAGTTGGATCAGCAGCTTGAAAACTCAGCTCGGTACAACTTTATCGAAATGCCGATTAGCTACACGGTAGATTTTCGGGGAAAAGTGGGAAGTAGCAAAGAATTCAAGTACTTTTTGGGAATTGGTCCGAATATTAGTTACTGGTTGAACGGCAAGGGAAGGCTATACAACTCTGATTTTGAAGAAAATAATTTGGATGAAATCTCCTATAAAATTGTGTTCAAAAAAAATCCCGACAATCCGGTTCCAAATGAAATGAACATCGAGGAACCGAACCGATTCCAATTGGGGTTAAACTTTGTTGCCGGTCTGGTATTGGAGCCCGCCCCGAGACAGCGGGTAATGGTATCGGTACGATATGAGTTGGGCCATAGTTACTTGGCCAAGACGGGCGGACAATTTCAAAATACTTATTTCGAGGATCCTCTTCGGTCCAGAAATCAGGGATTTCGTGTCTCGTTAGCTTACCTTATTGATTTAAAGGTAGAGGAAAGAAAAAAGGGTAAGAGCACGCTTGATAAACGAAAAACCAAATAAGCGGCATAGTCAAAATGCCAGCTTTGTCTGTTTTATATTTTTCTCATAAAGATAAAACATGATTCCGTCCTTCAATCCCACTTCGGGTACAAGTATGTTGGTTGCCCGGGCCCACTCCATAACCTTGAGATAGATGTCGCTTGCCGGAATAATGACATCAGCTCGGTCCGGATTCATCTGAAGTTTATAAATCCTATCTTCGATAGAGTGTTCTTCAATCATTTTACGAACTACTCTTACTTTAGAAATGGTTATGGATTTACCTGCCTTCATACGGGCAAGCTCAAAGATTTTACTGATGTTTCCACCTGTTCCAACAGCAGTGACTTTCCCATAGATCTTTTTTATATTTTCCTTAACCCAACGTTCCATATCTTCCCACATTATCGGCGAATCTGTCCCTTCCAATATGCGTACCGACCCGATCTTAAATGACCTCGTTTTTATTTTGTGGCCTTGAAAATAGAGATTCAATTCTGTACTTCCACCACCAACGTCAATATGGAGGTAGGTGCTATCAGTAAGGTATGAACTTATTGCTCGATTGATTAATTCAGCCTCACGATTTCCATCGATGATATGAATGGTAACCCCAAGTTCCTCCTGAACCCGGCTTGCGAGGTCTGTTCCGTTCTCCGATTCCCGCAAAGCGGAGGTCGCACAAAACATGTAGTCGGTTACTTCGTACAATTCGATTAGCAACCTAAAAGCTTTCATCAACTTCATAAACTTCGCTATACTTTTGTCGCTGATCCTTCCTGTAGAAAACACATCATGACCCAGACGTAAAGGGAAGCGGATGTATTCCAGTTTTTTGAAGAGGACGTTTGGGGCGTTATCCAGCACGGTAGAAACCTGGAATCGTATGGCGTTTGAGCCAATGTCAACGGCTGCTAATTTCATGATCGTTTCAAATTTACGGTATTGCTTTTTTATTTTATGTACTTATTGTTTTTCTTTGCACCACTTATCCAGAAAGACCGAGGGATTGGGCCCGATGACGTCTTAGCATCCTATTCCGGAATCGAGTACGGAATGTTGTGCTAAATCCCGTTCTCGTTTGATGTGTTCAAGTGAGAAGAAGATAAGTAACCCACCAAGCCGGGCTCTCTGGATAGGATTTAAAAAATAGAGGGCTATGAAAATTGATGAAATTCTAAAAGACAGAATCCTTGTGCTGGACGGTGCTATGGGTACAATGATTCAACGATATCCTTTGGAAGAAGAGGACTTTCGAGGTGATCGGTTTAAAGACCACAAGCACCCCTTGAAGGGAAACAACGATTTGCTTTCGATTACACGTCCCGATATTATCAAAGCAATTCACGGCGAGTACTTTGAGGCGGGGGCTGATATTGCAGAGACAAATACTTTCAGCGGTACGACAATTGCTCAGGCCGATTACAGACTTGAAGACGTTGTTTATGAATTAAATTATCAATCCGCAACAATTGCTAAGGAAGTTGCTGATAAGTTTACCCTGCGCGAGCCACATAAGCCAAGATTTGTTGCCGGTGCCATGGGACCCACCAACCGAACAGCCTCGCTTTCACCCGACGTAAATAATCCCGGCTATAGGGCCATCACATTTGATCAATTGGTCACAGCGTATAAACAACAAGCGCAAGGGTTGCTCGATGGTGGTGCGGACTTGTTACTGGTTGAAACTGTTTTCGATACCCTCAACGCTAAGGCAGCGCTCTTTGCTATACAGACCTTGTTTGAGGAAACGGGCAAAGAAGTTCCGATTATGGTTTCCGGAACCATCACCGACGCCAGCGGAAGAACGTTATCGGGTCAGACCACAGAAGCATTTTTGATCTCGGTGTCTCATGTTCCTTTGCTCAGCATTGGTTTGAACTGTGCTCTCGGAGCTTCTCAACTACGCCCTTATTTGCAAACATTGAGCGATAAAGCACCGTTTTTTGTAAGCGCATATCCCAATGCCGGTTTACCAAACGAGTTTGGGCAATATGATGAGACCGCTCGGCAAATGGGAGCTCAGGTAGAAGAGTTTTTGAAAGAGGGATTGGTAAACATACTTGGTGGTTGTTGTGGTACTACCCCCGATCATATTAAAGTAATTGCTGAATTGGCTTCCCGGTACAAACCAAGAGTAGTTCATAGAGATTTAGTGGAGGCTGTCGGTACGCATTGATTTCAAAACAAAGATTGTATTAATAAATTATGTCGATAGTCATAAACGGTTTAACGTAGGTTGAAAATCCGAACTGATACGACTTTTCTCGCAGGAGTATAAACATGAAGCACCCAACATTTAAATTAAGCGGACTCGAAGCGATTGAAATAACAGATCAATCGAATTTTGTAAACATTGGTGAACGAACCAATGTTACAGGATCTGCAAGATTCCTAAAACTCATTAAAGAAGATAAGTTTGATGAGGCTTTAGAGGTAGCATTGGATCAGGTACGCGGAGGCGCTCAGATTATCGATGTCAATATGGACGAAGGCATGATCGATTCAGAAGCTGCCATGGTAAAGTTTCTGAATCTGATGGCATCTGAGCCTGAGATCTCAAGAATTCCCGTAATGGTTGATTCTTCGAAGTGGAATGTGATTGAAGCGGGTCTGAAGTGCTTACAAGGCAAGGGCATCGTGAATTCCATTAGTATGAAAAATGGTATTGACGAGTTTATCCACCAGGCTAGACTCGTCAACCGGTATGGTGCTGCTGTTGTTGTTATGGCTTTCGATGAACAAGGACAGGCTGATACGTATGAACGGAGGATATCCATATGCAAAAGAGCCTATGATATACTTGTAGAAGAGGTTAAGTTTCCACCTCAGGACATCATCTTCGATCCGAACATCTTCCCGGTTGCTACTGGAATCGATGAGCACCGGAACTATGCGGTTGATTTTTTCCGCGCTACGAAATGGATAAAAAAAAATCTTCCCTATGCACATGTTAGTGGTGGTGTAAGCAACGTATCCTTCAGCTTTCGCGGTAATCAAAAAGTGAGGGAGGCAATGCATTCTGCTTTTCTATACCATGCAATAAAAGAGGGTATGGATATGGGTATTGTTAACCCAACGATGCTGGAGGTGTATGACGCCGTTGATAAGGAATTACTTGAACGTGTCGAAGATGTTTTGCTTAACAGACGGGAGGATGCAACCGAACGGTTACTGGAATATGCAGAGACTGTAAAAGGATCGGCAAAAAAGAAAGAGGTCGATGATGAATGGCGAAGGGGCACCATCGAAGAAAGAATCACCCATGCATTAGTAAAGGGAGTAATAGATTTTATTGATCAGGACACAGATGAAGCACTACAGAAATACGGCCGGCCCTTGAACGTAATCGAGGGACCACTTATGGCTGGTATGAACGTTGTCGGCGATCTTTTTGGTGCTGGCAAAATGTTTCTGCCACAAGTGGTAAAAAGTGCTCGTGTGATGAAAAAGTCTGTTGCCTACCTTACTCCATATCTCGAAGAAGAGAAAAGAAGGGCTGGCGGTGTAGAAAAACCAGCTGCTAAAATTCTCATGGCTACCGTGAAGGGTGATGTACATGATATTGGAAAGAATATCGTGGGTGTAGTACTTGCGTGTAACAATTATGATGTAGTTGACCTTGGGGTGATGGTGCCATCCGAAAAAATCATTGAGGCTGCCCGGCGCGAAAAGGTTGATATGATCGGGCTTAGCGGACTGATTACACCATCGCTCGATGAGATGGTTCATATGGCAAAGGAAATGCAACGTGAGAAGATGACCATGCCGTTACTTATTGGTGGAGCAACAACGTCACGTATACATACAGCTGTGAAAATTGATCCGGTATATGATGGGCCAGTTGTACACGTACTTGATGCATCGCGCAGTGTACCCGTTGCCAGTGAGTTTATCAATCCGGATACTTTTGGAAATATAAAAACCCGCGTGAAAGAAGAGTATGCTAAACTTCGGGTTGATTATGAAAAGCGAAAAGAACAAAAGAATTATATCACGCTGGCGGATGCACGTAAAAATCAGGTAAAAATTGATTGGACAAAATCATCTATAACTGAGCCAACATTTATTGGGTCAAAAGCGTTTTTAAATTTTCCATTGGAAGATGTAAGGAAGTATATCGACTGGACTCCATTTTTTCAGACCTGGATGCTGGCCGGTCGCTACCCTGGAATTCTTAGTGATGCAGTGGTAGGTGTTGAAGCTAAAAAACTATTTGATGATGC
Source organism: Chryseolinea sp. (assembly GCA_041747735.1). Classification (GTDB taxonomy): domain Bacteria; phylum Bacteroidota; class Bacteroidia; order Cytophagales; family Cyclobacteriaceae; genus Chryseolinea. The sequence continues at coordinate 120,966 of JBGTEP010000085.1, forward strand.
GCAGAGAATGCTGGACCAGATAATTCTTTCGCGAAGCCTTCAGGCGAACGGCGTGGTAGGCTTTTACCCCGCTGTAAGAACTGAATCCGACGACGTAAAATTGTTTAAGCGGGATAGCGAACAACCTTTCGCGACGTTTCATTTTCTTCGCCAGCAGAACAAGAAAGCAGATGGGCTTCCTAATTTTTGTCTCTCCGATTTTATCGCACCTGAAAGTTTCGGCAGAAAAGATTACATCGGTTTGTTCGCCGTCACTGCCGGCATCGGGATTGAAAAGCTTATCGCGAAGTACAAAGCTGCACAGGATGATTATTCTGATATCATGGTAAAAGCTCTGGCAGACCGTCTCGCCGAAGCATTTGCGGAGTGTCTACATGCAAAGGTAAGGAAGGAACTGTGGTGCTATGCACCAGATGAAACGCTGGAGAACAACGAACTCATCGAAGAGAAGTATCAAGGTATCAGGCCTGCGCCAGGATATCCGGCTTGTCCGGATCATACCGAAAAAGGAATTCTGTTCGATATTCTCGATGCTGAAAAAGTAGCCGGTATAAAACTCACCGAGTCTTATGCGATGTATCCGGCATCTTCAGTAAGTGGATTTTATTTTGCGAATGCCGAATCGAAATACTTCGGACTTGGAAAGATTGAAAAAGATCAGGTTCAGGAATATGCCCAACGAAAGGGCTTGAGTGTTGAAGAAATTGAGAGATGGCTATCCCCTAATTTGTCGTACGACGTTTGAGTGGAAGAATTGAAGTTAAAAAATATCGGAGTAGTTAATCAAGGATTATAACAAGAAATGAAAGTCACAGATCACATTAAACAAGCTAACGGTAAGTCATTATTTACCATTGAAATTCTACCTCCGTTGAAAGGAGAAAATATCCGTACCCTTTTCGATAATATGGATCCCTTGATGGAGTTCAAACCTCCTTTTATCGATGTAACCTATCACAGAGAAGAATATCTTTATAAGAAGATGGAAAGTGGTCTTCTTGAAAAAAGGTCAACGCGTAAAAGACCTGGCACAGTTGGTATTTGTGCTGCCATCCAAAATAACTATAAAGTAGATACCGTTCCACATATTATTTGTGGAGGATTCACCAGGGAAGAAACAGAAAATGCCCTGATCGACCTTCACTTCCTTGGTATCGACAATGTTTTGGTATTACAAGGTGACGCGATTAAAACAGAGTCTCGTTTTATCCCAGAGCCTGACGGATATCGCTATGCATCCGAACTATTGGACCAGGTAGGTAAGATGAACAAGGGATTATATCTGGATGATGAATTACAAAACACTTCACCGACAAATTTTTGTGTCGGCGTAGCAGGTTATCCAGAGAAACATTTTTCAGCACCGAACCTCAAGGCCGATCTAAAGTATTTGAAGTTGAAGGTTGACATGGGAGCAGAATATGTTGTGACACAGATGTTCTTTGATAATAAGAAGTATTTTGATTTTGTTGAAGAATGTAAAAAGGCTGGGATTAACGTCCCTATTATCCCCGGGATCAAACCAATAACCGGCAAAGGTCAGCTTACTATTTTGCCAAAGACTTTCCATATCGATATTCCTGAGGAGTTATCTGAGGCCGTTGAGAGTTGTAAAGATAATGCTGCCGTTAAAGAGGTGGGCATAGAGTGGTGTGTACAACAGTCAAAGGAACTAATCCAGCAGAATGTACCGACACTCCATTTTTATTCGATGGGAAAATCAGATCCGATTTACAGAATAGCGAAGGAGTTATTTTGAAAATAGTATCCGGGAACAGGATAATGGTAGTTTGAAGTGTCATCTCAACAATTGGCTCTCCTTGTCCGGTTGCGGACGTTTGAGTTCGCCTATGTACATCGTGCATTTGAGAAACATATAAATTTAAGCTGAAATCCGGTTTAATCCATGGCACTGAGATTGTGTTCCTGGTGGCAACCCTGTAATACCTATGCTTAAAAACTATCTGATTTCAACGTTGCGCAACGTCACTAAGCGCAAAGGGTTCTCCGTTCTAAATGTTCTCGGACTATCTATCGGGCTAGCCGCAAGCTTACTTATTCTTCAATATGTGAAAGATGAATTGAGTTACGACAGCTTCCACGAAAAGGGAGAAGATATTTACCGTGTCCAGTACGATTTCTATCAAGATGGTAAACAAGTCTTCCAGTGTGCCACGGCTTTTAATAAAATTGGCCCTGCCTTACTTGCCGACTATCCAGAAGTAGAAAATTTTTGCCGGATGTTTTTGAGGTATGGAGGTGGCGTAATTCGGTATGAGGATGTTAGCATTAAGGAAGATAATATCTTCAATGTTGATCAGAGTTTTCTTGAGATGTTTTCTTATTCTTTGCTGTCGGGTGATCGGAACACAGCTTTAAAGGAGCCGAATACTGCGGTTGTTGAAGAAGAGACGGCAAAAAAATATTTTGGATCTCAAAATCCGATTGGTAAACGCATTCGATTTGGCACCTATGAAGAGTATGAAATTACAGGCGTGATTCGCTCGCCTGAAAACTCCCACCTTAAGTTTACGTTCTTGTTCTCATATACAACCTATCCCAAATTCTGGCCGGACATGACGGCGCGAGACTGGACTGAAAACTGGGGATGGTATGATTTCTATAACTATATCCAATTGAAGCCGGGGGTCGATCCGGCTACGCTCGAAGCCCGGTTTCCTCAGTTTATCAAAAAGCACGGACACGATGGCGATGATCAGAGCATAAAATTCTCACTTCAGCACTTACCAGATATTCACCTGAATTCCAATTTAATTCAGGAAGCGCGCGTAAACGGAAACGGGCAATCGGTTTACTTTTTGATGGTCATTGCTTTTTTTATTCTCGTTATTGCATGGGTAAATTATATTAACCTGGCCACTGCGCGGGCAGTGGAGCGTGCAAAGGAAGTTGGCGTTCGGAAGTCAATTGGCGCCGGTCGTCTGCAACTGGCAACACAATTCCTGGCAGAGGCGTTTGTGATAAATTTTGCGGCCGTAGTTGTGGGTATCGCACTTATGAATGGCGCGATTCCTTTCTTTAATATGATTTCCGGAAAGACGTTGACAACAAGTATTCTTGGTGAGGCAAATTTTTGGTATGCGGTAGGAGGACTATTTGTTGCAGGATCAGTTCTATCAGGTATTTACCCGGCATTAGTGCTGTCATCTTACCAACCTGCCCACGTGTTGAAGGGAGCTCTCGGTGGATCGCGCGATGGGCTATTTCTTCGTAAAAGTCTTGTCGTGCTTCAGTTTGTAACATCTGTAGCCTTGATCGCCGGAACGTTGATCGTATATCAGCAATTGCAATTCATGCAACAACGGGAGCTTGGTATTGATATTGATAAAATGCTGGTGATAAATGCTCCAGGTATTGTCACCGACCATGACCGGTATCCGGCTCAATACAGCTCTTTTAAAAATGAGTTGCTCTCTCATCTCTCCATTAAGAAAATGACGGGATCTTCCGAGGTGCCGGGGAATTTGATTTACTGGACGAGCGGATCAAAGCGTATCGGTGGCGATCAGGATGTAGCCTCTACAATAATGTACAGAGTCGCTATCGATTATGATTTTTTTGATACCTACGAAAATGAGTTGATTGCGGGGAGAGTTTTTTCCGTTGATTTCACGGGGGATAGCAGCAGCGTTGTGATCAATCGTAAATCGGTTGAAGTTTTGGGATTTAAAAATCCGGAGTCAGCCGTGGGAGCTCTTATTTCTATTGGAGGGGATACCCTGACCGTGGTGGGTGTCGTGGAGAACTATCATCAGGAAGGCTTGAAAAATGATTTTAGGCAAACTGCATTCCAGATTGATCCCCGAAGTCAGTCATACTATAGTATTAAAGTTGAAACCGAAGATTTACCTCAGACAATAACGTATGCGCGGGAAAAATATCAACTATTATTTCCCGGTAATCCGTTTGACTATTTTTTTCTGGATACTTTTTTTAACCGTCAGTATAAAAACGACCGGCAATTCGGTCAGGTATTCGGGTTCTTTGCCTTACTCGCTATCTTTGTAGCATCTCTGGGTTTATTCGGCCTCGCCTCATTCACTGCTTCCCAACGTACGAAGGAAATTGGTATACGGAAGGTCTTAGGGTCAACCGTGCCGAACATCTTTTTGCTGCTTTCAAAAGATTTTTTGAAACTTGTTTTAATAGCCAATATTATAGCAATACCGCTTGTCTGGATGCTGATGGAGAGATGGCTGAATACTTTTGCTTTCAGAACAGACATTGGTATTTGGATTTTCATAGCGGCAACATCAATTACAATAGTCATTGCAGGGGTAACCGTCAGCTATCAGTCGATACGTGCAGCCAATGCAAATCCTATAAATTCTTTACGTTACGAATAAGTTTGGTATTCACATCTAACGAATCATTACATGCTTCGCAATTATTTTAACATAGCGCTAAGAAATCTGCTTAAGAATAAGATACATACATGCATTAATGTGTTTGGTCTTGCATTTGGGTTAGCAAGTGTATTTATGATCGCGCTATACATCCAGGGCGAGTTGAGTTACGACAAATTTCATCATCAAGCAGAAGACCTGTACCGGATCACGTGGGAGGACGACAACCCTCAAACGCGGACTCCCCATCCCATGGCCCAGGCGTTGGTAAATGATTTTCCGGAAGTTGAAAATGCCGTGAGTTTAACGCCACTTTGGGCTGCCGGTCTTACCAGAGAGACTCATTCCCTGCGTCACCCAGATAAGCAGGAAAGGTATGACGAGAAAAACATTCTTTCTGTAGATACATCTTTCTTTAGTGTCTTCGACTTTCCTGTCCTTAAAGGAGATGCAAAAACAGCTCTTAAAAAGATTAATGGTGTGCTCATCTCTGCGTCAATGGCACAAAAATATTTTGGTGATGAAGATCCGATAGGTAAACATCTCGCCGTGGATTCAGCGTCTTATTTGGTGGAGGTGGTTGCCGTCTTTAAAGATGTTCCGGCGTACGCTCATTTTCATTTCGATTTTCTTGTATCATATGTCCGTGAAAAATCATTCGACCCGGAAGATCCATTTTACTCCTGGGCTGACTTTGGCCATTTCAATTATGTAAGGTTGAAGCCCGGGACAAATGCCAAACAGCTTGAAAGTAAGTTGATGGATTGGTCAAAAAAATACTTTGATTGGTCTAAGCAGGATTATGATGCACTGGCCGCACGGCAATATGGATTTAAACTTCAGCCGGTTACTGATATTCATTTGCGTTCGAAGCTTCGTTGGGAACTGGAACCCAATGGCAATATCGAATATGTGTATATACTGGCTGCGGCTGCATTGTTCACGCTCATCATTGCCTGCGTCAATTTTATGAACCTCACCACAGCAAAATCCGCTGAGCGGGCCAAAGAAATAGGTGTCAGAAAAACAATGGGCGCATTTCGTTCGCAACTTTCTTTTCAGTTTCTGGCAGAGTCGGGTGTTATTGCATTGATTTCTGTATTTGCAGCTATTTTGATTATCGAATGTACACTACCGTATTTCAACTACCTCACAGGGTTAACTTTTGAAGTTCAATATTTCCGTTACTTGTTTATTTTACTGATGGCTGGTTTGTTTGTCGGGCTGGTTGCAGGCATCTATCCTTCGCTTTATTTATCGGGTGTGAAACCTCATCTCATTTTAAAAGGCAAGTTTACCCAAAGCCCGGGTGGGTTATCCTTACGCCGGGGTCTGGTTATTTTGCAATTCTGTATTTCGATGATTTTGATCTCGGCATCGATAATAACGTTTAATCAACTGAATTTTTTACAAAGCAAAAATCTGGGATTCGGGAAAGAAGAAGTTATTGTGATTCCGATAAAGAACGAAGATGGTATGTCCCGATTCGATGCGTTCCGAAATGAAATGCTTACAGTAGAGGGGATTGAATCCGTTTCTGCGGCATCAAATATTCCAGGCAGTCAATTTAACCAACATGCAATAGCCTTAACTGAAAATCCAGAACATTATATTAATGCGTCGGAAGCCTATGTTGATTACGATTTTTTTGAATCCCTTGAAATCAGTCTGTCTGCCGGACGGTTTTTCATCCGGGAAAATCCATCTGATGCGATGTCCTTCATCATCAATGAAACGACTGCACGACAATTAAATATTGAAGAGTCCGTGGTTGGGAAGGAAATGTTTTGGAACCGGGACGGTGAAATCATTAAAGGCACTCTAATAGGTATCGTGAATGACTTTCACTTTCAATCGCTTCATGAGCCCATTAGACCATTGTTGTTTATCTTATCGCCCCGAAATTTCAACTACATATTGGTAAGACTAAATACCCGGAACTTTGAGACAAACATTGCTGAGATTGAAAGAGTATATGAAATTTTCGAAACGACATTTGCGTTCGAATATACTTTTCTTGAAGACGACTTAAATCATCAATATGCAGCTGAGGCAACGACCGGACGGATGCTGGCGGTGTTCTCTGTGATAACATTGCTTATTGCTTGCTTTGGACTTTTTGGAATGTCAATGTTGATGTTCTATCAAAAGATAAAGGAAGTAAGTGTACGGAAGGTGTTGGGCGCATCATCCCTGAGCTTGTGGCGCCTGTTACTTGGAGACTACACAAAACTTATTTTGATAGCAGCTTTGATAGCAACTCCCATAACCTGGTATTTTATGAATGAGTGGTTAAAAAACTTTAGCTATCAAATTACGATACATCCCTTTGTTTTTGCTTTTTCGGGACTAATATTGATCGCCATTTCCTGGTTGACGCTCACCTACTTTACTTTGAAGGCTACAAGGTTGAACCCTGCGGATACGTTAAAGAATGAATGATGGTCTTTAGTTGAAACATCAGCACAGCAAAACCCGGAGAAAGCGGGTATGCACATTCCACCGGAGGCGAGAAGTGACCGTAATAGATTGTTACTGGATTCAAAGTGCATCGAGTTGTCTATCAGCCGACAAAGGAACTGATCCACCAAAATGTGCCTTCCCTCCATTAACTCAATGGTAAACCCGATCCAATTGTTTAATCTGTTGCTTCTTTTTAGATCACAAAGATAAAATTCTTTGATTTATTTGGACAGATTCTAAATAGTAATAGTTTTGCGTCTAGAATCATTCTAAATAACATTTATGAACAGAAGGACTATTTCTACAGTACTAATAGCAGCTTCATTTATTGGTTTTTCGTGCAGCGAGGACGATCCGAAAACACCCCTCATTATTCCAGCTGAATATGATGGATCAGCCTTTGAGGCTAACACTACAACCCAAATTCAAGTGCTCACTAATCTGTCGGCTATTGCTAATGAAGTCAAGAAGGGGAGAACTAATGGGACAACGGTACCATTTCAAAACCTTTCCGCACTTTATACAGCCGGAGCACCGTCTTTAAAGAGTGTTTCAACCGCTTACTTTGCCGGAAAAATGGAAGGCGCAGACGGATACATGGATGAATTGTCAAAAGCCAGCGGTGGCACGTATACACCTGGAACGCCTTCGGGTGAGGGAGGTGTTTATGGAAACTATCTGTTCGATGAAAACGGTTTGGAAATAGAACAAGTAATCGAGAAAGGTCAATTTGGTTCAGTGCTTTATAAACATGCCACGGATTTGCTAGAAGGAAATATCACAGCGGCTACGGTAGATCAGTTGGTGGCGATTTTCGGTGCGAGCCCTTCCTTTCCTAACACCTATAATGGTGCTAAGACTAACACGCCAGACAGGTTTCTGGCAAATTACGCCACACGAAGAGACAAAAATGACGGAACAGGTTTCTACACACAGATGAAAGATGCATTTATTAAATTACAAGCGGCATTAAAAGCAGGTGATGAGTATAAACAAGAACAACAGGAGGCCATAAGTGCGATTACGTTTAATTGGGAAAAAATTAACGCAGCAACCGTTATCAATTATTGCCAAGCGACAACAGCTGCCTTAAGTGCTACTAATCCTACCGATGCACAAAAGTCCGGCGCCTTGCATTCGTATGGTGAAGCAGTGGGTTTCATCCATGGTTGGAAAACCATTCCGCAGCCGTATAAGAAAATTACAGATGCGGAAATTGATGAGGTGTTGGTATTGTTTAATGCACCCGCTAATGGTATTCCAACTTCGTACAAGTTTGTTACAGATGCGGTAACAGAACTTCCAAAACTTCAACAAGCGATTACAAAATTGAAATCAATCTACGGTTTTACAGATCAGGAAGTTGAGGAATTTAAAAACAATTGGGTGACGGCTCAGGAAAGATAAGTTCGACCCGAAAATTGTTACCTGGATACATTCCCACGAGGCATTTTAGATCATCAAGTCGTGCATTGACTTCGTTAAGAGTGTCGAAGAAGGCAGATTGATAAAAAGTTTGGATTGCTTGCAAGTTTGTCAGAGAAATAACACAACAAAAAGGAATAAAGAACATTTCGTCTTTTAGGCAGTTCAAAGGGAGTAAATATCTGTGGAGCCAATGAAAACACTGAAACTAATAATTATAATTATAGCGATCGGCGCTACCCAAAATTCGTGTGTGGATAATACAGAGGGATCACCCGATTTTGATCGTACTGCGATGCTGCAAAACATGGCCACTAACATCATTATTCCTGCATACACGGATTTATCGGAAAGTCTTACACAGCTGAAAACAGCAGTATTGGCATTTACTGAAAAGCCTACTTTTGAAACATTGACTACAACACAGGAAGCCTGGCAAACTTCCTACCTTACCTGGCAATATGCCAATGCATTTAATTTTGGTCCTGGCGGAGAAGACGGCTTGCGTAAAGGCTTAATTGAAGAGGTGGGTACTTTTCCCGTAAGTGAAGCTAAAATCGAAAATGCCATAAGCTCAGGGACCTACAATTTTAGCGATTTCAATCGCGATGCGCGTGGCTTTTTAGCTGTCGAATACTTACTATTTAGTTCAACCGACAATGACCAGTTAATTTTAGACTTATACACTTCAGGCAGCCGAAAAAAATATTTGAATGATGTAGTAACCAACACTAGTTTAAGAGTAGATGCTGTGCTTACAGAGTGGAGCGGAGGCTATAACGCTTCGTTTGTATCAAATAACGGTACAGATGTGGGCTCCAGCACTTCCCAGCTGTATAATGAGTTTGTAAAGAGCTATGAGTCTATTAAAAACTTTAAAATAGAATTGCCTTTGGGAAAGCGCCCCGGACAAACTCAAACGGAGCCTGATTTGGTAGAAGCATACTATAGCGGGGCGTCTGCAAAAATGTTAAATGCCCATTTGGTGGCGGTGGAAAATATATGGTACGGTCGTAGGAAAGATGGCACTGATGGGGTTGGTTTTGAAGAATATTTAGCCAGCGTTACAGGAGGCCCCGAATTGATTGCTGCTACAAAGGCGCAACTGGTATCAATAAAAACTGCTATGGCTGCAATTCCGGAAACACCACGCTTATCTTCCCAGATTAAAAATACGCCTACACCTATTGAAAATGTTCGAATCGAACTTCAAAAAAACACCCGCTATTTTAAAAGCGATATGTCGTCATTGTTAGGCATAGCCATTACCTTTAGCAGTGGTGACGGAGATTAAGATGGATGTTTAACCCACTTTATTGAAATGAAAATTCGTTTAGTGGAGGCTGACTCCACTATTGTTGCAATGCATATTTGCATTGATCGCCAGGCTCTGAAAATATCATTAAACATGGCAGTAAAAAAATAATTTTGTTAAGTCGCGTTTATTCTTTTTTGCAAAGCCCCGTGCACATAGCCCCATTAGTGACATTTCGAATTGTTATTGGGGCATTGATGCTTTTTAGCAGTGCACGTTACATAGCCTTGGGCTGGGTCGACGAGCACTATTTAAAGCCAGTTTTTCATTTTCATTATTTTTTTTTCGAGTGGGTCGAAGTGTTGCCTCCATTTTGGATGTACGCGTTGCATGGACTCATGTTATTGTCGGCATTATGTGTATTAACCGGTTTTTATTTTCGAATAGCTTCTGTTTTATTATTTCTGTCTTTTACCTATACGGAACTGATTGATCTTACGTATTACCTCAATCATTATTACTTTGTAAGTCTTGTGCTCTTCCTGCTGGCCTTTACTCCGGCAAACAGAAATTTCTCCATTGATGTATTTCAAAACCCTTCCCTTGCCATCAGTCAAATACCACGTATTTGGATTTATATATTTCAATTTTTATTAGCTATTGTCTATACTTATGCGGGGCTGACAAAAATTAATTACGATTGGTTAGTAAACGCCTTGCCACTGAAGATTTGGCTCCCAGCGCATGATAATCTTCCGCTAATTGGAGACATTTTTACATGGTCAGTTACTCCCTACCTTTTTAGTTGGTTCGGTATGGTTTACGATTGCACGATAATATTTTGGTTGTGGAATTCTCGTACGCGGAACCTGGCTTACCTTACGGTAATTACTTTCCATTTACTCACAGGTCTTCTTTTCCAGATTGGCGTATTTCCCCTTGTGATGATTGGTGCAACGCTAATCTTTTTCTCAGAACGCTGGCACATTAATCTACTGAATTGTATCGGTTTCTCAACCTTTACAAAGGTATTAAACCTGCATTCACATAGCAACACGAGATTAAGACCAGTTTCAAAATTAACACTCGCTATTTTTACTGCCTTTTTTTGTTTTCAAATACTCTTTCCCTGGCGGTATCTGTGCTATCCTGGAAATTTATTTTGGACCGAGGAAGGTTATCGGTTTTCCTGGCGTGTCATGTTGATGGAGAAGGCAGGAACTGCGACGTTTTATGTAAAAGATGAAATTACAAAACGTGAAGGTATAGTTGTTAACAGTGAATTTTTAAATTCGCATCAGGAAAAACAAATGGCTATGCAGCCCGATATGATCTTACAGTATGCACATTTTCTCTATAACCATTACCAAGCGAAGGGAGTTAATAATCCGCAAGTGCGCGCTGAAATATATGTCACACTTAATGCTCGACCTAGTGAATTGCTAATTGATCCTACCGTAAACTTAGCCACATTGGCAGACGGATGGGAACGAAAGTTATGGATAAGACAAGCGCCGTATGACTAAGTATATTCTTTTTTCAGGGATACTGTTTTTTTTGTCACTAAGTGCTTTAGCACAAGTTGCATTGATCCGCGGCAATGTACGCAACACGACAGGTGAGGGCATTGCCGATGTCTTAATTTTTTTGAAAGGAACCTCTCTTGGTACCAGCACTAATATGGAAGGCGTTTATGAACTCACAGGTATTCCTTTTGGGGATTACACATTGATTTGCTTTAAAGAAGGAAATCAAACAGTAGAAAAAAAAATCAGCTTACGCGAAGTTTCTACCGGAATTGACTTTTCACTAACCGAATTGTCATCTACACTAAGCGAAGTAGTGGTAACCGATGAACTCGTAACAACCGGTCTTATTCGATTGCAAGCAGTAGAAAATTTCGGTATCAACGAGGCCAGGAAAAATGAAGTAATTGTATTGAGAGATGTTACGGCAAACACGGCCACCAACAACGCGCGGCAGATCTATTCAAAAATTACTGGTCTCAATATTTGGGAAAGTGATCAAGCCGGTTTACAACTGGGCATTGGCGGTCGCGGATTAAGTCCAAACAGGACTTCTAATTTCAATACCCGACAAAACGGATACGATATAAGTGCTGATGCCTTGGGCTACCCGGAGAGCTACTACACACCACCTGCTGAGGCGTTAGAAAGAATTGAAGTTATACGTGGTGCTGCGTCTTTGCAATTTGGAACTCAATTTGGTGGCATGGTTAACTTCCGGTTTAAACGTGGAAGTGAGCAGAAAAAAATAGAAGTACTCTCGCGGCAAACTGCAGGCTCATGGGGTTTTTTTGGTTCCTTCAACAGCATAGGCGGCACAATAGCAAAAGGTAAAGTCAATTATTATGCTTATTACAATTTTAAGCGGGGTGATGGATTCAGACCTAATGCCGGGTTCGAGTTTAACAATGCCTTCGCCAGTGTTACATACGATGTTTCAGAGAAATTATCATTGAATATAGACGTGACGAAAATGACCTATTTAGCGCAACAACCCGGAGGTCTTACTGACAAGTTATTCGATGATAATTCACGGCAGTCAATTCGTTTCCGCAATTGGTTTAATGTCGACTGGAATTTGTTTGCTCTTAATATGACCTATCGGTTTTCACCACAAACACAGCTAAATATTCGAAATTTTGGATTAGCAGCTCAGCGCCAATCGGTCGGTAATTTAGATCGCATTAACGTTGCAGACTTTGGTAATAATCGTACACTCATAAACGGAGAATTTAAAAATATTGGAAACGAAACCCGTCTACTTCATCGCTATAAACTTGCTGAACGCAACAATGCTTTGCTACTTGGCATTAGAATGTATAAAGGAATGAGCACCGCCTTACAGGGTGACGGTAGCAATGGAAACGATGCTGACTTTAATTTTTTAAATCCCGATAATGTCGAAAACTCTTCTTATACTTTTCCGAATACCAACTACTCGGTTTTTGCAGAGAATATTTTTGACCTTACAAAAAAACTTAGTATTACGCCTGGGGTACGATTTGAAAACATTCAAACGTTTTCTTCAGGTTATTATAAGCAGTATGTGTTTGATGCAGCGGGGAATATTATTGTTGAGAATAAAATTGAAGAAGACTTAAAAAGAAAGCGCAATTTTTTAATTGCAGGTTTGGGTATAAGTTTAAAAATGAATGAGCGCTCTGAAATGTACGGCAACATCTCACAAAACTACAGAGCTATTAATTTTACTGATCTCCGGGTAGTTAATCCCAATTTTATAGTCGACCCTAACATTCAAGACGAAAGAGGTTTTACAGCCGATCTGGGTATTCGCGGAAATTCTAAAAGTGTTTTTCAATACGAAATCACAGCCTTCTACCTGGCTTATAAAGATAAAATCGGACAGGTGCTGCGTGCGGACCAACCTCCCTTATTTAATGACTATCGTTTCAGAGGAAATATTTCAGACGCGCGCACGCTTGGTGCGGAGGCCTTTGGTGAAATTTCAATTTCAACACTTATCGGTGTTCGACCTACTTGGACTTTCTTCGTTAATACATCTGTAACTGATGCGCGATATGTTAACTCTGAAGACAGCTCGATTGACGGTAAGAAGGTAGAAATGGTTCCACCTTTTATTTTAAGAACAGGGTCCTCATTAAAGTCAGATCATTTTTCGGTCTCTATTCAGTATTCGTATTCGCACAGGCACTTTACCGATGCTACTAATGCTGTGCGCACATCTACTGCGATTGAAGGCCTAATTCGTTCGTATCAAGTAGTGGATGTGTCTACCAGCTACACCTACAAGAAATTTACCGTGGAGGCAAGTTGTAACAACTTATTGAATGAACAATATTTCACTCGCAGGGCGGACAGTTATCCTGGCCCAGGTATTATTCCTTCTGATGGCAGAGGTTTTTATGTTTCGCTAATGGTCAAGTTGTAACTTGTTATAATAACGATCCAATGACTAGCACTTATTGGAGCAGCAGACAATTCCTATCTTTGTTTCGCAACCATTGTTTTGGAAGCAATAGTCTGTGAAGGGCATAGTTATTCGTTAATGGTAAACATAATTCATGGGCAGGCTTCAGTACTGCAGGTTATTACAAATAGAAACATGTTTTTGCTCAACACTATTAACCACCCTACAATGTTGAGAGCGAAGCAGACGAATCATCCATCAATAATATCCAATCGTTACCTTCTCCGGAAGAAGGAGGTGTAAAGGTTCTGAATCCTTTATTGTCAAACTCTCCAATTTCTATTATTTCTCCCTCGCGGGGATTAAACCATCTTGTCTTTACTTTTGAACCATTGATTTTTGTCATGGTTACTTTTATCGGTTGTCCTATTGATAAATAAGCAATTAGGAATGATCCATCGTTAGCCACAGCCGCCCTGATGTGGGTACTGTCTTTAGGGTTGACACCATAAACAATAGATTGATCAGGAATTAACTTTGAAAAATCTCTGGCTTCAAATAGTTTTCGCACATGTCGGACATCATCTGCACCTGGACGATTCAGTGATTCTTTCCAATCGTACAGACATGGAACTACTACTTTTTCTCCTTTACTAAACATCTGCCATATGGCATTGTTGCCGTACGTATATCCACATGCTCCCGAGAGAAGATCCCAATAGGCATGCACGCGTACATCATAATCAGTGAAGAATCCTTTTTTGAAGTACTCCCTGTCTTTAACTAAATTATCAGAATCGAAAACCTCACTATAAACTTCGGGTTTGTTCCGCCACTCTTCAAAAGTCCAGAACTCCATTCCGATATCCTCGTAAGCCGGTTCCCCTTCAACGGTCGGCTTAAGCGGTGAAAGGCTGTAGTCGTGCATGGCGTGTTCGTAAACCTTTTGATAACGGTGGAAATGCGCTGTCTGGTACATATTAAAATCCATCCAATCTTCATTGTGAAACCAGTAGCTCGAAGAATTGACCCCACGCGGGTGATAGGATATTAAATGATTTCCCTGGTCTCCCGATTTAATACCTCCGGCCATATTTTTCCATATAGCAAAAGCAGTATCGCTATCCACTCTTCTATCGCCACCAAGTATCCAGATAATGGGCTTGTCTTTGTACCTTTTTCCTAAGTACTCGCCATATGGCATTGAGTTTTCCGGAGTAAAAATTACCGGTCCTTCGCCCCCTATTTTGTTAGGAACCTTATCACCCCATGTGGGCAGCATCCCTACAATGAGACCTAATTCGGCGGCTTTGTTTACAATGAAATCAACATGCTCAAAATACTTTTCATTAGGTCTGGTTGGGTCCAGATCAATAAGGGGTACTTCACCATAAGCATTAGGCGTGCGCAACCCGTCAAGTTCGGCGAGTATAACGGCCTGAATAACCGTGAAGCCTTTTTCTTTTCTGTTTTGCAGGTACTCAGTTGCCTCTTCACGATTCAGTTTGTGAAATAATTCCCAGGCAGTACACCCTAAATAAAGAAAGGGTTTTCCGGTTGAATCCTCGAGGTAGCGACCGTTTTGACTGATCCTTAATTTTTTTTTATGTGATTCACTTTGATCCTGGCAACCAAATAAAAGAATAATCCCAATTGCTAAATAGGTTGCATTTTTCATGTCGGATTAGTTTGGTGTATTGAATCGAAAATAAGATTAAGCATCGAAGTAATTGACTTGCTGTTTCAAAAACTATTACCTCTCTGGAATCTCATACGACGTGTTGGGTAAGCTCCAAAGTAATGCTACTTTGAGGTCAATCTACTATTTCACTTTGTCAAAACAAATGGAGCTTGCAAGATAAATTAAATTGTTTGGAGAATTCTCGTCAATTTTTAAAGTGAGATCCTTTCTTTTATTTTTGTCGATACGAGAGTATTTCAATTGGGAGTCAGCATGCCTCCAGGCAATGTCAAATTGTTTTTTTATGTCTTCGGCTTCCTTTAGTTTATTTTGCGCTCTAAGGCTTTCAAAAAGACCGCTAAGTGCGAAACCATTCTTCGGCCAGTATTTCAAATCCTCATAGTAAATCTTTTCCGCACCGACATAGTCTTTGTCATTCATCAGGACATCGCCCAAAAGATGCCTTACTGAAAAAAACCAATCAGGAGGTTCATTATAATTTAAACCGTCTTCAAGCTGGATTGCTTGTTTCAAAAGTTGAATTGCTGATTTGTATTCACCACTGTTGGTAAGTATTTCGGCTTCCAGAACATTAGATGCAATTTTACAAACCTGCTCTGCCGGATTGATTGACCAAATAATGATTCTCCTAACATCGTCGGATTCACTTAATTTATTCAGCGAGTCCAATTCATTCTGAGCTTTATTTAATTTATTCAAATTGGCATACGCCATTCCTCGTGCATAGTGCCAAATGGCCTTTGGGTAGAATAAGTCATCATCTGGCTTTGGACTCGCCAGGATTTTTTCCCATTGTTCAAATTTTACCAGGACATGCAGTGGAATAGTCGCGTAATGTAAAACGGTTTCATAACCAGCTTCGCGAAAATACTTTTTATCCAAAATACTTACTGTTTTGTAAGCGGCTTCAATTGATTTTGAACCTCTCCCTTCAAATGTTGCCGTCGCAGCCAGAAAATGATAATTGTGTGGATAATAATACTGAGGATATACGCCTTGAGATTTACATTCAGCAATGTAGATACTGTCTGCAATCACGGCTTGCTCATTTGCAATAGAGCCTTCGTGATAGTCTCCCGTATTTATATAGATGTGCGAAGGCATGTGAACCAAATGTCCTGAGGCTGGAACTAGGGCTTTCAGCCTTTCAGCACTTGCTAAGGCCTTTTCCACATCTGGAGCTGCTTCCGTGGCGTGTACATACAGGTGATTTGCTAATGGATTTTTTGGATTTATTGAAATTGCTTTCTCTAACACTTCAACCAATTCCGACGTCCAAGGCCTGGGTTCTCCTCCCTTTTTTGAATAGAAATCCCATGCATGTAGATTCATAATTGATTCGGCATACAGCGTCGCCACAAAATCATCTTCTGGAAATTCTGAATAAGCCGCTTTCATCGAAACAGAGTAACCTTCATCATTCGTTGTAGATGAATCCGTGGGAAATTTAATTTGGATAGCCTTTATGAGAGCCATTTCCCATGGGGTAGACTTGCTGCCATATCTTACAGCATTTTTTACCGCCTTCTTTATCTCATTGATAGTGCCCATGTTTTCGCCACCGGAATTGTAGTTCGGACCAAGCACATAAGCAATACCCCAATAGCCCATGGCAAATGTTGAATCCTGGCGAATGGATTCTCGAAACGACCGTTCGGCTTCGGCATGATTGAAACCGTTGGCCATTATAATTCCCTGATTGAAAAAGAGTTTCGCGTAGGCACCGTTGGTCGTTACATTAACTTGATAGTCACCAATATTTTTAAGAAGAGGTGCTTCGAAAATTGGCTTTTTTTCTGAGCACGTTGTCAAACCCAGAATGAAAAAAAGAAACACAGGAAATCGTTTCATGTTCTTATCTTTTTTGGTTGACGTCATTCGTGTTTCTGTTTCCATAGTACTTTATTCTCTGTTAAAGCTTCAAGTCGAAATAGGTCGTTAATCACTAACGGCATAAGGTAACAACCAATCAGATTTTTTAAACCTATGCCATTCAACTTTAGCCAAATCAACTTGCTCATCATACAAAGCCTGCGCATCCTTAGCATTAATACTGACTTTTCCTGTAGCATAAATTTCAATCTCTTTTTGACCTTTCTTCGCATACTCCTTTTTGAGGATCTGCAAAAATTGCCAACACATGTCAGGTTTTGATGCGATAGCTCGTTGTTGTTTTGCAGTCAAATAATCACCCTGTACAACTAACGCCTTTTCACCTGTAGTTTTATCGATTACCAAAAAATTCACATATCCACTCTTAAGTCTTAGCATCATCCGCCACGATAAACGATGGCCTTCTTCAGTCCAATGTACATCGCTATCAAATAGCCAATGCCGGGAGGGTAGGGCAATCTGAATCGTAAACCATAGGATTAAAATAGCGATAAACCCTTTTCTGACCGCATAATTCTGCTGGGGTAGAGTAGGGGTTCTATTCTTAAAAAATAAACTTTGAATAGTTTCAGGAGAAAAAAAGAAAATGCACATGGCAATCCCCATAAAGGGAAAGATACCGACTTGAAAAATTGCAGAATTGAATAAATGAAAAAATACGGATGCCATAAAAGCCCATTTCCTCGTCCTTTTCCAGAGGAGTAGTGGTGTAATAAACAAGTCGAAGCATACCCCTCCAATGGCAATGAAACAATGCATCCATTTTTGCTGTAACACATCGCCTACTAACCACAAACTTTTCTTGGATTCCAGAATTACAGCAACGGCATCGGTGCTCAACCAGTCGGCATTTAATTTCGCGATTCCTGCATACGTGTAAACAATACCTATTTGTAGAATAAAGATTATTCTACACCAGTTGGGACAGAAATTACTTTTTATCTCAGGATTTGTTATAACATCTAAGGAAAAATTTCGATGAGCCGGAACAATGCTCATCATTATGCAAAGTAGAACCAACAAATAATAGTGGTTATTATAATTGGTTTTTTGCATCAGATAAACCGTAGTCCATAAAATAGTGTAGCTCACAATGGCTATACGATATTTTAAACCCAGCATCACCGCTAAACCAAAACAACCCATAATAAAAAAGTAATAATACATTCCATCACCCGGTAGTGGTTGAAGCCACGGAAAATCTATAAAAGGGAATGTGAATTTCGGTTCAATAAAGGATCTTCTTACCCAACCGGTTAAAATGGCTCCCCAGGCCTCGGCAGTTATCAGAAAACCAAAACATACCCTGAATACCACCAGGAAACTATTATCGATAGGTTTAAAAAGGTTGTGGGAGATCGAATTCATTCACCGGTTTTTATCAATGATCAGGGTATTGCTTTTCTTCCCCTCTAAGTTAATCCGAAATCGCTACTTTGATTGTAGATGCGGAATACCATTTCTTCCAGAAGTCGAAATTTAGTTTACATTTTACAAATTTTTTGTCATTCCACATGAAAATTAGATGAAGGTAAAAGTTCACGTGCGGTAAGAATGCGGCCACATTTATTTTGATTCAACAGCTAGTCAACATAGACCAGATTATTTCAAAAATGTCCAGGTGGTAACCGAGCCTCTGACGCAAAGCGGTTTTTAGAGTTAGTTGTTCATATGTTATTGCAAATCGAGTAACTTTATTATTAAAATAAACTATACTGCCATGGTAAGCTATTTCTCTCTCACATGGGCGTTAACTTTTTTTCTCAATGCCTATCAGTCGCCAAAATTTGAAGCTCAGGAAATTGACAATTCGGTAGCGATTGGCTACGGACTTGCTATTGGGGATGTGGATGGTGACGGTAAACCAGATATTTTATTGGCTGATAAAAAGGCATTCGTGTGGTACCGCAATGGTGACTGGAAACGTTTCGTTATGATTGAAAATCTCACTGAATCAGATAATGTATGCATCGCTGCGAGAGACATTAATGGAGACGGGAAGGTTGAGGTGGCAGTAGGAGCACAATGGAATCCGGGTGAAACATCTGATACTGCAAAGTCAGGATCGGTACACTTCCTCATTCGTCCTGATGATCCCACAAAATTGTGGAAAGCTGTAAAGCTTCATCATGAACCGACCGTTCATCGGATGAGATGGATTAAAGTTGACGATACAAAATTTCAGTTAATCGTTTTGCCACTCCATGGTAAAGGTAACAAGGGTGGCGAAGGGCTTGGCGTTAAAGTTATTGCCTATGATGTACCGAAAGATCATACCGCACAGTGGAAGTATACGGTGATCGATGAGTCTATGCATTTAACCCATAACATGGATGTTCTTAAAAAAGGTAATAAGGAGCAGCTTTACATTGGCGGAAAGGAAGGCGTAAAAGCATTTGCATTTAAAAACAACAGGTGGACTTCCGAAAAGGAACCCTGGATTATTCAGGGAAATAGCTTCGGCGAAGTAAGAACAGGTGGGATGGAAGCAAAAAATGTCTTACTGGCTGGTGTAGAACCTATGCATGGAAATCACCTTACGGTATATCACTACGAGAATAAAAAGGTTTCACGTACGGTGCTTACTCCTGACTTAAATCAGGGGCATGCCTTGGGTGTTTCAGACTTATTGGGAATCGGTAGTAGCCAAGTCGTTGTGGGATGGCGGGAACCAGACCACGAAAAGAAAGTCGGGGTAAAGATTTTTGTTTCAGAAGATGGCAAATGGATGGACTATTGGGTTGATGAAAATGGAATGGCATGTGAAGATTTACAGCTTGCCGATCTGAATGGCGATGGAAAAACTGATATCATCGCCGCCGGGCGATCCACACACAATCTAAAGATCTACTGGAACAAAAATTGACCAGCGCAGCCGGTTAATATTTCGACAGCTCAGGGTTTACGTCATCGATATAGCCTAGAATTCCGCCTTTGAGATTGTAGAGGTTATCAAATCCAAATTTATCTTCCAGTTCACGGATAGCCTTTCCACTTCGATTGCCGGTTTTACACTGAACAACTACTTTCCGGTTTCTGTCAATCTTGTCGACATCTTCTATAACGGTACCCAGTGGCATCAGTTCCGCGCCGATGTTAACAATCTCATATTCGTATGGTTCGCGTACATCGATGAGTTGAAAATTCTCACCCTTCGTCTGCCATTCGGTAAGTTCCAGCGCGGTAATCTCTTTGATTTTTTTCTCTACAGCCCTGACACCACAAAACTGTTCATAATCAATCAACTCTTTTAGTGATGGATTATCACCGTTCAACGGATTTGCTGGATTTCTTTTAATATTAAAGGTTCTGGATTCAAAACTTAAAGCATCAAAACTAAAAAAACGTCCGCTAAGCACATCGCCAACGCCGGTTATAACTTTGATAACTTCCAGCGCCTGCAGACTTCCAAGGATGCCGGGTAGTACACCTAATACTCCACCTTCTGCACAACTTGGTACAAGTCCGGCAGGCGGTGGTGTAGCATAGAGGTCCCGATAGTTAGGTCCTAATTCCCCTTTGCTATTTGTGTAGTTGAAGACAGATATCTGACCCTCAAACTGGAAAATGGAAGCATACACATTCACCTTTCCCAGAAGAACACAGGCATCATTCACTAAGTATCGAGTAGGAAAATTATCAGTTCCATCAGCAACGACATCATAGTCTTGAATCAATTCCAATCCATTTTTGGAGGTAAGTTGTGTATTGTAGATATTCAGTTTGATATGCGGGTTCAAAGACTCAAGTCTGCGTTTTGCGGCTTCCACTTTTGGATGCCCCACTTCGCTTACACCGAACAGTACTTGCCTCTGAAGATTACTATCATCAACAATATCAAAATCCACAATACCAATCGTTCCGATACCCGCTGCGGCAAGGTAGAGCAATACCGGGCTTCCCAATCCACCGGATCCAATAACCAGCACTTTGGAGGCTTTCAGTTTTTGCTGAGCCTCCAAGCCAAATTCAGGAATGATAATATGACGGTTGTAGCGCGAAAGCTCTTCTTTGGAAAATTTGATATTCTCGTGATTCATAGTTTCAATTTGGCTGCTTGTCGATACCGCCGGCAATCGCGGGTACAATACTTACTACTGAGTTTTCATTTACAACAGTCTTCTCTTGTTGAAGATTTCTGATATCATCGTCATCAACAAAAATATTGATGAAGTTCGGGATATTTCCGTCTGCGTTAATCAAGTGTTTTTTTAATTCAGGATAGCTTTCTGTCAGCGCAGCGATGATCTCCGACACATTGCCTCCCTGGATTTCAAGCCGGGCAGTACTGTTTGTGAATTTTCGAAGTGGAGTTGGTATGAATATGGTGGCCATGCTTTGGTGGATTTATGACAATTGAATAATTTGCTCTTCTACAAAAGTAAGATTATTGTTTAAAGTCCATGAGCGTATATCTGCAAACTTTTTGTTCATCACAGATAAGATTACGTAAGAAAAATAGGGATGAGCTGCGATCGTATCATATTCAGACGGGACTGCAGGATGATTCGGATGGGAGTGATAAATGCCCAGTAACTGCAGCGCGTTCGCTAATGCAAATTCTTCAGCGTTCAGGTAATCCTTCGGAGCAATCTCGAAAACGCAACGCTTATCACCAGTGGCGATATTTTTTGCGGGCATCACGGAAGTGACGTTTCGTTTATTGCCGGTCTCGGATCCAAACAAGAATCCACAACACTCCTCTGAATAGGGCTCTACATTTGAAATAAGTTCTTTCAAATGTTTTTCGTTTAGATAAAGCATTGTACCCGTTTCTTGCATCACACTTTCTGATGGAGTAAGTTTTCTACGTGGTGGTAATGACTACTGCCCTCGAGTGACTCAAACATCATGGGAATGATAGGGCCATAATCCGAAGCTTTTGCTTTTTCAATCTCAAGGTATTTTTGCTGCAATCCCCAGTTAAGAATATTAACGGTATCTTCCTTATTCACGTTTTGCAGAGAATCTTTTACAATTACCTTCAAACTCTCTACTAACCATTCTTTCGTTTCTTTCTCTCCTGATACTTTTTCGAGTGAATGTAAGACTTCATTCAGGACGTCTTCATTTACAGGACTTATTTTAGAAATGATGATGTCCTCACTTTCATTATATCGTCGAAATCGTTGTTCGTATACATTGATCAGAAGATTTAAATTTTGCGGATCTGACCAATCCATCTGCCCTCTGAAAAACTTTTCTGTATATCCCACAGGGTTGCCCATGAAAATTACGGGTATGCTTCGTCCTGTTTTTTTAATGTAGTACAAAGCCATTTCAAGGCTTTCTACAGGCCATTCCAGATTTCTTACAATAAGGAAATTACATTGATCCGGCTCTGAATAAACAAGCGCATTTAAAAGCAGAAATGCAGCTTCTCCTACATTTTGGGCGGTGACAAATTTGCCCGGACAATGGACGGCAATAAAGTCATTTTTCTCCGCTTCATTCATCAACTGCTGATTCATCAGGCTGTTGTCCAGGATGTGCGTAAACCTCACCATAGAAAATTTGACTTTTCCATGCTTACTGTGCGCATCTAATATATACTCGCAAAACTTTTTTGTTCCGGCGTAGATTTCTTCAGTGAGGTACCTGCTTGCTTTTCCCGTCGATGTAAAGACGCATTGTTTAACGGTCCCGATCTGTTCACAAGCGTTAACCAGATTTAAGGTACCCACAACGTTGGTGACTACAGTTTCATAAACGTGTCGTTCCGCATAGCCAGGATCGCGTTGAGCTGCCGTGTGAAAAACATAATCGGGTCTATATTTTTCAAATTGCTCAATCAACGCGTTGAAGTCTCGTACATCACAGAGAACAAGTGTGACCTTTTCGGATGGGGAAAAAGTTACGTTGGTGTTGATGTCAAGCAGGATAATTTTTTTTACATCAAATTTTAACAACTCAGCAACCAGCGTTGAACCAACACAGCCTAATCCACCAGTAACGATACACGTGCTACCTTTTAATTCGCTATTAATTTTCTCGAAGGGCAGACTCAATTTTCTTAGCCGCGTCGGGCTAAAGGGGTCGTCACTTAATCTCCCTTGTAAATCGTAAAGTCTGATTAACTCTTCGGTCAAATCCGTTAACGCTGAATATTCTTTACTGTCTTTAACTTTTGGAGATAGCCCCCAAATTTCCTTATAGATATCGTCGATCATGTTTCTTTCTTGGTCTGGGTAAAGTTATCTGTCATATGGTATCGGATGGTTCGTATTTTAACTTGTTTGGGTATTTTGAGAGAGAATCGCTTTTGTTCTGGTCAATAATGTGGTCATTTTTGATTCACTTTTGCGCTAAAATACTCAATTCAAACGTTTCCAAAATTTCGAGCCTTACAATCTTCGTTGAACGGTATTTATCCTGAATCATTTTACATGGTAAGTGGGGTGGCCAAAGGTTCATAAAGATTTCTTTTTCCTTTATGACTTTTGTCATCAACTACTGAGATTTGGATCATTTCAGACCTTGGCAATCATTGTTCCATTTTGCTCCAATTTATGCGCCATTTGTGTGTTTGAAAATGCGTTAACTCACTCCTGAACTGCATGTTCCATAGGCGTTTTTTTAAGTTTTCCCTATGACAAGAAGCACCGCTGGCAATTCGGCCAGCGGTGTTTCTGTGAAGTAATTTCTCGTCTCGTCGCTCCGTCACTGGGAGGGCTTTTTTTATATCTTCTTTTAAACAGATTGATTAGTCAAATAATGATTAGTATTGGTTGAAGATGGAGGAAGGAAAATCACCCCACAAAATTGGGTTGCTTACCAGCACGGCACTGGTTGTCGGAAATATGGTTGGTTCAGGCATATTTTTGCTTCCGGCAACACTTGCCGCTTATGGAGGGATCAGCTTGCTTGGCTGGATAGGGTCTTCTATTGGCGCGATTACACTAGCACTTTTATTTAGTAAACTGAGCAAATTGATTCCCAATGCTCCCGGCGGGCCATATGCATATACCCGTTCAGGTCTCGGTGATTTTGCTGCCTATCTGGTGGCGTGGGGGTATTGGACTTCCATTTGGACAACAAATGCAGCCATTGCAATTACCTTTGTGAGTTACTCCACTGTTTTCTTTCCTGCAGTCGCATCGAATGCATTCTATTCTGTCGGGACGGGCCTTGCTGTAATATGGCTACTTACCTGGATCAATACATTGGGTGTTAAGGCGGCGGGAAGTGTTCAGGTTGTCACCACCATAATGAAGCTGATCCCACTGGTGCTGATTGCTTTGGTAGGGTTATTTTATATCAACTTTAATAACTTTTCTCCTTTCAATATCAGTGGTGGTTCCAATTTTTCAGCGATCACGGCAACCGCGACGCTGACTTTGTTTGCATTCCTCGGATTAGAGAGTGCTACCGTTCCAGCCGGAAACATTAAATCACCTGAAAAGACAATCCCGAGAGCGACCATGATTGGCACGTGGATCACTATCATAGTGTATATTCTGGGTTCAGTTACCATAATTGGAATGATACCCTCCAAAGAACTTCAATTGTCGAACGCACCTTTCGCGGATGCAGCAGCATTGATTTGGGGTGACCATGCCAGAAGCTGGGTAGCGATTGGTGCGATTGTTTCAACCTTCGGCGCATTAAATGGGTGGATACTACTTCAGGGACAGATCCCGCTCGCAGCCTCAAGGGATAAAATGTTCCCAAAGATCTTTAAACAAGAAAATAGTAAGGGGATACCTGCCCTCGGAATTGTAATCTCCAGCGTTCTCATATCGGCGCTGATGATGATGAACTTCATCAAGGGCCTTACCGATACATTTACCTTCATGATTTTGCTAACAACAATCATGGTTTTAGTACCGTATCTCTTTTCAGCTGCTGCTTATGGGCTGATGGTCTTACAGGAGAAGTTGTGGAAGCGCGAACAAATAACGAAAGTCATACTCGCTTCAGGGGCATTTTTATATTCTTTATGGGCTGTTATAGGATCAGGTCAGGAGGCTGTCTACTGGGGATTCATCGCGCTGATGTGCGGAATACCTTTCTACGTATGGATGAAGAGGGCTGGTCAGGAATAGATGCCCACATTCAATTGAAATTTTTAAGTGAGGTACATTCTATAAAAAAATGAAGTCAACGTGTCAATCTGAAGTTGGTAAAATTAAGTCGGTATTTATTAAACGGCCCTGGGAAGCGTTTATAAGTGATAAAATGCTGGCGACCGAATGGGAGGCACTAAATTTTCTGAGTAAACCTGATTTTGAAAAAGCGGTGAACGAATATAAGGCGTTTGAGAATCTCGTACGGAAGAACGATCCAGTCATTCAGTTCTTCCCGGAGGATAATACAGTTTCCATCGATTCTATATACTGCCGGGATGCTTCACTCGCTACAGATGCTGGAATGATCATCTGTACTATGGGAAAGCCTGGTCGTGCGAATGAACCAGAAGCGGTAAGGAAAGTGTACGAAAAGCAGCATGTTAAAATTCTGGGTAGTATCCAATCTCCCGGAACTGTTGAGGGAGGGGATGTAGCGTGGCTCAATGAAAAGACGCTGGCCGTGGGACATACCTATCGCACGAATGAAGAAGGAATCAGACAGTTAAAAGCAATGCTAACTCCGTTAGGGATTCAGGTTGTTACCGTTCAGCTACCTCACTATAAAGGTCCGTCTGATGTTTTTCATCTGATGTCGATTCTGAGTCCGGTTGATCATGATCTTGCGGTAGTTTACTCTCCACTTATGCCTATTGCTTTCAGAACGGAGTTGCTTGTTCGTGGATACTCCTTAATTGAAGTTCCCGATGAAGAATTTGATTCGATGGGATGCAATGTCCTGGCAATAGCTCCACGACAGTGTGTTATAGTAGCTGGAAATCCCAAAACAAAAAAGATGCTGGAGCATGCTGGCTGTACTGTATTTGAGTATCAAGGATCTGAGATTAGTGTCAAAGGTGGTGGAGGACCAACATGCCTCACGCGTCCAATGTTACGAGAGATTTAAGAAGCGTTTGACTAAATCCAAAGAAGTTATTTTTTTGATACAGTTAGATTCTGTTGATAAACGTCCTTTAAACTAACCCACTTTCCTCCCTGTTTTTTACTTTCGTCTGCAGCTTCCATAAAGGTATAGATCTCAAGAGTTTCTTTTGGTTCCACCGGCACTTTTTTATCCCGGAAAAATTGAATGATCACTTCAACCAACGGTTGGTATCCTGTGAATGGGCCAACAGATAGCACTCCCGTTGTGCCGAAGGCTGTTCCTCCATAAAACTGTCGGGTTTGCAGATCACCTTTGTAAGTGCCGATACGACCATCGTTCCACTTGCCAATGATTAGATCCTGTTCTTTTTCTGTAATCCGCTGCACATACTCACATCCCGTTCCCATCATGGTATAAAGAATTTCCACACCGTGTATACCATACCAATATAAATCGGTGTGGGATGGTTCGGCTTTCTGAGGACTGTAAGCATCAGCGCCAATCACCGTTCCCACTGCATTTTGATACCTCACTTTTTGAGCGCCTTCCAGATAACGAAGTGGTGACGAGCTGAACATCGGAACACCAGACTGCTCGACAGCATCAAATATCCGGATTACATCTACCAACCTGGCGGCTACGGGTTTGTCGATGAATACAGGTTTTTTGGCTTTTAGTACTGGTAGCAATTGTTCGAGGTGTAGTGTTCCGTCATTCGTCATCAGCATGACGACATCAGAAGCGTCAACCAACGCTGCCAGAGTATCGACAACCTGAATTCCCAGTGCTTTAATTTCAGTAATGTATTGAGGAATACGACTCGCACTGGCTTCAATTTTAGTACTTCCATATGGGTAAGCAAAGGCGACTCTGAAACCTTGCATCTTTGGATTTTCTGCATTGTTTATAATTTTTGTGAATGCAGGGCTATGCGAAGTATCCAGCCCGATCAGCCCGATCTTAACTTCGTCTGATAAGGAATGATTTCCGAGCAGGTTGTGTATTCCCAATGTAAGTCCACTGCTCACAAAAGCAGATTGGCGAATGAATTTTCTCCTGTCAATCATATGATGAATTTATGGTCCGGTCATTTGTTATCTCCACCAGAAGACAGCCAGCTTGCTAAATGTTCTTTGACGAACTGATCATCGTGGAGTTGGTCGTACGCCCTGTAAACTCTGTTAATTTCCTCTACCTGGCCTGGCGACAATGTTTCGCTTTCGGACAGACAAAGATTTGTACGCAATAATCCCTGCCTCCGTAGAATTTCATTAATACCCGTG
The DNA here is from genome assembly GCA_041747735.1 of Chryseolinea sp. Taxonomy (GTDB): domain Bacteria; phylum Bacteroidota; class Bacteroidia; order Cytophagales; family Cyclobacteriaceae; genus Chryseolinea. Next base: position 148,221 of record JBGTEP010000085.1, read on the forward strand.
ATACACCCATGATACTGGTGGGCAGGATCAAAGACAGCGGCATTCACATCCGTTATCTCGATTCCTTTTCGAAGCAAGTCAGAGATGTTATTTGCTTCATGGTTTTTGATTTCCTCCAGAAGCTGAATGGCCCGCCTGGTCCAGAATGCCCAATGACCAAGCAAGCCGCCAACAAATTTTTTCTCTACAGTTTTTCCATTGTGCAAAAAGCGATAGGGTGTAAGTAAGTCAGCGACAATGTTATCATCATTTCCGGTGTATAACGCGATGTCGTCTGCGCGATCAGACTGACAGACAGCCCGTACCACATCCAGCGTCTGGTATCGGTTGAAGGCGGCAATCTTGATAGCATGAACATTTTTGTTGGAGGCAAAACCTCTCCAGAAATCATAACTCAAAATTATACCTCCGACGGCGGGTTGAAGATAGAATCCGAAAACAGGAATTACCTTTGATACTTCGTCGGCACGTTCCAGTAGTTCTTGTTCGCTGAGCTTTGAAAGTCCGGCGTTACTTAATAATCCAAGATGGTAATTCAGGTCGCGTGCACGTTTTGCTTCTTCCACAGCCTCCTTTGTTGAACCAGAAATCCCGGCAACTTTTATAAAAGGTCTGGTAAGTTTTGCTTGCTCAACTTCTTCTGCTGCAATGCGAAGTACCGTGTCATATAGGTTGTAACGCGGTAAGCGAATCTCAAACTGAGTGGTATGAACGCCTACAGCAATACCTCCGGACCCTGCAGCGATATAATATCGCGTGAGCGCCCGCTGATGCTTTTCATCCAGTTTTCTGTTTTCATCCAGCGCTAACGGGTGGGCTGGAATTACGGTGCCCTGAAGTAGAAAATCCCTGATGGCGGATGGCAGTACGGCACTCATATTTCACTTTTTTAAAATTTCCCTGTACGTTCTTGAAAATTGGTTGGCTTATCCAGCAGCGGCCCTCCGAGTTGCAGCCATTCCGCAGTCATCAGAATCATTTCATCCACTGAAACTTTGGCAAATGGAAACAACTCTTCCATCTTTGCCGCATTGCTGAGTAAAGAAGTTGGTTCTTCTTTATTTTCAAATACCGGGTCAACTCCAATTAGTTTTCCAAATTCATAGGCTATCCACTTTACAGATACCGGCGTGCTTCCGGTAACGTTCAGAACGGTGGGAGGATAAGAGCATAATTTCAATGATCGTATTGCGATTTGGTTAGCATCTCCCTGCCAAATAATGTTGACATAAGCCATTGAAAGATCAATCGGCTTTTTTATCCTGACGGATTTTGCAATTTCAAGCAGTACACCGTATCGCAAATCGATCGCATAATTGAGTCTGTAAATAAGTATCGGTATGCCATAGGTATGGGAGAAGTATTCAAAGATCCGTTCTCTCCCCAAGCAGGATTGAGCATATTCTCCGATGGGTCCTGTCGAATGATCTTCCGAAGGTCCGGATGAATCGTTGGTGGTTAGTGGATAAATATTTCCCGTAGAAAAAACAACAATGTTTGAACGTCTGAATTTTTCAGCGACTCTTCCAGGGAGGTAGGCATTCATTGCCCAGGTTTGGTGTTCATGTCCTGTGGTGCCGAACTTTGTTCCGGCCATGTAAATGATGTTCTCGATTTCAGGGAGTTGTTGTAAAGCACCTTCGTCCATTAAATCGCCCGAGATAGTTTCTATACCCAGATCTTGTAATTCTTTTTCTGCCAGTGTATTGGTGAAGCGTGAAACTGCAATTATTCTTTTTGAAATTCCCGAAGCGTCGATCGCAAGTCTCGCTAGTTTGCAGAGACTGGGTCCCATCTTTCCACCTGCACCAAGGATCATCAGATCTCCTTTGATTGTTTTTATATCATTGACGAGTTCCGGTGTGATGACGTATAATTTATCATCTAACTCTTTCAGGCGCATGGTGAAAATATTAAGCTAAAAATTTAGGTAATATTTCTTACAATACTTCACTGCGCGCTAAAACAGTTACAACATTTTACAGAAGAGGGAAATAACAATGATGCTAAACAGTTACCTCATCGGGAAATGCTTATCAGACTACTGGTATACTATCTGACTTAAATACTATCTTATGTGTTTTGATTGATTCGGATTAGGCCTTTGGCAAATGCTAACTTTCCTTCGGGTGAATACCGTACTTCTATCTTATCCTGCTTATTACCTTTTCGATACGTATACCAGGTAGGCTTGGCGACTGATTTTACACCTTCGTTTGATACAGAAAAGTTAACGGTCCAGTAGCCTCCTTCTGGTATTGGGCCAAGATCTTCAAGAAATGCAACCCGTATGGCAGCAGGAACTTCGTCTTCACTTATCGTTTCAGTTTTTTTTACGGCTTGTGCCAGGATTGAAGAGGCGAGGCAGAATAAAGCGATGATCATGAATGTTATTTTCTTTTTCATAGTATTTATTAATATGGTTACAACTGTATTAATATACGGGTATGAAATTGTTAAGTTCAGCAAATCATATACCGTAAGGCATTGTATTTTTTTTACTTTTGTTTCACCATGTAGGTATTGTTCGAACAAAACTACTTTAGAAAATCAGCATGAAAATTCGCGCAGTTTGCAGTGATATTGATGGAACGCTTCTGGATCATAACCGCGCGTTGTCGCCCAGAACGATAGATGCGATTAAGAACATCAGAGATAAGGTTCCGGTGATCCTGGCATCGTCACGTATGCCGGGGGCGATGCGTCACCTCCAGACCGAGCTCGGTATAATGGATCATCCTATGATTTGTTATAATGGCGGATATGTGATTTATTTTGAAAATGAGCTATCAACACCTCATGTAGTCGATTCAGTGCAAATCCCGTTGTCTATTTGTAAAAAAATTATAGCATTGGCCAGGAGTACGGCCATTCATCTCAGTTTATACGCGGAGGACGAATGGTATACACCAAAAAATGATCAATGGGCAGAACGCGAAACAATGACCACTAAAGTTTCACCAATTTTGCGGCCGTTTGAAAATGTGCTCGAATCCTTTGGCGTGCGGAATTCAGGTATGCATAAAATAATGTGTATGGGACCCGAATCTGAAATAGCGGAGATGTATACTACCTTACTTCAAACTTTTTTTAATGAGATTCACATTTACCGATCCAAGCCGACTTATCTGGAGATTGCTCCGAAAATAATATCCAAAGCAACAGCACTTGGGTTAATTCTTAAAAAGTGTTTTGATATTAATCTCGAAGAAGTAATGGCTTTTGGTGACAATTATAATGACGTAGAAATGATCGGAGCAGTAGGATATGGTATCGCTGTTGAGAATGCAATACCTGAAGTAAAATCGGTTGCCAGGGAAGTTACATTATCGGGCAAACAGGATGGCGTTGCCGTTGCAATTGAAAAATATTTTATGAATTGATTTCTTTGTAAAGGCTACAATACGAGCGTAAGTGTAAAAGGCAGAGTTACCCTTTACACTTACGATCAAGTTATTTCTTAGGTGTTACTTTCTCACTGGATGGCAACATCTGTGGTTGTTTGAAGTCATCTTTGCTAACGGCACTTTCTTTTCCAAGGTACGTCCAGTTAATGGAAGATGAATATTTTTTGAACGCCTGATTGAGATCATTGATTGTTGTTTTATCAACATCATTCATAAAACTCTCTGTTTTTCGCCAATCACCGGCGACTTCGGAAAGCCCTAGTGACATCGTCTGAGAGGCATTTGTTTCTAACTTCAGAAAATGATTTGTCAGGTAAGATTCTTTCATGTCTTTCAATTCTTTTTCTTTAAATCCCTGATTTTTCACCTTGTTGATTTCATCAATCATCACCTGCAGACTTTGTTTTGGGTCTGTCGAGGAAATATAAAATACAGCATAAGGATTGCTCATGGCAGCAGTCGCATAGAAAGCACCAGGTGCATAAGACAAACTTCTCTTTGTTCTTAATTCCAGAAAGAAACGATCACCCATAATGGCCATCCCGAGCATCATGGCAACACCATCCTTTTCGTTTACTGCGGGAGCATTCATGGTTCCCCGAATGTAATTTGTAGCGATATCCCGATTTTCAATGTTAGCGGCAGGTTTAAATTCTATTCGCGGCTCAGGCTTGATCGCCTTTCCCGTGGGTAGCTTGGAGAATGCAACGGAAACTTTTTGCTTTAGGTCCGCTTCTGAAATGTTCCCAACAACAACCAAAAAGCAATTTTGCTTTTCAATAATAGAGTTGTAATGCGAGATGAGTTGCTGTAGCGAAATTTTTTCAAGGCTTGAAACTGTACCTGAGGTTACCTTAGCATAATTTCTTCCGCTAAATGTGTTTTCAAGTGCTTTGTTCTTCAGGTATTCATCCGGATTTGCCTCGGCCTCTTTTGCTTGTGCGATGGCCTGACCTTTTATGATTTCGAATTCCTTTTCTTCGAATCGCGGACTGGTAATGGCTTCGGCGAAAAGTTTCCAGGAAGGTTCCCAGAATGTTTTTATACATGACAAACTAATATCACTATAGTCTAAAGAGCTGTTTGAACCGATTGAAGTTCCGATTTTTTCTAATGCAGTTGCAAAATCATTTTTAGTAAGGGTTTTTGTACCACCTTCTGTTGCAGCAGCTAAGGCAAGGGCTTCAATTCCTTCCAATTCTTTAGAATAGTTGGCCGTACCTCCTTTGATAAATAATCGGACACTAATGATTTCTTTTATCGAGGGCTTAAAAATAACTTTCATACCATCGACAATGAACTCCCGCGGTTTATCATTCTGTTGAGCAAGTGCACCAACAGATATTGCGCAAAGAGTTGTGAAAAGTATATTACGAGCGAAGATTTTCATGGCTATTTTAGTATGGTTTTGAGATTGGCTTCCAGTGCAGATTTTTTATCAGGTGTCGTAAGTACGCCAATAGCTTTTGGCTTTCCTTTAATATACGTTTGCACGTATCGCTTGATGTCGTTGCGCGTTACCTTTTGTAAATTCTCAATATACGAAGTATAATAATCAATGGTCGCCGAAGCCCACCAGTAGGTAACAGTATGAATAAATTGTGAAGTCTTTTCGCGGTCATGGGCGTTACTTATCCTGAGCTGGGTTTTTGCGGTCTCCAATTGTTCATCGGTGAAATAGGAATCACTATCCCATTGGCGTATATGTTCTTCAATTTTTTCAATGACTTCTTTTATCTTTTCAGGATTCGGGACAGCAACGATTGTGATAGGACCCGTGTATTTGGAAGTCTGGTAACTAACATCTGCGCCAAAAGCGAGACCAGTGTCGATGAGTTCCTGTTGGAATTTTGATGACTTTTGTTTAAGAATATAAGAGAATACATCCGCAGCATAGGTAGCCTTGACATCATTTCGTGTATCAGGTCCGTGAAGTCCCATCATTATAAACGGGTTTCTGGTGTTCGCATTTTCTGTTAGGAAAAGGACTGATTTTTCAAGGGGTTTGAACTCCGGGATCGGGTACTTCACAAAAGGATCGAAATCGGATGGAGCCCAGCTTTCAAAAATTTCGGTTGCTTTTTTGATAGCTTCTGCAGGCGATACATCACCCGCTATAACAAGTATTGAGTTGTTCGGATGATAGTACTTCTGTTGAATGGTTCTCATCTTCTGCGTCGTTGCGGTTAAGATGATGTCGTGATCACCGATAGGGTTTTTGCGACTATAAAGATCTCCCCACATTTTTTTCTGTAAATCCTCATAGAGCCAGAAAGTGGGGTTGGATTCCGCTCGCTGAAATTCACCATCAACTACAGGATTCTCATTTTTCATTTCCTGCTCTTCGAAGAGTGGATACCGGATAGAGGAGTTCATGAAAGTGAGTCCTTCGACCAGATATTTTTTATTAAGCGTGAAAAAGTAATTGACGCGCTCTTCGGATGTTGTTCCGTTGAAACTGATGCCAAGCTCATTTACGCGATTCATAAATGCCTCTTGCGACGGCAAGTCTTTGTTAGCCTTAAAAAACATGTGCTCGTACAAGTGAGACAGTCCACTATAGTCCGGATCTTCAGTGTAAGAACCATTCTTCACGCAAATTTCAATCGTAATCAAAGGCACGGTCTTGTCCTCGATAACTAAAACCTCCAGGCCGTTTTTCAGTTTTGTTAAATGAAAATTGGAAGGGAGTTGTTGTGCAAATCCCGTGTTCGCCATAAACACAAGACAGAGGTAGGGGAGTATTTTTTTCATTCGTAGAGTTTTTCTAAAATTCACAAAAAGGGAGTGACTTTAAGCAATTTCAATCATTTTTTTATCAATTATAAAAGAAGTTGTGCTTTCTGTAGGGGTATACAACGTGTGGGTTGTCTTTGTCGTAAGAAACCAAAATATTATGAAAAATCAACTCAGCACCATCGCAGTCATCGTTTTCATTGTTGCCCATGTATCCGTCCGGGCACAAGACAATAGAGTATCTACAGAAAATTATCAGGTACAAAGCCTTTTCTCTGGAGGTAAAAGGTCTTCCGGAGGATATGGAGCCATTACAAATAAATTCACGTCAATTGGGGGAGAATATGCCAACCTTGCGGGAGTGTATGGGGGCTGGTACATAAACCACAGTTTTCTATTGGGTGTGGGTGCTGCTGCTCTTACCAACAATATCTCTGTTCCGGTTCAGCACAGAATGGACCCGTTTGCCGACCTAAGTTATATGTATGGTCAGGTTGGTTTAGTTACTGAATACGTCATCGCCTCTAATAAAACATTTCATGTTGCATTCCATCTTTTTTCGGGTGCCGGATTTACTTTACAATACGAACGACATGACTGGCGGGATGATCACGAATTTGAATGGGAAGAAAATATGGATGAAAACTGTTTTTTTGTTGCTGAACCCGGTGTACAAATTGAGATGAACATTTTTAAATGGATGCGTTTTAGTCCAGGGATATCGTATCGTGCAGCATTTGGAAGCGATGCACGAGGACTGAGCGATAGTGCGCTTAGTGATATATCGTATAATGCAACCTTAAAATTTGGTAAGTTCTAAACGTAACTGAGCAGGTCTGTTGCAACGTCAATGGATCTGCTTTACACTTTTTCTTTTTTTTACTCGTCCATTGCGTTTCTTTTGGATAAAAAGTCCAACCCCTGCATTCCTTCCTTGTCTTCTTTTTCAAATGAACGGATCAATCATATCGATTTCTTAATTATCTTTCGAAGATTTAAGTATTAGAATATGAAAAGATTTGGCTGGTTATTGTCGTGTTTGGTTTTGATCGGCCTCGTGTCATTTACCACAATGCAAAAGAAGAAGGTGATATTTTTTGGTGACTCTATTACTGAGGCAGGTGTAAAGCCAGGCGGGTATGTACTTAAGGTCGGTGAACTTGCGGAAAAAGATAAACTGGCAAGTCAGTATGAATTCATTGGCGCAGGCATAGGTGGCAATAAGGTCTACGATCTTTATCTTCGTCTGGAAGATGATGTTTTGAAACAGGATCCGGATATTGTCATTCTTTATATTGGTGTCAACGATGTTTGGCATAAACGTTCACATGGAACAGGAACGGATGCGGATAAATTTGAGAAGTTCTATACTGCATTAATAAAAAAACTTCAGGCAAAAGACATAAGCATTGCTTTATGCACTCCTGCGGTTATTGGCGAACGTACGGATTCCAGCAATGAGTTAGATGGTGACCTGAATAATTACAGTAACATTATCCGCAACCTTGCCGCTAAAAACAAACTACCCCTTATTGATTTGCGAAAGGCTTTTCTGGATTATAATAAACACTTCAACACTGAAAATAAAGAGTCGGGGATACTCACGACAGATAGGGTACACCTCAATGAAAAAGGCAACCAACTTGTAGCAGAGCAAATGTGGAAAACGCTTAAATCTCTTTAACTCAATTCCGATAATACGTTCGGAAAACACTAAACCATTCACCTTATAACCTCAAGTTGATCACCCTTTTTACCTACCACTTTACATTGATAGAGTTTGGGCTGTTCCTGATGGTAGCCCTGTTTATTGGGATGGCTAAAACGGGCGTTCATGGTGCAGGTATGCTTGCTGTTCCTTTGCTGGCTAATATTTTCGGTGGACAAAGCTCCAGCGGCATAATGCTACCGATGCTGATATTGGCCGATGCCCTCGCTGTAATGTATTATCATCGCCATGCATCCTGGCACCACCTCAGAATTTTGTTTCCGTGGTCTGCGGTTGGTGTTGTTCTGGGAACGATCGTCGGGATATACATCGATGATGGGGTATTCAAAATCATCATGGCTGTCATAATTTTAGTCAGCGTGGTAATTATGGTTTGGTTAGAGCGTGTGAAGAAAGATGCTATCCCTACCAATAAAGCATTTGGAATAACCTCGGGTGTTATGGGAGGCTTTACATCAATGGTCGGTAACCTGGCAGGATCGGTTATGGCAGTTTACCTCCTGTCTATGCGTTTGCCCAAGAATGCATTTATAGGGACTACGGCGTGGTTTTTTATGGCCACCAACTGGTTTAAGGTTCCGTTTCATGTTTTTGGATGGCATACAATCAACGCTAACACTATTCTGCTTGATCTGGTTACTCTTCCCTTGATTGTTGCAGGCGCTTACCTGGGGATTGTTATTGTGAAGAAATTATCTGACAGGACCTATCGTTGGTTTATTATCGTAATGATATTGGTCGCAGCCGTGTTTATGTTACTTTAAGGTACTATCCAGCGGAAATGCAGTTTCATTTGCGGTTATTGTAATGCTCTGTGAAAATACCAGAACCTTTTTGTGCGTGCCAACGTCAAAGGAGATAGTATTAAATTTTACAGACGGCTTTGAACCTATTGTGTAAAGATTTTATTTGAGGCTTATGGATAAGAAATTTTTGCAAAAACTATATCAATCCCACCAAAGTTGCCCGACCTGTCCCGCACCCTCGGAGGTTTCGGCTTTTTATGTGGAGTTATTGGGAGTTTTATTTGCTGACTTTGCACAACTTTCATCACTATCTGAGGCGCAATTTGAGCAGCTGATCGAAAAATTAGAAAAGGAACTGGAGCGGATTTTACGCCACAGCCCTACGAAAGGATCTGGAAATCCAGCTGAGTTGAGGGAAAAGTTTTTCAGGGCTCTCCCAATAATTTATGATAAACTTGAGCAGGATATAACTGCCATGTACACGGGTGATCCTGCTGCTAAAAGCAGAGAAGAAGTTGTGCGCACATACCCCGGATTCTATGCCATTGCAGCTTACCGTATTGCACATGAACTTCATTCACTAGGTGTACAGGGGATTCCCAGAATCATTACAGAGCATGCTCATAGCAAGACTGGAATTGATATTCATCCTGGAGCAAAAATCGGAGAGAATTTCTGTATTGATCATGGAACGGGTGTTGTAATTGGCGAGACCACGGTAATCGGAAACAACGTCAAAATTTATCAGGGCGTTACCTTAGGCGCCTTAAGTGTTAATAAAGAAGACGCTGAGAAAAAAAGACATCCAACCCTCGAAGATAATGTTGTGGTGTATGCAGGCGCAACTATTCTTGGCGGAGAGACAGTAATCGGGCACGATAGTGTTGTCGGTGGAAATGTCTGGCTTACCAGCAGCATTCCGCCAAACTCTAAAATTTATTATCAGGCAAAGATGTATAATGGCAATACGGATAATATCGACCTTGTTGTTTTCAAAGAAGGTTAACGTGCTATCTCAATATTAAACGTGCCACATGGCGTTTACGGAAATGATAACAACCACTGAGTTATGGTAAACCTTCATTTACGATTTATTACTACTTCGCGCAAGTCATTTAAAACTTCAATTCCTTTACAAATTCTGATCCTTCATAAGAATGAAACTTTTTGAACTAATCGGCAATACGCCTCTCGTAGAACTTCAGCACATACCTGTAAAAAAAAGCGTCGCTATCTATGGAAAGCTGGAAGGCAATAACCCTGGCGGTAGTGTAAAAGATCGCGCTGCTTTAGGAATGATCTCAGCGGCATTAGAACGAGGGGACATCCAGAAAGGTGATAAGCTTGTAGAAGCAACAAGTGGTAATACGGGGATCGCATTAGCAATGATAGCCCGGATTATGGGACTGGAGATGACGTTGATTATGCCCGACAATTCTACCCGCGAACGCATTCTGGCCATGGAGGCTTATGGCGCACAGGTCATTCTCACTCCGGCAGCACGAACGATTGAATATTCCCGTGAACTTGCTGAAAAAATGTCCGCTGAAGAAGGATATTTTATGCTCGATCAGTTTGCCAACGCCGACAATTATAAAATGCATTATCGAACAACCGGTCCGGAAATCTGGCGGGATACAAATGGACAAGTAACACACTTTGTATCCGCAATGGGCACAACTGGTACAATCATGGGAGTATCACGATTTCTAAAGGAGAAAAATCCGGAGGTACAGATTGTTGGAACTCAGCCTACGGACGGTTCATGCATTCCAGGCATACGCCGATGGTCGACCGAATTTCTGCCTAAAATTTTTGAATCCAGTCGTGTAGACAGAACTATGGATGTAGCCGAAGCAGATGCGCGAATTTATACGAAGCGACTTGCCAGGGAGGAAGGTATACTGGCAGGTATGAGTAGTGGAGGAGCATTAAGCGCTGCATTAAAAATTGCAGATGAAATTGATTCTGGAGTGATTGTTTTTATTGTTTGCGATCGAGGCGATAGATACTTAAGCTCCGACCTTTTTGATTTAAATTAAAACTTCAACTTTTCGGATTGTTCTTTACGAAATGTTCAGTTTAAAAAACTCCGCTAACGATTGAATTGTTTTGAATCGAGTTACGGATTTCGAAATAATTAAACATTTAGTTTGATTGCTTCTTTCTTCCAGAATCAAAAGCTTATATCTCTCAGAACGTATCGGAAATGATCCCTCCGAACCTTATCTCGTCGGCGCATATCCGTTGCGTTAGTTGTGCTTTCCTTGTTAAAAAGCTTCTCAATTTTTACTAAAAACAAAACTTTTTTCAATTTTTTTTCAATTTTTCCTCAACCGATGTAGTCCGCGGTACAATCGATTGTGCTCAAAATATAATTCTGATTAAGGTTATGATTGCAGTAGAATGTATTGTTGTGCATGTTTTTTTCGTGATTTAATTTTTTACTTTCATAAAAGAAATAACCTAAACCTAACCTATGAAGAAGATTCTACTGACGTATTTTACGTTGGCCCTATCGCTTTGTGCCTGGGCCCAAGAGCGCACAATTGATGGCAACATTGTTGCCGCTGATGATGCTGCACCGCTTCCCGGTGTGAACGTTATCCTGAAAGGCACTACTAACGGAACTAGTAGTGATAGCAAAGGTAGCTTCACACTATCTGTTCCCGAATCCGGAGGAACGCTTCTCTTTTCTTTTATCGGTTTTCAAACTCAAGAGGTTGAGATTGGAACACGTACCACCATCGACGTTTCGATGGCGCTTGATGCAAAGCAACTCTCTGAAGTTGTGGTGACAGCGCTTGGTATTGAAAAAAGAAAAGATGCACTTGGGTATTCTGTTCAGGATATAAACGGTGACCAATTGGTAGAGGCAAGGGCAGCCAATGTAGTGAATGGTCTTACTGGTAAAATCGCTGGTGTAAGAATTAGTCCAAATGCGGGGCCAGGGAGTGGTTCAACGGTACAGATACGCGGTCAATCGTCCCTCGGCGGAAATAACCAGCCTCTTTACGTAGTTGATGGCGTTCCGCTTGAGCAACGCTCTGGTAATACTGCTGCCGACAAACAATTCGGTGGCGGTATTTCTGAAATTAGTCCTGACAACATTAAAGAAATTTCTGTCCTCAAAGGTCCCAGTGCAACAGCACTTTACGGCTCGCGTGGGCAGAACGGTGTAATTCTTGTCACAACGAAAAATGGTTCTGGTACAAAAGGTATCGGGGTTGAAATTAATTCGAATATCATGTTTGAACGACCGGCGGTAAAACCAAATTTTCAAGATATATATGGTGGTGGAAATGGATACCGTACCTGGTATAACGATGGATGGAGTAGATCTTTTGCCGCAGATCCTCTTCAGGTTTCACAATTTCGCGATGCCTATGGAACGGGTGCTCCTCTGAGTGGAACCGCCGGTACGGATGAAAGCTGGGGAGCGCCACTCGATGGCAGACTCGTACGTCATTGGTGGTCTGGTACGGAAGTAGCTCCGCTTACACCTGCTCCAAACAACTGGGAGGATTACTGGGAGACAGGATCGACTATCACTAACAACGTAGCCATTACTGGTGCCGGCGAGAAAGGCAGTTTCAGATTGTCAGTAGGACGTATGGATCAGGAAGGTATAATGTATAACAATGACTATTGGAGAAATAACCTCAAGCTAAATACGATTTATGATTTCACTGACAAAATCAGTGCAACGATCTCAGCGGAATATATCAAGTCTGGATCCGATAATAGAACCTATACCGAAGGACAGCAATTTATCTGGGCGCACCGGCAAACTGACTGGGCGAAATTGAAAAACTACAATGACTATACAGATATTCATGTGCAGCCTGCCACAGACACCGATCCCCCAAACTGGCAGCATACTTTCTTCACCAACCCGTTTTTTATTCAGGACGAGCTTCAATATTCAAATGAAAAGGATCGCATGGTTGGAAATGTTTCGATCAATTATCAGGTACTTCCTTCGTTGGGATTTATGCTTAGAACGGGCACGGATTTCTGGATTGATACGCGGATCAATCGAATCAACTTTGAACGAGTAAGAAACGGTAACCGAACTCCTGGGCGATACTCTGAAGAAGTATTAAGAAGTCAGGAAACCAACACTGACTTTATGGTTACATTCAACAAGGAATTGTCAAGCCAATTCAGCCTGAATGCCATGGCGGGTGCGTTAGTTAGAACCAATTACTACAAGCGAAATTTTGCAAGAGTTGATCAACTTGTTGTAGATGGAGTTTACAACTTGTCGAATTCAATACCAAGCTTAAATACCATTGAAAGCCGTATCGAAGAAAAAGAATCACAAAGTGTTTATGGATCGGCAACGTTAGCCTATCGTGATGCACTTTTTCTTGAAATGACTGCGCGTAACGATTGGTCTAGTACGCTACCTTCATCGAACTGGTCCTATTTCTATCCATCGGTTGGGGTAAGCGCAATTTTCACAGAACTGTTTGATATCCAGAGTACCGTTCTTTCGTTCGGTAAAGTTCGGGCTAGCTGGGCGCAGGTTGGAAATGACACCAATCCCTATGCATTGCAACAGGTATTTAATTCTGCTGGTTCATGGAATGGTTCAGTCCCAGAATTTACTGAGAGCCCTGTTATCAATAACAATACATTGAAGCCTGAGCAAACAACTGGGATTGAGTTAGGCTTGGATGCTCGCTTTTTTGGAGGACGAATAGGTCTGGAGTTAACCTATTACGATCAGGCAACAAAAGATCAGATTTTAAGTGTTGATATTTCGAATGCCAGTGGGTACAGACAGCGAATTCTAAATGCTGGTGAAATAACCAACAAAGGTGTCGAAATCATGTTAATTGGAACCCCGATGAAACTTGGCGCATTTGAATGGGAAGTTGCCTTCAACTTTGCGCGTAACAGAAACAAAGTCGTTGAACTTGGTGAAGGACTTACAACCTATACGTTAGCCTCCACCCGAGGACTTTCATCTCTTGCTTCTGTAAATCAACCGTACGGGGCACTGTTTGGAATTGGTTTTGAGAAAGCTCCTGATGGCCAGACGATATTTCGTGATGGTCTGCCAGTTGTCGCTACAACCTCAAGGGTATTGGGAAACATTCAGCCTGACTGGACCGGCGGTATGCTTAACACGTTTAGCTATAAAGGAATAATCCTTACTGCACTCATCGATGTTCGTGCGGGTGGAGACGTGTATGACGAAGGTACAGGTACCGGACGATGGACAGGACAGTATGAAGAAACTGCGATTGGTCGTGAAGAAGGTGTTATCGGATTGGGAGTAAAGAATACAGGAACATCAGATGCTCCTACATTCGTGCCAAACGATATCATTGTTCCGGGAAAGAGCCTCTATGACTTTAACAACCCTAGAAGATTTCATGAATCTGCTATTTTCGATGGAAGCTATGTAAAGCTGCGTGAGATGTCCATAGGATATCAAATTCCGCAGGCATTCCTGAAGAAAATATTCTTCAAGACTGCAAAAGTTTCATTGGTGGGCAGGAATCTCGCTATTCTGTTCAAGAATACTCCACACGTTGATCCTGAGTTTGACCGCTTCGGTGGAAATCAGCAGGGCTTTGGTTATGGAGAATTACCTACTACACGTAGTATGGGATTCAATATCAGTCTTGGGTTTTAACGAGAAGTTCATCGACAACAAAGAAATTTAAAATATTTATCCTATGAAAAGTCTTAAAGTATTTCTCATATCGATGGTTCTCCTTCTGTGGTCAAACGCATGTACGAATGACTTTGAAGAGAAGAATATCGATCCCAATAACCCAACGTCTATCAGTCCGCAATTTCTGCTGCCTCAGGCAATTGAAACTTCCGTTGACAGAATGTGGGGAGGTACAACCAGGTTTGAGCGCCTTAATGTTGATGGGATGATGTTGTGGATGCAATATCTCGCGAGAAACATCTACTCAAATGAAGGTGATAACTATGGTGTTTCGCCTGCATTTTATAACAACAACTGGTCTTCATTTTTCAATGATGGATTGTTGAACGTAAATCGCATCATCGCATTGTCAGGACCTGAAAGTCAAACCCCGAACAGGAATTTTGAAGGTGTAGCGTTAGTGATGCGAAGCTGGATATTTTCTATGGTAACGGATATCTGGGGGGCAATTCCTTACTCTCAGGCGTTGAAAGGAACAGCAGCATCTCCGATCTATAAACCTGAGTATGATACACAAGAGGCAGTGTACGCAGGGTTGTTAGCAGATCTTAAACTTGCCAATGAAAAACTTCTCGTTGGCGGACCTGCAATATCCGGTGACATTTTATACTCAGGGAATATTCTTCGTTGGAAAATGTTTGCCAACTCCCTTCGCCTTCGTCTTGCAAATCGTCAGGCGGCAATGAAGCCTGTGGAATCAAGAGCTGTAATGGCTGAAATACTGGGTGACCCGACAACATATCCTGTATTCTTGTCTAACGCCGACAACGCAAGACTGGTACACACTGCGAACCGTCCCAGCAATAATACCTGGCATGAAGTTATGATCTTCGGAGGGCGTACCGACTGGAACATGAGTAAAACTTTGGTTGATAAACTCAACGCTTTGAATGATACACGCATCACGGTGTATGCCCAGCCTGTTAATGGTGAATATATCGGCGTACCTAACGGACTGCCTGATGCTGTTGCAACGACGTACCTTGGTAACTCCTCAATTTTAGGAACTGCATTTCTTCAGCCCACGACACCAAGTGTTTTAATGACATACTCCGAACTTCAATTCATTCTTGCAGAAGCAGCGCTTGATGGTGATATAACTACGGGAACTCCTGAAGCATTTCTTGCAAGCGGCATTACAGCATCTTTTGGTCAATATGGTCTAACTGTTCCCGCTGATTATATTACAGATCTGGGTGCAGTTACTAAAGAGTTAATTATGGATCAAAAGTGGATTGCGCTTTTTGGTCAGGGTGTTGAAGCCTGGACCGAATACAGACGCACAGGGTTTCCGGTTCTTCCGGCGAACGACCCGCGCGCTGTTTTTGAAAACGGAGGTGTGTTACCTACCCGTCTGTTATATCCTACATCTGAAGAAGCTTTGAATGGCGAAAGTCTTGCGCGTGGAATTGAACTCAACGGAGGGCCTAACAACTCTCAGACTAAACTTTGGTGGGCTGAAAACTAAATTCTATTCATCTAAAACTGTAACAAAATGAAAGTAAGAATAAATAATACCTTGTTCCGATATCCTCTTTTCGCATTGCTGGCATTAGCAGTCATGTTTACCTCGTGCGATGAAGAGGACCCGTTTACACACCGTGTTGTATCGCCTGTGCTCCTTGTATTTGAAGGCGTCACAGGATATCTCGCCAGCGGTGGTCTTACCAGTGTACCCTCTATAACAAAAACAGTGACGATTGATAATTATACAGATCCTGTCACGTTGAACGTTTTTATCTATGAGCTGGATAAGAGTGGAGTTCTTGACAATACCGTGGGTATTGATTCAATTCCTGTCTCAAATTTGGCGATTAACTTTCTCAAGCGTGATGGTACAATAATCGAAGCAGCATCAACGGATGCATCGGGCATGGTCTCCGTTACCAAGTCATGGGAAGAATTGGGGATAGTAGATATTGAAGAGATTGTAAACACGGCGGCCGCCAGGACTATTGTGATTCCTTTTTCCTGGTCTGGTGTTTATAAGAATCAAGCCTTTATCCGGTATTCTCAGGTTCAGTTTGTGAAGCCGGCGTCATAAGAAGAAGACCCTTTCTGAACAGAGCTGGCGTTATTGGAATGCCAGCTCTTTTTTATTATCACAAAAACCGTGGTGCCGTTCGTAAAATGTATAGAGAATGAAGTTTCAGGATTCGCTACCTTGAGTTCAAAGCTATTCGCCATGAACCCGGTACCGAGATCCTTAAAATTGTTGTTAAGTTTATTTGTCCTATCAACGATTTCTATTTCTGGTCTGTCTCAGGACCCACAGCGGTTCGAGAAAGAAGTTACGGATTTAGTTTCGGCGCACCAATCAATAGATAAAACAGACCTAATCTTATTCACCGGAAGCTCCAGCATCCGGATGTGGAAGGATATTGAAACTACCTTCAGCGATCACAATGTGCTCAATCTTGGGTTTGGAGGATCTCAGATGGAGGATCTCCTTTTCTATTTTGATAAATTAATTCTTCCGTACAATCCAAAACAGATATTTATTTATGAAGGTGATAACGATATCAGTTCCGGAAAATCATCGGATGAAATTCTGCACACAGCGGAACAACTGTTAACCCTCATCCGCGATAAAGTTTCCGGAACGGTTGATGTTTTTTTTATCACACCTAAGCCAAGTATTGCCAGATGGCCTTTAAAAAGCAAATATGAGGAATACAACCATAAGCTCGATACCTGGGCCAATACTAAAAAAGGTGTTGAGGTTATTGATGTCTGGACGCCTATGCTAGACAAAAATGGTGTCGTATTTCAGGATATTTTTATAGCCGATGGCCTGCATCTGAATAGTAAGGGATATAAAATCTGGTCTACTTCAATCAAGCCATATCTAAAATAACGGGTAGTATCGGCTTTCGTCGAGTCAGAAATTGAATTGAATACGTCACCAGAGGATCAAACTTCACTCAAGGCTGTAACGGCTATCGGGAAAATTGGTATTTTCGGGATTCTGAGTTTATCACTTTTAGGTAATGACGTTTTCGGCCGAAAATATTCTTCTTCTGGGATCATTGATGCTTTTTCTAAGCATCATCGCTAGTAAAACGTCGTTCAAGCTTGGTATTCCTACACTGATTTTATTTTTGGTAGTTGGTATGCTGGCAGGTTCAGATGGGCCAGGCGGCATTTTCTTCAATGACTTTAAGATAGCCCAGTTGTTGGGTGTTGTGGCATTAAACTTTATCCTTTTTTCCGGTGGACTTGAAACCAAGTGGGAAAGTATCCGACCGATCATCTGGCAGGGAGTAACGTTATCAACCCTCGGTGTCCTTTTAACCGCCGTTTCCGTAGGGCTCTTTTCGTCGTATTTACTGGGCTACTCAATGCTGGAAGGAATGTTGTTAGGCGCCATCGTGTCGTCAACGGATGCGGCAGCTGTTTTTTCCATTCTACGGTCAAGGAACGTGGGATTGAAAGGGAATCTGCGGCCTATCCTCGAATTTGAGAGTGGAAGCAACGACCCGATGGCGTATTTCCTAACTGTGAGTCTTCTTTATCTCATTGCTGAACCTGATTCGTCGCTGGTCTCGCTTATCCCTATGTTTTTTAAGGGAATGATACTTGGAGCTGTTGCTGGTTATGGTTTTGGAAAGATTATGATTTGGATTGTCAATACAATCAAATTGGATGTTGATGGGCTTTATCCTGTATTAATACTTTCTTTAGTCTTTTTTACATTTTCATTTACCGATGTTATAGGAGGTAACGGTTTTCTTGCCGTTTATATATCTGCCGTTATTCTGGGAAACAGCAACTTTATTCATAAGAAAAGCTTAATACGATTTTACGACGGTCAGGCGTGGCTTATGCAAATCGTAATGTTCTTAACACTGGGGTTATTGGTGTATCCGCATGAAATTCCCCCGATCATAGGATCCGGAGTTTTGATATCCTTGTTCTTGATATTCATTGCGCGTCCATTGGCAGTTTTCATATCGCTTTCATTTTTCAGAACGTTAAATATCCGTAAACGATTTTTTATATCCTGGGTAGGATTACGGGGAGCTGTACCCATCATCCTTGCAACGTATCCGCTGTTGGCTGGTATTGAATCTGCCAACGTCATTTTTAATCTGGTCTTTTTTATCTCTGTTTCCTCAGTATTACTTCAGGGTACAACCCTTCCTATGGTAGCCCGATGGCTGAGGGTTAGCGTGGCTGAAAAAATCAAGAGAAAGTTTCCGTTGGATTTTGAGCTGAAAGACAATTTTAATTCGGAACTGGTAGAGTTAGATATCCCGTCAACGTCAACAGCGGTAGGAAAAGCGGTGATGCAGTTAGCTTTACCTAAAAAAGCGCTAATTGTTTTAATACACCGCGATGGGAAATACATAACCGCGAGTGGGGACACAGAAATTCTGGCGAGAGATCATTTGCTGGTGATGGCTGACTCGAAAGAAACGGTCGACCAGGTTTTTGAGTGCTTCAACGTCAAAAAGTCTTGATCCCTCTCTTTCTCAAATTCGATTAAAACCTGGTAATGGGTAACTAGTTTTAGAACTTTTTACCAGGAATCTAAATCCTAAGGTGTTTTCAAACTGTTAGCAGATCAACTTGAAAGGCTGGCAAATCTGTAATAAATACTTGATAGCAGCCGACACCTGTAATTCTGTCAATACGTTGAAAACGAAGTTTCGTATAAATCCCAATCTTTATGCTAAAGAATTACATTAAAATAGCTATCCGCTCCCTTTGGAAGAGTAAAATCCACTCATTTATCAACGTTCTGGGGCTAAGTATCGGAATTGCATGTTGTGTGTTAATCACGCTCTTTGTTAAAGATGAATGGACGTATGACACCTTTCATACAAAAGCAGATCGGATCTTCCGCGTGTGGGTAAAGGAAGATTGGGGTGAAAATCAGCAGTTTTTTAATACAGTTACACCTTTCCCGATGGGGCCCGTCCTGAAAGATAATTTTCAGGAGGTAGAACATCATGTGCGTATTAACAAAGTTGGGACACAAGTGAGGGTGGGTAACGATCAATTTTCTGAAACTTTAACGTTCGGTGGTCAGAACTTATTTAAGGTGTTTGACTTTGAGGAAATTTCAGGTGATGGTAACAATGCACTCGATTCTCAGGACGGATTGGTAATAACTCAATCTCTGGCTGATCGGTATTTTGGGAATACGAACCCGATCGACAAAGTACTATCCATTCAGATAGGTGAAAAATTTGAGGACTTTACCGTTAAGTCCGTCGTGGCCAATGTTCCAACAAATTCCAGCATTCGATTTGACTTGCTGATTTCCGACTTGAATTACCCGCGACTTTATAGTGAACGTTCGCTGAATTCGCAGTGGTTCAATATTACACCTGAAACATACGTCCTTTTAGCGGAAGATGTAAGCCCTGAAGTTCTGACTACTAAATTCCCTTCTGTTTTTAAGTCGATCCTCGGTGATGAAGATTTCCAGCGGAGTAACTATACACTCGGACTACAGCCGCTGAAATCGATACATCTCGACACGAGTTTCCCTGTCGGTGAAGCTGAGGTCAGCGATCCAAAATATGCGTACATACTTGCTGGAATTGCACTGCTGATTCTTATAGTAGCATGCATTAACTTTGTAACACTGTCAATCGGTCGATCGCTGAGGAGAGCGAGGGAAGTAGGTATTCGCAAAGTAGCCGGTGCATATCGTTCTCAGCTCATCTTTCAATTTATTGGGGAGTCGCTGATCATCACAGCTGTTTCCCTAAGTGCAGGCGTGATGCTATCATTACTTGCCCTTCCTGTTTTTAATGACTTGTCAGGAAAAAGTTTGGTAATTCATGTGGACGGTTTCATCCTTTTACTATTTCTGTCACTTGGAGCCATCATTGGTCTCATTGCGGGCAGCTATCCTGCATTTGTACTTTCGAGCTTCAAACCCATTGCTGTTCTGAAAGGAAAACTGCAGACAGGTAGTACCCGCCACGGTTTGAGAAAAGCACTTGTAGGAATACAATTAGTATTGTCCATTTTTCTAATATCAAGCACGTTGGTGATGCGTCAGCAGCTTACTTTCCTGCAAAATAAAAACCTCGGTTTTAATCGCGAACAACTTGCCGTAGTTCAGCTCAATGTTTCAAGGGAAGGAAGAATGACAGAACGAATTAAAGCCGGTTTTGAAAAAGCAGAACAATTCAAGGTTGAATTATCAAAGATACCGGACATACTTTCCGTGTGCGCATCTTCACAGGGATTTGGTAATGGAGATTGGATGAACATAGGTTATACCGATGACAATGGTACCTACCGTACATTCAATGTTAATATTATTGATGATGACTATACAGAAACCTTAAACATGGAGTTCTCAGCTGGGAGAAATTTTTCCAATAATAATCCATCTGATGTGAGAAGATCTGTAATCATTAATGAAGCCTTTGCAAAGGAATATGGGTGGGAGCAACCAATAGGAAGAAAAATACCAGGGAAGAATTTTATTGATCATGAAGTCATTGGCGTTGTAAAAGACTTTAATTACCAATCATTATACACAAAAGTGACACCATTGGTTATTGTGATGGACGCCGAAATTCCAATGAGCGGATCTGAAAATTTTAATGTGACCAGTACTGTTATTCCAAAGTTAATGATTCGTATTCGCCCGGAAAAAATTTCGGAGGCAATGGAACAAACAAAGGCTGTGTGGGACAAGCTGACTAACGGTGAAGAATTTGTATTTACGTTTGTAGACCAGGCACTGGCCAATCAATACAGAAATGATCAGAATCTTGGAAGCATTGTCAGTATTGCAACGTTGCTGGCGATGGTTATCGGTAGTCTTGGACTTTATGCACTCGCTTCTCTGGCCATGCAAAACCGCATCAAAGAGATTTCTATTCGTAAAGTAATGGGCGCTACGGAACAGTCCTTACTTACACTCCTTTTTAAAGATTATTTTCTTCTCGTGAGTATTTCATTATTGATTTCAGTACCCATCACCTGGTATTTCATGGATAAATGGCTACAGTCATTTGAATATCGTGTAACTATGGGAATAACAGTATTCCTGTTAGCCGGAAGTTTGTCTTTTATCATTGCTTTCTTAACAATAGGGTATCAGGCAATCAAAACGGCATGGTCACGACCTGCAGAAACATTAAAGTATGAGTGATAGCTGGAGATAGTTGAAATGGATCATACCGATTCGAATCAAAAGAAAAATACGGGGTAAAAAGTTAAGCACAACTGTGTGACGTTCGTTATATTACCGGATGATTTTATTGCACCGTTGTGATGGACGAAAATGAAGTATTTACTCTTGCGGAAGAATTTATACACCGCACATCCCGTCCTGTTTTTCTGACTGGGAAAGCGGGTACGGGCAAGACTACTTTTCTCAGGCATATCAAGGAAACGACCTCAAAGGAAACTGTCGTAGTGGCACCCACGGGTGTTGCTGCAATACATGCGGGAGGTACAACGATTCACTCATTCTTTCAACTTCCATTCTCTCCCTTCATCCCGGAAATTATCAGAGGCTCCGAGCACTCTTCTAACCTGAGTGATAAATATTCACTTTTACAAAATCTAAAAATTGAGTCTGAGAAAAGGAAACTTTTTCGACAGCTGGAGTTACTGATTATCGATGAGGTATCCATGGTAAGATGTGATGTGCTGGACGCGATCGATACGATACTCAGACATTTTCGTCGCAGACCATTTATTCCTTTTGGGGGAGTACAGGTGTTATTTATCGGCGACCTCTTTCAACTACCACCCGTTGTCCCGGATGATCAATGGGCGATACTTAACAACTATTACCAAGGTCCTTTTTTCTTTCATGCAAAGGTGCTCGAAAACTCAAGGCCCTTATACCTTGAGTTGAAGAAAATTTATCGCCAAACCGATGATCGTTTTATTGAGATTCTAAACAACATCCGGAACAACGAAGTGGAAGAAGAAGATCTGATCAAGTTGAATGATCGATACATTCCCGGATTCGAAGCTCCGTCGGAGCAACATTATATCACGCTTACAACGCATAATTATAAAGCCGATACAATCAACGCTAATGCATTGTCGCGCCTTACCACTCCGTTATTTTCTTTTGAAGGAGAGATAGAGGGTGATTTTCCCGAAAGGAATTTCCCCACAGATAAAGTACTTAACCTCAAGGAAGGTGCACAGGTAATGTTCATCAAGAACGATATGGAGAGAATACGTCGCTATTACAATGGAAAGATTGGAACAATAAAGAAGATAGAAGAAGATAAAATTGTGGTAATCTTTCCAGGCGAATCTTCTGAATTAACCGTAGAGAAAGACACCTGGAATAATATCCGTTACACGGTAGACCCTACTTCTAATAAGGTCGAAGAGGAAATTCTTGGGACGTTTACACAGTATGCCATTCGGTTGGCATGGGCAGTTACAATCCACAAAAGTCAGGGACTAACATTCGAGCGTGCGATCATTGATGCCGGAAAGTCTTTTGCCCCGGGCCAGGTGTATGTAGCGCTAAGCCGGTGTACATCGCTTGACGGTGTAGTGTTGTGTTCCAGAATTTTCAGGAATAGCATTATGACTGATGAACGGGTTATTCAATTTGCAAAAGAAGAATCTTCTCCGGAAGAGGCAACTCAAATACTTGAAAAAAGTCGGTACCAAGATGTAATAAACAGCTTGCTGGATGTTATGGACCTCTCCGGTGTCGTTGATGAAATAGAAATCGTTCAGCAGTCATTAGAGGAAAAAAAGTTCTCAAAGAAAAAAAGTGCTCTGGATTTTGTTGACTCTCTGGTGAAACTAATAAGTGAGCAGCATCATACATCCCAAAAATTTCAGCAACAGTTAAAATCTCTCTTTATTGATATTGCAACGCCTGAAGATCGCGATTATCTGGCTGCCAGGGTAGAGGCGGGTTCCCAATACTTTTCTACTCAATTGTTCACATCTTTCATCGTTCCACTGCGCATTCATCAGGAACAGCTCAAGGGAAAAAAAGGGGTTAAGGCATACTTGAAGCAAATCAAAAACCTGATTGATATACTGCAAATTCAGATCGAACGGATCCAAAAATCCGTAAAGATCGTACAGGAATTGTGGGAAAAGGCTCAATGATTTGATTTTCTGATTAAACCTCTCGTAATAAAATTTGGGTATCAACACAAAATTTTCTTCATATTTCTTTTACAAAATGCATACTAATCATATATTTGTTTAACAAACATTATACAAATGGGCAAGGAATATCTCGGTGAGTTTGAAGAATTGGTCCTGACGATGGTAGGAATTCTCCAGGATGAGGCGTATGGAAATGCGATCGTAAATGAAATCAAGGACCGAATTGGACGGGAATCTAACCTTAGTGCAGTTCACGTTACACTCTATCGTCTTGAAGACAAGGGATTGATTAAATCTCAAATGGGTGGATCAACCAACGCCAGGGGAGGACGTCGCAAAAGAATTTTCACAATCACAAACGCCGGACTGGCCATGCTGCGGGCTATGAAAGAGTCGCGGATGGATCTGTGGAAACTTATCCCTCGCCTTAACTATGACTTACTTTGATGACTCTGACAATTGACTAACCAATTACTAAAGACTAACGACCAAGGACTAATTACTAAAACTAGATGTCTAATCCTCAAAACAAGCCAGCTCCCGCCCCTCTTCGGTTTCTTGCGTGGTTCTGTCCGGCCGACCTCTACGAAAGTATAGAAGGAGATCTGTTAGAGCAATTTGAAACAGACATAAAACAATTTGGAATAAAGAAGGCGAAGTCGAAGCTAGGCTGGAATGTTATCCGTTTTATTCGCCCGGGAATTATTTTAAGGAATACGATTTCATTTCAACTTATTAATACGATTATGTTTCGTAACTATATCATTATCGCCCTCCGGAATGTAGCCAAGAACAAAGTGTTTTCTGCCATCAATGTTTTCGGATTGGGAATTGGTCTGGCCGCCTGTCTCCTGATCTTTCAATTTGTCACATTTGAACATAGCTATGATAGGTTTCATGAGAAATTTGATCGTACATACAGAATTACAAATGACCGTTTTCAGAATGGTAAATTGATTCAGCACGGTACCATCACGTACCCTACAATCGGTCCAACGATGGCGAAGGATTTTCCTGAGGTAGAAGCGTACACACGCATTATGCCTTCAGGAGAACTGAATGTTAAGATAGAAGACCGGATTTTCAACGGTGAGAATTGTCATTTCGCGGATGAGTATTTTCTCTCAGTATTTAGTTTTCCATTACTGGCTGGTGACAGAAGTGCGGCATTGAAAGAGCGATACTCTATGTTATTAACAGAAAGCACTGCAAAGAAATATTTTCAGGTGATTGATGAGAATTATACGGACATTATTGGAAAGGTCGTGTATTGGGGATTGGATCCGCAGCCGTATAAAGTAACAGCGATTTGCCAGGATGTGCCTGCAAATTCTCATATTCAGTTTGATGCACTGGTTTCTTACTCAACACTGATTTATCCTGAAGATAATGGAGCCGACATTAGCTGGACCTGGTCTGATATGCGCCATTATCTCGTGCTCAGGCCGGGAGTAGATTATAAAGTATTGGAAAGCAAGTTCGATGCATTCAGCGACCGGTACTTCAAAGGTGATCAGGTATCAGGCAGCGTTGAAAAGTTCTTTCTGCAACCTTTGAAGGATGCACATTTATATTCCGACTATGAATATGATATTGCTAAAACGGCGAGTGGTAAGGCAGTTTGGGCAATGTTAATTGTTGCGTGCTTTATTCTGCTTATCGCCTGGATCAACTACATAAATTTGACAACATCACGGGCCCTTGAACGCGCAAAGGAAGTTGGCTTGCGCAAAGTCATGGGAGCACTTAAGTCTCAACTGGTGAAACAGTTTATTTTCGAGTCTGCACTGATTAGCCTTTTTGCTTTGGTTGTCGCACTTATAGTTGTGCAAGTGTCACAGTCGTCGTTTAACCAGCTCGTGCGCGGAGACCTGTCGTTGTGGAAAGTTTTGTCCTCCATGAGTTCATCCACTGTAATGATCATGGTTTCAGTAATGGTCTCGGGTGTAATTTTATCAGGATTCTATCCGGCTTTTATATTGTCGTCTTATCAACCCGTTGCGGTTCTGAAGGGGAAGTTTCAACGTTCGGCAAAGGGTAATTTTTTGAGACGGGGATTAGTGGTGTTCCAATTCATGGCGTCTGTTGCTTTGATCACTAGCACAGTCATCGTATCAAGTCAATTAAAATTTATGAATGAGGCTGATCTTGGTATTAACATCAAGAACACAGTAATAGTCGAATCCCCGGAACGAATGGGGTGGGATTCCACCTACATCCAACGGGTGGAAGCTTATAAGCATGAGCTCTCACGAATAAAAGGTGTGCTCATTTCAACTACCTCCAATAATATACCCGGGGGAAGACTAGGCAGGGCGTTTGACGTTCATCTATTAGATCAGGAGGTTTCATCGAGATTCACCATGAGCTTTCTTGCAGTTGATCATTCTTTTTTTGATACGTACAACATACCTCTGGTAGCAGGGCGAAAGTATACAATGACCGACCACAATTTTGACTGGAATGCGGTCGCAAATATTATTTTCAATGTAAATGCCATTAAACTTTTAGGCATTCAAAGTCCGGAAGAGGCAATTGGGAAACGTGTAAACATTCGGGGTAAAGAGTGGAACATAGTCGGAGTGGTTTCAGATTACCATCAACAAGCTTTAAAAAATCCGATGGAACCTATGTTATTCTATCCAAGCTACAGCACCTATAATGTTACATCAATAAAAATTGAAAGCGGGCAGACGCAGGAGACCATTGCTGCCATTGAGCATGTTTTCAAAAAATTCTTTCCAGATAATGCATTTCAATACTCATTTTTAGAAGAGCGGTTTAATAACCAATATCGCGACGACAACCGTTTCGGCAAAGTGGTGAGCATTTTTACTATCCTGGCAATCATTATTTCCTGTCTTGGCTTGATTGGACTTTCATCGTATACTGCGGTACAAAGGACAAAAGAAATTGGAATCCGAAAAGTACTGGGTGCTTCTCTTGCAAGTATTGTTTCCATTCTCTCCGCTGATTTTATTAAACTGATTCTGATAGCAAGTATTCTGTCACTGCCGATTGCGTACTTCTCTATGGAAAACTGGCTGGAGGTGTATGCCTATAGGATCCCACTTAATTGGATTTTATTCGTGGTTCCGATTGTTGTTATCCTTTTTATCGCAGCAATCACAATGAGTTTTCAGATCGTTAAAACAGCGATGACCAATCCTGCAGATACGTTGAAATATGAATGATTTATTTGGTGATTTTAAACCATTAAAGTTTCCTAAATGACTAATCCTGAACAAAAGCCAGCTCCTGCCGCTCTTCGGTTTTTATCATGGTTCTGTCCACCGGAACTGATGGAAGGAATAGAAGGTGATTTGACAGAACAATACATAGACGACATCAAAGTATCAGGATTAAGAAGTGCTAAGATAAAGTTGTGGGGGAACGTACTTCTGTTTTTCAGACCGGGCATATTTTTAAGAAATCGGTTTTCACTACAACTAATTCCAATAGGTATGATTTTAAATTATTTGAAAGTAGCCTGGAGAAACATTGTGCGTAGCAGGTCATACGCGGTAATAAATATAATCGGACTTACACTCGGGCTTTCCATCTCGATTGTACTTTTCTGCATAGTGAGATTTGAATTCGGTTTTGACACCTATCATCAAAATGCAGACAGGTTGTACCAGGTTACGTTGGTCGACAAGTTTGGCGAGCCTCAGACACATGTTCCCCAAGGCATAGTAAAAGCGTTGAGAGAACAGATACCGGGCGTTGAAAAAGCTGTCAGCGTATTTCGATGGGATCCTTCCGTTATACGTGTTGAAAATAAAAATCTGAAGCAGGAAAATACCTATTTCCTTCATCCCGAATTTCTTGATATGATTGACGTAGCGTGGATCTCTGGATCTTCAAAACAGTCGTTGGGTGGATTAAACCAGGTAGTACTCGATGAGCCGACCGCAAGGAAGTTGTTTGGTGCAGGCGATCCGCTGGGCAAAGTCATCAGATACGATAACAACATAGACCTTGTTGTAAGTGGTATTATTCGTGAGATGCCACTTCAATCTGACTTCCAGTTTAAAATGATTATGTCGTATGAGACCCTGAAGAAGTTCCAGGTAGACTACGCGTCGGATGATAATTGGGAAGGAGGAGATTCATGGTTTCACAGTTATATCCTGGCCGATGAATTGGCTGATGTAAACTCCATACAAGCACAATTGATTAATATGCTGGCTAAGCGGAAGGACGAAACAAACTACGTTCATACTAAGCTTTCTCCCTTTTCAGAGATGCACTTTGATGTTGAATCAGACGTATTCAACTATGCCATTCCGCGTTGGATGGTAGATGTTCTTGTTATTATAGCAATTTTTCTTATCGCAATCGCCTCGATCAATTTTATTAACCTTGCTACTGCTCAGGCGAATTACAGAAGTCGTGAGATCGGTGTCAGGAAGGTAATGGGAAGCAGCCGGACTTCGATCATTTTTCAATTTTTTATAGAAACCGGAGTGGTTGTTGCGTTATCAGTTTTATTAGCAAGTGGCATTGCAACCCAGTTGGTAGGTTATGCCGACAGCTTTTTTAATACAAAAGTTAGCCAGACGAATGTGTGGGACTCTGGGATGGTTTTGTACCTGTTAATCCTCACAGTGGGTGTTACAATATTGGCGGGCTTTTACCCGGCGTTTCTTTTGTCCGGGTTTCAGCCATCAAAAATTTTCCGGAATCAAATCTCTTCTTCATCCCGTCACGGTGTATCGCTAAGAAAGTCTTTAGTGGTAGCTCAATTTGTTATCGCTCAGGTGATGGTAATATGTATGTTGGTAGGCACACAACAAATGCGATTTTTTTATGAAACAGATATGGGTTTTTCCGTTGACAGCGTTGTCACGGTAAATATGGGCTACAAAGACAGCGTTCTTTTGCAGGAAAACTTTCAGCAGCAGCTGTTGAAATTTCCGCAGATCAAAGATGTTACCTATGCATTGACCTCGCCTTCCAGTAATCGAAACTGGTGGTGGGGAGATGTAACACACTCCGGGCTCTTAAATGGTGAACAAACCTTCAGGCTGCAATGGATTGATCATAACTACCTTCCATTTTATAATATCGACTTGATCGCAGGAAGGAATTTTGTTCCGGGCGATACTGGAAGATATGCCTTAATCAACGAAAAATCAGCGAGGGACATGGGCTTCACCGATCCTCAGGATGCGCTGGGAGAGACGTTATTCTTCTGGGGAAGTAATAAGGTTATAGTCATTGGGGTTTTAAAAAACTACTACTCGCAAGGACTAAAATCCGAGGTGCCTCCACATTTATATTTGTTTGGAAAATGGAATTTTCAGCTTGCCCAGATTAAGATAGATATTTCTCAAACTCAATCTGCTTTGGATCATATCAAACAATCCTGGACTGAGCTTCATCCAGATCATTTTTTCGAATACGAATTTCTTTCAGATGATTTGAAAACATTTTATGAAGACGAACGAAAGCTCTCCAATTTTATAATTCTTTTTGCCATAGTCGGTATTGTAATAGGATGTCTTGGATTGTTCGGCCTGGTATCTTTTGTATGTGCACGAAGAACAAAAGAAATAAGTATCAGGAAGGTGTTGGGTGCAACCATTTTAAATGTCATTTCACTGATATCACGCGATTTTATCATCATGGTATTATTCGCATTTGTTATTGCAATTCCGATAGGTTGGTTTTTAATGAACGAATTTTTGCAGCAGTATACCTATCACACCACTATAGAGTGGTTCGTTTTTGTAGTTGCCGGGGTTGCGACTGGTCTATTGGCATTGGTTACAGTCGGAATGCAGTCTTTCAGAGCGGCGCTTCAAAATCCTGCGGAGAGCCTCAAATATGAATAACTTAACTGATGCGTCTACAACATCCGCTCTATTCTAACTTTTCGTTTCTAAGGTGGTTTCTTGACTGATGAATGTTTATTAGGAATTGCCTGGGATCCTTTACGTCGGCACAATACCTTGCAATAATTGAACACCGACCCAACTGAGACGGTCTTCAATTTGACGTAAAAAAATGTAGTAAATGGAGCAGATCTTAATCCTTCTGCTCAAATTTCATCGATGCAGAATTCATACAGTAACGCAGACCGGTTGGTTCAGGACCATCGTCGAATACATGGCCAAGATGTCCACCGCATCTGCGGCACACAACTTCCTCTCGAACCATTCCGTAGCTCGTGTCTTTAACGATAGACACCGATGATTCTGCAACCGGCTGATAAAAACTTGGCCAACCGGTTCCCGATTCGAATTTTGTCTCTGAATCAAAAAGCGGTAATTGACAGGCAGCACAGATATACAGGCCTTTCTCATGATTGTCCCAGTATTCACCTGTGAATGCGCGCTCTGTACCCTTCTCACGAAGAACATTGTATTGTATTGGAGAGAGTTGTTTTTTCCATTCTGCTTCTGTCTTGACGACTTCATAGACAACGGCATCCACTTTTTTTGACGCTTTTTTGTTTTGTGAGCACGCAGGAAAGACGAGTCCCAAAGCGAATATTATTATTACATTACTTCTAGTCATATGAGAAAGTTTGATTGTACTTACGATCTTATAACTGCAAATAGATCTTAATTGTTAACCGGAATAGTCGAATGACCGACAAAATCAGCTTACTTTTTCAAATTCCCGGCAGATGTCAGGAAACTTCCGATATTTAAACATTTTGAGATATCAGTGGGTATATTTTTGCATGCTTTTCAAAGAAACAGTATTATTACCATTAGCATGAAGAAGAACCTTTCCTTTATAGTTTTGCTGGCCCTAAGCCTTTGCCCTGCTTTTGCTCAAAACTACAAAATGCACGCGGTTTTTATTTATAGTTTTACACGCTACGTACAGTGGCCCGACGCCTATAATCAAGGGGATTTCGAAATTCTGGTTCTGGGAGATTCGCCCGTTTTTGAAGAACTCAAGGCTATGGCACAATCCAAGAAGGTGGGTGATCGGGCAATCAAGGTAACGAAGATCAAAAGTTCAGCCGAAATCCGAAAATGTAATATGCTTTTTGTACCCGGTTCGAAATCGGAACAGATTAAAGAGGTGATGGAAAAGGTCAATACACAGTCAATTCTGGTTGTGACCGAGGAGCCCGGTCTTGGTGCAAAGGGTAGCGATATAAATTTTATCGTGAAAGATGGTAAATTGGCATTTGAATTAAATCAGGCGTCGGTTAACAAGCAAGGCCTGAAAGTCAGCAACGAATTGTCACGTCTGGCCATTTTGATCTAATACAACTTATGGAAGAAAAAGAAAAGAAGAAGTTTCGCCTTCGTTTAACCATCGGGAACAAAATACTCGGTGGTTTTCTCATTTTGATAGCCCTGTTCATTGTGAATGGTGCTATTATTTTCTGGAAAGGCAATGTTATCGACAGTGTTGTGAACAGTTCAAGCCAGGTTTACAGGCCTTCTCAGGATGCTATCAAAGATTTCATCCTGATGGTAACCCGTTCGAAAATGTTAGTCACCAACTGGGTATACCTTCAAACTAACCAGGAAGATAAAAACGCATTACGCCAGTTGCAGGATTATGAATACCCAGCATTAAGAGACAACTTAACAAAGTTAATGCCCACATGGGAAAGTGACAGTCAACGGCTCTGGATGGATACGGTCTTTTTGAAGTTTGATACGCTGCTTGATGTACAGAAGCAGTCTGTCATGGCCAGCTTGCAGTCGTTCGAAAATTATGAGGATCCACTCACAAAATTGATGGCCGAGGATGCGGTCGAAAGTCAGATTATTCCACGTACGTCGGATCTTATCACCAGATTGAACCGGATTGCTTCGAAGCAAAATCAGATAACGCTTACATCAGATGAAGATGTAAAAGACTCCATTAAAAGTTTGCGGAATTATACCCTTATCCTCGGTGCAGGTATTATTGTAATAGGTTTGTTGAGTGCATTGTTCCTCATGCGAACCATTACGAAGCCCGTTAATTTCCTCAAGAATGTTGTAGTGAAATTAGGGCGTGGAGAATTAGTGGAGGATAAGCAGGCAAAAGTAAGCTCTGACGAGATCGGGGAGATGGCGCTGGCAATGGATAACCTGGTGGCAGGTTTAAAAGGAACAAGTCTTTTCGCTGAGAATATTGGAAACGGAAAGTACAATACAGAGTTCATGCCTTTGAGTGAGCACGATGTATTAGGTAATGCATTGATAAACATGCGCAACAATCTTTCGAAGGTGGCCGAAGATGATAAAAAGCGGAATTGGGCTACCGAAGGGATGGCTAAGTTTGGAGAAATTTTACGGACGAATACAAACGACCTGGGCAAATTAGCCGAAGAGATTGTTGGTAATCTTGTGAAATACCTGAAAGCAAATCAAGGCGCACTGTATATTATCGATGACACAGAAGCAGGAGAGGAAGCAACAATGTCCATGAAAGCCTGCTATGCCTGGGATAAGAAGAAATTCCTTAATCATAAGATATTCAAAGGTGAGGGGCTGGCCGGTCAGGCGTGGCAGGAGGGTGACATTGTTTACCTAACTGAAGTACCTCAGAGTTATATTAAAATTACATCTGGTTTGGGTGATGCAAACCCTACCAGCGTGCTTATTGTGCCTTTAAAAGTGAATGATCAGATTTTTGGGGTGGTAGAGATTGCTTCATTCAATTTGTTTCAGGACTTTGAAATGGAGTTTGTGCAAAAAATCGCAGAGAGTATTGCTTCTACGATTTCGTCCGTGAAGATCAATGCCCGTACGCAACATTTACTGGAAGAATCTCAGGAAATGACAGAGCAAATGCGTGCACAGGAAGAGGAGATGCGCCAGAACATGGAGGAACTGCAGGCTACGCAGGAGGAAATGCAGCGAAGCCAGTCTGAAACGGATAGTACTCTATCAGCGATCCACAGTTCTTTGGCGGTTACTGAATATAGTGTTGATGGCTCGCTTACCAAAGCGAATAGTAATTTCCTTGAACTATTTGGTTATACCCAAGATGAAGTGTTGGGCGAGCACCATCGCATTTTCGTTACAAAGGAAGATAAGAGTAGCGAGGAGTATAAACAATTTTGGAAAGATCTGGGAACAGGTTATCCGAAAAAAGGAACGTTCTCACGCATGAACAGGAAGGGCGATATCATAAAGGTAAGGTCCAGTTTTTCTCCGATCAAAAGCCGAAGTGGTGAGGTAGTGAAGGTCATGGAAATAACCCATGAGTTGAAATAATTTACCAGAAGAAATTTATTTGCTTAAAATAAAAAACCTGATCCTTAACGATCAGGTTTTTTTGTGATGGAACGAATTGGAGTCAGTAGCTTTTTCTTAGTAGTCCATCGTGAGTTCAAACGGAGCATCCGTAGAATCAACAACTTTTCCCTCTTCACACTTTAAAACGCGAGCTGGAAATTTTTTGATCAAGCCATAACTATGGGTTGCCATCAGTACAGCGGTGCCGGTATTATTAATAGCCTGGAAAATTTTAAGGATGCCGTGTGACACCTCTGGATCAAGGTTGCCCGTGGGCTCATCGGCCAGTAATATTTGTGGTTCGTTCACCAGTGCCCGTGCAATGACCACGCGTTGTTGTTCGCCTCCTGATAACTGATGGGGCATCTTCTTTTCTACAGATCCTAATCCCACCTGCATTAGTACCTCTGAAAGACGAGCACGCATTTTTACGTTATCCCTCCATCCGGTTGCCTTCATGATGAAAAGCAAATTTTCAGCAACTGTTCTGTCATTAAAGAGCTGAAAGTCCTGAAATATAATTCCAAGTTTCCGGCGCAATAATGGAATATCCGTGTTTTTAATTCCTCGAATATTAAAACCCGCTACAGTGATATTACCAACACGCAAGGGAAGATCAGCATATAGCGTTTTTAGTAACGAGGATTTCCCTGATCCGGTACGACCAACCAGGTAAACAAACTCACCTTTCTGGATATCAAAACTAATATCACCCAGAATCGTATTGTGATCCTGAAAGATACTAGCTTCTTTTACGCATACTACTGGATCTGTTGAAAACATGATACCGGTTTATGTTAAAAATAGTGAACGATGTCGTGTGTTAAGTCAATTGATTGACCGGCTGTCGGAACCAGTCACACCGTAATTTATCCGTTTACTTTTTTGTGATCGGCAAGAAATTTCTCCAGACCACTATCGGTTAAAGGATGTTTCAGTAGTCCTGTAATTACATTCAATGGGCAAGTCACCACATCTGCACCGAGCTCTGCACACTGCAAAAGGTGAATAGTGTGACGAACTGAAGCCGCAAGAATTTCAGTTTCAAAACCGTAGTTATTATAAATATTGACAATCTGCGCGATGAGGTCCATTCCATCCTGTCCTACGTCATCAAGACGTCCGATAAAGGGAGATACGTAGCTGGCGCCTGCTTTCGCGGCAAGTATCGCCTGGCCGGCAGAAAAAATCAGCGTACAATTGGTGCGGATTCCTTCACTTGAAAACTTTTTGATTGCTTTCACACCATCCTTAATCATCGGGACTTTGACCACGATTTTGTCATCGATTTTAGCAAGTTCTCTTCCTTCTTTCAGGATATTTTCAAGATCTGTGGCAATCACTTCGGCACTCACGTTTCCATCAACAATTTTGCAGATGGCTTTATAATGGGCACGGATATTATCAGTACCCTTAATACCTTCTTTCGCCATTAGGGAAGGATTGGTTGTTACGCCGTCCAGTACACCCAGGTCGTATGCTTCTTTGATTTCATTCAGATTTGCAGTGTCAATAAAAAATTTCATGAGTTTTGTTTTTTTGTGATTAGTTATGGGTCGCTTAAATATTTGATCAAATGATTTTATGGTATTCTACCATGAGACTTGGCACGCGTAATCTACGAAGCTCATTGTCAATGTCTTAAAATAAGCCAACAGTTTGAAAGCATTTTAAGTGCCTAAAGTTAAACAGGATTTTGACATTCATCGTCTAAAAAACAGCCAGTGAAGCCTCCCGAGGGGTAAATGATGGGGATTGAAGGAAAAAATGGCAAACCGAACATCGCACCGCTACAACCGCCTACCCTTGCTACCTTCCGATCCTGGGGGAGTTAAGCAGGAGCTGGTCGTGCCGATTTGCCGGTGCAAAGATAGATGAATGTTTGATAGTTAGTAGGTAAAATCAGAAGATCAGCGAATGAAAACAAAAAATTGAATCTGAGAACGCCATTTGCCATTGATACTTATTACAAAAACATACCCATCGTCGGCGACCTACAGCAATCCCGAGTGGTAGAGATTAAATTCCATTGCACTGGCTTCCAGAAATCCATCAATACGGAGAGCTTCTTGTATATCTTCATCGAAGCTAAGCTCCCGTATCAGAATCTTTTGGTCCGGCATAATGGTTAATTCTGTTCCACTAAACAGAATGGGATTCACCTTTACCAGAATCGTCGTATTCTGAAATTCCTTTTTAAAATATTGATGGACGATATTGCTGTCTTTCCCCATTTGCTGTTTATTTGATTATGGTCAGACTTGAGTTGCCGCCCCAGTTCTTTACCGAGCGATTATCTGTTCAGCAGCTAAGGTACGAAGACGCTGAAGAAATTTTTTACGCCTACGCCAGCAAGCCGGAAGCAACGCGGTTTGTCTCATGGCCGACTCATCAATCGATTAGCGATACGAAAAGTTTCCTTAGATACGTAATACCATCCTGGAGTAAGGGCACTGAATATGCATTCTCCCTAAGACTGAAAGAAACCTCCCGGTTAATTGGAGGTTTTGGAATAATAAATGACGATGGCAAGCTGCAATTCGGATATATTCTCAGTCCTACGCAATGGGGCCTCGGATATGCGACCGAGGCTTGTATGGCGATGTTGGAGTTGCTTAAAAATCAGAAAGGCGTGTATAGGATCCAAAGTTTTGTCGACCTCGACAACGGCGCGTCAGCGACTGTATTAAAGAAGTGTGGAATGGTCGAAGAAGCAAGGCTAACAAAGTGGTTCAGGTTTGTAAATCAGGGGAATGCGGTAAAGGACTGCATTCATTTCAGACTACCACTTGATTAGTGTGCAATAGGGGTAGTTTAATACCATCAAGAAGTTTTGCTTCGAGTAAGTCTGCCCAGGTCATTAAGTACTTAATCACATCAGCCTTCACGTTGTGTTTCAGATTTCTTTCTTCAAAAGGCAAGGACTGCAATATCGATGCGTCACAAAGTTTTTCAAGATGTTTTAAATCGTCAGTATCAAATCCAAAGGCAATCATTTCTGAAATCAGGTCATCTATGCCCAGTCCGCTGGTAGGACAATAATCGTTAAGCTGTTCATTCCAGTCTCCATAGCGTTGCATAGCATACGTATGGATTTCATTCTTTCTAAGCCTGGTCACTTGTTGAGCCAGAAAACCGCAATTGCATGATCCCATATGACCCCATTGATAGTCTGATCGGTTTTTCAATTCGTTAGCGGTGTTCCTCAACACGTGAACAACCTGAAGAATAGGTCTTGCCATTTTTAGTCGTTTTCTGTTTTAACAAGAAATAGCCGCGCGATGTTTCAATTAATTATGGTTATAGTAAACCAGAAATTGCCCCCCATAAGCGTGATATTTAGATAACGTTAACCTAAACCTACCGCTCCTAAAAGGTTTTGTTATCGTACACACGTACGCTTAAAGACCTTTTATTATTGATTTTTGCTAATTTCAATCGTTTTCGGTTAATTTAATTATTATTTAATATTACTTCAGCATCATTTAACAAAGTAACCAATTCCGACCTGCGTAAGCATATGCTTGCCGAAACACATCAACATATTTCCCCGAAACCTCAGCAGTGCCTGCCTTTGGGCAAAGAGCAAAGTCTGGATGATATCCATTTGTGGCAGAATGTGAGGCGAAATAATGAACTTGCTTTCTCCGTATTATATAGAAAGTACACCAAGCGACTCTATAACTACGGCATGCATAGTTGCCACGATCACGATCTTGTGATGGACTGCCTTCAGGAGTTGTTTTCATCAATCTGGGAAAAGCGGACCAATTTATCGGTTGTTCATTCGGTCAGCTCTTATTTATTCAAATCTTTTAGAAGGTTGATGACGAAAAAGCTGAATTGGAGAAAAAGGTTTTTGCTTTCCATCGAAAGTCAACCGGAACGAGCGTTCGAAATTATTCTACCGGTTGAAACCCTCATTGAAAGCAGCGAGCACGAAATTGCGCAAAATGAAAAACTAAAAAAGTGCTTGAGTAAGCTTACCAAACGGCAGCGCGAGGCAGTTTTCCTAAAGTTTTACAACGACCTGAACTATTCCGACATCGCGTCCATTCTTGAGATTCAAGTCGACTCTGTTTATAATATCATCTCTAAAGCCATCGAGTGTCTTCGCCAAAATCTGAAAATGTGAGGGCTTTACAGACATCACGCTACAGAACCTTAGATCTTTTTGTTAGGATTCGAGTAGGAAATAGATGCATCCTGAATCCTCTATGTTTCAATTTAACTTTTAACCTCTCAAGCTCTTGGCGATCATATCATCTCCCGCCAATTAATCATTACCATCCGTTAGCCACGATTGGGGGATTAAAAAATAATTAAAATAATATGATGAGAAAGTTATTCACATGCGCTCTTATAACGAAAGATAGGTTTCCAGCATTACTGTGGACACCCAAAGATCGCGTGGTAGCTTATATTGATTGCAGAATAAAATTTCTTTAAAAGTTGGGACCTGGAATTTCGGCTGTAGGCTCCCAAGGTTGGCGTAAATTATTTCCAGAAATTTTAGGTAAACGGCGAAATTTTATCTCCAAAAGCAAAAGGAGTTTTCAAGTGAAGAGCACTAGTGGAGGAAGTTTATATGAGGTGTAGAGACGTCAATGTTGTTCGCCATCCCAGAACCATAGAGCACTTTTTAAAAACCGGACAAACTAACTAACCCAATAAATATGAAAATTTACTACTTTCTAATCGGAGTTTTGTTGTTGCCACATTTTAAGACGATGTCGCAACCTGCTCAAGTTTATGCTTCAAGCACGATAGTTCGAAAAGATGTTCGTCCGGCAATTCCAGAGGTAATTGTTTCAGGCACGATTACAGATGAGAATGGTAGCGGATTTCCAGGCGTCAATATCTTAGTAAAAGGGACCACAACAGGTACAACATCGGATACAAACGGTAACTATTCTCTATCGGTTGAAAATGAGAATTCTGTTCTTGTGTTTTCTTTCGTCGGGTATGCTGTTCAGGAAACGAGTCTGGCAGGGCGAACGGTTGTTAACATTACAATGCAACCAGATATTAAATCGTTAGAAGAAGTGGTGGTAACGGCGTTAGGTATTAAAAAGGAAACCAAGAGACTTGGTTACGCTACTTCAAGTGCCACCCCGGAGCAGATAACTGAGAATCGCACCGCGAATTTTATGAATGGGTTGCAGGGAAAAATGGCAGGTGTAAATATTACCCCTATGGGTACCGGCCCGTCGGGCTCAAGCAAGATTCGCATCAGAGGACAATCATCATTCGGAGCTCAGAATAGCCCACTTATCGTTATTAATGGTGTACCGATGGATAATACAACCTTTGGTGTAGGGGGTGATTTTGGTGGTCGTGGGGCAACCGGTGCCACCGATGGTGGCGATGGTCTTACGAGTGTTAACCCGGATGATATTGAGTCCATGACGGTCTTGAAAGGTGGTGCAGCAGCAGCCCTATACGGATCGCGCGCAAAGGATGGCGTGATTATGATTACAACTAAATCGGGTAGTAAGTCAAGGGGATTTGGCGTGGAGTTCAATTCCAATTATACATCGGACACACCTTTAGATTTCACTGATTTTCAATATGAATATGGACAAGGAGAATTTGGGGTTCGGCCGACTACCCCTAACCCTACTTCGGGTGTCTGGAGTTTTGGTGAGAAATTCCAACCGGGAATGACCCAGGTTTTATTTGATGGTGTCACAGTGCCCTATGAACCCGTGAGAGATCGGATCAAGAAGTTCTATCAGGTAGGCAGCACGTTCACGAATACAATATCCCTTTCGTCGGGAGGTGATAATGGAGGTTTTAATTTGTCCCTGGCAAATATGACTAACAAAAGCATTCAGCCTAATACGAAATTTACCCGTCAGACAGTCAATCTGGGATTTAATCAAAATATCACCAAGAAACTGGTTCTTTCGGGAAACATTGCATACTCATATGAAAAGAATAAAAATCCTGTGGTAATAGCCGGGCAGGACATCAGTACACCGGTAGTGGTATACACAATGTCTAACTCCATGCCATTAGATCTTTTGTTTGAAAAGCGAGTTGATCCAAACGGAAATGAGTACAACTGGTCACGGTTTAGAAACCGTACGAATCCTTATATGTCTGTTTTTAACCGTTTCGAGAATATCGTGCGCGACCGGATTTTTGGCAACGTAACCGCGCGGTACAATTTTACTGACTGGTTGTATCTGCAAGGCCGCATAGGCCAGGATTATTATTCCCGCGACCGGGAGTTTAATGACCCGACAGGCAGAGCTTCAAACCCTGCAGCGCCTCCCGGTTTTGAAAATGGAAGGTATACGAAGGAAGTAATACGTGCACGCGAATTTAATGCTGATTTTCTTTTGGGTGCTACACGTAAATTCGGTGACTTTGGTTTGGATATAAGCTTGGGAGGAAATCAGCGTTATTCCCGCTTTGACCAGGACTATACTTTTGTTCAAAACTTTGTAGTAAGAGATCTTTACACCGTAATGAATGGTGGTATTAAAGAACCCTTTTATAGTCTGTCGGAAAGGAAAATCAATTCATTGTATGGCTCCGCTGAATTTTCCTACAAAGAATATTTGTATTTAAACGTTACAGCTCGCAATGACTGGTTTTCTACTTTATCTCCAGCCAACAGAAGTATACTTTATCCTTCAGTTAATGGAAGTTTTGTTTTTTCTCAGGCGTTTGAAAATTTACCAGACTGGCTTTCTTATGGCAAGATCAGGGCGGGATATGCTGAGGTGGGTAGTGACGGAGACGTTGCCCCTTATTCAAACAATCTTTTCTTTGGCGTTAATAACAATTTATTTCCTAATCCGACAGGAGCGTTACAACCTGTAGGTAACATTCCCACGGGAACTGTTCCAAATGCCAACTTAAAGCCTATGCGGGTATCCGAGTTTGAGGTAGGTGCCGAGGTTAAATTTTTCGCCAACCGATTAGGTGTGGACTTTACTTACTATACCAAAACCAGTCGGGACCAGATTCTTCAGGCACAAATTTCTGATGCTTCAGGATTTACCAGCCAGTTGATCAACGTAGGCGAAAGTTTAAATACCGGTTATGAGTTAATGGTTACGGGAACGCCGGTGCTAACCACAAATTTTAAATGGGACATAAGCTTCAATGGCTCCCTCAATGACTCCGAAGTAATATTTTTAGGGGAGGGTGTCGATGAGATTGTGGTAGGCGGCAATGTGGGCAATAATTCTATCCGGCAAGTTGTGGGAGAGCAAGTAGGTGGATTGTATGTGACCTCCTATTTAAGGGATGACCAGGGAAGACAGGTGTTTGACAATAACGGACAGCCACTTCGTGGGCCCAACGCACTTCGTGTTGGAACTGCCATACCTCGTTATTTTGGTGGCATTTTTAACTCCTTTGACTACAAGGGTCTAGGTTTATCGTTTTTGATCGATTTCAAATTAGGACATCACCTGGGATCTCAGACTAATTTCAACCTCTGGAGGCATGGCCTTCACCAGGCAACATTGAACGGACGTGAGGAAGGTTTTGTCGTGGGAGATGGCGTTAATCAAGCGGGCGAGGTCAATACCGCACAAGCGCCTCATCAAACCTATTTTGAAACCGTTAATACACGCGGCATACGTGAAGAGTTTGCATACAATGCTGGCTTCTGGAAGCTTCGGCAAATCTCACTGTCCTATAATTTTACAAAGCACTTATCACAAGTCAAATTTATCAGGGGTGCGAGGCTCAGTATAGTGGCCAACAATGTGGCTATTCTTAAGAAGTGGGTACCAAACATCGACCCCGAACAATTTGGCAATGTTTCCGATAGAGATATTGGACTGGAGCAAACAGGTTTGCCTACTAGCCGAAGTATTGGCTTTAACTTAAATGTTAAGTTTTAACACGCTAAAAATCTAAGAAAATGAAAAGGACAACATTCTATATATTAATTCTGGTCACAACTTTTTGTGTACTGCCAGGTTGTGATAGCGGGTTTGATGAACTCAATGTCAACAAGACGCAGCCGACTGCTTTAAATCCTTCTTTCCTGATGAATAATGCAATTATACAGACATCGTTTCCGCTGGAAGTCATGGTGTTTGAGCTTCCTATCGTTCAACAAATTGTCACTCCCTTCGGTGGCGTATTAGGCGGTGGAAATTATAATCAGGACAATAAGCCAAGAAATAGTGGCAATTGGGTGCGTTATTACCAAAATGTACTCAAATCTTTAGTGTCAGTAATAAATTCGACCAAAGAGGATGATCAACGCACGAACCTTTACCATTCTGCTAGAATCATGCGCGCATATGCATCAATGATTTTGACAGATTCTTATGGTGATGTCCCTTATTTCGAAGCAGGTAACGGGTTTATCTCGAGTATCGTATTGCCAAAGTATGATGCTCAGGAGGCTATCTATAAGGACATTTTGAAAGAACTGGACGAAGCTTCTGCTGCTTTGGATGCAACCAAAACTTTAGTTACAAGCGATGTGTTGTATGCTGGCAATATTCCGGCATGGAAGGCATTTGGTTACTCGCTGATGCTGCGAGCTGCTATGCGGCTTTCAAAAGCTGATCAGGCAACAGCACAGCAGTACGTTACAAAGGCTGTGGCAGGGGGCGTGATCCAAACCAATGCAGGGAATGCTATTGTTCGCCATACCGCTGCCTACACAAATGCCATTGGGGCGTTCGTAAACGGATCAGAGGCGAATAATTATTACCTTGCTGAACCCTTTGTAGATTACCTGCAAACGAACGACGACCCAAGACTTAAATCAATTTCCGTGCGGTATGTTGGTGCGGCCAGTGGTCCGGGTCAAACGCCTGCTGTCGCTAATACCGATCCTGCAGTGCAAATTGGTATGCCGATGGGTTTTGACAACGGTACTATCATAGCGCAGGCAACGGCCGATGGCCTGGTGAGTTTTTACGATTATTCTCAGCTTGATCGGACGCGAATGGGAGCCATTGCCGCACCCTGTTTTCTCGTTACAAACGCACAAACCAAACTATTATTAGCAGAAGCAGTGGTACGTACCTGGACTACTGGAGATGCGGCCGCTTTGTATTCGGACGCCATTCGTGCTCACATGCTTG
Organism: Chryseolinea sp.; assembly: GCA_041747735.1. Taxonomy (GTDB): domain Bacteria; phylum Bacteroidota; class Bacteroidia; order Cytophagales; family Cyclobacteriaceae; genus Chryseolinea. Next base: position 189,886 of record JBGTEP010000085.1, read on the forward strand.
AGATGGCACAGTATTCAGTAGCATCGGCTATTCCCACAGCAGATATAGATAATTATTTAGCGGCTCATCCATTGGATATGGCCAATGCACTCAGGGACATTAACACGCAGTACTGGGTTGCCTCTTTCCTCAATGGCCCTGAAGCATTTGCCAACTTTCGCAGGAGTGGTTTCCCGGCTCTTACTAAAAACCCTTATCCCGCGCAGGAAATTTCAACTGGAGATTTCGTTCGCAAACTTACCTATCCGGATACGGAGTTGGGAATCAACGTTGAAAACGTTCAGGAAGCCATCGCCCGTCAAGGTGGAAATGAGTTAGATACTCGTGTATGGTGGGATAAACCATAACTTACGATATTACTTCGTATGAATCCACTGGCATGAAATGAACCTGTCAGTGGATTCATTTTTTAAACTTTAGCCGGTATCGGAATGTCATCGAACCGCGGCTGCTGCGCATCTAGTTATATTTCAATAAAAGTCATTCGAATCCTTAAGTTTTTAGATTCGACGGCTATAGTTGCCTTTATGGATGCTCAACGCAATTTTTTTCGCGAGTTGAGCCCATACTCTCATTAACCTTCATGATTTATAAAAAAAAGATTTTATTAAATGATGAGAAAGTGACGGGGTCGATCTCTTAAAGACAGATTGAGACCACATTTAAGGTAATGAAGTACATAGATTTTTCAGCGACAGATTTTGCGGCAGATGAATATTTCCAGTCGTGGATTTTTAATCCGGAGGATGAAAGTATACGGAATTATTGGGCGTTGTGGCTGGCTGACAATCCGGGGAAACGTGATGAGGTAATGGAAGCCAGGCGAATCCTAGAATCCATCAGGTTTTCACATTACACACTTGCCACAGAAGATCTTACGCAGCTTTGGAACAGAATTCATAGTGTCGAAAATACTTCCGCCTCGAAAAAAACACCTGCCATTAAAAACTGGTATAAGTTTACTGCAGCAGCGCTAATCCTGGTTTCAATAAGTCATGCGTTTTATTGGTCGGGTAGCAAGCCCTGGAAAGAATATCAAACGAACTATGGAGAAACCGCCACATTAGTACTTCCTGATGGATCATCGGTCGTGTTAAATGCCAACTCAAAACTTACTCTTCTCTCGGAGTGGAAGGATGATGTCTCCCGGGAGATTTGGCTTGACGGCGAGGCATTTTTCTCTGTTGAACATAAAGCAAACAATCAGTCCTTCAAAGTAAATACAAAAGAAGGTGTCACGGTAGAAGTATTGGGCACAACATTCAATGTTTATAATCGAACAAATGAAACCAAAGTAGTTTTGAATTCAGGTCAGATAAGGCTAAACCTACCCATCGAAGATTCGCCGAAAAAGATCATGATGAAACCCGGGGATATGGTTGAGTATAAGGAAAAGCGCTATAAAAAAAGAGAAGTTGATCCAAAGTTGTATTCGGCATGGACCAGTAATAAAATTATTCTCGACCGTACCAGCCTGGGTGAAATGGTGAACATGTTAAAAGACAACTATGGCCTTGAGGTGAAAGTCGATGATTCATCATTGTTAAACGAGACTGTATCGGGCTCCATGCCGTTGGGGGATGCTAAAATTCTATTGGAACAAATGGCAAGTGCTTTTCAATTGCGAATAAAAAGTGAAAACAATATCATCTTAATTGAGGAACTATCTCCAGTACCAAATAAATAAATAAACAAACAAACAAACTAACCGATACCATATGAAAAAATACTACTTACTATTGGGTATGCTTCTGCTGCTACAGCACGAGGCAAGGCCGCAACAAATGGAAGAGGTGTATGCAGTATTGCCTAAGTCGTCGCAGTCGCCTATGCAATATCGAACAAAGGAAGCTAGTCCGTTGAAACAAGTTTTAACGGAAGTTGAGCGTCATTTCCAAATTTCAATTGCTTATAAGGATGAGTGGATTGAAAACAAACAAGTGTTATTTTCAACGACGAAGTACAAGGGTCCTGAACAAGCGCTCGATAGTTTACTGAAAGGTACCGGCTTGTATTTTGAAAAGGCAGGTGAGCGGTTTTATGTGATTCACAGAAAGCAAAGTAAAGTTGCTGGCTCTCCGCAAAGTTCATCCGTGGCCATACTCTCTATTGTAATGAATGCACGCCAGGATTTTGCAACGCCATTCGTAAGGACGTTTGTTCCGGATGTTATCGTTGAAGTTCCATTAGCTGTCACGATAACAGGTACCGTTCAGGATGAGAACGGCCAGACTTTCCCCGGTGTGAATGTTGTAGTAAAAGGCACTTCAGTGGGAACCACTACGGATACAAATGGAAAGTACACACTTTCGGTAGAAAATGAGAATGCAATATTAGTATTCTCTTTTGTGGGGTATACAACGCAGGAAGTTTCAATTGCGGGTCGTTCCGTGATCGATCTCGTAATGGCTCCAGATGTTCGTTCCCTGGATGAAGTGGTGGTTACTGCACTGGGTATTGAAAGAACATCTAAGAGCCTGGGGTATTCAACTGCTCGAGTTAAGTCCGACGAACTTACAATTAACCGTACACCCAATATCATGAACGCTCTACAAGGTAAAATTGCAGGCGTAAACATTTCAGGCTTAGGTACAGGCCCTGCCGGAACTTCGAAAATTAGGATTCGCGGTCAGTCATCCATTTCAGGACAGAACAATCCACTTATCGTCATTAACGGGGTACCTATAGACAATACTAACTTCGGTACCAATCCGGGTAATGCAGCCTCCGATAACTCGATTGGCGTGCGCGGTGGAGGTAATACGTCCGATGGTGGTGATGGCCTTTCCAGTATAAACCCCGATGATGTCGAAGGTATGACAATTCTTAAAGGTGCCGCTGCTGCTGCGTTGTACGGCTCTCGTGCAAAAGATGGTGTTATCATGATCACCACAAAAACGAGGGGTCAAGGTTCGGGGATAGGCGTGACTTACAATATGAATTACACCAATGAAACACCGCTGGACTTCACTGACTATCAGTACGAGTACGGACAAGGTGAAAACGGTGTACGGCCTACAACTCCAAATCCTACCTCCGGTCAGTGGTCATTCGGTGAACGATTTCAGCCTGGAATGCGTCAGGTATTATTCGATGGCCTTGATCTTCCTTATGAGCCACAACGGAATTTTGTGGACAAATTCTTCCGCAATGGACAGAACCTTACGAACACGATCACTTTGTCTACCAATGGGCAAAAAGGTGGTATGAATCTGTCTTATTCCAATATGGATAGCAAGGGCATTGTTCCGAATAATTCTTTCAACCGGCAAACCATCAATCTTGGATTCCAGCATGAATTGTCGGACAAACTGAGTTTCAGGGGAAATATCAATTATTCCTTTGAAGAGAATAAGAATGCTCCAAACATTGCTAACCAGGACAATTCGATACCTACTTCACTTTACGCAATGGCTAACTCCATGCCGTTGGATGTACTGGATGCTAACAAATACAACGCAGCGGGTGATGAGTTTGTTTACTCGCGGTTTAGAAACCGCACGAATCCGTACTGGACGATGGCAGAGCAGTTTCAGAATATTCGTCGGGACAGAATTTTTGGTAATGTCTCGGTTAAGTACAACCTCACCCCATGGCTCTCTATTCAAGGACGTGCCGGTCAGGATTACTGGACGAGGAGTCAGGAATACAATAACTACCCTACCGGTCACGCTTCTCGTGCAGCAGCACCGGCTGGATTTGTTAATGGCGTGTTCACGCAAGATGCCAGGACGTTCCGGGAAATTAACACCGATTTCCTCCTTTCCGCGACAAAGGAATTCGGAGACTTCGGGATCAATGCAACTTTTGGTGGTAACCACATGCAACGACGCTCTGAGTTATACAGTACGCAGGTCACCGATTTTGTCGTGAGGGATCTGTATACCGTTCAGAATGGAAGGGCAAAAGATCCGATCTATGGATTGGAGGAACGTGCTGTAAATTCGTTATATGGCTCAGCGGAGATTTCTTATAAACAGTTCCTGTTTTTGAATGGAACAATTCGAAATGACTGGTTCTCAACTTTGTCGCCTGCAAACCGAAGCATTGTATACCCATCTGTTTCGGCAAGCTATGTTTTCTCGGAATCTTTTGATTCTACACCGGCATGGCTGAATTTTGGTAAAATTCGTGCCGCTTACGCCCAGGTAGGTAGCGATACCGATGTGCCACCGTATTCGAACGTATTGTTTTATGGTATCAACGCCAACCTGCTTGCAAATCAGCCATTGGGAGGACCTCAGGGTTCAACAGTGCCAAACCCTGACCTAAAACCGATGCGTATCTCTGAAACAGAAATTGGTTTTGAACTGAAGATGTTTAAGAGTAGAGTAGGATTGGATGTCGCAGCGTATGAAAAGATAACTACCGATCAAATTGTTCAGGCCCAGATTTCAGATGCTTCGGGTTTTGTGACCACACGGATTAACAGTGGAAAGAGCTCAAACAAGGGTATCGAAATGCTGTTGACACTGATTCCAGTTGAGACTGAAAACTTCTCATGGGAATTTACTTTCAACGGAGCCTATAATATCACAAAGGTGCTCAGTTTACTCACGGATACCCCGGGCGAAAGAATTACTGTAGGTACGCACGTGTTTAATGGTGAGCTTAGGCAAATTGTAGGTGAAGAGATGGGACAAATTGCCGGTTTCGGATACCGTCGCGATGATCAGGGGCGTCAGATTTTTGGCGCCAACGGACTTCCTTTGAGGACAGTGGATTTGATCACTTTTGGAAGCGCTTTACCAAAATGGGTCGGTGGGTTTAATAACGCATTCAACTACAAAGGAGTCACGTTATCTGTCCTTATTGACTTTAAATTAGGAAATAAAATGCTTTCAGGTACCAACTTTAACGCTGTACGCCATGGTCTTCATAAGATGACTCTGGAGGGACGTGAAGGTGGAGTTGTTGGCGACGGAGTGAATCTGGCCGGAGAGGTGAATACTGCGGTTGCTCCGGTACAGTCGTATTGGGAAGTAGTGCGGTCGCAAGCGCTTATAGAACCAGTTGTGTACAACGGTGGCTACTGGAAAGTCCGTCAGATAACGATGGGTTATGACTTTACCAAGTATTTACCGGACACCTGGCCTGTGAAAGGGCTCAGACTAAATCTGGTTGCAAATAACGTGTTCATGCTCAAGAAGTGGTTGGATAATATTGATCCTGAAACGTTTGGATATAGCTCAGACAATCTCGTTGGGATGGAATCCCCCGGGCTCCCATCTACGAGAAGCCTGGGATTCAATTTAAATGTTAAATTTTAACGCGAGAAAATCATGAAAAAAAATAAACTCACGTATATTCTCATATCTTGTTTGTTGATCATGCATACCGCATGTGATGATAAGTTTGATGAACTGAATACGAACAAGGTTAGTCCAACCTCAATTGATCCTGCTTTCATTTTGAATACAGCGATCCAAAATAGTTCTCGCCAGGCACTGATATATGAAGCGGGTATTGTTCAACAGATCATTTCCCCCAATTCAGGGGTGTTGACCGGAGCTAACTACAATCAGGACAACCGCCCGGGAACACTGGCGAATTGGCAAGGAATTTACAGAAACGTGATAAAGAATACACGAGATGTATTGAAAAGCCTCGAGGGCAACCCGGAAAGAAGTAACCTCCTACAGATGGCCAGGATTGTACAGGCCTACGGGTTTATGGTCCTCACCGACTCATATGGAGATATACCGTACTCTGAGGCAGGACGAGGTTATACAGGACAACTCTTTTTACCCGCTTACGATGCACAGGAAGCGATATATACGGATATCATCAAGGAGCTTACCGAAGCTTCCGGGGCGCTTTCTGCCGCCGGAAGAATAGAAACTGCTGATATTCTTTATAATGGTAACGTTGATAAATGGAAAAAATTCGGCTATTCGTTATTGCTGAGAGCGGGCATGAGACTGAGCAAGGCAGATGCGACGAAAGCTCAAGCTACTGTAGCTGCGGCATTTGCTGGCGGCGTAATATTAACCAACGCTGACAATGCTCTTATGAGGCATGATCAGAACTACCAAAATCCGGTAGGAGGTACGTTAAACGCTACGGAGGCTGCGAATTTTTACCTGACAGAACCCTTTGTTGATTATTTAAAAAACACCGACGATCCCAGGCTGCCGGCTATTGCCGTACGGTATGTTGGTGCGACCTCCGGCACTGAGCAAACTGTAGAACGTGCGAGCTTCGATCCGGCAGAACAGAACGGTATGCCTATGGGTAACGATAACGCTAGCATAGTTGCGGTCGCCGCCAGTAAAGGGTTGGTGAGTTTCTATGAGTTTAGCCAAGTGGACCGGCGCAGGCTCGCAAAGCTTACTGCACCGTATTTCTTCGTGACCGCTGGTCAAACACAACTGTTACTTGCTGAAGCCAGACAAAGAGGTTGGATCAATGCGGGAACGGTTGAGGAATATTACAATGCAGGGATCACTGCTCACATGGTACAATTAGGTACAGTTGATGCTGCATCAGCTGTCGCGCCTGCAGATATTGCTACCTATCTTGCTGCAAACCCGCTTGTACCTGCTACTGCCCTGGAACAAATTAATACGCAATATTGGGTCGCATCATTCCTGAATGGACCGGAGGCCTTTGCAAACTTTAGAAGGAGTGGATTCCCGGATCTGGCACCGAATCCCTTTCCCGGGTCTGAGGTCCCTGGTGCTTTTATCCGAAGACTCACGTACCCCGATTCTGAGAAGTCCACTAATGGCGTAAATCTTGACGCGGCTGTTAGCAGGATGGGAGCTGACAACCTGGCAACACGAGTATGGTGGGATAAACCTTAACATTCTTTTTTTGAAGAGTGGTAATCCGGGATTCCGGATTACCACTTATTTTAAAGTTGAATTTGGAGGATCAACAACCACTCGTATCTGATGAAGAAATTGTTTTATTTTATCTTTCTCCTGTTTACTCTCTTCAGCAAACCAGGAAATGCACAACAAATCTCTAAAGAAGAATTATTGTTCCTGACACCAGAGTGGAAGGGTGAACGTTTTCCCGATGGACGCCCCAAGGTTTCAGATGCGATTCTGAAGCGTATGAAGTTGGTTACGCTGGAAGAAGCCTGGGCAGTGCTGAAAGGTGCAAATTATAAACATTCCTACGACGATGGATGGATGATGATAAATCCGGATAGCGTCCTCGTTGGCAGAGCGTTAACCGCAACATTTATGCCCGGACGACCTGATGTTCAGCGTGTAACCGATAAGAAAGGTCATGAAAAAGATGGTCGGATTAAATCACAAAATGCATGGCCTATCGATATGCTTGTAAAAGGTGATGTTTATGTGGTCGACCAGTTTGGTGCTCATGAGGATGGCCCTACCGTTGGTGATAACCTGGGTAACTCAATCTATGCGAAAACCGGAAACGGTATTGTGTATGATGGAGCGCTCCGTGATATCAACGGTCTTAAGGAACTCCCTTCTTTTACTTCTTTTTTTCGGAGCTATCATCCTTCGCATCATTTGAACAATCCGGATGGCGAACTCAATACAACGTTGATTGGCATTAATAAACCAACTCGCATCGGAAAGGCTATGGTAATTGCAGGAGATGTAGTGCTGGGCCGTGACGGTGGTGTAATATTTATTCCACCGCATTTGGCTGAAAAGGTCGTGAAAACTTCTGAGGTTGTACGGTTGCGCGACATGTTCGGCCATCAGCGACTTCGCGAGCAAAAATATACTCCAGGGCAAATCGACACACGATGGTCGCCGGAGATTGAAAAGGATTTTTCAGCATGGTTGAATGATCATATCGACGAACTCCCGGTACCGAAGGAGCAAATAACAGAGTTACTAAAGACGAGAACGTGGTAAGCGCAAACTGACTTAAAGGTAAACTACATGACACACTCAAGAAGATCATTTTTAACCAAAGGTGCCATTGCAGGGGCAATGGGTTTTACATCTCTTTCTACGTTTGGTAGCGGACTGGAAAAAGCAGTGGAAAGAGCTCCGCTTTCGTCGAGTCCGAGTGATTTAAAAATAACAGACATAAAATGTGGATATATCAGAAATGGTCATAGTCTGTTTGTAAAGGTGCACACCAACCAGGATGTATGGGGATGTGGCGAGGCAGTCGATGCAACGCCCGGGACATATCATCTCGTAAAAATGTTTGGTGAAAGAATTAAGGGTAAAAGTCCTCTTAATGTGCACCGGCTTTTTGAAGACATTCGCAGATCCGGTTTCTTTGAAGGCGCACAATCCGGTATGTACATCGCAGTTCTGACAGCTGTCGAAAGTGCGCTCTGGGATCTCACTGGAAAAGCACTAGGGCTACCGGTATATCAGCTATTGGGCGGAAAATTCAGGGATAAGATCAGGGTCTATTGTGATACTGCTCTTTATCAAAACAGACTACCAACACCAAAAGACTTTGCCGACAAGGCATTAGAAGCAAAAAAGATGGGTTTCAACGCTATTAAGTTTGACCTCGATCAACGTGATGATCCCAGTAAATATGATCAGTACAACTGGACGGCTAGTCCGGGCGAATTGCAACGCATGTACGATCAGGTGGCCGCGGCCCGGCAGGCAGTAGGTCCGTTGATTGACATTTGTATAGATATGCATGGCAGGTATGATGTCCCGACGGCTCATCAGGTTGCCAGGCGTTTAGAGCCTCTCAATCTGATGTGGCTTGAGGAACCTATACCGGCTGAAAATGTGGATTCATACAAGCTAATTACGGATTCAACCAGCACACCTATCTGTGCGGGAGAAAATCTGTATCTGGCTCATGGTTTCAGAAGGCTCCTGGAAATTGGCGCTGTCGATATAATTATGCCTGACCTTCAGAAAGCCGGAGGATTAGGTGAGGCCCAACGTATTGCTAACCTTGCAAATTTATACTACATACCTTTTGCACCGCATATGGTGGCGTCGTTTCTGGGTGCAATGGCTTCCTGTCACGTGTGTGCATCGGTCCCTAACTTCATGATTCTGGAGTGGCAGATTTACTTTAATACCAATCCGATGTTTAAAGAGATCGTGACATTCGATGGTCCTATGGTTACGAACAGCTTTATTCAATTGTCAGAAAAGCCGGGGATAGGGGTTGAAATTAATGAAGAAGGTATGCGGAAGTATGCCACACCCGGAGTTCCTTTTTTTGTATAATTATTCTGGTAGTAACCGCTCGGCAGTTATCACCAAACTAGCAGTTATTACAATCCTGATGTCAGGGTAATTTAATTTAAATCAACACACTAATCGCGATGGAAAAAACAGAAACCAAAATTTCAACCAGCCGGAGAGAAACATTAAAGATGTTGGGAATCGGCTCGGCCTCCGGACTGCTCGGGTTGTTTGGCAGCGCTCAGGCGAGGGCAGAAGTTTATGAAACGCCTTCGTACGCAAAAGGTCTGCCGCAAGTCAGGATTAAAAGCGTGAAGGCAATTGCAACAGCTCCTCAGGGTTCAAACCTCATCGTTGTAAAAGTAGAAACAACAGAGCCCGGACTCTATGGACTGGGTTGTGCAACGTTTACGCAGCGTGCTGTAGCCGTGGTCACTGCAATCAATAGCTACCTTAACGATTTTTGTGTAGGTAAAGATGTTGACAATATTGAAGACATGTGGCAGTCTGTATACGTTAGTTCTTACTGGCGTAATGGCCCGGTTTTAAACAATGCAATCAGCGGACTCGATGAAGCTCTTTGGGATATCAAAGGTAAACGGGCAAACATGCCTGTATATCAATTGTTGGGTGGTAAATCCAGGTTTGCAATACCCTGCTACACGCATGCAAATGGCAATACACCCGAAGCGGTTGCAGAGGATGTCCAGAAAATAATGGACAGGGGATTTAAGTATGTAAGAATACAACAGGGTGGCTATGGTGCAGTTGGTAGTAGTATAACAGACAAAGCGGATTTCAAAGAGGCCGGATTTGGGGGGGAGTCGGATAACTATATGAATGAAAGGATCTATCTGAAGTCTGTTCCCAAGATGTTCGAAACGGTTCGAAAGCGTTGTGGTGAAGAGGTCGAGTTGCTACACGATATTCACGAACGTGTACAACCGATGGATGCCATCAATATGATCAAGAAGCTGGATGAGTACAGTCCGTTTTTTATTGAAGATCCTTTTTCACCGGAAAACATGGAGTGGTTTAAACAACTTCGCGCGAGTACCACGGTGCCGATTGCGATGGGCGAGTTGTTCAATAATATCAATGAATTCAAGATGCCTATGGTGAATCAATGGTTTGATTATATCAGGGTTCACGTATCACAAATAGGCGGAATTACACCGGCCATGAAAATAGCAAGGCTTGGGGAGTGGTTCAATATTAAAACGGCGTGGCACGGACCTGGCGATGTTTCTCCTGTAGGTCACTCTGCTCATGCGCATATCGATTTTGCGGTCTGGAATTTTGGCATTCAGGAGGCCGTAAACTTTTCAGAAAAAATGCAGGAAGTTTTTAGCGGATGTCCTACAATGAAAAATGGATACATGTCAGTGAATGAGATTCCCGGATTAGGAGTGGATATTAACGAAAAGGAAGCTGCCAAGTATCCGATCGGAACAAAGTCAAATTGGCTGGTGCGTAAAAAAGATGGAACAGTGATCAGGCCATAGTGATGGAGGGAAAGGAATACAACAAAAAAATTTGGATTACCTGACCTTTAAAAATCAAGTGACCATAAGTTTAAAAACCAACCAGGTAATAGTATGATTAAATGATCTTTGAAATTCATTTCTTTCCATTGGTAAAATAGCACTATGAATACCATGGTTATTAATGCATTATTGATTGGAATTAATTGAAGAATGTAGTATTCATTTGTTATCCATGTTCAACTTAAACCTTTAGATAGAATGATTAAGAAAGTATTAATGATATCGGCCTGCGTCCTCGGTTCGCTTCTAACGTATGGCCAGCGCGTTGGTTCATCACCGGAATACATAAAAGCCCTGACCGCGGAATGGAAAGGTGAACGGTTTCCGGATGGCAGACCTAAAGTTTCAGATGCAATTCTTGCAAGATTAAAAAATATATCCATTGAAGAAGCCTGGGGCGTATTGCGCAATAAGGGATATAACAATCAGTATGAAGGTGATTGGTCCATTATGATGCCCGATAGTGCCATGACGGGTCGGGTGGTTACAGCTCAGTATATGCCCCTCAGACCTGACCTTCAGAATCAGGTTAAGGAGCAGGGAAAAATTGAAAATCGGGCACAAAAAGGCGGTACAAATTCGTGGCCAATTGATATCCTGGTGCCGGGTGATGTGTACGTTGCTGATGGCTATGGGAAAATTGCAGATGGAACGTTAATCGGTGATAACCTGGGAAATTCAATTTATGCAAAAGCGCAACGCGGTGTAATTTTTTACGGATCAGTAAGAGATCAGGAAGGTCTCTCCGAAATCAAAGGCTTCAATGCATGGATGAAAGGACAAGATCCGTCTTTTATCAAAGATATGATGCTCACTTCCATCAATGCACCTATTCGGATCGGTCGTGCCACAGTTCTTCCGGGCGATGTAGTGTTGGCAAAAAAGTACGGAACAATTTTTATTCCCGCTCATCTGGTCGAGAGTCTTGTGATCACCTCTGAAGTTACGGGCTTACGCGATGAGTTTGGTCACCAGCGTCTGCGTGAGAAAAAGTATCTGGCTGGTGAAATTGACAGCGAGTGGACTGACGTCATTAAAAAGGATTTTCTGGAGTGGCTTAATAAATATCCTGGTAAACTTCCGATGACGAAAAAAGAACTTGACGAATATCTAAAGGAGCGAAACTATTAAAGGCTCCTGGTCAACACGTAATTTTTTTACATGAGTCCGGCCTAGCCAAACCTGGATTTGTTTCGGATTTATTTTGACATAAGACTATTTTCAACTACTTAAACTTTAACGATACCATGAAAACCACCCTACAACAAATCATTGAGAAGAACAAAGAGCGAGAGAAGGTCGCCAAGATAGAAAGACAAGCTGAAATCGATAGTCCTTCGACAAATGATAACAGACGCGATTTTCTAAAAAAGACTGCACTAGGCGGAATTGCCATGACTAGTTTGATGGGTCTGACATTCGAAGACACGATGGCGCAGACTACATCAAAAGTTCAAAAGGCTTCTAGTCCTTCGGATTTAAAAATTACAGATTTAAGGTATGCAGTAACGGCAGTGATGGGTCGGACTGCCATTATACGTATTGATACCAACCAGGGTATCTACGGACTTGGTGAGGTACGCGATGGAGCAGATGTTCGTTACGCACTATTCCTGAAGAGCCGGATTTTGGGAGAGAACCCTTGTAATGTTGAAAAAATCTTTAAGATCATCAAACAGTTCGGAGGTCCTGCGCGGCAAGCCGGTGGAGTTTGTGCGGTTGAAATGGCGCTATGGGATCTTTGCGGAAAAGCATACAATGTACCCGCCTGGCAATTGCTTGGAGGAAGATATCGCGACAAGGTTAGAATATACGCAGATACTCCCGAATCTACCGATCCTGCAGAACAAATGAAACGTATTAAATACCGGACGGAAACGCAAGGTTATACCTGGTTAAAAATGGATGTGTCCATTAATAAATTAAAGAATATTCCAGGCGCCCTTGTGAATCCGGATGTTTTCAAAGAAGGATCTAGTCAGTGGCAAGGTGGATACATGTCATATGCCAATACAAGACATCCGTTTACCGGAATACAAATCACAGAAAAGGGATTGGAAGAACTTGCTAAAATCGTAGATAATGTAAGAAGTATGGTGGGCTATGAAATTCCCATCTCTACTGATCATTACGGACATATTGATGTAAACAATTGTATCCGGTTAGGGAAAGCGCTGGAGAAATACAGGTTGGCTTGGTTGGAAGATATGGTGCCATGGCAATATACAGAGCAGCACAAAACCATCACAGATGCCCTCGATACACCGACAACTACGGGCGAGGATATCTTTTTGCTTGAGAACTGTAAAGCTTTGATCGATCAGCACGCTGTGGATATTATCCATCCTGATCTGGCTTCTTCCGGCGGACTGCTGGAAACAAAACGCATTGGCGATTATGCGGAAGAAAAAGGTATTGCAATGGCTATGCATCAGGCAGGTACTCCTGTTTCGTTTATGGCTAATGTGCATTGCGCAGCAGCGACTCAAAATTTCCTTTCACTTGAACATCATTCAGTTGACGTTACGTGGTGGGAAGGCCTGGTAAAAACCACTGATGGAAGAAAGTTGATAGACAAGGGCTATGCACCTGTACCGCTTTCAGCTCCGGGTCTGGGTATTGAATTGGTCGATGAAGAAGTTAAAAAGCACCTTCACGCGCAAGACGGCAGCTTCTTCGCGCCAACCAAAGAGTGGGATGAAAAACGCTCCCACGACCGTACCTATAGTTAATTCATTGTAAGTGTAATTGGGGTCAGATTTATCAAAGTGAATTTTGATCTTAGTAAGCAAGAAAGCAATCGCTGATAAGAATTCAGTTGATTGCTTTTTTTGTTTATCATTTTTGTAAATGTTGTCGTTCAATTTGGCATCCAGGAATTGTGTAACCCAGCGCTTTTGATGAAATTCGCGATTCGGTTTATTAAACCCTTAGCCTGTGGATAGTACTGTAAAATTTTATGCAACATCAACCGCTTTCGTGCTGGGGGAGAAAATAGCGAAAGCTCTTGGCGTTACGCTGAACCGGATTCAAACTGAGAAATTTTCAGACGGCGAATTGTTCGTTCGGTTTAACGATAGTGTTCGTGGTCATGTTGTTTTCCTGATCGCAAAAGTTAACATGCCCTATGAGCATTTTTTTGAGATGCTCATGACCGTTGATGCAGCACGCAGATCATCTGCCAGGGAGGTGGTGTTAATTATCCCATATCTTCCGCACAGTCGGCAGGAACGACGCGATGGGCAACGTACTTCCATATCGTCTCGAATGATTGCTGATATTATTCAACTGATGGGGGCGGACCGGATCATTACCCTTGACCTGCATACCAATGCTATCGAAGGGTTTTATAAAATTCCACTCGATCCGCTATCCTCTCTTCGGTTGTTTGTGGATCACATAAACAATTCAGGTTTAAAAAACCTGTGTTTGTGCAGCCCTGATTTCGGGGGAATAAAAAGGATAAAACAATACAAAAAACATGTCGACGCCGAGATGGCGGTTATTCATAAGGAACGACTAAGACCGAACAAGATAGCTCATATGGAAATCATCGGCGAAGTGAAAAATAAAAATATTATCATCATCGATGATCTTGTCGATACCGCAGGCACCCTTTGTGCGGCGGCCAACTTGTTGCTGGAAGAAGGAGCCTTATCGGTAAGAGCATACTGTACGCACGGTGTTCTAAGCGGAGCAGCTTTGAAAACCATACAATCTTCAGGGCTGGAAAAACTATACATCTCTGATACCGTCATTGAGGAGTTAAATCATCCCAAAATCGAAATTGTAAGTTGCGCAGATTTACTTGCCAGGGCGATGCAGCACTTAATGAGTAATAAAAGTTTAAGCGTTATCTGAAATGCATAACTCTTACATTGCAATTCAACAACGGCAAGGCTGACTGAAAAGCAATCTTTGCTATATGCTCCTCTGAGCTAAAAACTATCGGGTACGTCACTTCTCATACTTTGTCAGGATCTGAGCGGTCTCCATTTTTCCATTTTTATAACTCTCTGTTTTAACCATGCCAACATCCTGCGTATACCATATGCTTGTATTGAGGGGCTTTGACATACCTCCTGATTTCCCCTGGCTTTCGGTTACATAACTTATTTTATAACAGTCGAACGTACCCGCCGGAGTCGTTACATTTTCCCTGCTCTCAACTTTTCGGTCCTTGACAAAAAACGTGCGATCCATCATGTTCAATCCTGAAAGGGATACCTTCACTTTGAAGGTCACATCTTTAAGGGTTTTACCCACCTCCAAAGCATTAGGAATATCCATTTCATCTCCCTCAATCGAAACATCCACACCTGTAGTACTCAAATCCAGACCTTCAATACCGATAGCATTCATAGTAAAACTCATTACACCGTCTTCACATGTCCACTGCGATTCTGAGGTGTTAATGACGTCTCCTTTTTTTGCATCAATCACCTCAGACAATAACGTTGCTTTCATCTTATTGCCGGCCCCTGACACATTTTTAAATTGGGTAACACTTTTGTGTATAACCTTATTTTTGGAGTTAGTCACTTCATAGGTCGCCTTCAGACCCTCCTGCATTAAAAAATAGGGGTTGCAGGATTGAGCTGTTGTGTAGGTGATACATACGAGTGAAACTTGAATTAATAAGAAGAGTTTTTTCATTTTAAGGGGAGTTTGAAATATTTGATTATTTGCTTTCTAACTATTAATCTGAAACAAGGATTTGGCGCTGTGGTTTACACGACTGCTGAATTTTAAAAAAAACAAGTTAATATTGAAAATGAATGTCAAAAAATTAGTGTCGTTTTAAACACACAGATGTCATAATATTTTTGGTCAAAGACATCCAAGTTCGTCTTTTTTCGTTCAACGGCCTAGATATTCATTTTAAGTTTTTATTAACATCAATACTATGCATGTAGGCCTGCAACCTGTGATCCTATTCCGATCGTCCGATTTTTGTTTGTCAGCGTTGTGCGAACGGGTAAGTTTTTTCAAGCGCCATCAAGTGTTCGGTTCCATTGAGAAGTAGTAATTGACATTTAACGACAAGGGAATAACCATGCAGGAGCAGACTGAAGTGGGTGTTTGGCAAGATATGTTTACTTCTATCATCGAAGATGCGGATTCAAACATATTATTACTGGATGAACAGTTTCGCGTAGTAAGCCTTAATTCAGGATTTTACTGGATTTTCTATGAGACATACGGTGTTGAATTAAAGAAAGGAAATCTTTTGTTGGATTCGCTGAACCTCAAGAACCCGGAGCTTACGCGTGAATGGAAGGAACGGTGTATGATTGCATTAAGCGGAACGCCTATTAAAGTTGAAGATCTTTTTGAAATCGATGGACGAAGCTACTATTGGGAAATTCATTTTATGTCACGGAACTGCCCTGATGGAAATCAGATAATTTCTGTTTTTAGCCGTGATATTACCGTTCGCAAAGCTTACCAGAAAAGGATTGTTGAAAATGAGGCGAATCTGAGATCAATTCTGAATACCATAGAAGACAGTATCTGGCTTGTTAATGCAAATTATGAGCTCATTGATTTTAATAAAGAATTCCTCGAAAAATATAAATCTGCATTCGGCGTTAACCTGACGAAGGGTGCTAATATCCTCGAACTATTACCGAATGAAGCGCCGGAGCTGAAGGAGAAATGGCAGGAGCGATATGAAAGCGGATTAAAAGGAATGCCCGGAAGGTACTATGATGTTTATCCGGTGGATGGAGATGAAAGAACGTATGAAATTAAAACGTACCCTATTGTGGAGAATGCTAAAGTAACGGGGCTTACAGTCTATGCACGTGATATTACAAATCAAACGCGCACGGAAGACTTATTGAAAAAGCAGAATGAAGAGCTTATAAAAATAAATGCGGAGCTTGATCGCTTTGTCTATAGTGCATCTCATGACCTTCGTGCACCGCTGATGTCGGTAAAAGGACTGCTCAACATGATCAAGCTGGACCCGGATCAATCCAATACCGAATACTACCTGCAATTGGTGGAGCGAAGCGTTAACAAACTGGACA
The DNA here is from genome assembly GCA_041747735.1 of Chryseolinea sp. GTDB lineage: Bacteria > Bacteroidota > Bacteroidia > Cytophagales > Cyclobacteriaceae > Chryseolinea. The sequence goes on from JBGTEP010000085.1 coordinate 206,575, forward strand.
GTTTTATTTCTGATATCATTCAGTACTCCCGTAACGCCCGAATGGAAGTAATGCCTAAACTCATCGACTTCAATGAATTGGTAGCGGAATCCATAGATTCCCTGCGGTTTATTGAAGGTGCTGAGATGGTAAAGAGCATCACACACATTGATCTGAGAGAGCCGTTTTACTCTGACTATGGCCGACTATTAATTATCTTCAATAATATTATTGCCAATGCGGTACGTTATCGTGATGTTCGTAGAGATGATTCTTTCCTCAAAATTGAAGTTTCTACTGAAAGTGGGAAAGCGATCATTCGTTTTACGGATAACGGCATAGGAATTCCGGAGGAGTATGTTGATAGTGTTTTCAAAATGTTCTTCCGCGCAAGTGCTGACAGTAAAGGCTCCGGCCTGGGTCTTTACATTGTAAAGGGTGCGGTGGAAAAGCTGGAAGGTAAGATCTTTGTAACCTCGACTTTAGGTGTTGGTACTATGTTTACGATCGAAATTCCGTCCGTCCACGTTTAATTATGCTTAAAGTTTTCTTACTGCGATGGTAAACGCTTCACCGGGGTTTTTCACAAGAAGTAGATGAATTTCTTTTTTCGAAAAACCTTTGGATTCAAGTTCGGGCAGAAGATGATCGAAGAGCGTTGTATATCCTCTGAAATTTCCACCATCAGGCTTCCGGGGTTCATACCATCCTGCATCGTGAGACAGGAGGGTTCGGTGAAGGCATTTTCCTTTTTTTATTTCTGCCAACATATTTCCGTATTGAACAACATTGGATTCATTCAGCCCATCAATACTGACCCAGGCGCCCCTTCGTGCTATGGTTATAAAATTACTCCAGTCCTTTTCACTTTGAGCATGGACCCAGATGAAAGCATCCGGCGCGACTCCTTCCTGCTTTAAAATCTCCAACTCCTCATACGCCGCAACGGCCGGCCCAGTGTGCGAAGCGATAGTAAGCCCTGTTTTCAAATGTGCCATGGCTGCACTCTGTACTAACTTCCTGGAAATCGCCGTCAGGTGATCCGGATTGACACTGATCTTCATGAATCCAGGTTTGATTCCTGTACCATCTATTCCATTTTCCCACTCCGTGATCCAGCGGTTAGATAATTGAACAGCTGACTCAGTAAACGCATGTTCCGGAAGGTACTTATTATCCGATCCACCATAATAAGCTGTATTGGTAAGGATTTTTAAACCTGATAACGCACTAAGTTTTTGCAACAATAAAGCATCCCGCCCAAGATAGTTAGGCGTGCAGTCGATGAATGCCTCACACCCCTTGCTTTTTAATTCCTTTAGATAAGGTAATACTTTTTCAATCACATCCTCGTGCTTCCATAGCGTGGGATCATACTGGCTGGCCCCGATAAAATCTACCAGGATATGCTCGTGTATAAGTGTAATTCCCAATTCACCGGAAGGAATAAGTCCACCGACCGTCATAATTTTGTTTTGAGTGCGTTGGACAGCAAAAGAAAATCCGGTGGTTGCACTTCCTAAGAGAAATGATGCAGCTCTTATAAATGATCTTCGGGTTACCATGGATAGGGAGGTTTAGTTATCCTTTAGGTTTCGATGTTCTTGGTTTTGGATAGGGGTAACGTGGTGTATATCCTTTTGATCCCTTTAACTTCTTTTTTCTTTCCTTTTCACTTTTTTCAAATTCGATATATCGGGAAATTCCGAATGAAAGCTGAGCAAAAGTATCCCTCCGTTTTCCGGGAATATCGTAGAGCGTTTGATTGGCATTCAAGGCGGAGAGATACGTTTCTGTACGGGGTTCATTCAAACCATAGTTGACCCTGAAGTCAAAACATATCCTCCAGTGATTAGAAATATCCCAGTCCGACCGGAATCCTGCCGCAGCAAAAAACTGAATGGATTGAAAATCACTCTTTTGTCCAATGGAAAAATTATGGACATTCGGCACAGCGACACCATCATATTCCACAATGTAGTCGGGAGGGAGGATGGGATACACCGTCTCCGGAAATATCAGTTTTGTGTCTGTGTGATCAACTAATTCTTTGCCGTTCATTAAATAGGCTGCGCTAAGCGATACAACGCCGCTGATCTTTAAAAACGATAACTTGATTAGGTGCAGTTTAAATGCAACGGGTACGTTTAGGTATTTGAGGTTGATCGTCCTCTCACCATTTTGTCCGCCCGAAGAATTTACGACATAAAAATTCTGCCCAACATCGATTAGTCCGGGAGTGAATACAAAGCCAAATCCTTCATAATCCATTCCGAAATTAAGGCCGACAGGTGCGAACTTCACTTTATAGTTTGCTTTATAACGGGGGTCCCTGCTGATACCATCGTCAATGGTATAGGATGAAGTTAAGCCTGTGTACACACCGAGCGACATAGAAAGTTGCTGAGCCCATACTGATGAGCTGATGAAAACCAGGAACAGGGAAACACAAATCTTGAACATCAGGGTAAAAATGCTATTAAAATACCTATTCGAGCCCAGGCAAACGCAGGAAGGCCGCTAACTGGTTATTAAACCTGTTAACTTACAAATAAAGACTTTAAATTCTGCATTTCTGACTCCTGAGCACGAAGTGAGGCTTATTGGCTTGGGGCTGCGCCATTAAACAACGGTGTCGAGGTTAAGGGCAGTGGTTAGCAAAAGTATCCGAATGGTTACTCCCTGATTTCAAGTAGATAATGATTTTCAAGCGTTGATGTTCGGGTTTTGGGTTTAAGAAAATCAAGTGTAAGACGGGTAACACGAAAGTCAGGCGCCTGATGCAGGACTGTGAACGAAATATTTTTGTCTTCAAGTTCCCGCTTGCCACCCTCACCGGTATAAACTATCGAACCGTTTCCTGCCCTCAAAAGACGGGCGGGATTAACCGGATCAATAAGGGTACCCATATAGAAATCAAAACTATTGCTATGTTCAAAACCCGCAAGGTAACGGATGTCATTGTGAGATTTCAAATCGGTTTGTGCATAATCTGCAAGCGTATTCCCTGCCTGAAAGGTTAACAGTTGGGGGTAGAAATTTCCATTCAAAAGAATGTAATTGAACATTGAAATATAGACGGACACCACGACCAGTCTTCTGAGTGTGTCTTTCTTTTGAAAGAAAAAGTAGACACCGGCAATCAGAATGCTGAAGCTTAAAAGAGCAATACTAATCCGGCTAACGGGGAAAATGAAAATATTCAGGAAGAAGGCGAAGACGAGGATAATTCCACTTACAGGAATTTGAGTGTTGAGTAACTCTTTTAATCTTTTTTTACGGGAAGGTCTGAGCAGATACCCTGCTGTCAAGATAGAAAAGAGCGGAAATAAAATCGTTAGATAGTGTGGTAGCTTGAACCCTGAGGCTGAGATAATGATGAATATCACAGTGATCGTACTCCAGGTTAGTCCCTCACGGTCGGATCTGTACCGGAATCTTTTTTGGATTATCTGTTTGGTCTTTTTCCAATAGGCTGCAAACGCCAGAAGCGACCAGGGAAGAAAAGCCCATAAAAAAGTATGGGCGAAAAAGAAAGGATCTCTTTTACCCGAACTTCCGAAACTCGAACCCTCAAGCCGTTCAAGGTTTTGTGACCACAAAATAAACTTAACGCCCTGGATATTGCTTCTTCCCCGAACAACAAGCTCCGGATGCAGGTCAAATTGGAGGTAATAACAATACAGCACCGGACTAATAAACACGAATACTAAAACAGGAACCAGCAACCATTTCCAATAAAACATCTTTTCCCAGTTACGTTGATGCAACAAGAAAAAGAATATAGAGATCGATGGCATAACGATCCCAATCATACCTTTGGTCGAAAAGCCGAGTGCAAGGCCAAGGCTTCCTAAAATCAGGTTCGTCCATGCGTCAGTTCGCGTGTACTCCACCAGTTGCCAGATGGCGAACAGAATGCTGGCAGTGAGGATGATATCCATGCGAACGTCATTATGAGCAAGCACAAAGGCAAGTGCTGTGGCTAAGATCAATGCTGCAAGTTTGCCAACGGGTTTTGAGTAAAGTATAGCGCCTAGCCTGAATGTTGCATACAGGGAAAGGATTCCAAAAAGCAGTGACGGGAATTTATAGGCGAAGGTGCATACGCCAAATATGTTATAGCTGAGGGCAACGAGCCAAAAATGTAAATGGGGTTTATCGAGATAAGGGGTACCATGATCGATTAACGAAACGTAGTCATTTGTAAGATGCATGTACAATGCGATGTTCGCATGGTGGGCGGAGTCATTGTTCATCAGCGGAACGAAAAGCCCGATTCCATAGATAAGCGCAAGGATTGAGTACGAAATGTAATAGTCTCTGTCAGATAACATCAAAGTCAGGAAGTAAAGAGTCAAAACTTTAAAAGTACGGTAGCAGTGTTACCGGATGATTGCGGTAATGTAAAATTGAGATGATTTGAGTGGGAGATGTAGTACCCCTTGGGCCCCCTGACCCCCTGAAGGGGGAATTTAAACATTGTGCGAAATTAAGCTCATCCAACCCGCACCACTTCCATAATTCCGCCAAAAATGTCGGACACGGTCTACCCATGTTAAATTAAACCCCAACGGGGTTACGTGCCATCGTAGAAAGTAGCACGTGTATTTCGCGCCAAGAGGTTGTGTACGCTTTGGCGATAAGCAGCTGGCGCGATTTTTCTGCTTCATATAACCCCCAGCTAAAGCTGGGGGTTACTATTCGATCAACCACAAAGCCGAATAACCTCCAACTTTAGTTGGGGGAAAAAAGTCTAGTTAATACCGCGCCACCTGCGCCTGGTATCAAAGCAGGCAATTCCCTGGCGCGGAACACACACTATTAAGTTCAAAGCTCGACAACAATCTTAGTTTTACGTATCTACCTCTAAATCCCCTAGAGGGGACTTGATTGCATCTGTGCATCAAACGATAGGGGTTGAAAATACGACATCTATTGCTTCGTAGTAATATTCAACCCCATTCGGGGTTGGAGTGATGGTATGTGTTTACCTCCGATTTCATCGGAGGTTATTCAAGTTTAAGCCCTTCGGGCTATTGGCGAAGCGGGTTATTTTATTTTGTCATAAAGCCCAGCAGTTAAATCATTGTTTTAAAATTGAAAAGCTGTTCAATCGTCGTTGCATAAGCAAAAAGAAACACTGAAAAAACACACCCACACCGACCCGCAGCACATGGTTATTCATGCCTAAGCGTGTCCTTGGTCTGGCATTGGCATGTGCGGACAGGGTTCAGCATGAAGAACCATGTGCGAGCCCAGCCTGATCCGCCCTTTGGCGGAGAAGGAAAGCTAAATCGAAATATTCATGTTAAACGTTCAAGAAAAAATCAAAATTTAACGACGTCCTCTCCCACACAAAAAGACTCTGGCAGCAAATTCAAACCCCCTGGCCCCCTAAAAGGGGAATTAAGCATTGTGCGAAATTAAGTTCATCCAACCCGAATCACTTCCATACTTTCCGCGCCAAGCAGGTTTGTACCACGAACGATCACACCAGTGGCGCGTGGAGAATCGAAAGTGATTCGTTTCTACCAATATTAAATCCCTACGGGGTTAGGGATATGGAATGATGTAGTTTATCGACACCCACACCAACCCACAGCACATGGCTATTCATGCCTACTGTGTCCGCCTTTTGGCGGAAGCCTGTCGGCGCTTGTCCGCCCTTTTGGCGGAGCCTGGTCGTGGCCTGTGCGGACAGGGTTCAGCGTGAAGAACCATGTGCGAGGCCCAAGCCTGGTCCGCCCTTTGGCGGAGAAGGAAAGCTTAATAGGAGCACCGACACTAAAAGTTTCCAGCAAACGAAAATTCATGGACGGCCACTCCCAAATAAAAAAGATTTTCATTGCATCTAGTGTGTTAACCCAAAAAAGTAGATTGGTAAACCATATCATTGGTGTATCAAAGGTCAGTATTCAACCCCATTCGGGGTTAGAGTGATGGTATTGTGTTTACCTCCGATTTCATCGGAGGTTATTCAAGTTTAAGCCCTTCGGGCTATTGGCGTGGCGGGTTATTTCATTGTTGTCATAAAGCCCAGCAGTTTAAATCATTGTTTTAAAAATTGAAAAGCTGTTTAATCGTCGTTGCATAAGCAACATCACTGAAAAGACACACCCACACCAACCCCCAGCACATGGCTATTCATGCCTACCTGCCCGCCTTTTTTGGCGGGAGCCTGTCTTCGGCCTGGCATTGGCCCTGCGCGGACAGGGTTCAGCATGAAGAGCCATGTGCGAGGCCCAGCCGGCCTGGGAGGCGAAGGAAAGCCATAGGGTATATGGATAATTTCAGTTTAGAGAAATGATATTCCATCACCGTCCCCTCCCACACAAAAAATCTCTGGCTGCAAATTCCAATTATGACAACCCTATCCGTTTGATATTTAGGATATGGTGTTTGGAAGATTCGTTGCAGCTATTGTGTTCGTTATCTAACCTTGGTAAGCTCGAATCTGGAGGTGCCTGTGCGCCGTAGCAATATTATCCGGGATCACAATCTTGCACTCCTATGCATTTGCGAAGGCGTTCGTCTCGAATCTGGGCCGTACGATCGAAACATTGTGTAGTCTCGCAATGACGTTGCCGGAAAACAATTTTTAACAAATATCCCTCAGCGGCTAAGCCAAATTATGATAAACGCTCTGCACATCATCATCGGCTTCTAATACTTCGACAAGCTTAAGCACCTCATCTTGCTGCTCTTCGGGGAGTTCTTTGGTTGTGGCGGGAATATAGTGGAGTGCAGAACTTTTGGGTTCAAGACCTTTTGATTCCAGGAACTTCAACATGTGGCCGAACTCGGAAAATTTCGTGTAGATGGTGATTTCGTCCTCGGCGATCTCTATATCTTCTGCACCGGCGTCAATCAGGTCAAGTTCAGCTTCTTCCATGTTGAGGGTGCCGATGTCAAATTTAAAAACACCACGACGCTCAAACATAAATACTACGGAGCCGGAGTTTCCCATCGCACCGTCATTTTTTGAGAAGTGGAGGCGGATGTTTGCAACGGTTCGGGTTGGATTGTCTGTGGCGCACTCTACTACGATAGGGATTCCATGCGGACCGTAACCTTCATAAATTACTTCCTGGAAATCCTTTTCTTCTTTTGATGATGCACGTTTTATCGCAGCATCTATTCTGTCCTTAGGCATGTTTACGCCTTTGGCATTTTGAATACACATTCTCAGCTTGGGGTTGTTCTCGGGAAGCGGTCCGCTTTGTTTTACTGCAATGGCAATATCTTTCCCAATCCGTGAAAAGGCCTTGGCCATCCGGTCAAAGCGTGCGAACATTTTGTGTTTCCGTTTTTCAAATACACGACCCATCTCTAAAGTGTTAGTGAATAAAAGTGCAGGCAAAATTATAGGAGATCATCAATTAGTCAATCTTTGAAGATATTGTTATCTTCCAATTCGCATTAAAAAAATGGCCTCTCCTGGATGTCATTCAATCGATATAGCGTTCAAATTAGCCCCAAAAATGTGAAAAAATCCTCTTTTTCCTACATTGTCATGCACCTCTTTGCAGATCGCCTGCGATTTAATCCAAGGCACCCCGGAAATACTGTTTTCTTGCGAAAAATCCCTGATTTCTGGAGTTACATTTATTGGCCATTCCGCATTTACTCAAAAAAATCATTACTTTTGACCCGTCTATAGTTACTATTTATGCGCTTTTTTCGTCAAACATTACTCTCTGTTTGTCTTGTTCTGCCGTATTTTGCATTCAGTCAGCCTGTTGCAAATGATGATAACGCGACTACCCCTGAAGATACACCGGTTAGCGTTAATATTGTCGCCAATGATACGGACCCTGAGTTTGCGGTAAATCCCGAAACTGTAGATCTTGACATCTCTACTCCCGCTATTGATAATACCTTTACTACGCCTGAGGGTGATTTTTCGGTTGACGCTTTCGGTATTGTCACATTTACACCGGTGCTCAATTACTTTGGTTTTGCTTCTTTGTCCTATACTGTTCAGAACACAGATCTTTCTCCCCAGACGTCAAATACAGCTCTCATTACAATTGAGGTAACGTCAGTCAATGACTTGCCGACTATTACATCCATTGTAGATCAAACTATTGATGAAGACACACAAACGGGTTTGTTGATCTTGACGATCGGTGATGTAGAAACGAGTCCGGCAGATTTAATAATTAGTGCTTCGTCCGACAACATATCCTTAGTTCCGGTTTCTAATATTGTTTTGGGTGGCAGTGGTGAAAGCCGTACCGTTCAGGTTACGCCACTACCTGATCAAAGCGGTGCAGTGATAATTACCCTTACGGTGAGCGACGGCACAGACACAGAACAGACTTCCTTCACCGTTACGGTCAACGAGGTCAATGATCCTCCCAACATCACCGGAATTTCTGATCAGATCATAAATGAAAACGGGCAAACTGGATTGTTAGCGTTCACTGTAAATGATGTGGAAACACCTCCAGCATCGTTAACCGTTACAGGTTCTTCAGATAATATCACATTGGTGCCGAATTCGAATGTTGATCTCGTGGCGAATGGCGCCAACTGGACCGTTCAGGTTACACCGGAGCTAAATCAAACGGGTAGTGCGATCATCACCCTTACCGTTAGCGATGGTGATGCTACAGCACAAACTACCTTTGAGGTTACGGTTAATGTCGTGAATACGCCACCGACGATTACATCGATTACAGATCAGACCATCGACGAGGACACACAAACAGATGCACTGGCGTTTACGGTTGGTGATGCTGAAACTCAGGCTGCTGACTTAATGGTCACAGCTTCATCCGACAACCTTGCTTTGGTTCGGGTTTCTAATATTGTTTTGGGTGGAAGTGGTGCAAGCCGCACGGTTCAGGTTACTCCGTTACCGGATCAAAGTGGTACGGTGGTAATAATCCTTACGGTAAGCGACGGCACCGATACAGAACAGACATCATTTACGGTTACAGTTGATGAGGTGAATGATCTTCCTGCCATTACCGGAATCGCTGACCAGATCATAAATGAAAACGGGCAGACGGGATTATTAGCGTTCACTGTAAATGATGTGGAAACACCTCCGGCATCGTTAACGGTTACAGGTTCTTCGGATAATACTGCACTGGTTCCGGATGCAAATATTGATCTTGTGGCAAATGGTGCTAACTGGACCGTTCAGGTTACACCAGAACTAAATCAAACGGGTAGTGCGATCATCACCCTCACCGTTAGTGATGGTGATGGAACAGCACAGACTACTTTTACAGTCACGGTTAATGCCGTTGCCAACACTCTGCCGACCATTACATCTATTCCAAATCAAACCATCAATGAAGACACGCAGACGGGTGCGTTGGCATTCACGGTAGGAGATGCTGAAACCGCGGCCGCTGATTTAGTCGTTTCAGCAACTTCAGATAATGCAAGCTTGATTCCGAACGCGAACATCCTGCTTGCAGGCGCAGGGGCAAACCGAACCGCCACGATTACGCCACTGGCGAACCAAAATGGAGAAGCTAACATTACCCTTGTGGTAAGCGATGGAACGGAAACAGCAGAGATAACTTTTCTCGTGACCGTGAACCCGATCAACGACGTCCCCACCATTACTTCCATACCAAATCAGATCATAGACGAAGACACGCAGACTTCTGCATTACCCTTTATGGTAAATGATGTCGAAACGCCACCGGGTAGTTTGATTGTTACCGGAGCTTCCGGTAATGCGGCGTTAGTTCCGAATGAGAACATTACAATTGTTGGTAGGGGAGCAAATAGAACGGTCACTATTACTCCACTAGCGGATCAGTCCGGTGTAACAACCATAACTTTGTCGGTTAGTGATGGAGTGAACAGTAGCGAAACCAGTTTTGATGTTACAGTAATAGAAATAAATGACCCCCCGACGATATCATCTATTGCCGATCCGACTATTGATCAAAATACTGAAACGGGACGATTGGATTTTACCATAGGTGATAAAGAAACACTGCCCGCATTGTTAACCTTAACGCGAACATCCAGTAATACATCCCTGGTCCAGAATAGCAACATAGTTTTAGGAGGAGCCGGGTCTATGCGTAACGTAAATGTTATCCCGACCATAAATCAGAACGGGATGACAACCATAACGCTTACGGTAAGCGATGGCGAAGCGACGGCACAAACTGCATTTCTGGTAACGGTGACAGCCGTGGATGCACCTCCGACTATAACCAGCATAGCTAATCAGGTGATCAATGAAGATACACAAACCGGGGCTTTGCCTTTCTCTGTTTCTGATCCGGACCTTGATCCGGTGGTAGTATCAGCATCATCAAATAATGCGGCACTTATACCCAATGGAAACATCAGTTTGGTTGATCTCGGATCCGGTAACTGGACCATTCAGGCAAGTCCCCTGGCAAATCAAAGTGGTGTAGCAACCATTACAGTCACGGTAAGTGATGGCGTGGATGATGTTGATGAAACCTTTACCGTAACAGTTAATCCCGTAAATGATCTTCCGTTGATAACGGCGATCGCTGGACAGGTGATTCTTGAAGATGGGGCAACAGGCGCTATAGCATTTACGATAAGCGACATTGAAACACCGGCAGCAAATCTTATTCTCACGGGTAGCTCGACGAACACCACACTGGTGCCTGTTTCTAATATTGTTTTTGGTGGAAGTGGTAGCAACCGAACGGTTACTGTAACGCCGGCGCCAAACCAGTTTGGGAGTACAACCATTACCGTAACGGTTACGGATGAAGCATCCGGAACAGCAAATAGTGTTTTTCTCCTTACGGTCACTGCGGTAAATGATGCGCCCACTATCACGGCTATCGCTGATCAGGAAATAGATGAAGATCAGGTTGGGGGCACAGGGTTGTTACCGTTTACCATTGGAGATGAGGAGACTCTTCCGAGCGATCTCACCCTCACACGGACGTCAAGCAATTTAACGCTGGTACCGGTAGCGAACATTGTTTTCGGTGGAGGAGGAGCAAACCGAACGGTGAGAGTAACCCCGGCAGCGAATCGCTTTGGAACCGCTACAATTACGGTCGGGGTAAGTGATGGGAGTCTTACCACTACTACCCAGTTTGTTGTAACGGTCAACGCTGTAAATGATGCGCCAACAATTACATCCATCGCCGATCAAGTGATTGATGAAAATACTTCGACAGGACCGCTTGCGTTTACTATTGGAGATGTGGAGACGCCCGCTGCCTCCCTAACCGTTACCCGAACTTCCAGCAACACAACGCTGGTTCCGTTAGCTAATGTTGTATTGGGTGGTGCTGGTTCCAACCGGAATGTTAATATTACGCCTGCCCCGAATCAGGGTGGTGTAACAATTATCACCATAACCGTTAGTGATGGAACGGCTACAGCGCAAACCTCTTTCGAAGTTACGGTAAATGCTGTCGACGATCCTCCTACAATTTCTCCGATTGCCAATCAGGTTATCAATGAAGATACTCCAACGGGCGCGTTGGCATTTACAATCGGTGATCCTGAAACGGCTGCCGGTTCGTTAATACTTACTGCAAGTTCAAGCAATACAACGCTGGTACCCGTCGGCAACATAGTTTTTGGCGGTAGCGGTAGTGCCCGAACGGTAACGGTTACACCGGCTGAAGACCAAAGTGGATCTACGACTATTACTATAAATGTAAGTGATGGAGTAAATGTTACTCCGGAGACTTTCCAGGTGACTGTAAATCCGGTAAACGATGCGCCTACGATTACACCTATAGCCAACCAGACGATCAATGAAGACACGTCGACAGGAGCCCTCGTATTTACCATCGGAGATGTCGAAACTCCGCCAGCGTCATTGGTAGTTACTGCAACCTCAAGCAACATAACCCTTGTTCCTAATGCAAATATTACGCTGGGAGGAACCGGCGCCGCCAGGACTATTAGCATACTACCCGCGGCCAATCAGTTTGGTACAACTACAATAACTATTAACGTCAGCGATGGTGATATTGTGACGCCAACCAATTTTGTATTAACTGTAACATCTGTTAATGATGCTCCTACCATTACCGCGATTGCGGATCAGGAAATTGAAGAAGATACTTCCACCGGAGCTTTGGCCTTTACCATCGGAGATGTTGAGACTCCTGTAGGATCACTAACGGTAACCAGAAGTTCGAGTAATACCACACTTGTTCCTATTGGCAACGTAGTGCTGGGTGGGAGCGGTGCCTCTCGTACCGTTACTATTACCCCCGCAGCAAATCAAGTCGGCGTAACCACAATTACCCTGACAGTGGACGATGGAACGACAACAACTGAAACGGAATTTCTGGTAACAGTAACTCCGGTTAATGATCCTCCGACCATCTCATCGATAACAAACCGTACTATTAATGAAGACGGCCAGACCGGCACAATCAACTTTACCATTTCGGATCCTGAATCAGCGTCTTCGACTCTGACGGTTGTCGGAACTTCTGATAATACGGCTCTTGTTCCCAACGGAAGTATTATCCTCGCGGGTACCGGTGGAACGCGTTCTGTTAATATCATTCCGGTAGCAAATGGATTTGGTGTAGTGAATATAACCTTGACGGTAAGCGACGGCGAACTAACAGCACAAACGTCCTTTCAAGTTACTGTGAATCCGGTCAACGACGCTCCGGTAATAGTAAGCCAGGTGCCTATTGCCATCGATGAAGTGCAGTCTGTGGTTTTATCCCTCGCTCAACTGACTGTAATCGATCCCGACAACGTCTACCCGGATGACTTTTCGCTCTTTGTACTGGGCGGTGCAAATTATTCTGTGGTGGGAAGTACGATAACACCTGTTCCTGACTTTAGCGGAATGTTAAGCGTACCGGTATTCGTAAATGACGGCACGGTGAATAGTGCTATCTTCAATGTTCAGATATTAGTAAGTTCTGTAAATGATGTTCCGGTAATTACCGGGCAGCAGCCACTTGTCGTTAATGAGGATGAAAGTATCACCATTGTACTCGCCAATCTTGTCGTAAATGACCCGGACAATGTTTACCCCGATGATTTTACGCTTACAGTTTTACCCGGAGCAAATTACACGTTCTCCGGTAATACGGTAACACCGGCACTGAATTACAACGGTATCCTTACTGTTGTGGTAAGGGTGAACGATGGTCAGTCAAACAGTGCCCCGTTTAATCTTCAAATCACCGTAACCCCTGTCAATGATCCTCCCGTGATAACGGGTCAGGCTCCACTCAGCACAAATGAAGATACCCCCATCACACTGGTTATCGGAAACTTTACAGTCGTTGATCCTGAACCAACAACGTATACGCTATCTGTTTCGCAGGTCGCGGGTCCAAACTATACAGTGTCAGGAAATACCATTACCCCGGTGCAGGATTACTTTGGCACCCTTACTGTTCCTGTAACCGTAAGTGACGGATTTTTAAACAGCGTTCCCTTCAACGCCACCATTACGGTACTCCCGGTAAACGATCCTCCCGTTATCACCGGCCAGATTCCGTTGAGTATTGTCGAGGATACCCCCTACATCATTAAACTTACTGACCTTACGGTAACCGACGTGGACAACCCGGGCTATCCCGCAGGATTTACACTAAATATTCAGCCGGGTGCCAACTATACGTTTTCAGGAACTACCGTTACGCCAACCCTGGATTTTGTCGGTACCCTTTCGGTCAGTGTACGGGTAAACGATGGAACGAGCAATAGCGCACCTTTTCTCTTACAAATAGAAGTAACGGGACAGAATGACGCTCCGGTGATCACAGGTCAGAATGCCGTCACCCTGAACGAAGATCAGAGCAGAACAATAGTGCTCGCTGATCTCGTTGTCACCGATCCCGACAATGTTTATCCGGATGATTTTTCGCTAACGGTATTGGCAGGAACCAACTACACTTTCACAGGAAATAACATCACTCCGTCAGCCAATTATTTCGGAACACTGACTGTAAATGTGAGGGTGAATGACGGAGCGTTGAACAGTAATGTGTTCGGCCTTCAGGTAACGGTACTTCCGGTAAACGATCCCCCGACATTCAATGCAATTGCCGACATCACCTTGCTGGAGGATGCAGCCCAGCAAACGGTTACAATTACCGGCATTTCACCCGGGCCGCTTGAAACGCAGCAGGTACTTCTGACTGCTATTTCCAACAATACGGCTTTGATACCCAATCCAGTATTCACACCTGCATACAACGGTACGGCCCCTACTGCAACTTTTGCCTTTCAACCTGTAGCGAATATGTTTGGGACGGCTACCATTACTGTTACCGCGGTTGATACAGACTTCGCGGAATTTACCCGTACATTTACTATTACGGTAACCAGCGTAAATGATGCGCCAACACTTGCAGCGATTAGCGTAAGCCCTATCATCGAAGATGCACCCCTTCAGATCATCACGCTGACGGGTATCTCCCCGGGCGGAGGTCCGAGTGAAGCGAGTCAGGTACTAAGCTTTATTCTGTCGACTAACAAACCTGAAATGTTCGAGATTTTTGAAGTAGTGTATACCAACCCACAGGGTACCGCCTCCTTGCGAATTAAACCTGCGCCCAATGCAAATGGTTCTGCGCAAATAACGGTTAGGCTCCAGGACGATGGCCCCGGAACACCACCACCCAATGTTAATTTTGTTACACGGGTATTTACATTGGTGATAACACCGGTAAATGACCTTCCGGTTTTTGTATCAGTACCGATGGATCTGACGGAATCAAATGTACCTTATGAATATGCGATTGAGGTTATAGATGTTGACATTGAGCCGATAACGCTCGTGGTTACTGAAAAGCCAGGCTGGTTAACGTATACGCCAGGGGCCAATGGATTTGGTGTGCTGGCAGGTGTTCCTCTGGTGTCCGGAGAATTTGAGATTACGATTCAAGCGTCAGACCCAACTGGTGAACTGGTTATACAGAGCTTTACCTTAACGGTGAATTCAAGGCCGGTCCTGGCGCCGATTACCATTGAGCTCAATGAAGATAATGTGCACACATTTACCGACAAGCAGTTTGAAGCAGGGTTCAACGATCCTGATGGAAACAATTTACAAGAACTGGAGATCACTGAACTTCCCAGCAATGGTATTCTCCGGCTGAATAATAACGCTGTGGCCGCCGGCGATAAAATCCAGGGTTCTTCACTTGGATCACTAACCTATACACCGGCGCAGGATTATAACGGAAGGGATACCTTGCGATGGAATGCCGCCGATGGATTTTTACTCTACAGTCTTGACGATACCTATGCTCTTCTCAACATCGCTCCGGTGAATGATCCTCCGGTAATTACGGCTATGGAATCTGAACTTAGCGACACGCTTAAATACGAGTTCGGTAGTGAAATTCCTGTGCAGCTTACCGCACTCTTTGATGCGACTGATGTTGATGGCGACAACATCACCAGCGCAGAGGTAGGCTTCAAACGCATTGACAATTCACCCTATCTTCCGGGAATAGACGTATTGCTGTTTACAAACACACCTAAAATCACCGGATCCTTTGATCCTGCAGCCGGAGTATTAACACTCATCGGGGTAGCTACGCCGGCGGAATACGTTGAGGCCATCCGATCGATTCGATATAACCATGTCGATGCTATAGACTTAGTACTCAATACCCGTAGCGTTTACATTACACTCAGCGACGGTCAGAGTGTAAGCTTGCAGCGATCGCGAACGATTACATTGATCTATACGTTTAGCGATTTGAATATCCCCTCAGCTTTTACGCCGAACGGGGATAATACGAATGAGAAATGGATCATTTCCTCAGCCAATGGCACGGAACAGTATGGAAATGCTGAAATAAAGATTTTTAATAAGAGGGGACTTCTTCTTTATGAAACAAAAGGATTTGAAGTACCCTGGGATGGTATCTACAACGGCGATGTATTGCCTTCTGATACTTACTTCTATACAATCGATCTGAACTACAATAAAGTGCGATATAAAGGCACTGTAACGATATTACGATAGAGCGGATGGCAAGACTACTACAAATCATTTTTTTGTCGTTGATCAGTTCAACATTGTTAGCACAGTATGTGCCCAACAGCAACCAGGCTTTTCAATTCGCTCCGGTGATCAACCCTGCTTTTACCGGATTGGAACCGTATAAGGATCTGAAATTCAATTACCGGTATCAATGGACAGGCTTCGGAAACAATGCACCAAAGTTTATTAACCTAGCCTATAATTTCCGTGTGAAGGAGCCACTCGACCTTACACTCCACGCCATACGCACCAATAGCGTTGTTTCGCGCCGCAAAGCGGATCAGATCCCTACGATAAAAAAAGCTATCCATGGACTGGGCTTTAATGTTTTCAATGAAAGCATCGGGCCTATAAACCGACTTGGTGCAGGTATCAATTATGCATTTCATTATCCCTTATCCAATACACTTCACTTATCCGGTGGGGTGGGGGCAATGATAGACAACACACGGATCAATCTCAATAAACTGACTTTTGATATCGATGATGACCCGTTTTATAACCAGTTGCTCGCGAATGGATCCAATCATACCGAACTTAATATCCGCGCCGGCGCCCTGATTTATTCGTCGCGCTTCTATTTCGGATTTTCATACTTTCCCATCCTCTACACATCTCTTAAATCATCAGAGATAACGATCGATGATCCGTTTTACAGGGGGTCAGTTATGGCTGGATATTCCTTTCCACTAACGTCGTCTATCACGCTTAAACCCAGCGTGCTTGCGCTGTGGCAAATGGACAACAGCTTTGCGATCGATTACAACCTGAAAATGCACATTGAACAACAACTATGGTTTGGCGTCTCCTACCGCGATATCAGGAGCCTGGTGGGTATGGTAGGTTTTAACCTGAATGAATTTTTAGGAGCTTCTTATTCATATGAAATCTCACTTGACGGGATGCAACAATTCAGCGATGGCAGCCATGAACTGGTACTTGGTCTTCGTTTCAATAACTTCAAACGCCTCAGTCCTCAAACATGGTGAGATACTTTCTTTTGCTGATATACATTTTTCCTGTCCTGGCCTCGGCACAGGATTGGGACTTCGGGGTTTTGGAAAAGCTTTCCGGGAACATCAATACAGAATGTGATGAAGTTTTTCCACTACTTTCCCCTGATGGAAGAACTTTATACTTCACCCGCGCCTTGTGCGAACAAAACCGTGGTGGAAAATTTACCGGCACCGACATATGGACCAGCCGTTATGATCCCACGATATTAGACTGGGGAAGAAGTAATAATGATGTAGCCTTAAATGATCAGGGAAACAGTTCGGCGATCGGCATGAACGAAACGGGAGATGTTTTATACATGCTCAGAACAACGTCCACAAAACGACCGCCGGGAATTTACCTGGCGGGCAAGATGAATGACTCCTGGGCCAGACCTCGCCTTGTTCCCGTTGAAGGGCTGGAACCTGATGAGTTCCTAGGTGCTTATGTATCACCAGATCAAACTGTCATGATCATCTCTATGAATGGTCCGGCTAGCCGTGGCCGCGAAGACCTATACATCAGTCTTAAAAATGAAAAAGGCGAGTGGACAAAGCCCCGCAATATGGGTGCAACCATCAACTCCACAGGTTTTGAAATGTCACCCTTTTTGTCCCCCAACAAAAGACGCCTGTATTTTACCAGCAGTGGCCATCCGGGCATGGG
Source organism: Chryseolinea sp. (assembly GCA_041747735.1). GTDB lineage: Bacteria > Bacteroidota > Bacteroidia > Cytophagales > Cyclobacteriaceae > Chryseolinea. Next base: position 224,180 of record JBGTEP010000085.1, read on the forward strand.
CAATGGCGATATCTTTTATAGTGACCGCCTCTACGATTCATGGGACATCTGGTCGGCTCCAAAGAACCTGGGTGATAAGGTAAACTCAAAAGCTTTCGATGCCTACTTCGCGATTTATAGTGATAGTGTGGCCTATTTCTCCAGTAACCGGGAGAAACAAATGGATATTTATAAAGTCTCTGTACGTGAGCGCAGGCTTCTGGTAGATGAAGACCGGCGCAACTACATCACCGACGAGGAAATCTCAAAAATGACCGGCACAACCTTGCAGCCATTGCTATACTTCGATCTGGGTGTAAGTGAGTTGAATGACTATCAGAAGCAAAATCTGGTGAAGATCAAAAACAGTCTCGTAGCTCTCAAAGAAATCAAGTTCAACATCATCGCCCTAAAACCGGGAGAAAGCAACCTTTCTACCTATCAAACGCGGTTGTTAAACATCCTGGATTACCTCAAGGAAGCCGGAATAGAAGGGAACCGGATTATCTTCAGCGTGGAAGCATCCGGTGGAACATCACAGAACAAGGAGATGGTGAGGATAAGGTTTTTCAGATAACCCGATTACCTTAATCATTTTTCCTGGTATTAAGAGTTTGCCTTTGGTATGGTATGTGCAGCATGAGTTGTCTATGTTTTTTGATAAAAATTCAATCAACATAAATTTATTTTCGTAGTAATGACGTAGTGCAATCGGTGTAAGCCTTGCATTAAGAAAACACAATGGTGTTGGGCTTTAGCAACATTGTTTTTTTAGGTATCTTTGGTTAACATAATGCGCATGAAGTTCTTGTCAAAGTTGAAAGTCTTTAATCTAAAATGGGTAGTACTGATTAGTATACCCCTCTTGTCTGTCCTCGGTGCCTTTTATTTCATCTCATCGATGGATAAGAAGTATAAGTCCACCGCCCAGATCGCCACCGGTTTCACAACAGACGATGCTGTAAAGCTCAATGATGGCCCTTCCAATCCATTTGATATTAATACCAACTTCAACAACATCATCGAGTCAATGAATTCGGTGCCGGTTCTGACGTTGGTTTCGTACAGGCTTGTTTTACATGATCTCGAAAATGATCAAACCTTCAGACAGTTTAACCCCAAGAAAGGGGAAGGCCCGCTATCAGATGAAGACATCATAAGATCGAAGTCGATGTTTAAGGACAGACTGGATAAATTCGCGCCCCTCAATTTGTTTGACCGGGATGATCAGCTTCTCTACCGGATTTTAAAAGGATATTCTTATGATCATGATGCGGTAGCCAAAAATCTGAAAATCCAAAGACTAGCAGCATCCGACTTTATCTCCATAGATTACGTATCAGAAGACCCTTTCTTGTCTGCCCTTGCTGTTAACTCGCTCTGCCAGGAGTTTATTCGCTACAATAAGACTCTTAAAACAGATCGATCCTCCGAATCACTGGAGTTCCTGGAAAACATTGTCCGTGAAAAGAAAAAGAGCCTCGATCAAAAGAATGAAGCGTTGAACCGTTATATGGCAAACAACAATGTCTACAACCACGACGCGGAAACGAAAAGTAAGATCGAATTAATCACAGAGTATCAATTAAAGAAAGAGGAGCAATCTTCTGAACTGAATTCGATGCAGATGTCGCTAAGCAACGTAGAAAATTCGATTTTAGCCAAAGAGAGTAAATTGGGCAAACTCAATCAACAGGAAATTGTACTGGTAAACCAACGTATACTCGACCTCAAGAAACAAATCAACGAACTTGTAAATACGGATGCAGAAGGTAACCGGTCGCGCATCAACCAATTGCGCGATGAACTCCAGTTGGAAACGAGCCGGATAGAAGAAGTAAATGCCAATAAAAAAAGTCAGCAAGAACTTCTTGAACTGGAAAAAAAACGCGATGAGCTTAAGCTTAAAGTTGAGATAGCGCAGTCTAACCTTGAAAAAAATGAGGAGGCTATTAAAACCTTAAGATCACAAGTTTCGGGTAACTCATCGAGGCAGGCCAATACCTCCGACTTCGAGCGGGAGGTTAACCTTGCATCTGCTGAATACATCGCCGCTCAGGACAAGTTTGCTGCAGCCAAGAATAAATCATTGGTTATCGGAAGCTCAATACGTCAGATTTTAGAAGGTCAGCCCAGCTACGAACCTGAACCTACACAGACTCCGCTTTGGTTAGGACTGGTAGGAGGAGGAAGTTTCCTGCTTACGTTCTTTAGTATTTGGATGGTGGATTATCTGAATCCAAGAATCCGTGTTTCATCACGTCTGGAGAAAGCGACAGGATTGAAAAACATTGGTACGGTTAATATTCTTAAAGGTCAGGATTTCAATATGCGTGAGATCTTCAACGATCGAAGTACCAATAAAGAATATGAAACCTTCTCACACTTCCTGCGAAAGCTGCGCTATGAAATCCAGAGTTCTAACGGCAAGATAATTCTCATTACCAGCTCACAGATCAAAGCCGGTAAGACGTTTCTGATCATCAGTTTATCGTATGCACTAAGCCTTGTAAGCAAGCGCGTGTTAATCATCGATACCAACTTCAGGCACAATTCGCTCACGAAAGCTCTTCTTCCAAGAGGGAGAGGAGGAGAGAATCGGAAGCTATTGAAGAAAGCATTGTTGTTCGAAGAGGACGAAGATGATTTGTTGCTTGAAGCAAAGAATCATAATCCCGAACTTTACGATGACGATTCCGAAAGTGTGCTTGCCGAAACCAGAAAGCCCAGTATAGTAAACAGAACCCGTTTCCCGGGTGTTGATATTATCGGCAACGTAGGGGGTAGAGAATCACCATCCGAGATCATGGCAGGCCGTGACTTCAAAGAGATGATCAACAACCTGGCACTTCGTTATGACTATGTCTTAATGGAAGGACCGGCGTTAAACGACTATTCTGATTCAAAAGAACTCATTGAATTCTCCGACAAAGTAATCCCTGTATTCAGGGCCGATGCAGCCCTTACCCCAATGGATAACGAGTCCATAAACTACCTGAAGTCTATCAATGGCAGATTAATGGGAACGGTGTTGAATAATGTCCAGCTGAAAGACCTGACGTATTAGTCTTGAGTCTTGAGTCTTGAGTCCTGAGCATTGAGTCTTGAGTCTTGAGCATTGAGCATTGAGTATTGAGTATTGAGTATTGAGTATTGAGATGGTATCGTTGTAGTATTGTAAAAAAAACACACCAACACCAACCCCCAGTACATGGTTATCATTCGTAAAACCCCCTGGCCCCCTGAAAGGGGGAATTAAACATTGTGCAAATCGGCTCATACCCGATTCATTTTCATACGTTCCGCGCCAAGCCGAGTTTACTACCACGAACGATCAAACCTGTGGCGCGTGGAGAATTGATACGAATTCATTTCCGCCAAAAAGGGCGGACACGGTCTACCGATATTAAATCCCTACGGGGTTATTGATCTGGAATGATATAGTTTATACACAACCACACCAACTCCCAGTACATGGTTATCATTCGTAAAACCCCCTGGCCCCCTGAAGGGGGAATTAAGCATTGTGCAAAATTTAGCTCATCCAAACCCGAATCATTTCCATACGTTCCGCGCCAAGCCGAGTTTACACCACGAACGATCACACCTGTGGCGCGTGGAGAATCAATAAGAATTCGTTTCCGCCAAAAAGGGCGGACACGGTCTACCAATATTAAATCCCTACGGGGTTATGGATCTGGAGTGATATAGTTTATACACACCGGCACCTACCCCCACCCAGCACATGGTTATCATTCGTAAAACCCCCTGGCCCCCTTAAGGGGGAATTAAGCATTGTGCAAAATTTAGCTCATCCAAATCCGAATCATTTTCATACGTTCCGCGCCAAGCCGAGTTTACACCACGAACGATCACACCTGTGGCGCGAGGAGAATTGATACGAATTCATTTCTACCGATATTAAATCCCTACGGGGTTATGGATCTGGAATGATATAGTTTATACACAACCACACCAACTCCCAGTACATGTTTATCATTCGTAAAACCCCCTGGCCCCCTTAAGGGGGAATTAAATATTGTGCAAAATTAAGCTCATACCCGAATCTTTTCATACGTTCCGCGCCAAGCCGAGTTTCAACAGGGGTTATTGGAATGATATAGTTGATACACACCCACACCAACCCCCAGCACATGGTTATTCATGCCTACGTGTCCGCCCTTTGGCGGAAGCCTGTCGGAGCTTGTCCGCCCTTTGGCGGAGCCTGGTCGTGGCATGTACGGACAGGGTTCAGCATGAAGAACCATGTGCGAGGCCCAGCCGGGCTTAGAGGCGAAGGAAAGCTAAATCGCTGCACCGACATTAAAAGTTTCTAAGAAATGAAATTCCAACCGCGGCCTCTCCCACACAAAAAAACTAGGCAGATAAGACCACGCAGATGCATTTTAGATTTTGGGGTATATGTATTTGAAAAGATTCGTTGCAGCTAGCGTGCACGTTATCCAAAGTGAGCATGCTCGAATCTGGAGGTTGGTGTGGGTTTGCGGTCCTGTTTTAAAATTGCAGAAGGTTTTTTTGTGTGGGATGGATATGGAATGTCACTTCGTCAAACTGCATTGGTGTTGTGAACGTCGATGACGGTGCGTGATCCACGTCGGATGTAGAAGGCTCACCACATCAAGAATTTATTATGACTGAAAGGTGTTCGATTTTTGGACAACTTAATTGTAAAGCAGATCGCTCCGCAAATGAAAAGTCAGGTCATTGGGGATATTATCAACGCCTATCCGTGGGGTTGTGATCGCGGCAGGCCGTGCTCTTTTAATATCGCCTCCATAGCTTTTGCCTTTTTAGCAAACAAAGGAGTCTTCTCATAGCTTTTCACGTTTTTGCTAATAGCTATGCTTTTGTTCAATGTGCGCTTTTTCTGATTTTTTTTTGCTGTTGAAGCCATGATTCTAAATTACTGTTTTTTTGCGATTAACCAATATCGCTTTATAACGACCATTCTTTCGGAAAGATTCCCATCCACCGTCGGTCAATCCTTGAATGTAAAAAGCTGCGTCCAGGTTACCTAAACGTTTGGTGATTTCCATAAGGTATAAACGAGTTCGAGCCTCTGTACTTCCATGGAAAGTAACTCGAGCGTCAGGATATTTTTCAAAAAAGAATGGTACAGTACTTGCCACGGTTTGCAAAACCAGATCTCTATCTTGATTGTCGGTCACCGTCAAATCATCGACGCAGCCAGTATTATAATTGAAATCACCAAAGCCCAAATTATAAACATTATCTCCGAGGCTTCTCAGCCGCGTAAATTAAACAATCTTCTTTATTTCACCTTTGGGGCCTTTGCTATAAAACTCATAGCTTAAACGGTCTTCACTTGAGGCTAACGCATAACGATCTAAATTCATACAACGGATAACGGTGCTTGAAATATAGGAATTATGGTTCGACTTACGTGCTTGAAAAAACTGAAAGGCTTTAAGCAAAGGAAGAATATTTGCAAAGAATAAAAAATTACAAACACATATACCCTAAAACATCAAAGGGATATAGCTTGTAATATTTTGAATTTGCTGTCATAGATTTGTGTGGGAGAGGCCGTCCATGAATTTTCGTTTCTTGAAAACTTTTACTATCGCTGTTCCGAATTAGCTTTCTTTCTCCGCCGAAGGGCGGACACGGTATGCATGAATAACCATGTGCTGGGGGTTGGTGTGGGAGTGTCTTTGTATTATTTTTTTCTTGTGCAACGACCCTTTGCGTGCCGTCATGTCGAGACTACACAATATTTATAGTCGTACGGCAGTAGTTCGAGACACCCCCAGATTCGAGCTTGCTACCCTTGGATAACGCACACCCTAGATGCAACGAATCTTTCAAGTGCATATACCCAAAAATATCAAATGGATATACGTTGTCTTGTCTGCATAGATTTTTTGTGTGGGAGAGGCCGCGCATGAATTTCGTTTCCTGGAAGCGTTTAATATTGGTGTGTTGATTTAGCTTTCTTTCTCCGCCAAAGGGCGGACCAGGCTGGGCCTCGCACATGGTTCTTCATGCTGAACCCTGTCCGCACATGCCACGACCAGGCCAAAGACAGGCTCCCGCCAAAAAAGGCGGGCAGGTAGGCATGAATAACCATGTGCTGGGGGTAGGTGTGGGAGTGACTTTTTTCACTTCAACTCAACACTCATTGAACAGCTGTTCAGTTTTAAAACGGTGATTACAATGCGGGCTTTATGAACAACAATGAAATAACGCGCTACATCGATAGCCCGAAGGGCTTAAACTTGAATAACCTCCGATGAAATCGGAGGTTAACGCAAAACCATCAATCCAACCCCGAATGGGGTTGAATACTGACCTTTGATACACGAATGATATGGTTTACCAATCTATTTTCTGGTTAACACACCTAGATGCAACACGTATGCATCATAACCATGAGCTGGAGGTTAGTGTAAGT
>JBGTEP010000086.1:0-9667 GCA_041747735.1 Chryseolinea sp.
TGGTCGATTTACAATGACCGTTCCGGAAGACGCGACCACACTTGTGATCTCCTTTATCGGGTACAAAAAGATGGAAGTTGACATTGTGAATAAAACTGAAGTCAGCATTACTTTGGAGACAGACATACAATCTTTAAGTGAAATAGTGGTTGTGGGGTATGGCACGCAGGAAAGGGAAGATTTAACAGGCTCCATTGCCTCCATCTCCAATAAAGATATAGAAAACTTACCAGTTGCTCGGGTGGATCAGGCTTTGGCGGGGCAAGTGGCAGGTGTTCAGGTAAATCAAACCAGCGGAACCCCTGGTGGAGGGGTCCAGATTAATATTCGGGGTGTTGGTTCGATTAATGCTGGAAACGATCCTTTATATGTGGTGGATGGTTTTCCAATAAGTGGAGACATTTCAAGCCTGAACCCAAGTGATATCGCATCGGTAGATATTTTAAAAGATGCTTCGGCAGCAGCAATTTATGGCTCCAGGGGTGCCAATGGCGTGGTCATCATTACCACCAAAAGAAGTAAAACTAACGGAACGCAGGTAAGCCTTGATGTTTATACCGGTGTACAAGAGGTATTAAAAACCATCGACTTAATGGATGGAGACCAGTTTCGAGAGTATGCAGTTAGGGCCAGGAACAATTCCCATGTCCAAAGTGGAGGAAGTGCCTCTGATCCTGATAATGTTCGGGCGGGCTCCAATAGAATACAGGATATTTTAGCAACTACAGCCAATACTGACTGGCAGGAAGAAATTTTCCGAACTGCTGCCATTCAAAACTATCAGGTTTCGCTTTTGGGGGGAAATGAAAACCTCAAATACCTTGTTTCAGCTAATTATTTTGATCAAGAGGGTGTCGTCATCAACTCCGATTTTAAAAGGTACTCCATACGTGCGAATATAGACGCAAAGGTATCGGAAAATGTGCGTGCCGGCCTTACCCTGTTTCCAACTTTTACCCAAAGCAATAGAATAGATGAAAATGGCAGGTCTGGAGTTATTGCCTTAGCCACCTCCATTCAGCCTATTTTTCCGGTACGAAATGAGGATGGTACTTTTGCTAATTCTTACGGATTTCCGGCAGGCATTAGTGGTTACGAAAACCCAGTTGCTGTAGCAACCTTACGAAAAGAAGAGAGCTCAGGAAGTAGGGTTTTAGGAAATTTATATGCTGAGATTGATTTTTTAAAAGGGTTTACGTTTAGGAGCAGTATTGGTGTCGATGTCAGAAATAACAAAGGGCAAATATTTATACCAGATAATATCCAGCCCCGTATCGCTATGGGCTCCACCTCATCTGGGGATATATTTAATTATCTTTTTGATAATACCCTTAATTACAAAAAAATTATTGCAGACAAAAACAACTTATCTGCCCTAATAGGATACTCGGTTCAGCAGGAAACCAGCACTTTTAGCAGCATTTCGGCCTCAGGCTTTCCCAATAATAGCATTCCTACATTGAGCAACGCCACCGAAGCTACCGCCTTTACCAGTTTTGAGGAAACCTGGAGTTTGCTATCATACTTTGGCAGGGTTAATTATGATTATGATAACAGGTATTTCCTTACAGCCACGGTGCGAAGGGATGGGTCTTCAAGATTTGGGGCAAACAATAAATACGGTACATTTCCTTCTGCATCTGCAGCCTGGAGAATTTCCGAGGAAGCTTTCTTACAAAACTCAGAAGTGGTGAGTAATCTAAAGATTAGGGCGAGCTGGGGAAAGGCAGGTAATTTCAACATCCCTAATTTTGGGGCACTTGGGCTTTTAGGATCAAATAATTATGTGCTTGGTGGCTCAAGGGCAATTGGCTTGCAGCCTATTACCCTTGAAAACCCTGACCTTACATGGGAAATTTCAACCCAAACAAACATTGGATTGGATCTGGGACTTTTAAAAAACAGAGTAAGCTTAGTCGTAGATTACTTTAAGAAAAACACAGAAGACTTGCTGCTGCAAGTGCAAGTGCCAACCTCTACAGGCTTCGGATCCTACCTTCAGAATCTAGGTGAAGTGGAAAACACCGGATGGGAGTTTGCTTTAAAGGCAGAGGTTTTATCGGAAGGAGCCTTGCAATGGACAGCCTCTGTAAACCTTTCAGCAATAGACAATAAAGTAATAGCACTCGGTCCGGAGGGGGATGACATCATTAGCGGTTCAGGCGGAGTGGATGGCACGCACATTACTAGAATTGGATTGCCTTTGGGAAATTTCTTTGGCTATATACGCAACGAGGTATATTTGAACCAGGAGCAAATTGACGCGAACCCTGTTACAGATTTCCCCAACAGGCAGCCCGGAGATTGGAAAACTGAGGATACTGATAATGATATGGGTATTGATGCAGATGACAGAACAATTACCGGCAACCCTTTTCCCGATTTTACCTATGGAGTTACAAACACTTTCAATTATAAAAATATTGATTTTAGTTTTTTACTTGTAGGCTCGGAAGGCAATGATATTTTGCACCTTACTAAACGGCAATACGGTAACTTTGCGGCAAATAACAGTTTGCTTGAGGAGCAATTTTTCGGATGGCAATCGCCAACCGATCCAGGAAATGGTTTACCAAGGGCGGCAAGGTCTCCTTCCAGTAATCAAACAGCTATTTCTACTTATCACGTAGAGGACGGCTCCTATTTAAGTGTGCGTAACATCACGCTCGGCTATACATTTAACACCGATTTGCTAAGTAAGGCAAACATTAGTTCTGCCAGAATTTACTTCGGTGTTCAAAATGCTTTTCTCTTCACAGATTTTCTAGGTTACAATCCTGAGGAAAGTGTGGAAACTGGCGGAGCATCTACAGCTTTATCGCCAGGAGCCTCATACGGAGGTTATCCGCTACCGCGAACTTATACTGTTGGCTTTAACCTCAAGTTTTGATCCATCAAACAATTAAATTGAAAATCATGAAAAAATATATTTATATAGCTTTTGTTGGCCTGTTTTTGAGCAGTGCCTGCAGCGATTTCCTGGATGTAGAACCTGTTTCGCAAGGAAGCACTAACAATTTCTATAAAACACCGGAAGATATATTAATTGCAGTCAATTCCGTTTACGGATCGCTGCAGCCTATGTACGGGCAGCATATGTACCGGCTCGGTGAATTAAGGTCTGACAATACGTTTTTGGATGGTGATCCAGGAGGCAATAGACAATCTACGGCAGATATCGATTTCTTTCAGGTACAAACCAATAATGGTATTTTGCTGGATTTTTGGAATACGTCCTACAAAGGTATTGCCAATGCCAACACCGTTCTGGACCGTATTGATAATGTTACTTTTGAAGATGCTCAGCTGAAAAACAGGATTATTGGCGAAGCTAAATTTTTACGCGCCTTATTTTATTTCAATCTCGTTAGGGTATTCGGAAAAGTGCCATTAGTTATTAGTGAGGTTAAAAACCCATCCGAAAGCAGCAGCCATATACGTGAGGAAATTGCCACAGTCTACACTCAAATTGAAACCGATTTAACAGTAGCTTCAACCCTTTTAGATGATTCTTATTCCGGTGCAAATGTGGGCCGCGCTACAAGTTGGGCAGCACTTTCTTTATTAGGAAAGGTGCAGATTACCCAAGAGAAGTATCCTGAAGCCGCAGCCACGCTAAAAAATGTGGTCGATAACGGCCCCTACGTATTGGAAACAAATTATTCCAGCATCTTCGATCCGACCAATAAAAATGGCAAGGAATCTATTTTTGAAGTGCAATTCAATGGCGGCATTGTAGGCGAGGGAAGCCCTTTCGTAAATGATTTTGCCCCCCGGTTTTCTACCACGGTCGCATCAAGTGGTGATGGCGTAGGCAATAACCAGCCAACCAATGATATTGTGCAGGCTTACAACTCGGTTGATCTCAGATTTGATCCTTCGCTCGACACTTTGTATATAAATTCAAAAGGTGCAATAATTAAAGCAAATTATATCACTAAATATCTTAACGGAACCACATTGCCCGGACAGGGTAACGACAATTTTCCTGTTTTAAGATATGCTGATGTATTGTTACTATTAGCAGAGGCCGAGTTTTTCAATAATGGTGGTGGTTTAACGCAATTAAATTTAGTGAGAAGCCGAGCTGGCCTTCCTGACGCGATAACCATCGATTTGGATGTAATTTTGGAGGAGCGAAGAATAGAGCTGGCCTTTGAGGATCATCGATGGTTTGACCTTATCAGGACTGATAAAGCGCTGGAAGTGATGAATGCCTATCTAGCAGATGCCAAAGTAGGAGCTAAATCTATTCAGAGGTATCAATATATCTATCCTATACCCCAAAGTCAGATTGATGTAAATCCTGATGCCTTATCGCAAAACGAAGGATACCAGTAGGTAAATTTTGACACTATCTGCTGCATTGCCAGGCGAAACTGGCAATGCAGCTATTTTTTTACATGGCTCTCCTATAATATAACACTCATAACTGAAATTACCTGTGCACAAAATTTTCTTGGCTTTATTGCTTTTCAATCTGATATCATTTTCTGAGGCTTCCGCGCAGAAGAATAATACGATCGAGTATGATTTGATAATATGCGGTGGAACACCTGCCGGAATAATGACCGCAATTGCTGCAGATAGGATGGGCAAAACAAGCCTGCTTATTGAGCGGACAAACCATATCGGAGGGCTACCCGCAAACGGATTAGGTGCTACTGACATACAAACAAGAGCACTGGCTGGTGGACTCTTTTTGAAATTTGTACAAAATATAAACAGTTATTATAAGTTGAAATACGGATCTGAATCCCAACAATATCAGGATTGTGATGGTGGATATCATTTTGAAGCCTCCGTAGCTGAAGTCGTGTTGCAGGAGATGTTGCGCGCAGCCCCCAAAGCAACGGTATTAAAAATGCACCAGTTCGATGCGCTGCCTGAAAATATTCAAATGGACGGGAGTACCATTAAATCGATCACAGTTCAGGATAGGACAACAGGCGCACTAAAAACTTATAACGGTAAAGTATTTATTGATGCCACTTATGAGGGTGATTTAATTGCAGCTGCAGGTGTGCCATATTTTGTCGGTAGGGAAGGGTTCGAGGAGTTCGAAGAGCCATTTGCAGGCCGTGTATATAAATACTGGGGCGGGCCCGCCCTTCAGGGCTCAAGCTTGCTGGCAGATAATGCTATTCAGGCTTTTAACTATCGCTTATGTTTGACGACAAATACCAATAATTTAACACCTATAAGGCAACCTGCAAATTATGACCGATCGGAATATGTATCGCTTATTGAAGATGTGAAAACAGGACGGCACACCGGTGCTGGCTTTATGAGATATTTGGAAGCCGGAGCAAGCAATAGTCCGCTAGATTCAGTTCCGGGTGAGCCGAAAGGAATGCAACGACTTGTAAATAAAGTGGTACTGCCAAACGGAAAAACTGATGCCAATAACCAGCATTTAGCTTTAATTTCTACTGATTTGCCGGTAGAAAACTGGCCCTGGCCTACTTCCGGTTGGCAATGGCGGGATAGTTTCGCTGAAAGATTGAGAAATTATACACTTGGGCTTCTATGGTTTGCCCAGCATGATGAGGGGCTGCCGGAAAGTTTCCGGCAAGAATGTTTGCGTTGGGGCCTGGCAAAAGATGAATATCAGGACAATGACAATTTCCCCAGGCAAGTCTATGTCCGGGAAGGGCGAAGGATGCAGGGAAAGTATTTTTTTACTGCCCTTGATGCCTTGCCGGTGAAGGAAACCGGCCGTCCACCACTGCATAAAACAAGTATTACAGCGGGACATTATGCCATAGATTCACACGGAGTAAGAAAAAGAGAAAACGGGAGAGTTCATTTGGATGGATTTATTAACTATCAAACAGCTCCTTACACTGTTCCTTATGAAGTAATAGTTCCTCAAACTATCACAAATCTATTGGCACCGGTGCCAGTTTCAGGAACTCATCTGGGTTTTTCCACCTTGCGTATGGAACCCACCTGGATGGCCCTTGGTGAAGCAGCAGGAATTTCCGCGGTTTTATCAATCGAAGACCGAGTGCCTGTTCAACAGGTTGATATAAGGAAACTGCAAAATGCCCTACTTGATAATAAGGCAGTGCTAATTTATTTCGAAGATTTAGTACCAGAAAACCCGGCTTTCAAGGCCATACAATATTTTGCCCTTCAGGGAATAATTACAGGTACAGGATGGAAAGTGGAACCTGAGAAGAAACTATCAATCGCAGAAGTTGAGGTATTGAGGAAGAAAATGGGTGCCAATTATCCGGGCAGAATAAAAAAGACAGGCATCACACAGAGTGATTTTTTTATTGAGAGGTATGGACAAGTGATGAGTGAGAAATAAGATAAAAGTCAACATGAAAAGCATCAAACTTTTTAAAGGTAATAAAATCAAAAAGTGTCTGCTTTTTTGTGGAGTAGGCTCATTTATTGCTGCCTGCGCGCCCGCAACAGATGTGGCTGAAGCTGAAAGTAAAGTTAAACCCCTGGTAGCATACGTCAACCTCTTTATGGGCACCTCCGGAGACCATGGCCAGCTTTCACCGGCCGGTTCTTTGCCTTTTGGAATGGTGAAGCTTGGCCCTGAAACTGACCCCACCAACCATTCAGGGTACAACTACGATGCTACAAAGATTAAAGGCTTTTCACATAACAGGATAGAGGGCGTGGGCTGCGTGGGCTCAGGGGGAAATATATTAATCAAACCCGGAGTGGGGCCGTTGGATACGCTGGCAGTTTCCTATCAAAAAGAAAGCGAAAAAGCATCGCCAGGTTATTATGAGGTGCAGTTGGGAGATTCCACAAATCCTATCAAGGTCGAGCTGACTGTAACAAATGCTACCGGCTGGCATAAGTACACATTTCCCAACGCATCACAAAACTGGTTAATGATCGATTTAGGGGCATCCCACGAGCTATTTTTATCCGAAAAGCACGAATTGAATGGAAAAAAAGAACTATCGGGAAGCGTTTCAGCCAATACGGTGTGCCGGCAGGATGGTGGGGCTTATCAGTTTTACTATAATTTGGTAATAGATCATGAAGTAGAAGAAGTAGTAGAGCAGGGGAAGCTAGTTTTTCTTCGCTTCGCAAATGCTGCGAACAACGACAGAGAAGTCAACCTCAAAGTAAGCCTTTCTACCATCAGTCCGGAACAAGCCAAAAAGGATAGGGTCGTGGAAGTAGGCAACCGCTCATTTGAAGACATAAAATCAGCCGCTGCCGAAAAGTGGGAGGAAAAGCTTTCCAAAATTAAAGTGACAGGAAATGAGGAATACAAAGGCTTATTCTATTCAAATTTATACAGATCTTTCCTATCACCCTGTAACATTACCAGCACCGATGGCACCTACAGGGGTTCCGATGGAAAGGTGTATGAAGCAGATGGGTTCACCTACTACCATGGTTGGTCCATCTGGGATACCTTTCGCACTAAAATGCCGCTGCTTACGCTGATAGATGCAGAAACGATGCTTGATTTTTGTCAGTCACTTGTAGCTTTATACAAGCAAGGCAAACACAACTGGGCAAGTACCACGGAGCCATTTCCCACGGTGCGTACCGAGCATGCTGCTGTAGTGCTGCTGGATGCTTATCGCAAAGGCATTATTGATTTTGATTTGCGGGGAGTTTATCCTTACCTCATTCAGGAACTGGATAGCCTGCCCTATCAATCTCCTGATAATATTTTGGAAAGCTCATATGACTACTGGGCGGTATCAGAAATTGCAGGTTTACTTGGAAACACCGAAGACCAAAAAAAGCACCTCCAAAAGGCCAATGAATTTGAGAAGATATATAAAGCCAAATTTCAGACGATGGACGATCAATCTGATATTATGCATGGCGATGGATTATACGAAGGCACGCTTTGGCAGTACCGATGGTTTGTTCCTTGGAACATTCCAAAAATGAAGGCATTGATTGGGGGTGAGGAATCCTTTAGGAAACAACTTGACCAGTTTTTTGAGAACAACCTCTACAACCATGGCAACCAGCCGGATATCCAAGCCCCCTTTCTTTATAACTATACCGATCAGCCATGGAAGTCACAGAAGCTGGTAAACCAAATCCTCACTAAAGATATGGAGCAATGGTACGGTACCCATAAAAAGTGGGAAGGTCCGTACAAAGGTAGAATTTACAAAAACCAACCTGAAGGCTATCTAAAGGAAATGGATGATGATGCCGGTACCATGTCCTCATGGTTTGTGCTGGCTGCTGTCGGCTTATATCCCGCCAATGTGGGGGAACCGCTTTGGCTACTAAGCTCGCCGATTTTTAAACAGGCTAGCTTGCAGGTAGAGAAAGGTAAGTCGTTCAATATAGAGGCAACTAACTTTTCAGATAGTACTTTTTATATTGACAACTTCACTTTAAATGGTCAGAAAAGGACAGGCTTTGAAATCCGGCATCAATTTATTTTAAGTGGAGGATTATTGAAATTGGAATGACGAAGAGTATCTATGATGAACACATAGCTAATTGAAGTTATGAAGCCGGTCCTGTTGAACAAATCGCTAGTTAAAAATATAAATTAATGAGATAACACAAGCTCCTAAACAGGGATATCCATGAGCAGGGGATGGACACTGAATACGACCGTATTGGAGAACAACAAAATCCGGAAGAACTATATCCACGATGTGATGTATCGCAATTGCGAGTATGATTTGAGCAAGGAGTATGGATATTTTTCTTTTCCTCAATTGACAGAGTATTGATTTTAAAATTAGAATGATTCGATTTTTTTTACCTTGATCATTAACGTCCCAACTATGAAAGTCAATTTCAATTTACTAATGGTTATATGTGCTTACGTTTCTAACACAGCCTTCGCCCAATCCCAACCAACAGACGTCAATGACGATTGGCAATTCACCCCGGGCTACGCCTACAACATGCAGAAGAACCCACCGTGGGAAAATGTAAACCTTCCGCATACGTGGAACGCTACCGATGCTGATAATGGCAACATTGCCTACTACCGTGGACTGGGTGTTTACAAGAAGTCGGTCAATATAGACAAGGAGAACGCGGACAAACGCTTTTTCTTACACTTCGAAGGCAGCGCCACCGTCACAGATGTATGGGTCAACGGTCATCATGTGGGCCATCATAACGGCGGCTACACGGCTTTCGTTTTTGAAATCACCAAGGCCGTGGCAGTGGGTGAAAATGAATTTTTGGTGATGGTCAATAACGCCTATGACAGCGAAGTGATGCCGCTGGTGGGCGACTTCAACGTGTACGGCGGGCTCTTCCGCCCAGTACATTTGATTGTCAAAGAAAAAGTCGGGTTCGATCTTAGCAACTATGGCTCACCCGGCGTTTTAATAACACAAAAAAAGGTGACGAAAGAAATGGCTGACATTGCGATAGATGGCGCTATTTCCGATGGTTCTGCTGAAGAAAAAAGGGTGACGGTACAGGTGGTGATCAATGATGCGACGGGTAAAATTGTTTTGCAAAAGGATATTGCCGTTGAGGCATCCAAGAGCGGCTCAACCGATTTTCAAATTCCGCTCTCCATTCCGCAGCCCAAACTCTGGAACGGAAGAAAAGATCCTTACCGCTATTCGGTGCACGTGAGCCTTGCAACCGACAATGGAATTGTAGACCAAACCACGCAACCCCTCGGGCTTCGATTTTTTCATCTCGATCCCGACAAAGGCTTTTTTCTCAACGGCCA
>JBGTEP010000087.1:0-3022 GCA_041747735.1 Chryseolinea sp.
GCTGAAGTTCACCGCGTTTTACGGCCTCCATGATCATTTCGTCGGTCATCAGATCAGTGCTTGTTTTCAATTTTCAGGTTAGTTACCGGAAGTGTATCAAAAGGTTACAGCAAGGTTTACAGATTTCAGGAAATAAAAAAAGCCGCTCACTTTAGAAAACGGCTTTGTCTGAATGGGATTAAACAAAAGGCACTGTGCACACATTCAAGTCCTACTGCGGCAGTAGCCTGGTATAGCTGATAGTTTAGCGTAGCAACACATCCTACCTTTTAACAAATCTGGCAATCAGATTTAATTTACTATTGGCTACCCGAAGAAAATAATCCCCTGAAGGGTAATGATGAATATTGGTATTGAATTGTCCTCCATTTATTGTGGACTTTTTCATAACTCTGCCTGTAAGATCATAAATTGTTAATTCATGAGTTTCAGATGAGCCTGAACCTTGTAGAATTACCTCCAGTTCCGTTTGAACCGGATTCGGATATAAGACGAGCATCACCTCAGGAGTAAATTTAGAGATAGATGTGATGATAACAGGAAACGCATCCGAGAAGTCACTACTGCATTCGTCAATAGTTACTTTCACCTGATACAATCCTTCCTCTGCCACCGTAAAAGATTGGCCGGCTGCGTCTTCAATTAAATCTGCATTCCGATACCATGCATTACCAGTACCCGATGAACTGGTAAGCAATTGAGTTAGGGGCGTAAGCGCTGATGACGCGATCGTTGGCTTTTTTGGATTGATACAAATGGTCTGGCTTAAAGAAGTTGCAGGTTCGTATTCGCTATTACCCGATTGTGAGGCCGTTATGATTATTTTACCTGGAGATAGTATCGTCGCTATGCTTCCACTTATTGAAACCTTATCCACATCGGCCGTGGTGAAACTGACTGGCAAACCGGATGATGTAGAGGCAGCGAGGGTAAACGTATCTATCGTTTCTGATACTTCGTCTGGTGTTGACAATGTAATAGACTGTGCCGCCTTAACAACTGAAAGAGTACCATTGATATAACTGAAAGAATAATTATCATCTGATCCTCCTGAAACGACAATAGGATATGCTCCAACGAGGCTTGATAAAATTGCGGCAGTGCTTACTATGGGTACAGTATTAATAACCGAGGAGCTTTCGCCGTTTTTAAATCCAGTATAGCTAATGGATAATGGCGGATTTGAAAGACCATATTCCCTGCTCTTATTGTCAGCCGTCGCAGTAAGGATTGCTTTAGAAATCGTCAGGATGCCGTTGGTATAAGTAAATGAATAGTTATCATCCAATCCGCCTGCTGGCACAATATTGTATGCACCGGCACTGCTCAACGGTGTTGCCAGAGTACTTGCGACAGGTGTAATGTCAATCGCCGATTCAGTATCACTGTTTTTAAAGCCAATATAAGAAACTGTAAATCCAGGGTTAGGAGAACCATAACTTCTAGACTTACTACCAGCTCGAGCATCTAGCACGGCTTTATTTATTGTAAGATTTTGTGCAACAGGTGTTGCAGATGCATACACATTATTCCCTGCTTGGTAAGCACTAATTGTCGTGGTACCTGCTCCTACAATGGAAACCGTATTACCCGAAATTGTTGCAACGCTCGTATTTGAGCTTGAATAAGTAACGCTTAGGCCAGACGTAGGAGTAGCACCAAGCGAAAATTGGCTATCACCATAGGTAGCTACAGATAGGGGCCCAAATGCAATGCTCTGTTCAGTCAGGCCCACGACGCGAATAATCGCATATTCCTCGACGGGTGGATCTATTCCAAACTGGTTACAGTAGTTCCAATAATCCATTCGAATACGAAACTCCTCTCCCCCCTTAGCTGTCGCGGGTATCGTTATAGCCAGTGTATTATTGTTGGCAAACGGAGGTGTGGAAGTAGCCAGTGATTCACCAGAAATTTCTGGCATCCCGGAAGGTATAAATGGAAAACCAACCGGTGCTCCGCCAATCAACACTGCGCCAGTAATCGTGTTGGTAGTCCCATAAACAAAAGTCCTCCAACGTTTGCTGGCATTAAATCCGTTGGGTTCATGCGGTGGCAGACAGTTTAAAGTTGTTCGGTCAGTGAAGGTTAACGTAGAAGATGATCCCGAAACAACTTCAAAAACTGGAGCTCCTGTTGCTGTTTCACTGAGCCCCAATCCACCGGAACATCGATCATCAGTATCAAAACGAAAAAATTCAGGCGATGTACCGAACTCGGCGGGACAGGTTGTTCCCGCTATTCGCAGATATATTTTTGGCCTGTAAGAGCATTCAGCGCCTGGACGGTTACCACACGGTCGAGGTAAAAAAACGTGTGTTATAGACGGTATTTCATATGTATGTGGACTTGTATTATTTATCGGAATTGTGCCACCAAATGCGATCACCTGCCGGGGTGACCCATCATCCCAATCTATTTCTATTCCAAAATTATTTGGGTTATTCCCATCAGCCACATTAAATGCCATGATACTAAGTTGGGCTGGCGCGCCGGGTTTATTTAAACAGAGCGCTCCGTTCGATATACTCTGCGGACCTCCGGACACTAATGTACCATCATATCCAAAGCAACCAATTTGTGCCGATGCCGGATTCAATGTTTGCAACAATATAGTCGTGATAGCCAAACCAAAAAGAAGTTTTCTGTGTAGAAACTTAGCCCTAGGGACAAGTGGCGTGATCATGGCTACCAACTGTTTTTAGAATTAAATGTGAATTTATGGGAAATAACTACAAAAATTAGGAGACAAAAAAGCGAACGTTTAGTCAAATCGTCATGCGAAGGCCGGCACTTATTGAAAGGTCGAAACAGATTTCAACAGGTGCAATAATTTTCGTCGTTAGCTGAATGTGGGTTTTCATACTTTAATCCGTTGCGTTTCTCACGATATGTTCCGCTGCCGACCTGAAATCTGGAAACTTAAATTGATATCCTGCTGCTGTTAATTTTGTCGGCATTACCCAGCGACTTTTTAAAATGAGTTCAGTTTCCGTTCCGATCAGGAGTGCTCCGATATTCA
>JBGTEP010000088.1:0-2714 GCA_041747735.1 Chryseolinea sp.
GTAAAAAAGGGTTGGAATATTTTGTCTTTGATGGAATCGGGAATACCGAGGCCATTGTCAGAAACGCTTATTTCTACATGATTTTGTCGCTGTTGCGATGACACGGTTACGAGTGGTCTGTAACCGGCCTCATTTGCCCCAACTCTCTGGAAACATGCATAAAAGGCATTGTTGATCAGATTTAGGAGCACCCTCCCCATGTCCTGCGGCACGACATTTACTTTCGGTAAATTGGGGTCAAAATCGGTTTTAAAATCGGAGTTGAATGATTTGTCTTTCGCCTTCATGCCGTGATAAGATAACTTGAGAAATTCTTCGGCCAACGTATTCAAATTAACCGGTTCTTTTTCCCCCGAGCTTTTGCGGCTGTGCTGCAACATTCCTTTTACTATTCCATCTGCGCGCTGTCCATGTTGTCGTATTTTTTCAAGATTTTCCATGACGTCCATGGCTATTGCTTTTACATCATCCATGTTGCCAAGCCCAATTTCTTGTTGCATCTCTTCCAACATTTCCCTGCTTACTTCTGAAAAGTTGGTGACAAAATTTAGGGGGTTTTGAATTTCGTGGGCAATGCCCGCCGTAAGCGCACCGAGGGAAGCCATTTTTTCGTTTTGCACGAGTTGCGACTGCGCGCCTTGCAGGTCTTTTAGGGCATTTTCGAGCACGATTTTCTGCGCATCGATTTTTTGCTTTTGTTCTTGTAACTGCTTATAATTGCGCTGTTTGGATCTGTATGAGAAAATAAAGAAAATGATGAATCCAAAGAGCAACAGGATGATGAGCAGGCCTGCACATACAAACACAATCACATCTGAAGAGGTTAGGTTATTCATATTGATGCAGTGTTTTTCTTTTGTCCATCACATTCAAGACGATGGAAAGTGTGTAAACCAGGTACAGCAAGGCACTTAGCAATAAGTTGATTTTGTAAATTACCATCGGGGGATTTTCAAAATAATACACTTTGAAACTATGAAATCCGGTAATCAAAATATTAAAGGTATAATAAATCAGGACCATACTGTTAAACCAAAATACACCTTCCTTCAAAATATTTGATCTGTAGTGTGATGCACGAATATTCACAAAGAGCATGAGTGACAGAAATACCAACAGGATATTTTCGAACATCATGATATTGGTGTTGTCAACGCTTGTGGATTGCAGGTAGATGGCATTCAAAAATTCGAGGCAAATGAGCAATCCAGCACTCAAAACCAAAAATACCGCCCATTTTTTATTCTTGAAAAACCGGTAGAAAATATTGGCGTAAAAGAAGTATTCGATCGGCGTAAATATGTGGTAAACGATGCTGTTATTTCCAATTGTATCACCAAGGTACTTTGCAGTGCACTCGCTGGCAAGGGTGATGACTATAAGCGCAGCAACCCACCGGAAGGGTGGGCTCGCCTTGTAAAATAGCAATAAACCCGCGAAAGCAGCGAAGATCAGAGAGCCGTAATAGAAGCCACTGGGGAATTGTGAAAACATGTTTCCTTTTATTGCTCATTAGGCGTTAACCTTGCCGTAGGTTTGGTCGGGCATCCCGGCCCTGGGCAAGGGTTGGCTTTGTCATAGATGGATGCTGCATTTACATATCGCCATTCGGTTCCACGTGGCGGGATCAGCAATTGTCCCTCTTTACTGCCAACTGCTATAAGCTTTATGTTTCCATAATTTCTTAATCCATAACGCGTGGTTCCATTTTGGCCTAAATAAAACATAATTACATCCGGAATTACACTTACACTCGGATTTATTGGGTCTTTAATTGCATTATTGTTTATTATGTCCAGTAAATCAGAAGTTAGGATAGGAAACCCTTCCAATACACCGTTTTTGAGATTTCTAGTTGGATCTTCCCAAATGGTCGTGATCGGATTGCCTTTTGCATACTCTTCACAAAGTATGACCATCTCATCTGTTGTAATTTTGTTGCCTACAAAACTGAAATTTATAGGTGTAGAATAAAATGTAAAATTGGTAAGATAAACAATCGTTAATGTGATTATTACTGCGGAACTTATTTTTAAAATATCCGTTTTATAAAAGAACTTTTTGGAGCTGGATTGGGTTGTCATAAGGTTGGTTTTTAAGGGTTGGGTTAGAAAGCAAAGATAGTATTCCGGGTCATAATCCTACGAAAATATTCCCAGTTGTCATCCAAGAACAATTACATATTGCGTTTTAGTGTAGTCCGTTTCTAAATGCCTGAAGTGTGGGTTATGGGCATAATTCCATTGCCATTTCTTTAAATGCAAATGCAACCGTGAAACACCCATAAAGACTTTAAGCGCAAGCCTACCTTTGCGTGTAATGAATGTAAAGAATTAAAGGATTTCACAGATTATGGGGCGGTTCAAGAATATTTTTCAGATGATTGGAAAGTTTTTTGGAGTAGGGGATTGAAGGGTTTCATTTGTGGTTATTCGGCAGGTGAATGGTAAACGTGGTTCTTTCTCCTACTGAGGATGCCACTGTGAGTTCCCCGCCATGCGCTTTCACAATGTCGTAGCTGAGGCTTAGACCTAAACCGGTCCCTTGTCCTGTAGGCTTGGTGGTAAAAAATGGTTGGAATATTTTATCTTTTATGGAATCGGGGATTCCGGGGCCGTTGTCGCGGACAGTGATTAGTATTTGGTTATTAGTTTTTAGTTTGGTTTCGACGGAAACTTCTGGCTTGTATCCCGACTCTCCTTTATTGCTCTTTT
>JBGTEP010000089.1:0-16446 GCA_041747735.1 Chryseolinea sp.
TGGCGAGTGCCGAAAGCCCGACCCGCGGCCTGTAGCTTTTTGTTGCGCGATGTTATACGCGGGACACGCCCAATAGGGTTTTTGGCACTGAAATGGGCATATTTAGGTAAGTATTTATAATCTCTATAGAAGTAGTATATTTACCGGCATTATGACAATACGGATGACCGACTCGCATGCGAGAAGTTTTTTAAAGGGCGTTACCTGGCGGGTACTAGGCACGATGGATACGATTGTTTTATCGTTCGTTGTTACGGGAAGTATTGGTGATGCGCTGAAAATTGGATTCACGGAGGTTATCACGAAAGTGGTGTTGTTCTATTTGCATGAGCGTGTATGGAATGTCATTCCGATGGGCCGGATTCACGGTGTGGGACCAACGCACGGCAGAAGTCTTTTGAAAGGAATTTCATGGCGTGTAGTGGGTACGCTGGACACGATTTTTATTGCGTGGATGATAACCGGTAAGCCACTTAATGCCTTAACGATTGGTGGTTTTGAAGTTTTTACGAAGGTAGCATTGTTCTACCTGCATGAGCGTGTATGGGGTAAGTTGATGTGGGGCAGGATTATGGTTGATGCACCTGTATTGCAATCTGTTGTGGCTAGTGAAGGTTCTTCAAAACCG
Organism: Chryseolinea sp.; assembly: GCA_041747735.1. Classification (GTDB taxonomy): domain Bacteria; phylum Bacteroidota; class Bacteroidia; order Cytophagales; family Cyclobacteriaceae; genus Chryseolinea. Next base: position 629 of record JBGTEP010000089.1, read on the forward strand.
GTTGGCGTTGCTGATGTTCGCGAAGGTGTGGATGCATGACAGAAGTGTATTCTATTTTTATCTCTTGATTTATTGCATTGCCTCGTGAATCATTAAATTCATAATGAATTCTTAACACATGGAGCGTAGAAACTAAAAATGCTAACTGGTAATTTTCGGCTAGGTCGTTGAAGGTGATTTTACAATAGCAGTGATTTCTTTTGTAGACCTGGAACGGTAAGCGTAGTTTGTTTTGTTGTGCGATAGATTTAAAATGCCATGGGCGATTCAGCTTTCATTTTTCCTTTTTTGAAACGATACATTTTACAGCTATGAAAAAGCTAGTTTTTTTGACGTTGTTCACAATTGGAGTGATCAATTTTTCCAATGGGCGGACCAATTCTTATGGACTCAGTGTTGGCGTTGGGAATGGAATAATTGTAAGACCAATTTTGGAGGGAAGCGGTAACTACGATTTAAAAACGGGAGTATCAGTTGGATTTCAGTACAGCAGACAATTCAGTGATAGACTTTCTCTGCAGACGGGGATAAATGGATATCATACAAATGTCGCCATAACACCAGCTTTTTACCCGGGCACGGACATGACACCGAAAGAGCATGAACTGTGGCTGATTTATGTTCCGGTCTTTTTAAAGGTTGACCTGTCCAAATACTTCTTTATCAATGGCGGCCTGCTCGCAGATATTGACATCACAAAAGAAAAGGTCATTACAAATCAATCTGGAATGGGTGCAGGGTTAGGTATAGGAACTGAATTTTCGATCACGAATAAATTTGCCCTACAACTGAATCCTTATGTTAACCTTCACGGCATTGTATTAACTGATAAAGAAAATTATCCTGAAAGAGTTTTTGATGCGGGAATTAAAGTAATTGCGGTTATCAGGCAGTAATCTGTCGCATTTACTTATTAACTGGCTATGACTATTCGAGAGCTACTCACCTGTTTGCCTTTTTCATTATGCTTTTTTGTCACTGCTGCGTTTTCGCAAATTAAAAACGATAACCTAAGACCTGATGTGTTACACTATAAAGTTAATCTGGAACCTGATGTTAAAGAAAATTATATTCGGGGCGATGTAACAATCGACTTTTTATTGAACACGAATAGGAGCGAGGTGGTCTTTGATGCGGGAGCTCTTCAGATCGAAAAAGTTATTGGTGAGTCGGTACTCAGTTACACGCGGGAGGGTCAAAAGCTGATCGTCTCTTTAGCTGATAGAGTAAAAAATGAAAACGAGATACAAATATTTTATACCGGCAAATCAAGCCGGGGATTTATTATACCTGCACCCGGGCAAGCTCACACGGTTTATTTTACGAGCGACTGGATGGTATGTAACGACACTCCCAACGATAAAGCAGAGTTTGAAATAGAGTTGCTAATCCCCTCCGACAAAATCTGCGTTGCCAGTGGCACGTTCGTCAAAAAGGAATCGAAGGGTGAAAAGACGTTGCACACTTGGTCACAGGATTATGAAACCCCTGCTTATACATACGGTTTTGTAATCGGCGACTTTCAAGTTTTCGAAGAGACGTATCGGGAGGTTACGCTTAAGTATTACGCAAAAGATCACACGTCAGTTGAACTTGAAAAGATTTTTAGCGAAACGCGTGATATGATGAAATTTTTTGAAGAACGATCCGGCGTCGCTTACATTCAAAATTCATATTCCCAGATCCTTATCGGTAATCACTATCAGGAAATGTCTGGATTTGCAGTTTTGAAGGAGTCGTACGGTAACCTGGTATTACGTGACAGTACGGAAACAAATCTTATTTCTCATGAACTGGCGCATCAGTGGTGGGGTAATCTGATTACGTGTGAAAGCTGGAATCACTTTTGGCTGCACGAAGGAATGGCTACCTTCATGTCGGCCGCTTACAACGAGTATCGATTTGGAAAGGAAAAGTATAGTGCTGACATAAACTCGTATTATACAGTCTATAAAGACATTCGGGGTAAGGGAAAGGACAAACCTTTGGTATTTAATAATTGGCTACACCCGACAAAGGAAGATCGAAATATTGTTTACTTCAAAGGGGCGTATGTGTTGCATATGCTTCGAGAAGAATTGGGTGAACAAAAGTTTTGGAATGGTATTAAATTCTTTAGTCAGAAGTATTTCAGGAAATCAGTGAATACCCTGGACTTTCAAAAGTCGATGGAAGAGTCTTCTGGTCAGACGTTGGATAAATTCTTTAACCAGTGGGTTTATGGAAAATAAGGTAGCAGCAGCACGTGGTTTGGTCTGATACATATAAAAAAATGAAGGACATTTCGAGCTAATATCCCAACCGTTGTTCTGTACTTCTTTTAAAAATCTACGTAACGCATATCACGGATTTAGCCACAAATCAATTGGCTTATCCACTTTTGGAGAAAATGGAAGCATGATCTTTTTTCCTTGCCCGGCAGAGGCATAGGCTGCGTAGATTACTTCAAGAACAGCACGACCTAGTTCTCCGGTACAAAGAGGTTGTTTGTCATGTTGTACACATTCAATAAAGTGTTTCAGTTCATGTGGATAGCCCTGGTTAAAGACTTCTTCGAAGACGGTAAAGCTCCATCCGGCTGTAGTATCCGCTTTCTCCATTGCATATCCATACCCATTTTTACTGTACGTAAGCGCGGAGTTTCCGATGAATAAATCAGCATATATGACTCCCTCCGTGCCATACACTTCGCTGCGATCATCCATTCCACCTTGTTTAGCCCAGCTGTTTTCTGCTACTGCGGTCACTCCGTTTTCGAACTCAACGATAACGACTGAGTTATCTTCGCCTTGTGTACGTCCTTTGTGAAGAACGGTGGCCATACTGGCTGTAACACTCTTCACTTTTGCATTATTCAGCATCCAAAAGAACCATCCAAATGCGTGGCAACCCATATCCATGAGCACACCGCCACCGCTAAGTTTGATGTTATAGAACCAATCGGTATGCGGGCCCGAGTGTTTTTCGGACTGTTTTAACATAAAAATGTCCCCGACGGCACCTTCTTTAACAACATGTCGTACACGTTCGTACTTGGGTGCAAAACACAACTCTTCTGCATACATAAGCTTTACGCCGGCATTTTTACAGGCTGCAATCATCGCATCAGCTTCTTCCAGCGTAACGGCCAACGGTTTCTCTATAATTATGTGTTTACCAGCGGCCGCTGCTTTTAATGTGGCTTCGGCGTGTAGGTAGTTCGGTAAACAGATATCGACTACTTCACAGTCTGATTCTTCGAGGAGTTGATCAATGGAATCATACCATTTTGGGATATGATGTTTTTCAGCCATCGCCTTTGCCTTTTCAATGTTCCGGGCATATAGGGACACTATTTCTGCTTCGGGTATGAAGCGATGATAACTTTCAAGATGTATATCAGAGATAAAACCGCCACCAAGGATGGCCACTTTTGTACGTTTCATAAATTTCTGTTGAACCGTGGAATGCTGAAATTATAGGTTTTATTTAGTTTGAAAAAATATATGATGGAAAAGAATTGACGCTTCTTCTCCGGGTGGGTTGCTCTTTAAATGAGCAGGTTGTGAAGGGCAGTGGTTTGAGGTAATAGTTCTACAATAGCCCTAATTTTAGAAAAGTAGCTTTATAATGAAGAAGTTAATGGTTATTTTTAGAAAGATAGAGACGATTGATCCCGCGCCAGAAGGTGGACATTGGGTTATAGTCCTCCATTTGTTTTCCGAAACACAACAATTGTTGATCGGTACAGTTCAGTGAACCGTAATTCGTAAACATGCCGTTATGGAAAAAGTATTGAAAATTTTGATGTTGGAGGATATAGAAGAAGACGCCGTGCTGATTGAGCGGGTACTTGAAAAGGAGCATTTTAAATTCACCAGGCTCAGAGTTGATACACGGGAATCCTTCATTAATGCGCTAAAAGAATTTACCCCGGATGTTATTCTGTCCGATCATTCATTGCCCCAGTTTAATTCGGTAGATGCACTTGTCATATGCAAGCAAAGTGAGATAGTAGTCCCTTTTATATTGGTGACAGGAGCTGTTTCCGAAGAGTTTGCTGTTAATTGCCTGAAGCGGGGTGCGGATGATTACATTTTGAAGTCAAATCTTTCCCGACTCCCCATGGCAATCCACCATGCCATCCGTCAGCATGAAAATGAGCGCGGCAGGTTAAAGCAGGAGGAATTACTTCAGCAACAGAATGAGGAACTGCATAAAATAAATACAGAACTCGACTCCTTTGTTTACAGCATCTCTCATAATCTGCGGTCACCGTTAAGTTCAGTCCTTGGGCTGGTAAATGTCGCCAAGCTTGATTTGAATGAAGGACCTGAAGTGATTGAGCATTATTTCGACATGATTCAAGGAAGTATTTTAAAGCTGGATAAAACATTGAAGGAGATTCTTGACTATTCACAGAATACCCGCACTGAAATTGACGTTTCGGAAATTAATTTTGAGAAGCATATTGCAGACTGTTTTGGTCAGATGAAGTACATAAAGGGTTTCGAAAAAATTCAGCAGGAAATCGAGATTCAGCAGGACGCACCGTTTTACTCCGATCAACATCGTTTGTCGGTTATATTCAACAACCTCATTGCAAATTCGATCCGCTACCAGGATACTCTTAAACATTCACAAATTATAAAGATTACGGTTATTATAAACCCGATCTATGCAACCATTACTATTTGGGATAATGGTATTGGAATACCGAAAGAAAATTTATCGCAGGTTTTTGATATGTTTTTCCGGGCATCAGCCATGAGCGATGGCGCGGGCCTTGGTCTTTATATTGTAAAGGAAATGGTTGGCAAACTGCAAGGCACTGTTTCTATAACGTCAAAACCTGCACGTGAGACCCTGGTTACATTAACGGTTCCGAATTGTTTGTGAACCTAACACTGATTGGAGAATGGATTTCGTTTAGGATCCAAAAAATACAGCGATAGGATCATTGCGATTAGCTAAGAAAATCTTAACCGTTCGTTGCCTGATTTTAGCACTTGAATCATCAGGAAATTCACTATCCGCCTCAGGATTTTCCTGATTTTTTTCTCAGTATAACCATGATAAAATTAATCCTGGTGGGCTTACGTTGTCAATTTCCATGATTTTTCCGGCTGCTCTATTAGTTTTTTTTCAGTCTTCCTTACAGCGCCGTAAGTATTTCTCGCTTTTTTCCTGATTTTTTCAAATCAGGTTTCTGCTGGTTTCTTATGTACTGAAGTACCACACCTTTGATGTATCAAATCAAACAAGTAATAAGATGATCATTAGAACCAGATTCATAGTTAAGGGGATTAACGCAGCGTTAGTCGCACTTACCTTCCTGCTAACAGGAATTTATTCTTGCACGGTTCAGGCTCAATCTATACGGCCATTTAAATATATGGGCTTCGAAGCATCGTTTGGGGTGCGTTCTTTTGAGATCAAAAGCAGTATCCCACAACTAAATTCAATGCCTGTGGTACAAGAAGGTGGAAGTTTGGGTGTGCTCTTCGGTAATGACTTTTTAAGAGCAAAGGTGCGAGTCGCGGGCTTTTATTATTCGTCGGCAAGTGTACCTCGCACCGTTGATCTGTTTGAGTCCGAAGGGTTCGTCAACTTTTACCCGTTGAATTATATCCGCAGCGGAGAGAACGCGCTTGATGTTTATCTGATTGCTGGAATCAGTATGGATAACATTAAATTCTATGGCCATTACCTGACTGCGGAAGGAGAGAAAGTAAATTACAGTACATCAAGTGAGCCCTATCTTGGAAAGATTTCACAACTAAATGCGACAGGGGGCCTGGGTTTAGAGTATAAGCTTCCTACGCAGGCGGGCTTTATTCACCTGTTTGGTGAAGCAAAGTATGGTTCACCGTTTCAATCAGGTACTGATTCAGAATCTTTTAAGAACACATCTATCCGGAATTTCACGTCCATCAGTGTAGGTGTCAGTTTCGGAGTAACCCGTTAATAAATCAACCAATGACAAAAAAGGCCCTATGCGATTTGGTGACCACAACTTCAGAGGAAACACTTAGTTTGTTGAACTCGATGAAAGGAGTGTTAACGCTGATGGAACGAACACGGAGCACACGCGAAACGCATGATTATGTATCAATGCTTTCAACGTGTGTTACCAAGTTAGAACAAATTGCACTGTCCGCGAAGAATAAAATTCAATCGGAAAATTAATCATGAACAATATCTTAGTTATCGTTTTCAGTTTCCTTTCGCTTGTTGCAAACGCACAAGATATGGTATTGTCTGCCGGAGCAGAGAAAACGGTTAATGGAAATGAGTTCGCCGGCTCATTGATGTATGAAACTAAAAAATCATGGGCATTGGGAACATTCTATCAAACCGGTCTTGATCGCAATAATGGGGAACATGTTTTAGTAAATCCATTTTACGGCCTCGTAATGCAAGCACCGGTGATGAGAAGTGATCGGATTTCATTATTTGGGGTTTTGCGGACCGGGGTGGTTAATAATACATTTTTTATAGTAGTACCTGCGGTAGAAACCAGAGTACTGGTTACGTCCCGCGCCGGATTTTCAATTGGTGCGGGTCTTCGCGCTGGTCACCCATCTTTTTCCGCGAAATTATTTACAAAACTCTTTTAATTATTTAGTCATGAATAAGCACGCAAAATTTTATTCTAACAAGCCAGGCAAAATGATTAAGGTCACGACTTTTTTGATCGCTTGCGTTGGTTTCTTATTACTCACAGGCTGTGAACCTGAAGCCGATTTATTCAAACAATTTACCATGCGGAAAGGTGAACATTTCAGTAATTCACCAATTGTTCAAAGCCTTCAGTCGAATACGCTCGCCTTTGATGCACAATTTGATGCGTCTGCCATCTATGATTTCCGGGAACAAGGGTTTCAGGATTCAAAAAATAAATTATTGGGATTTTCAGATTGTAATTCAATGCATCATGAAAACAGCGCGCGCTTTGCATGGCAGTGGTTCAATGATCGGTTAGAGATATTTGCCTACTGCTACGTAAATGGTCAGCGTGTGGAAAAATTTGTTGGCGTCGTAAATATGGATGAGATCAATAGTTATACCTTATCTGTAAAAGGAGATAACTATATTTTCCAGCTTAACCACGAGGAACCGGTGTATATCGAAAGGGGCAATGTATGTAATGTTGGAGTATACTATATGCTTTGGCCCTATTTCGGAGGTACACTACCCGCGCCACATGATGTTACTATTAAAGTCAGGGTTAAATAAAATAACACAAAACACATTATTTGTCAGGTGATCAATAGCGGTTCATCCAGGATACCCCGTTGTGGGGTGTCCTTTTTATGTTAGTCGGTGGCTGGCGATCTTTTGAAGCATTTGAATTTCGGGAAGCTAATCATTCGCTGGGTTAGCAATTCTAAAAAAAGGATTAGATTTACTTATAGGCAGTATGCATTATTGCGCTTAGGATAACCCGTAACAACCGATTCTGAATGAGTAATAAAATTAGAATAGCCGTTGCTGATGATCATGGTTTAATGCGGCAGGGCGTCATTTCACTTTTAAAGGGAGATAGTTCCATCGAAGTCATTGGTGATGTAGACAGCGGCGAGGGTGCTGTAAATATGGCCCGGGAACTAAGCCCCGACATCTTTCTAATGGATATTGTTATGAAAGGTATGACGGGAATTGAAGCAACCCGGTGGATTAAAGAGCACAATCCCAAAATTAAGATCATTTTGGTATCCAGTGAGGTAAACAAAGATTTTATCACCGCTGGTATTAAGTCTGGAATTGACGGTTATGTGCCCAAAGACGCAGACAAGGAGACTTTACTCATGGCAGTTCACACGGCCATGAGGGGTGAGAAATACTTTAGTCCTGAGATCACGGCCCTTGTATTTCAGGATTTTTACCTGAAAGAAAAGGATGGTAAAGGTCTCCCCAGTAAAAAAACCAAGGTGCTTACCCGTCGTGAAGAGGAAGTGCTTGTTCTAATTGCACATGGAAAAAGCTTGCGCGATATCGCCGAGGAACTTTTCATCAGCATAAAGACGGTAGAAACACACAAGATGCACATCCAGGATAAGTTAGGCCTTACTAATGCTGCGCAGCTGGTCAAATATGCTATTGAGCATGGATTAATAGAGCTCAAAAAGCCATAAACCTGAAAAGGTGCTTCATTTCAAATTGCGCACCTCTTTTTCTTTATCCCCACTCCATATCAGGAAATCCCTGAGATTTTGTTCAATAATCTGATTTTTCAGAAATCCGCTCTGACCTGATTTTTACCTGGCTTTTAAAGTGCACTTTTACATACAGTGTAAATGTTAAACATCAATAGTATGAGAGCGGTGATTGAAAAAAAACAACATTTAACCATTAGTTCTGTAGCAGAACTTGAATTGGTAAAAGCTAAAAGTGCCATTGAACAATTTATCTACAGTTGTTCTCATACCATGAGGGGGCCGCTAAAATCGATCGCCGGGCTGGTATACCTACTAAAGAATTCAGAAGAAAACTCAGACGTAGATCCCAAATTCTATCTACAATCGATCGAACGAACCATTACAAAGTTAGAGTTGGTGTTGAACGATCTCGAACAATTTCTAGCCAACTCAAGTCAGGACATCGATACCCGTCCGGTTGACGTAAAAAAGTATGTCACGGATGTGCTCGCGGATTTTCAGCACGTAATAGAAAAAAATAACATCAACATTTCTATCACAGGGAAACAAAGCATGCCTTTGCATACCGACGAGAATCGCTTTCGTGGTATCCTTTCTCATCTCATTTCAAATGCAATTGTTTATCAGGATTTGAATAAAGAAGATAGACAAATATGTATACACATTAAAGTCGATACATCGTCCTGTACGGTCCGGATCCGCGACACCGGAATTGGTATGGATAATGAAGTAATGGCACACATGGATCAACTGTTTTTTCGAGGTTCCGGGAAATCACCGGGTTCTGGTATCGGGCTTTATGTAACCAAAGAATTACTGCACAAAATGGGTGGCAAACTTACAGCGAACTCTAAATCTGGAGTTGGATCTTCTTTTACATTTACTATTCCGAATTTGCTTTGAAATCTCCTGCAAAGCCGAGCTAAGCAGGTCGGTTTTTGACGGGAAAAACAGCTAAAAGTGCATTTTTGGCTCAATTATATCAGGGTTTCCCTGACTTTTTTAAATCAGCACGCAACTGATTTTTCGGATTGTTATTAAGATCATTTTTACAACTAAGATAATAAAACCATGATGCCAGCGAATTTTTTCGGAGCGCCATACAGACAGCTTTTTATTGACTTCGACGCGTATACCGATGGCGATAGCGAGTTCAAAAAGGAGTTGATCGAATTGATGATTGATAACCTCAATGAATTGAAAAGCACATTATACAATGCCGCTGAAAAAAATGACGCACCACTTTTTCACCGGGTATGTCATAAGGTAAAGGCTACGCTACACATGTTGGAAGATCGCGAACTGCTGGATACAATCGATGGTTTAAAGGTCATGATCAACGATCCGGTTCGTATTGAGATGTTGAACAAGATTTGCGTGGAAATGATAGAAAGCCTGCGGAAGCATCAATGAGAGAGAGAGGAGATTATTTCATGACTGGGACAGGCCTAAGACGGGGCTTTCTATTGTTACTTACAGGCCTGGTAATGAGCTATTCATTTGCACAGCGCCCGGCTCTCAAATTTAAACATTACAACACCCGAACCGGCCTTGTTAAAAATTTTATCTGGCAGATTTTTCAGGACAGCAAGGGTATCATGTGGTTTGCCACGGAAAATGGACTGAATACTTTTGACGGTTACACGTTCAATCTCTATCAGCATTCGCCGAAGGATGCACATAGCCTGGGCTCAAATTCCATTCGCAGTATATTTGAAGATAAGCAAAAAAATTTGTGGATTGGAACGACTTCAGGATTGCACCTTTATGATCGTAAGAATAATAACTTTATCCGAATTAACAACTTCAAACGTCCGGTAGAGCTTGTTTTTGAAGATCGCTTTAACACGATGTGGATTGGTACCACAACCGGTGGGCTGTACACATTCGATCGAAACACAAAACAATTTACTAATTATGCGCAGTCAGACTCAAGCGAAATTTATATCGGATCTTTTTTCGAGATGCTGGAAGATAGTGAGGGTACCCTTTGGTATGTTAACGAAAGGGATATACTGATCATTGATCGTCCCAATAAAACCGTTGTAAGACCGGATATGGAGTTACTCAATCCCACCTGTATTTTTGAAGATAGCAAGAATGATTTATGGTTTGGAAGTCGGAAAGCAGGCCTACGCAGGTACGAACGCGATTCGAAGAAGCTTACCCGATTCAATCATGATGCTAAGAATTCCAATTCTCTTTCAGATGATGCTGTTTTTTGCATTACTGAAGATCAACACGGTAATTTATGGATTGGTACTGACCATGGTGGTCTTAACATACTGGATAGAGACCGCCGAACTTTCTACCACTATCTTCCAAATCCCTCTGATCCGGAAAGTATCAGCAGCATTTCTATTTATAATTTTTTCCGGGATAAGAATTATACAATCTGGGCAGGCACTTACAACGGTGGCGTTAACCTGGTGAAGAATCAGAAGTTTACTCATTTTAAAAACAGTGGTGGCAATGGTCGTGGGTTGAATTACAACAACGTTCTCTCCTTTTACGAAGATCGTTCTTCCAATATATGGATAGGTACCGATGGCGGCGGATTGAATTACTACCACCCCCCGAGTGGAAAGTTTACATACTTCACACATGATCCAAATAATCCAAATTCTGTCAGTAATAATTTTGTAACAAATGTTATCGAAGATCATTCAGGTATCGTGTGGGCGACATATTGGAGTGGTGGTCTCGACAGGTTTGACCCTGTAAAAAAAGAATTCAAGCACTACCGCCATGACCCTAAAAATTCTGCATCCCTGGTAAGCGATAATGCGTGGAAACTTTTTGAGGATAGTGACCTTGATCTTTGGGTCGGAACAGGTGATGGATTGGATTTATTAAACCAAAAAGACGGAACTTTTACACATTATAATCAAGGAAACAGTGGGTTGAGTGGGAACTCGATAAAGTATATTATGGAGGATATTGATCACTATATCTGGATTGGTACAGCGTCTGGATTGAATGTGCTGGACAAAGGAAACAATACGATTACTTCATTTTTACACACGGAAACTGATTCAACGTCCATAAGCAACAATGTAATTGAGTCGGTATTTGAAGATTCCCGTAAAAGATTGTGGGTATGCACCCGCAATGGTTTAAATCTCTATAACAAGGCTATGAAGTCTTTTACACATTTCTTCGTAAAAGATGGACTAGCCAGCAATTTTGTATGCAGTATCCTGGAAGACAAAAGCGGAAATCTGTGGATCAGTACCCAAAACGGAATAAGTGTCCTTAATCCCGATACTAAAAAAATCAGAAATTACACTGCGGAAGATGGGTTACAAGATAATGAGTTTAAGCAACTTGCTGCCTTAAAAACCCGGCGTGGCGAGATGCTTTTCGGGGGGAATAATGGTTTTAATATTTTCAATCCTGATAGTATTGCACATAACGCCTTTATACCACCGGTAATCATCACCGATTTTAAGATTTTTAATAAGTCAGTAAAAAATTCAGATAACAATTCCGTTCTAAAAAATCACATCTATGAGACGGATTCGATCACGCTCTCATACGATCAGTCTGTTTTCTCTTTTGATTTTGCTGCTTTAAATTACATCTCCAGCGAGTTGAACTCGTACAGCTATAAAATGGAAGGGTTTGATAGAGATTGGAATTCTGTAGGGTATACACGCACGGCTACTTACACTAACCTCGATCCTGGAAAATACGTGTTCCGCGTAAGGGCTTCTAACAACGATGGGGTTTGGAATGACAACGGTGCGTCTATTGTTATAATTATTAAACCTCCTTTTTGGAAAACCTGGTGGTTTAAGATGGGATTGGTACTCGCAGTTATTGGCGTGTTTTACACCTTTCTAAAGATGCGAATTAGATCGATTAAAATGCAAACACTGCTGTTGGAGAAACGCGTGCGGGAACAGACCGCTGAAGTCAGAAAGCAGAAAGAAGTACTGGAGGTGCAGACCACAAATTTGCATTTGTTAAATGAGGAGAAACAAGCGCAAACGGATTTTTTATTGCAGCTGACGGGTGAACTCAAGGAACAAAGGGAGGCCGCGGAGAAAGCAAGGCATGAAGCAGAAAAGGCAAATAAGGCTAAGAGCATTTTTCTAGCTACAATGAGTCATGAGATCCGTACTCCGATGAATGGTGTTATCGGCATGTCTTCATTACTATCAGAAACAGCATTGAACCCTGAACAACAGGAGTATGCGGAAACCATCAAAAGTTGTGGAAATAGTTTATTGGCTGTAATAAATGATATTCTTGATTTTTCTAAAATTGAGTCCGGTAATATAGAACTTGAAAAGCGAAGTTTTGATCTCAGTTTCTGCATAGAAGAAGTATTGGATATACTTCAAACAAATGCGAATGGTAAAGGACTGGACCTGATTTATGACATCGCATCAGATGTTCCCAGGCAAATCGTTGGAGATAGTCATCGACTGCGGCAGGTGTTGTTGAACCTGGTGGGGAACGCTACAAAGTTTACCCACGAAGGGGAGGTATTTATAGGTGTCAGTATAAGTGCTATCGGGTCAGATGACATTACTCTCAAATTCGAAGTTCGTGATTCCGGAATTGGAATTCCTGAAGATAAAGTTAAACGGTTATTCAAAGCATTTTCGCAGGTAGATTCTTCAAACACACGGAAGTACGGTGGCACTGGATTAGGGTTAGTAATTAGTGAAAAACTCATTGGATTAATGGGTGGAACCATAGAGGTGGAAAGTCAGGTAGGTGTGGGTACTACCTTTGCCTTTACAATTCAGGTTAACCGGGTTTCACAGATAGAAGATGCAATTAAGCAAATTGAATTTGCTCATTTGGAAGGGAAAAGGGTTCTGCTAATTGACGAAAGTATTACTAGAAGAAAGGTGCTAACAAAACAGTTAGAACAATGGCAACTTAAACCCGTTGCTGTAGTCTCTGATACTGATGCACTCGGCAGACTACAAAGTGATTTACGGTTTGATATCGTCATAATAGACTTGGAATTGAAGGGTGTTGATGGGGTCCAACTTGTGGAATCAATCCGCAAGCTTGATGCAAAGATCCCGGTAATTGTTATGTCATCTAAAGCAATCGACCGTTCAAGAATTCAGCCCTCCAATTTCTTCTATTCTTTACAAAAGCCGGTCAAAAGAAGTCAATTATTCAGTCTTATATCGGATCAATTTAAAGACCTCATCGAACAGACACCGCCTCCAATGCACGCTGAAGGCAAAAAGCTAAGAGCAGGGTTCGCAGAACAATTTCCATTGCATATTCTCATAGCCGATGATAACCCCGTAAATCAAAAACTGGCCCAGCGTGTACTACTAAAGTTGGGCTACACACCTGAAATAGTTTTTAACGGAAACGAGGTGTTAAAAGCAATGGTAAACAAACACTTCGATGTTATCCTGATGGACATTCAAATGCCTGAGATGGATGGCATCGAAGCCACCCGCCAAATCAGGATGCTCGATGGAATACAACCTGTAATAATAGCCTTAACGGCAAATGCGATTCAAGGTGATCGTGAAGTATGTATTCAGGCTGGTATGGATGACTACATTACCAAGCCGATCGAACTGGAAGCACTTGTGAATCTCCTTGAACGATGGGCGCTGAAAGTAAATTCAGGTGCGTCGATTTGATGATTCTTCTTCCGATTTATTTCTTAGAATACAAACGGCAGCCGATGCGTAGTTAATTATTTCGATGCTTCTGCGTTTGTCAACACTTCCTGAATCGATTCTAACAGCTTTTCCGTTGGGCAGGGTTTCTTGAGAAACATTGCTGCACCGAGATGAAGAACCTTAGCTTCGTTTTCAGGGGTGGCATTCGCCGAAAAAACGATGATCGGTATGGATTTTAGATTTTCGATACTTTTTACTTTTTCGATGAATGAAAATCCATCCATCTTAGGCATTCTTAAGTCGGTGATGATTACATCCGGTACATAGAGGTAAAATTTAAACATCGCTTCTTCACCGTTCACAGCGGTAATGATCTCAAATCCTTCCATCTTGAGGAGGTCTTTCAGATTCTCTAAGGCTTCCGCGGTGTCCTCTACGATAAAAATTTTCTTTTTCATATCAAAATTGGTTATAACGTGTAGTCAGGAGGTGATCATGAAATTTTAAGCATGCATTGCGTCGGGTCTAAATTCCTTTGGAATGAAAATGTTAAATGTGGTTCCTTCATCAATTTTGCTCTCTACAGATACGCGCCCGCCCATTGATTCCGCGTGAGTCTTTACAAGATTGAGACCAATCCCTCTTCCTGGTATTGAATCATCGCTGAATCGTTTATAGAGTCCGAAAAGTTTTGATTGATTCTTATCCAGGTCGATACCCCTTCCATTGTCCCGAACCGAAAGGACAACGCAGTTTTCCCGGATACGCGTCTCAATGTGAATATGTAATGGTCGTTCCGGTGATCTGAACTTTATGGCGTTGGAGATCAAGTTGAGAATTATGCTGGTAAGATAACTCTTAATGGTAGTAACAGATTTTGCCTCCGAGAAGTCCGCGGTAATGGTAGCACCACTTTCGATAATTTGACGTTCGAGTACATTTTGAATTTTTTCAAGTTTTGTTTCAAAATCGGTAGACTCAAATTTTTCTGTTTCTGATTTTCTAGCTGAAACGATTGTGTTAATATCATTTACTACTTCATCCAGTTGGTGGATTTCCTGCGAAATAAACTTCACCAAGGCCTGATTTTCATCAGGATCCCCATCCATAATACTTGTAAGTCCTAATATCTTGGCAATATGCGAGCGAAGGTTGTGTGAAACAATATATGAAAACTGTTGAAGGTCGAGGTTTTTTCTTTGTAGCCGATCAATCAGGTTAAAGGTCTCCTGTTCAGATTTTTTTCGTTCGGAAATATCCTGCTGAATTCCCATAAAACCTGTTAATCGGTTTTGAGAATCCAACAAGGGCATGATTTCCAGGTCCATCCAATATTTTTGCCCGGACTTGTTGTAATTCAAAATTTCACCTCTGAATCCTTGCTGGTTTGTCAGGCATAATCGCATCTGATTTATTGTATCCGGATCGGTCTCTTTTCCTTGCAGGAAGTCTCCTGGTTTTTTTCGAACGATCTCATCAAACTGGTACCCTGTTATCCGCTCAAAGCCTTTGTTAACCCAGGTTATTCTGCCATTAACGTCAGTGACAATTACAGCATTTACAGTAACACTGGCGATAAGCGTAAGCTTGCGGATCTCTTCTTCGATTTTCTTTTGTTCTGTAACATCCAAAAGCATGTTGATCGCGCCATTTACGTGTCCGGAACTATCAAACTGAGGGCTTGGATGTGGGATTACATGCCGCTTACTGCCGTCTGGCCGTTCAATAATAATTTCGCGCCCACGTACGGCTTTACCTTCTTTAATGGCTATTGCCATCGGACAATTTTCAATCTCAATTGGATTGTTATCCGTGTCGAATATTTTTAACGATCCACACCAAAGGTCTTGTTCTACATTTGGTTTTCTTCCCCATAACTCGACCGCTGCTTTGTTAAAGAGCAGTATTTTTCCGTCGGCATCACAAGTGTACGCCGCCGCCGGCAAGTTTTCTACCAAATGGAAATATTGCTTTTTGCTGTCTTCGATTTTTTTTCGCGATTGTATCTGACTGGTTACATCTACTGCAAAAAAGAAGATTCCGTCAATATTTCCTTCTGGGTTCC
>JBGTEP010000090.1:0-271607 GCA_041747735.1 Chryseolinea sp.
CTTTTAGAAACAATGAAAATTCTTGTGGTTCACAGGCAGAAAAAAACCGTTGATTTAATTAAGTCAGTGCTTAGCAGTTGCAATCCCGTTGTGCTCCATACTGAATCTGGTTTGGATGGGCTCCTTACCTCGCGAATCGAACATTTCGATGTAATAATCAGCGGCACTGACCTGCCTGTGGTCACAGGTTTTGAATTAATACGTTCGGTAAGAACAAACTCAGTAAACAGAAATACACCGGTTATCTTCATTGCCGATGAGGTGGATGAAAAGACGCTCCATTTGGGCAATGCCCTTGGCGTCGCCGCAATGCTCGCATCGAAAGATGTAGATGGTCTCTTGGCGGGAATAGTTAATCAGCAAGTCAAGGCAGAGCCGGACAAAAAATGGAATAATTTGCTTCCGAATAATCGGACTCTTAATTAATTACTAAAGTAAAGTTACCCCGTTGCTACTAAGCTAAAATTTCATTAGCGAAATTCTCACACATTATTCAAGGACCCTCTCTGGAAGCTGTCAAAAGTTCTCCCTTACAGGAATAGTTGGTGATTTTCTGTAACAATCAACTTCTCATCCCGGGCGTTGCCCGGGTGAGTTAAGTTATGAAAGGCACTCTTCTAGCCGCGTCTATCCTTAAGAAGATCTGAAAACAGGCTATTAAAAATCGACAAGATCAAACTGAAGGCTAACGCCCACCAAAATCCGTCAACATGGAATCCAGGAGTGAGGTATTCAACCAAAAGAATGATCACTGCATTGATAACCAGTAAAAAGAGACCAAGCGTAAGAATTGTAATTGGAATAGTGAGTATAACCAGGATTGGTTTTAGGATTATATTGGCGAGCGTCAGGATCGCCGCAACCAGCAGTGCATACCCATAATGTTCAACATGAACGCCCGGGAGAAGATAAGCCGTTAATAAAACTGCAATACCATAGATAAGAAACCTTACAATTCCGTTCATTTGAGGAGATTTTAAATTTGCTTCAATTTCTGCTTTTACCTTCAAAAGTCAAATTTTAACTTACACCCATGTATGCAATCGTCGACATAGAGACAACAGGGGGTTATGCCGAAAATCATCGCATCACTGAAGTTGCCATTTATCTCCATGACGGGATGCAGATCACAGGGACTTTCAATGCATTAATAAATCCTGGTAGAAATATTCCATACTACATCACCGGACTAACCGGGATTACAACAGAGATGGTTTTAGACTGTCCTACGTTCGAAGAGATCGCTGATGAAATTCATACACTGCTGGAGGGAAAAATATTTGTGGCCCACAACGCGCATTTTGATTATTCCTTTCTTAAAAAAGAGTTTGAACAGGCAGGGCGTAACTGGCAGGCAAAAAAACTTTGCACTGTTCGGTTAAGTCGGAAAATCATTCCGGGTCTAAGGTCCTATAGTCTGGGTAGCCTTGCAGAAAGTCTGGGTATCGAAATTACGAACCGGCATCGCGCGGGTGGTGATGCCGCGGCTACAGCTAAAATCTTTGATTTGTTATTGCGTCGCGATCGCGATGGCTATATCCTCAAAGCGCTTAAACGCAACTCCGGTGAAACCATTCTTCCTCCCAATTTGCCCAAGGATGAATTCGATCGGTTGCCGGCACTTCCAGGTGTATATTATTTTCTAAATGCACGAGGGAATGTTATTTATGTTGGCAAAGCGATTAACATCAAAAAGCGCATAGCAGGGCATTTTACCGGCGATGCACGCGAATGGAGTCGATCTAATATCAGAAATGAAATTCATCACGTTAGTTATGAGTTAACAGGTAATGAATTAGTTGCCCTGATTCTTGAATCGCAGGAGATCAGAAGGTTGTGGCCGAAATACAATCAGGCACAGAAATTCAGGGTTGAAGAATGGGGTATTTTTGATTATGAGGACAGAAACGGATACCTAAGGTTTTCGGTTAATGTGGTATCGAAAGGCTCCAGACCATTGATTCATTTTAGTTCGAAAGGGGAGGCCTGGAGTTTTTTATGGGAGAAGGTTCGCAGTTTTGATCTTTGTCCCAAGCTATCCGGTTTACAACTTTCCAAAGGCCTGTGTTTTGATTATCAATCCGGATCATGTCGTGGAGCATGCATGGGAATTGAATCCATAAAGAAATACAACAAGCGGGTTGAAAAAGCTATTATGGCATTTAAAGACCAAGGCGAAACGGTGGCGATAATTGGTAAAGGAAGGAATGTGGAGGAACAATCCCTGGTTCTCGTAGAAAAAGGTTCGTATGTAGGATTCGGGTTCTTTGATAGGGAGGCTTCCATATCCGACTTTGAATCGGCGAAAAATTATATCAAAAGAAGTGTTGAAACCCGGACCGTACAGAACCTGATCAACTCATACATCACTAACCCGCGAGGCGCCGAAGTAGTTGTTTTTTAAGATTTTGATGGTGTTCTACCCTTGATACCCGGATAAAGATCGGGGACTGCATCACTTGTGAATGTCTCTTTCGTATCTACGTCCATTAATGAAAGTACTCCCGACCAGCCGGCACCGGTGTCCATCAACCATACCCCGCAGGAATGAATAGGTTTTGGAAATGGGATCGGTGTATGGCCAATGAAAACCGCATCAAATGGCGACAATTTGGAGTTACTATTTTTAGAATAGCATTTCAAAGCCTTTTGTGCAAGGCTCCTGTCCCATAAAAATGTAGTTAAGTCTTGTTGTTCAAGTGGGTATTCCGGATCAATTCCAGCATGGACAAATAAGCTATTATCTTTCATATAATACGGCAAAGCTTCCTGCAGAAAATTGATGTGATTCTGAGGTATGTGTCCTCCTGAATACGATTCAATAGTAGCAATACCTCCCTGGTTTTTCCAATCATTACCGGCCTCATCGGTTAGCATCCATTGAAGTGCCCAGAAGTCGTGGTTCCCTAAAAGATAAGTAAGGTTTTTAATTTTCAGAAGGTCATCAATACTTTCTTTTGTTTCGGGCCATCCATCGCAAACATCCCCAAGGCAAATCAGGTGATCATTTTTGTAGTCAAATCCCGAACGATCCATACACTGACGAAGGGCGCGGTAGGCTCCATGAATATCACCAATCACAAACGTTTTCATTTATTCTTTTTTAATACTTCGGCACATTTTATACCGTTTTCGCCCGAGCACCGAAAAAAAGGGTGTAGTTTCCGACAATCCGCAGGTCATCCTTTCAAAAAAAATTCAGATTCTATTTGACAATAATTACGTTATTTTTGACGGTTGTAAACAATAAAGTTGATACATGGAAGGAATAACCATTGAAAAGCACGAAGAGCATAAGGAAAAGATAAGACAGGTTTATTCAGAAGTGGCTAAAGTAGTAGTCGGCCAGGAGTATATGGTAAACCGATTGATGAT
Organism: Chryseolinea sp.; assembly: GCA_041747735.1. GTDB lineage: Bacteria > Bacteroidota > Bacteroidia > Cytophagales > Cyclobacteriaceae > Chryseolinea. Next base: position 3,376 of record JBGTEP010000090.1, read on the forward strand.
TGGGTTATTTACCAACGGGCACGTTTTACTGGAAGGCGTTCCGGGACTTGCAAAAACTCTGACGGTAAGTACACTGGCCCAGGTGCTGCATCTTGATTTCCAGCGCATTCAGTTTACCCCCGATCTTTTGCCAGCTGATTTAGTAGGTACTATGATTTACAATCAGAAAGAAGGAAAGTTCGAGGTGAAGAAGGGTCCTATTTTCGCGAATATTATTCTGGCGGATGAAATAAACCGCTCACCCGCCAAAGTACAATCTGCCCTGCTCGAAGCGATGCAGGAAAAACAAGTGACGATAGGGGAGACAACTTTTAAACTTGATCGGCCATTTCTGGTAATGGCAACGCAGAATCCGGTGGATCAGGAGGGAACCTATCCGCTGCCGGAAGCACAAGTCGATCGATTTATGATGAAGGTATTTGTGGATTATCCCACAAAGGAACAGGAAATGGAGATCATGCGCCGGATCTCAAACATGAAATTTGACTTCACCGTGGGTACTGTATTGAGCAAGGATGATATTTTTGCAATCCGCGACCAGGTAAACAAAGTCAAAATTTCTGAATCACTTGAACGCTATATAATTGAGCTGGTGTACGCCACCCGTAATCCTTTAGATTATAAATTGAACGACCAGGCACAGTATATTCAGTTTGGAGCTTCGCCGCGAGCCAGTATAAACCTGAATCTTTCTGCCAAAGCCTTAGCGTACATGGAAGGCCGTGATTATGTACTTCCGGAAGACATCAAGGAAGTGGCTCGCGATGTTATGAATCACCGCATAATTTTGAACTATGAAGCCGAGGCAGATAATGTTCGGACAACGGATATTATTAAAGCTATATTAAGCAAGGTGCCTATCAGCAAATAGAATTTTGTTTACCAATAGGAAACATGCATTTCGTTTTGTTAATTAATCATTAAGCAGGTTAAATAATCTTGTTATTAATGTTAAGATAGAATAGAGAAAGCGCCTGATATTCATCGCAAAATAACGATCGTGCCTAATGGCCATTCGTTAAGGGAGGCATCTGTCTTAATTCTCTTAACAATTTCGTAACAAATGCGTCCCGATCAAGTAATATTAGACGCTCACCTTTGCAGCAAAATTTACAGTATGCTGCTACGTTACTTTCTTTCTCTATCCTTCTGTCTGATCAGCTTGGCTGCTCTGGCACAAAACGGAACGATTACAGGTCAGGTTAAAGATGCAAAATCGAGTGAAACAATTATTGGCGCCAACGTGTACATTGAAGGCACTCAGGTTGGCTCAGCCACAGATATTGATGGTAATTTTTCTATTGCCAACGTAAAGCCTGGAACGTACAATCTGGTTGTTTCTTTTATAACATATAAGACTCACATCATTCCCGATGTTGTAGTTGAAGGGGGCAAGATCTCGTCCATTCAAATTGATCTGCAGGAGGATGCTACGGAATTGCAGGAAGTCGTGGTAACTGGAACACGGCAACTTAGCTCTGACGTATCGCTCATATCCGCGATCCGCGATAGTAAACTTGTGGTCAGTGGAATTTCTGCCGAACAAATTGTTAGAGTACCCGATCGCGATGCAGCTCAGATTATGCAGCGCGTACCTGGCGTAAGTATAGTAGACAACCGGTTCGTCATGATCAGAGGGATCAGTGAACGATACAATCAGGTGATGTTGAATAATGTTTACGGTCCAAGCACAGAGGTCGATAAACGTTCATTTTCGTTTGACTTGATTCCAAGTGGAACAATCGATCAGATACTAATTTATAAGTCAGGCAGCCCGGATCTCCCTGGAGATTTTGCTGGTGGAGTAATCAAAGTAATTACCAAAACAAACACTGACGACAATCATTTCAAAATCAGCGGCTCTGCTGGTTATCGGCATGGAACAACGTTCGACAGTTTTGTTAAAAGTGAGGGAAGCAAAACAGATAAGTTCGGTTTTGATAATGGATTTCGTGCCCTTCCGGATCAATTCCCAACAACTGAGGTAATTGCCGGCTCCAATCGTACTTCCATGATCAGGCAAGACGCAGGAAGATTGCTCACAAACAATTTTAGCAATACAAGCCGTAACGCTCCAGTTGATTTTAGTATAGGGGCGGAACTTGCAAAAGGGTTCAGTGTTGGAAATGTAAAAGTTGGTTCTATAACGAGTCTTTCTTATTCGAACGCTTTTCAAAACAAAGACGTGCAATTTGATCGTTATCTTTTTAACGCCGATGAAATCGAAACGAGGTTTTCATACCTTGATAGTTATTATGAAAATGATATTCGCATTAGTGGAATCTCGAACTGGACAGCTTTGTTCGGCAATTCTAAAATTGAATTTAAAAACCTTGCAAACTTGTTAGGTGAAGATCAAACCATTCTGCGTAACGGAAGTGATTTCTTTTTAGGTACCGATCGGGTTTACAGCAATTATTCTTACCACTACCAAAGCCGATTTATTTATTCTTCACAATTACAAGGAACCCATACAACAGCTGATAAATCGCTTACCCTGGATTGGGTTGGTGGTTACAACATGGTTACACGCGATGAGCCTGACTTCAGAAGATTCAGAACTTTCCGATTAACCTCCGCGGGTGAAGAAGGCTATCAAATGCAACTTCCACCGAGCGCAAACTTATTTGAGACCGGTCGCTTTTATTCTGATTTGAAAGATGTAGGGTTCTCACATGGTTTAAATGTTGAAAAGAAATTTGGTGATACAAGTGTAAAGCGAGTAGCTTCGATAAAAGCGGGCTATTACATTGATTCAAAAGAACGTGATTTTAGCGCCCGTTACGTGTCATATTTGTACCCGGGCTTTTTTGATCAACAGGAAGGTGAACGTCTTATCCGCCTCCCATTAGATCAGGTTTTTGCACCAGAAAATATCAAGTTGCAGGATGGATTTGTAATTGAAGAAGGTACGCGTCCTTCCGATACGTATAACGGAACCAACTTCCTCATAGCAGGTTATTTAATGGGAACCTTGCCCATTGGTAAATTGGATATTACCGCAGGTGTAAGAATAGAAGATAACAACCAGGAGTTAAGCACTACGTCCGTCGAAGGACCCATCGTGGTGAAGAATCCGATTACATCTATTCTGCCTTCGTTGAATACAGCCTATAACTTAACGGATCGTTCCTTGGTACGATTCGCCTATGCAAGAACCATCAATCGTCCGGAGTTCCGGGAACTTGCTCCCTTTTTATACTATGACTTTGAACTAGAGCAGGGAATTCAGGGAAACACAGATTTAAGAACTGCAACTATAGATAATTTTGATTTGCGCTGGGAATTGTATCCAAACGTTGGAGAACTGGTAAGTATCGGAGCGTTCTATAAGTCTTTCAAGGATCCAATAGAATCAATTTTAATTCTTACGACAGAGGCGCCTCAATCAACTTTTGGTAATGCTGAAACTGCTGTGGCATATGGTATGGAATTGGAAGTTAAGAAGTCCTTGTCGAGTTTAGCCGTTAACAGGTTTATGAGAAATCTGAATGTTAATTTGAACGCTTCTGTAATCTTCTCAGAGGTTGATCTGGGAAGCCAGGCTACCGCACAGCAACAAGTCAGACAGTTGCAAGGACAATCTCCTTATTTGATTAATGCGGGAATCTTTTACAATGATGATGAGAAGGAGGTTTTCGCATCTATTGCTTACAACATTTTTGGCCCACGTATATTCGCCGTAGGTGATGTTAATTTTCCTTCTATTTATGAGTTGCCACGCCATTCTCTAGACATGCAGTTCGCGAAAAATTTCAAGAAGTTTGAGACGAAATTAAATATTCAAAACTTGCTTAACGCGAAATTTCGTTTTTACCAGGACACTGACGTCGATAATAAAATTGATCCCGATGGAAGAGATGCACAGATACTTGGTTATAAACTTGGCCCTCAGATAAGCCTTGCTGTAGCATACAAATTTTCGAAGTAGAAATAAGACTTTTTTCTTTGTTTTAAATCCGGCCTCAGAGCCGGATTTTCTTTTATCAGGGGAGTTGTTAACGATTTGGTAAAACTGAAGTAACAAGCGGGTGACCCTATAAACCTACTTTTGTCCCATTATATTTTGAACCAAATAATCGAATCATGACAAAAAACATTTTCAAACTTTTGCTGATCGTAGCACCTCTGTTAACCTTTATGGGTTGCGATGATGACGACGGAATTCAGCCAGCACCTTCAGTAACCGTTAATCCTGCAACAGTCTCCGCTTTGCCAGGCGAGGTAGTTACTATCGCCGTATCAGTAAACGCGCCAAATGGTGCAAAATCATTATCAGCATTAATAGGGTCTACTCAAGTTGGCTCTGCAACTTTTACAGGCCAGACTACAGCGACTGCTGATATAACTTATACAATTCCGGCAAACGCAGTTATTGGATCTACGATCACGATCATTTTCCAGGCTATTGACAACCAGGATCTGCCTTCTGGCGTTGTTTCGACTACCATTACTGTAAACGATCCGATCATTGTTTTATCAGGAAACTTAACTTCTCAGACGTTGGACGCAGCGAAGCGTTACCTGATCCGCGGACAAGTTTTCGTTAAAGATGGTATTACTATAACCATTCCTGCTGGTACTGTTTTGTTCGGTGAAAAAGCAACTAAAGGTACCCTTGTCGTTGAGCGTGGTGGTAAGATTAATGCCAACGGTACAGCTGCTGCTCCAGTTGTGATGACTTCCAATCAACAATTAAATGCACGCGATAAAGGTGACTGGGGTGGACTAGTGATTTTGGGAAAGGCGTTTTCTAACCAACCTAACCCAGCAATAGAAGGAATATCTCCTGCCGTGAATTTTGGTGCGGCTGATCGTGCTAATGATGCTGACAATTCAGGAATATACAAATATCTTCGCGTTGAATATGCTGGGATTGAACTAACACCAAACAACGAAACAAATAGTATTACTATGGGTGGTGTTGGTAGCGGAACCGTAATGGAATACATGCAGGTTTCTTTTGGTGGAGATGATGGTTTTGAGTGGTTTGGTGGTTCGGTTAATGGAAAGTATCTGATTTCCTTATCTACCTGGGATGATGATTTTGATTGTGATTTTGGCTGGAGCGGTAACGTTCAGTTCGGACTTGTAGTAAGGAATCCGTTTGCAGCAGATCAATCTCAGTCTAATGCATTTGAAATGGATAATGGACCGAATGATAATGACACAGGTGCAGGTACATACACAACCGGTACATTCTCGAACATTACGGTATATGGTCCTATAGACAGAGCGGGCAGAAGTAATTCATCAAATAACGTACACGCGATGGATTTAAGAAGGAGAGTAGCTGCTTCTGTATTTAACTCTGTAGTTGGAGGTTTCCCTCAAGGTGTTCGTATGAACCAAAATTCGGTATATGAAAATTATGCAACATCGGGAGCCGGTGTTCTTTCAAATAACATTTTGATCGCTCTGAATACCGCTACACGTTACGTTGTAGGAAGCGGTGTAACATTTACACCTGCTAACGTACAAACGTATTGGGAAGGTGCTGGAGCAAGAACAAATAAGGCGCTGACCCTTCCTATTGAAGCGGATCAAGTAGGCTTCTATGAGGATCTTGGATTGAGAATCGAAAATTTCTTCGCTCGTTACCAAACTTCTACTTATCCCTCCAATCCTGATTTTACCATCATACCAGGGGATGGAACCGACAACTTGTCAGACGGCGCAAGTTTTGACAATGCTAAATTCAATGAAGCAGGCAGAACAGATTTCTTTAACAAAGAAGTAGAGTACATTGGCGCATTCTCAACTACAGATTGGACTGATGGTTGGGCTGAATTCAGACCAATTTCTAAAGTATATTAAAAAATTAGGTTGTTCCTCTCAAAAAGACTCACCATACCGGTGGGTCTTTTTTTTATATTTGTATCCTAAATTTTAGTATGAGGTTTGTGAACGATGAGGTTTAATTTTAACGTGAAAATGAAAACTATTTCTTTTGTGATTTTGGTTGGGTTGTGCTGTGCGTGCAAACAGAAAATGGATTTCAATCCTGATACACATTTGACTCCGACAGAAAAAGATGCTGTACTAACCCAGATCATCCGGTATACAGCGAAACTTCCGAAGAAATCAACTGACTCCTTGAAATTTGATTCAAAATTTGATGAGCACTATCTTGAGCAGATTTCACGTCATACATTTACTCACTACTATATTGCTCCTACAGGCGATCATTTTTTTATGCTTAAAAGGAAGGCTCCCAGCTTATATGAAAAGTACGTTGCCACAGGAGGGCGCATGCGTTTTAATGAAGCCGATAGTCTGGTAGAATACGAGGAAGTTTTTCGTACCTGGAAGATGGTACCGGATACACTCGCGAGACGTAGTTCCTTCTTGTTTTCTAAAATGGTAAACGGTGAAGCATTGGAAGGCTATCAAACAAAAAATTCCGGAGGCGTTGAATACATCGAATTTCCCGACGACAACGTCTACTTTGACAAACCGTCACGTAGGTGGAAGTCAAAACAATTCGGCTCGGTTGAAGAAATGGTATTTCAGTAGGTCGGATTTGTGTTCCAATTTGCAGGTTGGTGGTTGTATTGATACATGTTTGGGACAGAATTTTCTCTTGCGCAAGAGTTAAACGTTAAACCAAACGGGTAGTTATCTACACCTTTTCACCAGCCTTCACGAATACTTGCTAGCATTCTCTAGCTTTTCATACTTGCCTCACGACGAATGCATTTGCAAACTTATCTTGAATTGCCTGAAATTCGGTTGGAATCAACAACTTGAAAAATCCCTGGCCAAAAGTCAAGTGAATTAGAAGTTTTCCGATGTTTCTACTCAGCGCCATGTAAAAACTGACTGGCTCTCCATTCAATTGTATAACTTTAATATTGAATATTTGTTTCCCAACAGTGCCTCGAAAGAATCTTTCGAATACAACATGGTATGTTATATAAAGTGGCCACGCTAGAAAGCGCAACTCACCTCGGTAGTCCATTATGTCTTCCTTTACATTTAGAAAAACAACAAGTGCATATAAGACTGTAATAACAATCGTATCAACAATGCTTGCACCAAACCTCTCAAGGAATGTTGCTTTGTCGAATTCCAGTAGAGAGCTATCTGTTGCCAATGTTATCTTCTTCATCTCGGCTTTTATCGAAAAGGTCAGTGACAGAAGGCGGAGGTTGGCGGTTGCGGTACTGGGGTTTCACTAGTCGGCACAGGAAGAGGTTTCAATGGTCCAAATTGATGAAAAGGGCTCTTTAATTAAAGTTGTTGTATCACGTCGAAGAACAACTCTTCTAATCTAAATCTTTTTATTCACTTCTCTAAGATCTTGGCTCATACTTAATTCCCCTAGCTTATTAGTTGATATTGTGCCATCGCTATTATACTCTATCCCGATGCATTCCTGTATATCATCGCCATCAGGAATCTACAATCCCATTAGAACGGTTGTCTGATTTTCCACGACGCTTTGCGGAATTTTTATTTTTGTTTGCATCAACTTGTCCAAGATGTACTTTGACTTCTTTCCATCTCCATCAAAGAAGCCATGTGTTACTCCATAATTCCTTATGCGCCATATTTCGTTTTGAAATTTCCGTTTCTTGGCAAAATAGTCATCGTCATCTTTATTAAAGAGTTTAGATTCTCAAACTGGTTTTAACCTTATCTATTTGCATAGGGCTGACTCTCCGATGGATTGGCCGATATGCTCTAAATACTCTTCATGTTGCCCTATGTAGGGATTCTCCAAAAGTTTATCTGCTTTGGATAATATTTTATCCCGGATCTCATTTATTTTTTAGAAGATATTTCGAGCGGAATGAAATCCAAACATTCCTGTAAACTGACAATGGCCTATTTAGTATAAACTAACTTCATTTACCAATTATCTGTTGGTGCGCTGGATCACTTCTTCTTTACCGAATACCCTGTTGGCTTTTATGTCTTCTTCTGACTTCAGGGCACGGCTTGTTAATTTCTCCTTCAGTTTTGGATTCAGGCCAGTTTTTAATAAAATCGTGTGGATCGCTTGTAATATGCTCATATCCGTTTCGTGTTCGATCAACTGTTGAAGTTCTGTCTTAATTTCTGATGCTCCCATAAGTCAAATTTGATTTCTCGAAGATAACAATTTCGAGGCTCTTTTATTCTACTTCAGCGGGTGATACTCTCTCCGTTGCTCCAGCAGTTCATCCAAATGCGTGGACTGAAATCGTTCCATGGCGCTTATGATGCCCGCACAACGATACGTACATTAATGCCGCGAACTAAGCACAGTCTGGCCAAAGGGCCGACGAAACTCGGAGGGAAAATTCAAAATGGGACTCGCAAAACCAAAAGTTGAATTTTGCAAAGTGAGAGCTTCATCGTGTTGTCTGCCTGTCTTCTCAGTGGCTTCTTTGTGCACTCTTTGTGCACTCTTTGTACACTCTTTGTACACTCTTGCTGCACTCTCCGTGCACTCGATAAAAATGAGATTTGAGAGAAGAAACTGACAAAAACCCGCCAGGCGGGAGGGTGAGTTCCTGAATCCTGTGACCTTTGTTTCCAGTCGACAAGCAATCAGTTTTTGAAACGGTTTTATGATACTTTAGTTCCTAGAATTCGCCAGTATTCCGACAATACTAGCGCGGGTAGTTGGTTCCTTACGTTAATTCTTTGGACTAGCCTTTCGGGTATCTGGTGGGTTAAGGCGACTGTTAAACAAATGTTACAGAGGCGTTAATTACATCGAAGTTTCCACCTACGACGCATAGGTTAAGGTCAACGTTCATAGAATTTTTAATATCTTCGCGCCATGTTTAATTCCATAGACATGATCAGGGTTTTTCGTCACCAAATCTATAAGGCATTATTTAGCTTGTTTTTGGCAATCCAGCTATTGAACATCAGTATTGATCCTTCTGACAGGGAGCGTTTCGGATTAACGGAGGACATAACATTCAATGAAATCGAAAGCCTTTCAGAGCTCCTGCTGGAAGAAGTTTTGGAAATTGAAGATTGTATTCCCGAAAGCGATGAGCGTGATTCCGATAATATCAAGACAGGTTTCACAGCGATCGCTCTTATCAATGCAAACTTCCAATATAACTGCACCCGCGAGATCAATACTATCACTCCCCCGCTTACAGCGTGTAGTTCATTTCTTTCGAATGGTTACCTAAGTCGCTTTACTCCTCCACCGCGCGCGTAATTTAACGGCTAACAACCCACCCAAATTTTTTTTAAATTTTTAAACCGTTACGCGGAGCCGGGTCAACGGAAGTTTAGTTTGTTGATCACTGCGATCATCATTTAGATTATCGTCTCCTGCCGCCTGGTTACGCCACTTAAAATCAACAATACGCTATGAATATCAAGCGATTTATAATAGCCTCTGTCATTTTTTTTAGTCATCATGTTGTGATGGCGCAGTTACCGGATTCTGTGAAAAATCTTTACCGTCAGCTGGACAGTCTTTATATTGATGAGGTAGAAACCAGAACTCCCGCGAAAGTATTACACGCTGAACCGTTGTACGTGGATTTAATCAGAGACCTCGGTGCGCGAAAAGGTGAGCGCGAATGGAACTTTGGAATAGGTTTAACGGATCACCTCGACTACGACACCTATGAAGCACTTATTGAATATGAGTTTGCGCCTATCAACCGTTTAGGTTTTGAAGTAGAAATACCTGTAACGATTGTCGCTAAAAAAAGCAATGGTAATATAGATGCAGATAGTGACCTTCCGGCCACCCGCATCGAGAGCTTTAAAACGGCAGTTCAATGGTCCTTCCTCGTTTCTGAAAGGTATAGCACATCTCTTGCATTAGGATACATCAACGAACTTGAGTTCTCAAATTTAAAAGACTTTGGCAGTCCCCTCTTTACGGGCAATGTTTATAATCCCTTTTTCGTTGCTGCAAAAAGGCTGAACAACAACTGGCATACATTGTTGTACACAGGACCTAAGATTCATCAGTCATTTCAAAACAATGCTTTCTCACACAGTTTCGAGATTAACTCAAATGTCCACTACATGATAACCGGTACCCGGAATTTTATAGGAATAGAATTCAATAAGGAGGTAAATAGAAATGACTTTGATATGGTAATCCGCCCGCAGATGAGAGTAGAAGTGACCAACAATATTCTGATTGGCATTGTTGGCGGTATACCCGTCGCGCGGGAAACACAGCGTTTTAGCATGTTTACACGTATCATATGGGAACCCATGCACAGAAGGTAGTACTCTTAAATAGCTTTTTAATTCGAAACGGACTGATCCACTAAAAGACTGGCGGTTGAGAACTCCTGCAGGGATAGAGGCTGACGCGGTTGGGAAACGAACTTTTTGCCCAACTTCATGTTTTAATGTGACGTTGGTGAAACGTGCATTTCAATTTCTCAATAAAGACTATTAAGAACCGATACGTGAGTAAAATACTTATTACAGGTGGATCCGGACTAATTGGACGACGATTATCCGAGTTGCTTTTAGAGCGAGGTCATCATGTGTCCCATTTGGGAAGAAGTCATCAGCAAGGGGATATAAAGTCTTTTGTCTGGAATGTTGATCAACGACTTTTCCCCCGTGAAGCCCTTGAAGGTGTTGACACAGTGATTCATCTGGCCGGGGCTGGCATTGCCGACAAACCTTGGAGCGATGACCGGAAGCGTGAAATCTTAGAAAGCCGAACAAATTCTACCAGGCTGTTGTATGATGAGCTAAAGAAGGGTAGCAACTCCGTTAAATCATTTATTTCTGCGTCGGCGATCGGTTACTATGGTTTTGAAGATAATGAGGTAATATTTTCTGAGGAGGATGTGCCGGGAAAAGATTTCATGGCGTATGTCACGCAACGGTGGGAGAAAGAAGTAGACACGATCGAATCACTGCAAATTCGGGTAGTCAAGGTTCGTACAGGTATTGTACTCACAACAGAAGGCGGTGCTCTAAAAGAGATTATGCGTCCTGTAAAGTTTTATGTGGGCGCTCCACTGGGCAATGGTGAACAGTATGTGAGTTGGATACACCTCGATGATCTTTGTGGTATTTTTATCAAGGCATTGGATGACAATACCATGCGTGGTCCATATAATGGCGTGGCTCCAAATCCTGTAACGAACCGAACACTTACCAAAGCAATAGCCAAATCGCTGAACAAGCCACTTATACTACCTCCAGTTCCTGCATTCGTGCTTAAACTTTTACTGGGAGAGATGGCTGATTTAATTTTACAGGGAAACCGGGTCTCCGCTGAGAAAATATTGAGTACTGGTTACACATTTAAATTTCTGCAGGTTAATGAGGCGCTCGATGATTTGTTGAAGTCTGAGTAAGCGTCAACATTATTTAACTGCAACGCCAATTTTTGAGTCAGCCGTACCATAGTACAAGAACCATTTGTCGTTGAAGTAAACCATGCCCTCAACAAAGCATACCTGATTAATTTGTCCTGAAATTTCATAGGGCCTGTCGGGCATAAGAAAATTCTTTTCGAGTCTGTCAATCAATTGTGTTGGATCTTCTTTGTGGAACAACGCCTGCCCTGCACAATACGCTCCGGGAGAGATCGTGGTATCGCCGCCAGCGTCAAGGTTCATACCGTTGTAGATAAGAACGATTCCTTTATCAGTCAATAATGAATACGGTCCACTTTCAACCAGACGACTATCGAAGTATCCTTTACGTGGTTTAAGAACAGACTTCAACTGACTATTTTCTTCTACCGGCAACCAGTGAATTAAATCAGTGGACGTTGCCATGAACAGATCTGTATCGCCGAAATACATCCAGTATTTTTCGTTGATTTTCGTTGCAACGATTTTTGATCCTTCCTTCCTTGCTACAATCGCTCCCGATTTACTCCAGGAGTTTTTGTATTTGCCCTGAAGCACTGTACCGTGTTTTGTCCAGGTGAGAAGGTCTGGTGACGTGGCGATTAACAACCTCGCAGTAACACCATCATATGATGTATACGTCATAACGTACTGACCGTCCTCAGATTCAACAACGCGTGGATCTTCTACACCACCTTCCCACTCATATATTTTAAGACTATCGTTATCGGGGAAGAAAACAGGTTCTTTCATTTTTGAAAAATGAAGTCCATCATCGCTTATGGCCAGCCCTATCCGTGAAGTTCCGGCATATTTTCCGATAGTATCTTCTGCACGATATAGGAGATATATTTTTCCATTGCGTACTACCGCAGCAGGATTGAATACATCTTTTTCTTCCCACTTTACCTGTTGTTTTAATATTGGACAAAAGAAGGAGTTGTCACCCGGCAGCAGAATGGGATTAACATCATCTGCTTTTTCAAAATCCAGCAATGCCCAGGATGAATCATTTGCCGGAACTTCATGTTGACCTTTGGTTCCGGAGTTACAGCCATTAACTGAGACAACGGAGATCAGTGCTAGTATGAAGTGAGCCCAGTTAGTTGTTTTTTGTTTCATCCTGGTATATTCGTTAATTACATTCAAGTTATAACAACTATGAAGACTAAAAAGAAAAAGGTTACAGATGTTGTAAGTAAAGAAACTCTGGAAGAGGAACAGCGTATTCTTCAAGCATTTAAAGATAAAGATTGGGCTGAGATTAAAGGGTCAAACAGCTGGATGATCTTTAAGGTAATGTCAGAGTTTGTAGAAGGATTGGACAAACTGGCGAAAATAGGGCCCTGCGTAAGCATATTTGGATCGGCACGGGTCCTGCCCAATAATCCCTTTTACAAAATGGCGGATGAGATTGCCTTTCAGCTGGTAAAACATGGGTACGGTGTCATTACCGGCGGCGGACCAGGTATAATGGAAGCCGGTAACCGTGGAGCACACCGGGCGAAGGGAAAATCAGTTGGTTTGAATATTTATTTACCACATGAACAGAAGGGTAATATTTACATCGACCCGGATAAACTCATTACTTTCGATTATTTCTTTGTGCGCAAAGTGATGTTTATGAAATACTCACAGGGATTTATTGTAATGCCCGGAGGATTGGGAACACTGGATGAACTGACGGAAGCATTGACGCTAATACAAACGAAAAAAATTGGCAGATTTCCAATTGTACTCGTAGGTAAAAAATTCTGGAAGGGCTTGATCGATTGGTGGAAGAAAGTTCTAGTTACGGAGATGATGATCAGTGAAGACGATCTTTTTCTTTTCAACGTGGTTGATACCCCGGAGCAGGCAGTAAAGGTTATCGATGTGTTTTATTCCAAATACCTCTTGTCGCCAAACTTCTAACGGAACGGCGAAACGATGGAAACTATAAAACTAACACAATATAGTCATGGTGCAGGATGTGGCTGTAAGATATCCCCCGCCGTATTGGATAAAATTCTGCATGCTGACGGCGAGAAATTTCATTTCCCTTCTTTATTGGTAGGGAATGAATCAAAAGACGATGCCGCAGTTTTTGATATTGGAGATGGTACATGCATCATAAGTACAACAGACTTTTTTATGCCGATTGTAGATGATCCTTTTACATTCGGTTCGATTGCTTCGGTAAATGCAATAAGTGACGTGTATGCCATGGGTGGCGAACCCATTATGGCGATTGGAATTCTGGGTTGGCCTATAAATAAAATTCCTGCCGAAGTTGCAAAACGTGTGCTCCAAGGCAGTAGGAGCGTCTGTAAACAAGCAGGCATACCGTTGGCCGGAGGTCACAGTATCGACTGCCCGGAACCGGTGTTCGGATTGGCGGTTACAGGAAAAATGCAAAAGCAATACCTAAAAAGAAATGATACCGCAAAGGAAGGTTCGCGATTGTATCTTACAAAACCTTTGGGGATTGGGATTATAACAACCGCGGAGAAAAAGGGTATTGTTGAAGAAGCGCATTTAAAAGTTGCTGTAGATACGATGCTAATATTAAATTCAGTCGGCAGTGAATTTGGGAAGTTATCATACATTAATGCCATGACCGACGTTACAGGTTTTGGTTTACTCGGACATTTATGTGAAGTATGCGAAGGGAGCGGACTTTCAGCTGAAATTGAATTCGACAGCGTTCCGCGTTTTGATTTTTTGAACCACTACATTCAGCAGAAATGTGTGCCCGGTGGTACTACTCGTAACTGGGAAAGTTATGGATCGAAGATTTCCACTATCCCTGAAGATGAAAAAGCATTGCTCGCCGATCCCCAAACCAGTGGAGGCCTTTTGGTTTCTGTAGATGAGAGTAGCGTCGATGCGTTTGAACAATTTGCAAAACAAAAAGGACTGCAATTGAAATCTTTCGGCAGGCTAGTTGAGAAACAAGCACATGTCATCAGCGTGAGATGAACCAATTAGAACTCCGGATTTCGTCCGGAAATTCACAAGTCTTTCTTGAAGTTACGTTAGCAAAACGCTAAGTTGAATGGAACCCCCATCGCGTCACTAATCTTTTTCTTTCTTTACTTCTGCCCAATTGTCGTTTGCCTTTTTGATGTAAGCACTTTGTGATTTATTCCACATGTCGCGGACTGATTTATCGTAGTTCAGATAGAGTTTATTGTCTACGATAGTCCAGGCATCAGGTGCTGTGGGCGCTTTGTGACCATCGGCTACACCGTATGCACAATATCCACCAAATTGAGGAGCGTACCTTTCTGGATCAGTCTTGAAGTCGGCTAGATTCTGAGCATTAGAAAAATTCCAAACAGCACCTTTCCACGAATGTGAAAACTCTTTTTTTCCCTTTACAGGTTTTGATTCTTTGAAGTAAGCAACGGGGTCGTATCCCTGAATCGCCAAACTTGATTTTGTAAATACTTCTTTCTGTGAGAATGCCGGGCTAATTGCAACCAGTAACAGGAAAATTGGTATGATACCTTTCATTTTTCTTTTTTTTATAAAGAAAAGAAAGGGGGTTTCAGTGATTAGTCTTTCAGATGACAAAAGTGACGATTGTTGATGACCGGATTTTCACAAATAGCTTGAAGACCGGGAGATCGTTACTGTTGAAAACAACTACTGCCCATTCGAAAGAAACTGACAGGTTCTTTATGTAGTTGTTTGAGGGGTTACGGTAAAGTTAGCTGCTTCGTAATTGGAGCAGCTTCTTTTTTCAATTTTCAATTTTTACAACGTATTCCCTGGAAGTTGAATCTGATCCGCATAAAATTTCATGCGGGTATGCATGGTGTCCAAAGGAACAATTTTTTCGATTGAAGAAAATTTGTGTTTAATAAAAACCTCGAGATAGTAGTTGTCCAACAGATATAAATTGACTTTATAACTATAGTAACGAATCGCCATAATAAATGTGCCATGCTCGTAGAGCACACCTATTTTGTCTTGTAATGTCAACTCCTCAAAATCAGTTCTTGCGATCATTATTTAAACTTATACTAAAAATAAATGGGGCACAATGTTGACTCTCGGGAAGTTTTTCTTTAAAGAAATGAAGGGGTCTTTCTGTATAGAAAACGCTGAGCTCATTCTTCATAAGGTAATTAAAGTACGGTTTGATTTTGGCACGAATGCAATATTCACCGACAACAGGTAATTTCAGATGATGTCAGGGTGGGAACGTTTAGGGTATGAATCACTTGGTCTCCACCATCAAAATCTAAAATGAAATTTCCTGTGGGTTTATTGAGCTTCAAAATTGTATTCAACGAAGAAAGATATCTAGAGCCATCGCGAAAGAAGCTTTGACTGAATACATCGCCTTCATTTTAAATATGAGTGCCGCGACCCAAATTTTATGGAAATGCGACTATCCAGATAGTAAATCTTTTCGGGAAGCGAAGGGTCAAAAAAAGCCCCGAGATGTATCGGGGCCGGAATTTAAGGGTGAAAGACGGGGCTCGAACCCGCGACCCCCAGAATCACAATCTGGTGCTCTAACCAACTGAGCTACATCCACCGTTTTGAGGACTGCAAAGTTAGCCAGCGAGGTGGAATTTGCAAAAACGATTTTCAGAATCATTCAGAAGCAAAGAAACCCCGTAAGGCAGTTGAGGTTCGGATGTTCTGATATCGGATTTATCACTTTCGGTCAAATGATAACCTTTCGCCTTTTCTGCTTTCATCAAAAGTCCCTTCCACATAAGCACTATGCCCTGATACCAGGGTGTGGTTTACCCTTGACTTAAAGGTTGCTCCTTCCAACGGTGACCAACCACACTTAGCGGCAATATTCTCCTTTGTGACCTGCCAGGGGTTGTTGAGATCAACTAAAACCAGATCAGCAAAATATCCCTCGCGCAGAAAACCTCTTTTTTCGATTTGAAACAAAATGGCAGGATTATGACTCATTTTCTCTACGATTTTCTCGAGACTGATTTTTCCCCGATGATAAAACTCCAGCATGGCCACCAGACTGTGCTGAACTAAAGGTCCCCCGGACGGTGCATTGAAGTATTTATTTTGCTTTTCTTCCCAGGTATGCGGTGCATGATCGGTAGCAATCACATCAATCCGGTCATCCAAAACGGCATTAAAAATTTCGTTTTGGTCGCCTGCTGTCTTGATAGCAGGGTTCCATTTGATAAGGGCCCCTAATCTTTTGTAGTCCGCGTCATTAAACCACATATGATGAATGCAGGCTTCGGAGGTAATTTTCTTTTGTGCCAATGGAATAGTATTGTCAAAAAGACTTGTCTCTTTCGCCGTAGAAATATGCAAAACATGAAAACGTGTTCCATGCTTTTTCGCAAGCCCTATTGCAGTGGAGGAAGACAAGTAACATGCAGCTTCACTTCTTATCCGGGGATGGCAATCCATCGGTACATCTTCGCCATATTGTTCTCTGAAGTCTGCCAGATTTTTCCGAATAGTAGGTTCATCTTCACAATGTGCTGCGATGAGCGAGGGAAAACGTGAAAAGAATCCTTCTATAGTTTCCGGATTATCAACCAATAAGTTTCCTGTAGAAGAACCCATAAAAATTTTCAGACCACAGACTTTCGAGATGTCTGTCTTCATTACTTCGTCGAGGTTATCATTGGACGCACCCATGAAGAACGAATAGTTTGCCAGAGATGTGTTGGAGGCAATGGTATACTTCTGCTCCAGGAGCTCCTGGGTAAATGTTGGTGGATTGGTGTTCGGCATCTCCATAAAGCTGGTAACGCCACCGGCAACTGCTGCTCGCGATTCCGTGTGAATATCTCCTTTATGGGTTAACCCCGGTTCACGAAAATGTACCTGATCGTCGATCACACCAGGGAGCAGGTGTTTTCCTTTCGCATCTATCACAACATCTGCAGACCTGGAAGACAAATCTTTCCCGATTGTTTCGATGTATTGGCCTTTAATAAGAACATCTCCTTCAAAGACCTTACCTTCGTTTACTATATTTGTGTTGAGTATCAGTTTTGTGTGCATAGAGGTAAAATTAAAATCAAAAGTGTCAGCAATCACGTCTTTCGAACATTTTAATCTGAATAAACAGCTATTGAATGCGGTCGCTGATCAGGGTTTTGTTACTCCGACTGAAATTCAACAGAAGTGTATTCCGGTGGTCCTGGCAGGACAGGAAGTCATAGGGATTGCGCAAACAGGCACTGGCAAGACTGCCGCTTACCTGCTGCCTATTTTGATGAAGATAAAATATGCTCAAGGCGATGAACCAAGGGCTGTAATCCTGGCGCCGACGAAGGAATTAACAATACAAATTTCAGAACACGCATTTGAACTTTCGAAGTACACTGACCTTCGGATTCTTGCCTTGTATGGTGGGATAGGTCCAAAGACTCAGATTGAAATGATCCGTAAAGGTGTCGATATTATTATCGCTACACCGGGCCGTTTTACGGAGTTGTATTTGAAAGGTGAATTGCCAACTTCTCAGATTAACTTTCTCGTACTCGATGAAGCCGATCGCATGATGGACATGGGGTTTATGCATCAACTGCGAAAGATATTGGAAGTTGTTCCGCGCAAGAGACAAAACCTGTTGTTTTCTGCAACATTTTCAGAACGTGTTGAAAAACTGTCAGAGGAATTCCTGGAGTTTCCGGTTAAGATAGAAGTTACACCTCAGGCTACCGCGGCCAAACAAGTGGAACAGGAGATTTATCATCTGCCAAATCTGAAGACGAAGATGAACTTCCTGGAGTTATTATTACAGGATAATGAAACGTTTAACCGGGTGATGATTTTTACCCGTACGAAAGACGTTGCCGATAGTGTTTATAATTTTCTTGATCGCAAAGGGATTGGTCCTGTCCGGGTCATTCATTCGAATAAAGGTCAGAACAGTCGTATCAATGCTGTAAATGAATTTAAAGACGGCGAGCTTCGGGTTCTTGTTTCAACAGATGTGACGGCAAGAGGTATTGATGTGATAAAAGTTTCACACGTTATTAATTTCGATGTTCCTGTTTTACACGAAGACTATGTGCATCGTATTGGCAGAACAGGAAGAGCTTTTCAGGAAGGCAAAGCAATTACCTTTGCTACAAAAGGGGAGTTGTATCACATCGAAAAGATAGAAAAACTTATCCGCGAGAAAATTCCTTTGAAGCCATTACCAAAAGAACTGGAGATAGCAAAAACACCCTTTGCGGAATCACAAGCCATGGCATTAGATATCGACTGGCAAAAGAGAAAAGATGATCCGGAATTCAAAGGAGCATTTCATGAAAAGAAAACCAAAAATTCTCCTGGTCGCAGATCATGATCTTTGCCATCGCCCAACGCTTTGGCTACTCTAAACGAAGATAATTGTTTACAGACTCATCATATCCTTAAACTTCGCTGCCTGGCGGCGGCTTACTTCAACTTTATCGCCGCCACGGAGTTTTACCATCAGGCCACCATTAAACCAGGGCTCAATACCTTCTACCCAACTCAGGTTTACAATGTGCTTTCTGCTGGCGCGAAAAAATGCCCGCTCATCTAACTTTTCGTCTAAAGCATTTAATGACTTGTGTATCATTGGCCGGTTGGCATCAAAGTACACTTTGATATAATTTCCATCCGACTCAAAAAGACGCACATTGGTTAAGCTTACGAACCAGCAACGATCACCATCCTTCACAAACACCTGATCCTGTAATCCAAGCTTTTTTTCGGGACCACGAATAGCCGCGTTCTTAGCTCTTTCTTTATCGGCGAGTTTGGCAACCGCGTCTGCTAATCTTTCAGGCTGAATAGGTTTCAATAAATAATCCAGTGCATTAACCTCAAACGCTTTTAGAGCAAATTCATCGTAGGCTGTAGTGAAAATTACAAGTGGAACAGCATCGAGTTCTTCAAGCAATTGGAAGCCCGTTTTCCCAGGCATCTGAATATCCAGAAA
Organism: Chryseolinea sp.; assembly: GCA_041747735.1. Classification (GTDB taxonomy): domain Bacteria; phylum Bacteroidota; class Bacteroidia; order Cytophagales; family Cyclobacteriaceae; genus Chryseolinea. The sequence goes on from JBGTEP010000090.1 coordinate 22,588, forward strand.
TAGTAAGTCAGGATTCAGTTCATTTACCAGTTGAGTCGCTTCTTCAGCATTCATGGCTTCGCCGACTACTTCAATGCTGGGATGTTCTTCCAGTAATTTCATCAGTTCTTTCCGAGCTAGGCGCTCGTCATCTACGATTAGTGCTCTCATGGGCTATATTTTGAGGAATTACAAGTTCAGTAAGTACAAAATTATCGTTTTCGTTTACAATTCTAAAGGAAGCTTCATCACCATAAATAAGTTTCAATCGCTGTATGGTATTTTTGATGCCCAGTCCGGATTTGCCTCTTTTCGCTCCGTTTAATAAATGGCCACTGTTGCGAATATGGATCTTAAGACGATCATTCGCAACTTCGGTCTTTAATTGAATAATACCACCGGGGGTAAGCTTTGAGATACCGTGTTTGATTCCATTTTCTACCAGCGTTTGTATCATCAAGGGTGGGACTAAAAACTTCTGTGATTCAGGATGAATATCAAACTCTGTTTTAAGTCGTTCTTCAAATCGGATACTTTCCAGTCCAAGGTAATCTTTTACAATTTTCAATTCATCGTCAAAAGTGGTTAGCCCTTTCTTATCCGTAGCCAGCGAGTTTCTCAGGATGTTCGAAAGTTGGTTGATAGCCTGCTTTGATTTTTTTGGGTTTTCGTCTACCAGTGCCCGGATACTATTCAGCGCGTTGAAAATAAAATGTGGATTGAGTTGTGATTTGAGATTATTCAATTCGATTTCGATCATGGTCGCTTCATACTTCAGAGATTTATTGTAACGATCAAAATAATTGTAGGTGAAATAAAGGACAGTCCATAAAAAGAAAAGAACGAAGTAGTAAAATGATTGACCTAAAATCTGCTGAAGATCAAATGCGGTTTGCGGGTTGAATAATCTTCCCAGCATTATATTGGCAGGTATCTTCAGAAAATACACGGTTACGCCCATAACAAATACTGCGATCAACACACCGGGTATCAATTTGTGCATTGATAGCGATAACCATTTCCAACGATTCAACAGGATCCGAAATGCATGGGTTACCATCAGACAAAGGAAGGCTTCAATCAGAAAGAATGTAATTCGTTTCGGTGTAATACCACCCGAGGCGACGTTGCTGCCCACTATGTTAGCCATGGCAATGAGTAACCACCCGCCAATCTGCAATGCTACATATATTCTGAATTTCTTCACGGCTGGATTTCTGTACAGTAAAATTACAGAAATCAACCTACAGCGCGGCTTCTTTTATTTGGATGGTTATAAGAACCTGAACTGAAGCAGGTAAAGGAATAGAATACCAGCGCTTATGATAAGGATCCAGGTGATGATGACAAGCGCCTTTTTATGTTTGTCAAACTTAGGGTCGGATGCCAGCGTGTTGAAAATAAAAGCAGAACCTGCAACCAGATAGAGAGAGGCTTCCAGCATATCTTGTTTTACAACTTGATATATTCCTACTCCGATAAAAATTAAACCGAACAGGTATTGACGTATTTGTGCATTCATAAAACAAAATGAGATTGCAAGCTAGTGGCTTCTGGCAAATTTTCAATATCGGTAAACAATTGCATCAGGTTAGTTCAATTCCTGCTTCAGGAACATCCCGGTATAGCTGGCCGGGTTTTTTGAAACTTCTTCCGGTGTACCCACAGCGATAATCATCCCGCCTTTTTCTCCTCCTTCGGGACCAAGATCCACGATGTAATCTGCCGATTTGATTATATCCATATTATGCTCGATCACCAATACGGTGTTGCCTTTGTTTACCAGCTTTTGAAGTACATCAAGCAAATGTGCTATATCCTGGAAATGAAGTCCGGTGGTGGGTTCATCCAGAATGTAAAATGTTTTTCCAGTGTCGCGCTTCGAAAGTTCTGTTGCCAGTTTAACACGCTGTGCTTCTCCTCCTGACAGCGTAGTAGCATGCTGACCGAGGGAAATGTATCCAAGTCCTACTTCACTGAGGGTTTGAATTTTTCGCAATATTTTAGGTTGATTTTCAAAGAAACCAACAGCTTCTTCCACGGTCATATCAAGCACATCGCTTATGGATTTTCCTTTGAAACGAACCTCCAGTGTCTCGCGATTGTAGCGCTTCCCCTTGCAGGTTTCGCAGGGCACATGTACATCGGGAAGAAACTCCATTTCGATTAATCGCAAGCCGGCACCTTCACAGGTTTCGCAGCGTCCACCCTTCACGTTGAAAGAGAAGCGACCAGTTTTGTATCCTCTGATTTTTGATTCCGGCAATTGGGAGAAGAGATCACGTATATCCGAGAATACTCCTGTATAGGTAGCAGGATTTGAACGAGGTGTTCTTCCAATTGGGGATTGATCGACTTCAATTACTTTATCAATAAGCTCCAGCCCTTCAACTTTTTTGTAGGGAAGGGGTGCTGTTCTTGAATTATAGAAATGTTGGTTAAGAATTGGGAATAACGTTTCGTGAATTAGCGTTGACTTACCACTACCGGAAACTCCGGTAATACAGGTTAGTGATGCCAAAGGAATCTGAAGATCTACGTTCTTAAGATTATTACCACTGGCATTAGTCAATCGTATTTTTTCACCATTTCCTTTTCTTCGGTCTTTATCGAACTGTATTTTGATTTTACCGTTGAGATATTTTGATGTCGTACTATTTCCCTTGAGAAAATCGGCTGGATTTCCCGACGCTACAACATGACCACCATGTCTTCCTGCTCCAGGACCAATGTCTAGGATGTAGTCTGACTCCAGCATCATATCCTTGTCATGCTCGACTACAATAACTGAATTGCCAAGGTCGCGCAGATCTTTCAGTGCCTTGATAAGTTTTACATTATCGCGGGCGTGTAGTCCGATACTAGGTTCATCGAGAATATAAAGGACACCTACCAGCTGTGTGCCGATTTGAGTAGCGAGGCGTATGCGTTGTGATTCTCCTCCACTCAACGTTCTTATCGGACGATTGAGGTTTAAATAATCAAGACCAACATCGAGTAAAAATCCAATGCGTTTACGAATTTCTTTTAAGACTTCCGTGGCAATAACACGTTGTTTGTCATTCAGTCTCTTCTCTAATCCCTCAAACCATTTTTTTAATGCATTGATATCAAGCACGGCCAGTTCGGCAATATTCTTGCCGTCTAATTTGAAGTGAAGGGATTCCTTTTTGAGTCTTGCACCATGGCATTCAGGGCATGTTTTGGTGATTGTAAAATCATCAACCCATTTTTTAATCGCTTCAGAACCCTCTTCTCTTTGCTTCTCCAGAAAACTGATGATTCCTTCAAATTTTGTGTTCCATTCTGTGCCCGGGTATTTCACGGACGCAACGGCTACAGGTACATCATCGCCGTAAAGCATCACCTGAATCACATCCTTTGGAATATCTTTTATCGGGGTACTCAGCGTAAGCTTGTTTCTTTTTAGAATCGCTTCAATCTTTTTGAAAATCCAGATGTCGCGATATTCTCCGAGCGGCAATATTCCACCACGGCTAATACTAAGTGATTTATCCGGAATTACGGAAGCTTCCGTGATCTCATCGATTTGACCGAGCCCGTTACACGCAGGACAGGCGCCGTAAGGTGAGTTAAAGGAAAATGTATTGGGAGCAGGTTCATCGTAAGCCAACCCTGTCTTCGGATCCATCAGGAATTTAGAGAAGTGATGCACTTTTCCATTTTCTTCCATTACCATCATAATTCCCTTTCCTTCTTTCAGGGACTTGTTGATAGACTGTCCAATTCGCGCCCGGTCGTTAGCGTCCACCTGTATACGATCCATCACGATCTCAATGTCATGAATTTTGTAGCGATCTACCTGCATCTTCGCAGTGATATCCAGAACCTCACCATCCACCCGTACTTTGGTGTAACCTGATTTACGAATCTGCTGAAAGAGCTCGCGGTAATGACCTTTTCTTCCCTTAACCACTGGAGCAAGCAGAACGAGTTTTTTTGATTTAAAATGCTGAAGGAGTGTATCCAGTATCTGATCTTCCGATTGCCGTACCATTTTATCACCCGTGAGGTAAGAGAACGCTTCTCCTGCACGCGCAAACAACAGTCTCATGAAATCATAAATCTCTGTAACCGTTCCTACCGTTGACCTTGGATTTCGTGAAGTGGTTTTTTGTTCAATAGAAATAACAGGGCTTAGACCATTAATCTTGTCAACATCAGGCCTTTCGAGGTTGCCCATAAAGCTTCTGGCATAGGCAGAAAAACTCTCCATATATCGGCGCTGGCCTTCTGCATAAATCGTATCGAATGCCAGGGAAGACTTCCCACTGCCACTGATCCCGGTAATTACGATGAGTTGATTGCGCGGAAAACTTACGCTGATGTTTTTAAGGTTGTGTTCACGGGCCCCGATAATTTCTATGATGTCGTGTCCTGTTGTGTCAACTATCTTTTTAACTGCTGTTTTGCCCATGAATGGATAATAAAGAAGAATACAAAAATGTAAGGGTAATTGTTGCAGTACAACTAAAAAAATAAAATAGAAGGTAAATTTTTGAAATCAAAAGTGCTGAATATGCTTTGGTACAAACTTCCAGGGCAGTAGGGTATTTGATCCCTTCAAACGCATGCGATACAACTCGTCTCAGCAGAAATTAATTATCCGAGAAGTTTACACCAAAGATCGAAGTAATGCCAAGCCGGAATCCATAGTCCAGATATGCTCCATCCTGAAATGAGACAGCCCCTTCGAGACGAAAGATCCGAAGAATGCCATCAATCGAATAGCCCACTTCAGTGTAGTTCATCGATGTTGGCGTTGCAAGGTAGTTCAGGAACACATTTTCGCGAATACCGGCCATCCTAACCAATGGTATGTTGGTAACGAGGAATTTTCTAAACTGATAGTGAAGGTTTCCGACAAAGTATTTGTCGGCAGTGCTGTGCCGGTAGTAGTCAAGCAAACGGAAACTTCCGACGGGATCATTTGTAATGAAAGGAGTTCTGTTGCCCAGAAAGTGTTTGTAATCCATGAAATACATCTTGTCGGAATTAGTAAACATTCCGGCGCGAACGAAGAAATCAAAATTACCACGAGCACCTGCGCGGAACCGGTGTTTTATTCCCAATTCAATCTGATCGAAGTCCACTTCACTTCCGAGCACCTGATCAAACCCTTTACGGTAGTCAAGTGTAATGGTGGGTGAAGAGTTCGCAACCACATTACGCCTTCCGTTGCGAATGGTGTACTTGAGCCAGGGCCGAGCGGTGATGTTAGCGGATCCAATAAAGGCGTTATGTTCTGGAAACGCGGTATCAATCAATTCAGCATTAACCGGTGCGTTGGGTGTGTAGCCTTCGATCTTTTCGCGGTTGATCCATTTATAGTTGCTGTTATTGAACAACTCACGCCGCTTCATCCAACTCAGGTCTGTGCCAACGGAGATGAACGAATTGAGATTTCTTTTGTAATGCAGGTCTATGTAATCCCGCTCATACAGCTTCATCAGGTTCTCCTCCAGCAAGAGTGTTGTAAAATCGTTTACAATGGGAAGGATTGGTTCATCCTGATTGTATTGCCTGATGTAGCGTCCACCTTGAATTTCAAGTCTGTCTTTTTTGTTTCTAACTGCAAGGGTGAGGTTTCCGGAAGCTACTTTCCTTGCAAAGGCATAACGAAACGCTGGCGTGAGGGTGATACGTGTTTTACTCGTATCCTGAAGAATGGTGCCGAGGGAAACTTTATAAATAAAATTTCCACCTTCAACGGTATTAAATCCCCCCATGGGAGTGTGAATTTTGAAGTTAGTGTGTTTGGAAATCTTATAACTATCACCAATAAGAAGATCCCAAGGTTGAAATCCTTTGTGCTTCGATGCCTTTAACGTATCGCCAGCCTCCTTCTTTTGTTCTACCACCGCAAGACTATCGAGTTTCTGATAGCCTTTGACCTCTTGTTCTGTTAACGGGACAGGTCGTACCTCTGCCCAGTAAGCCGAATCTTTTTTGAATGCACCGCTGTCGATGTTAAACGTGTTATCCGTGATTACTTCCGGTTCTTTTTGCTGCTTTTGTTCTGCCTTCTCATAGTCTTTGATGATTGTATTTAACTCCTTGCGGGTGATCTCTTTCCCTGAATTTAAACGCTCCTGCAGTTGTTTAGCCTGTTCTTCCTGAGATTTTGCTTTTTTTGCCGTTGCGCTGAATTTTTCCTGTATCAGTTTGGCCTGTTCTTTTTCAAGCTTTTCGTCTATCACTTCCATCTTATCGGTTTCGACAAACAGATCCGGGTTAAGTTCGATTTTATAATCGCTTACAGTGGCCAGGTAGTTGTACTCAAATTCAAAACCGAAAATTTTTCCATCAGCCTTAAAACGGTGGGAAACCGGCATCCATGCTTTTTCCTCAATAGGCGCATAGACTGCTTTTATGTTTATCTTAATTCCAAGTTTGGTAGTGTAAATATCCATGCTGTGTATGCTCCACCAATCTTCAACGATGTACAACATTCCTTCCACTACGTTGTCACCTTTCGAACGCGGTGTGACTTTGATGCGGCTTACTTCGTAGTTTCTGTCTTTGAATGTACCCTGATATTCGAAACGGTAGTAAGAGAATGACTTAGGAGAAAGTGGAGAGATTGTTTCAGCAACTTCGGGCTCGTAGAAGCTTCCAAAAATGTAGGGGTTGGGTGATGTATTGTTATCCTTACCATCACTGCGTATAGAAATCACTTTCTCTTCAAACTTGCTTGGGCGCGTGTATTTGACTTCACTTATTGATTCTGTAACGAAAACCTGACCTTTTTCAATACCTTCTTTTTCTATGGCCTTCTTGGCAAGCCACGGATAGTCTTTTAGCTGGCCGGCGCCTTTAATGTATACGCGCGCAGAATATTTATCCAGCTGTTGTGTATGATATTTGGCTTTGGCGATGGCCTTTCGCATAATAGTGTATGCTGGATCTTCAGTACCGCCTTTCACCGTTACGGTTTCAAGAAGAGTCGCCTGCGATTTCAAGACTACATTTACTTCAACAAAGCCACTCGTTATCTCTACCTGTTCTACCACAGTTTCGTAGCCAAGGTACTGGAAGACAATTTCATACTTGCCGGGTAATAAGGATACTTCATACTTGCCGTCGACATTCGTGGTTGCGCCACTGCCGGTTTGCTTCACAAAAATGGTTGTGAAAGCGAGCGGCTCACCGTTAGTATCCTTTACAGTACCTCTGATTCCTGCGGCATTCGTAATTCCGCAAACGATGGTAAAAAGAAGTGTGACTCCCAAAAGGCATTTCGGGAATTTGATAGGTAACATTTGCACGTGCATGGATCTAATAATAAATGGTTAATCCAGATAAAAGCCTTTTGCTTTGATCATCTCCTCTACTGCATCCGGAACAAGATAACGTATAGAATGTTTCTTCCGGATGCAATTTCGTATAAAAGTTGCTGAAATATCCAGCATTGGTGCTTCTACGAAAGTAACATTAGGATGCGTTTTTAGGTCAGAAAGTTGCGCGTTAGGTCTGGGATATACATATAATCCGTAATGGTCGAGAATTTGCCGGTAGTTTTTCCATCTTGTGAAACCAGTAAGGTTATCTTCTCCCATAATGATTTTAAATTCCTTGTCGGGATGTTTTTCCGAAAGGTGTACAAGGGTGTGGATCGTATAGCTTGGTTTTGTGAGGTGAAACTCTATATCCGATGCTTCAAGTTTATAGTTGTCATAAATCGCAGCCCTCACCATATCGTAACGGTCGAATTCATGCAACAGACCTTTGCTGGGCTTAAATGGATTCTGGGGCGATACTACAAACCAGACTTTTTTTAAGTCTGTTGATTCAGCCATCAAATTCGCGATTATCAGATGGCCCATATGGATTGGGTTGAAGGAACCAAAGAAGAGACCAATTTTCATTTTTGACTTTTAGATTTATAGCCGAAAAGTTCGGTAGGTACCGCTTGTCATCGTTGACCTGCAAATGATTGCTTGGTCTTAAATTTTTTATCCTTTTACACGCAAATGCCTGAAAAATATTTGTCTAAAAATACAAAAGAAGGGGAGAAGTTTAGCGGACTTACAATACCTTAAACTGGTTGTATAAAAGTTGCGCTTGTGACAACGATGTTTCCAGATTTTCATTTACCAACACCACATCAAATTTATCCTGAAAGGACATTTCAAATTTTGCTTTAAACAATCTTCTGGAAATGCTTTCGGGTGATTCTGTGCCGCGGTCTTTTAATCTTTCCTGAAGCACATCAAGGGATGGTACTTTAACAAACACAGCTAACGCCTTGTCACCAAAATATTTTTTAAGATTCAGACCCCCTTTAACATCAACATCAAAAATTACATTTTTCCCCGATTCCCAGATGTGCTCGATTTCTGATTTGAGCGTTCCGTAAAAATTTCCTTCATAAACTTCTTCCCATTCAATGAATTCGTCATTGTCGATTTTCGTTTTAAACTCTTCGGGAGAAAGAAAGTAGTAATCCTTACCATGTGATTCAGTCCTGCCGCGTTTGTCACGGGTAGAGGCTGAAATAGAGAAGCCCAGGTCTGAATTTGTTGAGAGTAAATGCCTGACAATAGTTGTTTTACCCGAGCCGGATGGTGCGGAAAAAATGAGGGCTTTCCCCGCCATTAATGCGATAGACTGTCTATGACTTTTGTTTTAATGCTATCCACAAGTTCTTGTGGAGCTTCTTCAGCGCACTTTTTCTTCAGAAGCTGGCGAATCGCTACCTCCAGGTGGTAGTTCTTAAAACACGGCAAGCATTCCTCCAGGTGATGCCTGAGGAAGTGTTCTTTCTGATCAGAAGTAGCTTCACCATCCACGATCATCTGGAGCATTTCCATGCACTCGCGCTGGTTTGCACAATCTTTTTTCATTTTACTTTCGTCAGGATTATTCATAGGCTCAGGTAGATTTATACCCCATTTGTTTTGCGTATACGCTAAGTTTTTCTTTCAGCAGATTCCTTGCGCGGTGCAACCGACTGCGCACCGTTCCGATAGGAATATCAAGGATCTTCGCCATTTCATCGTACTTGAATCCTTCCAGATCGCATAGTATTATTACTGTTCGGAAATCGACGTCCAGTGAATTGAGAGCATTAGAGATCTCATCACCAATCATATCTTTCAGCGCTTCTACCCTTAGATCCGGCGTAATCTGCCTGTCAACCTCTTCGGAGTTGTAATAACTTTCTACTTCCTGATAATCTACCTTAGAAGGTTCTTTGCTCTTCTTACGGTAATCATTAATGAAGCTGTTTTTTAAAATTCGAAACAGCCAGGCTTTAGCATTAGTTCCTTGTTGAAAAGAATCAATGAAGCGGTAAGCTTTTAAGTACGTATCCTGAACGAGATCCTTTGAGTCATCCTGATCCAGCGTGAGCCGATAACCAAAATTGTACATGGAGTTTATATGGGGCATAAACTCGTTATTGAAGATATTATCCTTCTCCTGGTCTGAGTATTGTTGTCTGGGGGCCTCTTCTAATTCCATTTGGTGTTAAAAATATATATTACTTCGATGGATTCAAAAGTCTTTAACATGGATGCCACTTTAATTTTATAACGGTTAACGGTTTAAAATTCGCCTTTTCTTTGGGTGGTCTGGTCGATAAAACGCAAACTAACCATTTGAAATCAGAAATTTATACCTTTGTCCCCTAACCTATAAAGTTGCCATGATTGCCTATATCAAAAGAAAAGTTGAAAAATGGAAGACCAAAAAGTTCTTTCGGGAGTATGGCCATAAAATTGAAACCTACAATCTTGCCAGGGATGGTAAGATCGATTTTGCGGTCTGGCTGAATCCACTTGAAAAACCTAAAAAGATAACGCAAAGCGGTGTGGACTTCTTCCGGAAATTCGTGAAGGAAGGGGATCTGGCCATTGATATCGGCTCACATATGGGCGATACTACGGTCCCTATGGCATTGGCTGCGGGAGCTAAAGGAAATGTCCTGGCGTTTGATCCAAATCCTCATGTTTTCAAAATCCTTACAGTAAATACTTCTCTGAACAAAGAAAAAATGAATATTACGCCTGTTCCGCGGGCGATTACCAGTGAAGATGGTGAATACTATTTTTCATCTTCGGAAGCAAGCTTCAACAACGGGGGGATTCAAAAGAATGAAACCAACGCGAACGGTAATTTTACCCTTAAAGAGAAAATCGTCGGTGTCAATCTCGAAAAATACCTGAAAGAGAACTATCCTGATCGTTTGCCTTTTCTGTCTTTTATCAAAGTAGATACTGAGGGTTATGACAAAACGGTATTGGAATCAATCACCGGCATCCTGGAAACAAATAAACCGACCGTTATTGCAGAGGTCTTCAAGAAACTCACGACTGATGAAAGAAATGAGCTTTATGATCTGCTTCATAGCCGTGGATATGTCATCCACCATTTTGACGACTGGGAAGTAGATACAACTATTATTCCGATCAGCCGCGAAGATATGACCCGTTGGAGGCATTTCGATATTTTGGCTATTCATCCCGATCGGAAATAATATACCCGTTCACGATAACCCTTTACGACGACAGAACGGTGTTGGGATATTCGTGTATAATTTGTCGATAGCGAACCCTGTAAAAAGATGAAACCCCTCAAAAGATTTTTCAAAAGGAATACGCATAACCTGTTGTTTAAAGCGCTGGCGGGATTTGGAAGATCTTTCAACCGGTTTTATGAAAATCGAAATCACGATATTTACAGTAATGGTGAGAGTTTTGTTTTAGAGCAACTTAGCAAACTCAATCCGTCGGTTATTTTCGATGTTGGAGCCAATGTCGGGAACTGGGCTGTATTGGCGTCGATGCATTGCCGGCAGGCGAAAATGTATTGCTTTGAGCCTGTACCCGCTACGTATCAAAAGATGGTCAAAACTTTTTCAGAGGCAGGCCTGCGAAATGTTACCCCGGTTAATGCAGGTTTATACAAAGAATCTACAAACCTGCAGATCAACCATTATGCTTCAGATGAACACTCTTCTATTTACGATGTACAAAACGAAGGATATGTTTTCAATGATGTTATTAAGATTGATTTGTTGAAAGGAGATGAGTTTATTGAAACCCATAAAATCGAGTTTATAGATTTTTTAAAACTGGATGTCGAGGGTGCAGAAATGGACGCTTTAGTTGGCCTTGAAAACGCACTCAGTAAAAACGTAATCAGGCTCATTCAGTTTGAGTATGGATACCTGAATATCACCACGAAAATTCTGCTTGGTGATTTCTATAAATTTCTTGAAAAGCATGGCTATATATTAGGCAAGTTATATCCGAAAGAAGTTGAGTTTCGGGAATATTCATTTAAGCATGAAGACTTTATAGGACCTAATTTTATAGCGGTAAGAAAGTCGGATACAGAATTGATAGCCTTATTGCGTTAACCTGGTCAATCAATTTTGTAATTGCGATATTCGCTTAGTCTCCTGCCGGTATATTTCTCGATAAGTCTTTTCAACCGATCTTTGAGGCTGAACCTTCTTTTCGATAGATCGTATTCAAACTTCCAGTTCATAGCGTCAATTCTCTTTTGCATTACCTGAGGATGAGTTTCTGTGAACAAGGCAAGGGCATCAATCTTTGAGTAATCGAATTCTTCAATAGGTTCTACATGTTTTTCAACCCATTGATCATCGTGCCAATATTTATTGAAGGATCGCTGTTTACCCTGCATGGCTTTTGGTTCGCGTACATAACCGTAATGATAGATGTATGCATCGATCATTTTCACAGTTAGCTTGTCGTTGGGTTGTTTTCGAAACCCCTGAGCATCCCTGTAGGAAAAAATGTCTTTATTGTTTTTTACCACCCGGATCTCACGTCTGTACCAACGGAATGATTCACCCACGTAGTCATACGATCCATAGAAGTGCCGGTAGTGAAAGAGCAGGCCATCAACCTCAGCGTTGTTTTGGTATTTAACCATAGCATCTCTTACAGCAGGAAGATACTTTTCATGAACAACTTCATCCCCCTGAATATAAAATGCCCAGTCGGAATCGGAGGAAATAGCCTGAAAAGCTTTGTCAGTTTCAACAGCCAACACTTTACCACCCTCGCGCAGGCTGTCGTCCCACACCGTTTCAATTATTCTAATTTTTGGTGAGGGAATATTTTTGATCAATTGAAGGGTATTGTCGTCAGAGTTTCCCACCGCCACGACTACTTCGTCACACAGGGGAAGTATGGACTGGATAGCTTCTACAATAGGGTAATCATATTTTAGTGCATTTCTAACGAAGGTGAAACCGGATACTTTCATTGTCAATTTTTAATAAACCTAAATTATGTTTATAGTTTCTTGGTCTTATTCAATTCTCTCAACATGGCATATTTAAAGAATGTGTAGTATGTATTTGTCACAGAGATTACAAGTCCGTCGAAGCCGCTCATGAATCCGAACTTAATAATGTAATTTCTGATAAAGGTGTACATACTTTTATAAAGTATTTTAAATACTGTACTCGACTTTTTATGCTGATTAGCCTGAGCGAAGATCCGCGCATATTGATTTGCCTTCTGCATCAGATCATTGTAATCTACGTACCCATCGTGCATCAGGTCGCCTTTCAAGTGAGAGACGGCAATACCTTTCTTCAGGATAACGGTATCATGAGGGTTGTATCCACCCCATTCGCCAACGGCTTTATTCCATAATCGTAATTTTCGATCGGGATACCAGTCGGTTGAATAGATCCACCTTCCTCCAATACCTGTGACCCTGTTCATGCTGTAGGCCTGTTGGGTTGTATTTTTTTTAACGGTAGAAATAGAATGTATCAGTTCTTCGGAAAGGTATTCATCGGCATCTAAGGAGAGTACAAAATCGTGAGATGCCAGGGATAAAGCGACATTCTTTTGCTGAATATGTCCTTCGAAAACATGCTCTGTAAATTTTGCTCCTTCCTCTAAGCATATCGCTTTTGTGTTGTCGCTGGAAAAAGAATCAACAACAATAATTTCATCAGCAACTGTCTTTAACGAACGAAGGCAGCGGGCAATACTTTTTTCTTCGTTATAGGTAATAATGACAGCACTAACTTTAATCATGCAGCTGGAATAATTTCCAAAGTACTGCTTTGAATACTACTAAAACAACTCACAAAACAAAAGCCTTCCCAAAATCTACTTTGGAAAGGCTTTGACGAAACGGTATCGGTATTACCGGCTGGCGACAGCGCCAAAGGATTTTACCATATTCAGAAATTCTATACGGTATCCTTCCTTGTCAGCACCCCTGGCATTCTCTGCCAGCTGAACCACTTGATCGTATGTAAAATTTCTGATGTATTCCGAATCACGCAGCATCATCCCGAATGCCGCTACAGATGCAGACCACCGAAAGTTATCCGAGATTTTGGCGATCGCTATATTGGAATCAACCAGTGGATGCACAATTAGCTTGCTTACTTCACCATCGGGTTTTTTATACCGCAGTTTGATCGTCATAAGTTCTTTCGAGTTGGATGCAGCCGGAGTGGTCTTTGCTTTTTGATACTTCAGTTCGTCAATTTTATCAAAATCACTTTCTACGCCGGCAGGAATTATTTCATAAAGCGCTGTCACGGTATGGCCGGACCCCAATTCACCAGCATCTTTTTTGTCGTTGTTAAAATCTTCACTTTTTAACATTCTGTTTTCATAACCAATCAACCGGTAAGCTTTTACTTTGGCGGGGTTGAATTCGATCTGCAGCTTGACATCCTTTGCAATAGTAAAAAGTGTTCCTCCAAATTCATTTACCAGTACCTTGCGTGCTTCGGTAATGTTGTCGATGTATGCGTAGTTTCCGTTGCCCTTGTTCGCTAGTATCTCCATTTTAGAGTCTTTGTAATTGCCCATTCCAAAACCAAGAAGCGTAAGGTATACGCCGTCTTTTCTTTTCTCTTCTACCAACCTTTCCATTGCTGCGTTGCTGGACTCGCCAACGTTAAAGTCGCCGTCTGTCGCCAGGATTATGCGATTATTACCGTCTTTTTTGAAGTGTTGTTTAGCAATTTCATACGCCAGCTTTATGCCAGCACCACCTGCGGTAGATCCTCCGGCTTCAAGACGATCGAGTGCTTCTATGATTCTTTTCTTTTCGCTTCCGGAAGTCGGTTCAAGTACAACACCCGCTGCGCCGGCATATACAACAATGGCAACATGGTCTTGCGGACGAAGTTGTTCGGTCAACATTTTGAAAGATGTTTTTAGCAATGGTAATTTGTTGGCGTCATTCATTGAACCAGAAACATCAATCAGGAATACCAGGTTTGAAGGAGGTAAATTTTCCGTCGGAATCTTTTTACCCTGCAATCCGATATGCACCAGTTTGTGTTTGTTGTTCCATGGTGCAGATGAAATTTCTGTGTTCACTGAAAACGGATCTTCTCCTTTTGGTTGTGGATAATCGTAGTCGAAATAATTTACCATCTCCTCTATTCTCACTGCATCTTTAGGAGGACGCTGACCATTGTTAATAAATCTACGGATGTTGCTGTACGATGCTGCGTCGACATCAATGGAAAAAGTAGATAATGGATTTTTAGTTGCTTCATGAAAAATGTTTTCATTTACGGCATCGTATTCTTCAGTATTCCATTGGGGTTGATAGTATTCTTGTTCGTATGCTCTATTTTCTGACATGTATCCCGCTGCAGGCGCGTTGTGATGCTCTTTTTTGAGGGAGCTCATTCCTCTGATACCTATCGGTTTTGAGACCACAACCTCCTGGAGTGAAGTCTGATCGACGTTGAGTGCAACGTTTATTGTGCTCCCCGGTCCAACTTTTACTTCTTTACTGATATAGCCAATGAAAGAGAAGACAAGGGTTCCTCCTTGTGAAGGAATGTTTATACTGTAATTTCCCTGAGCATCTGATACGACTCCGGCAGAAGTGCCTTTGAGGAGGATATTAACTCCAGGGATACCAATACCATCATCAGCAGAGGTAACTTTACCGGTAATGATTCGGTTTTGAGGTGAAGTAAAACCGAATGACAGCATAAGCATGGCGGCAAGAATCCAGAATGAATTTTTCATAGCAATTGAATTTGTTTGCTCGTGAGATGCTTTCTTTCCATCGATTCCATACGAAGGCTTAATATTTTTTTATTATTTTTCAAAAATGCTTTTTGCAGGAAAAGATAAGCAGTTGCCGGACAATGAGTTGATTCAACAGTATAAGGAATCAGGCGATTTGGCTATTCTCGGCGAATTGTATCAGCGCTATATGTCGTTGGTTTACGGCGTCTGCATGAAGTACTTGAAGGACCGCGAGGAAAGCCGCGATGCGGTAATGCAGATCTTTGAGAAGCTTGTGACTGCTCTGCGTGACCATGAAGTGACACATTTTAAGAGTTGGCTGTACGTAACGTCGCGCAATCATTGTTTTATGTACCTCCGCGCAAGAAAGGGAAAGAATTTCGAACAGATTTCGGATCATCTTATGGAAAATGCCAGCACGCTGCATCTGGAAGATGAGCCTGAAATGGAATCAAATATTACTAAATTGGAGTATTGCATTGATCAGCTGGCCGCGGAACAGAAACACTGTGTATCCTTGTTCTACATAAAGCAAAAGTGCTATAAGGAGATTGTGCAATTAACGGGGTTCGATGATAATAAGGTGAAGAGCTACATACAAAATGGGAAACGCAACCTGAAGATTTGCATGGAAGCAAATGGATGATTTTAAGTATGATATTGACAAATATCTTAAAGGTGAGCTTACACCTTCGCAGATGCATGCCCTCGAAAAAAGGGCGCTGAGCGATCCTTTTCTCGCTGACGCAATTGAAGGTTCGGAACAAATTTCCGACAACGACAGGGCAGCAGACATGAAACTTCTCGAGGCCGCTCTTAAAAATCGGATACAACAGAAAGAGGGACGAATGATTTCACTTTGGGTGTGGCCCGCTCGTATTGCTGCAGGGTTATTATTCATAGTAGTTTCTACTTATTTTATCGTTACGCTGACAACCCGTGAACAAGATGATCTGGCATTAACTGAAAAGGAAAGCGCTCCGGTTTCACCTGATCAGACAAAGGAGGGAGACCCTGTTGCTGTAGATTCTGTTCAGGACGTTTACAAGAATCAATTGAGTCTGGCAAAAGAAGAACAAAAGTCGTCGGAAGTGAGTCGGGCAAAAGCACCAGTACAACAAAGTGATGTTCCCGTAACGGAGTCAGTACCAGAAAGTCCCGTGCAAGCCGATGTTGAACCCGACGTACTCCTTGACATAGCAGAGCAAAGAGTGGACGATAATCGCTCACTTGCCAAATCAGAAGCCGCGGGACAAGCGTCCAAAAAGAAAGAGGGGCCGGAAAGATCAAGCAGGCGAGAACTTGAATCAGCCGAAAAACTGGTGGCGGCTCCGTCTGCGGAGATCGCGGGTGGACATCGCATAAAAATGGATTCGCGAATTGTGAAAGGTCAGGTAAAGTCAGAGGACGGTGCTGAGCTTCCAGGGGTGAATGTCATGATCCAGGGAACAAATATTGGGACCGTTACAGATATCGACGGCAACTATCAGATTGCGGTAAATGATCAGAATACAAGTCTTGTATTTTCTTTTATTGGATTTTTGAGTACAGAAGTTGCAGTGACAGCGGAAGAACAGATAAATATTGAATTGAATCATGACGTCTCCCAACTTAGTGAAGTAGTTGTCGTGGGATATGGAAGTGAGCGCGCGCTGGACGAAAATGATTTCGCTACTTTTGAAATGGCAACGCCTGCTGGTGGCAGGAAGGAGTATAAACAATACCTTGAGAAAAATCTTCACTATCCGGAAGCCGCAATCGAGAACAATGTGGAAGGCAAGGTCACGATTCAGTTTACCATTGAAACTTCGGGTCAACTGTCGGACTTCAGAGTGATAAAAGGGATTGGATTCGGATGTGAGGAGGAAGTTATTCGGATTGTGAAAGCCGGACCTAAATGGACTCCGACCAAACGTAACAGTGAATCGCTTCGCGATCGGGTAAAGGTTAGAATGAAATTTGCGTTGCCTAAGAAATAGATTCAAAATCCCCTCGAGGGTAATATTAAAAGCGGCATGTTTGGAAATCGAAAATTGATCCTCATTATTATACTACTTATCACATTGAGCATTACAGCATATGTGATTGTCGTTGTTGTTCCCTCACACTTAGCGGAACGGAGTTATGAGGGCGCCCGCCAAATAGGTCGTGATATTTCAAAGGCATTTCAATTTACTCCTGAGATTACCGTAAACAATACAGTTGTACTACAACAACAGGCACCCATCCTCGAATTGGCC
The DNA here is from genome assembly GCA_041747735.1 of Chryseolinea sp. Lineage (GTDB taxonomy): Bacteria > Bacteroidota > Bacteroidia > Cytophagales > Cyclobacteriaceae > Chryseolinea. The sequence goes on from JBGTEP010000090.1 coordinate 39,836, forward strand.
ACCTTGTCTCAAAGCTTTCAACATCAGTACGAATGGACCAATACACGATTGGGAAGCACAAAAAAGATTAAAATCACGGGAGTTTTTGAAGCCAAAGCAGGATTTGATTTAAACAAGAAATTTTCGATTGAGATCAATGATGATGTAGCAACGGTAACGCTGCCTAAGCCAACGCTGCTTTCAATTGAATCCTTACAAGGTGTAAAATTTGAGGATGAAAATGGATATTGGAATTGGGTAAATATGGACGACCGGTCGAAGGCAATGAATGCCTTTACTTTGGATGCGAGACGATATGCTGAACAGGCCCAGTTTGTTGATGATGCTCAACAGTTTGTTGAGAAAAAACTAACGGAAATCTTGTTGTTACACGGCAAACAAGTTGAGATCCGCTACGTTGAGGGCGAACGGATTCCACTTTACTAATAAACTGGTTCAATTACCCTCCGTAAAAATCTTTTGATGCATTCAGGGGTAAACAAATTAAACGCCTTAACTTAATCCACGAGGAAGGTCAAGGCGTTTTTAGAATGTTTTTACCTGGGAAATTTTATACTACTTTCTTACGAATCAATTTCGCGTAGGTACGGCTTACGGGAAAACTTTTTCCATTCAGCATTTTTACCACCATTCCTCCATTGAAATGCTTTTCAATTTCTTTGAGGTTGTTAATGTTTATTATCGTACTGCGATGAACGCGTATGAAGGTTTCCGGGTTCAGAATTTCTTCCAGCTTTCCAATTCCGGAAGAGCTTACAAACTGATCTCCTTTCGTGGTAAGGATAGTATAATCACCCGAAGCCTCCAGGTAAACAATCTCATCTACGGGAAGGTTAAGTAGTTTCTCGGATTTTTGAACGAAGATGTGGGAGTCGTATGACGTTTTGTTCTCTGTCTTAAGGTTGCGCAATAACTCTCCGACATTGTTTTGCTCAACCTTCATACGGTTGATGGCGCGTTCTACGCCGAGTTTAAAGCGCTCTTGATCCAACGGTTTCAGGATGTAATCAACCGCGTTTTTTTCGAATGCCTTGATAGCATACTGATCATATGCAGTGCAGAAGATAACGTATGGGTCATGTGTGATGTCATCCAGAACATCAAAACCACTCATGCCCGGCATTTGTACATCAAGAAAAACAAGATCGGGTTTTAGCTTGTCGATTGTTTCAACGGCATCTTTGCCTTTAGAGCACTCAGCCAATACCTGAATATTCGGCATTTGTTGTAGATACTCTTGTAACAAATCACGCGCTAACTTTTCATCATCTACGATTACACAGGTTATGTTCATACAGCTTTGCTATTTAAATCTTCTATTTTTATTTGTCTTTGTGCTTCAGCTTCTTCTTCGAAGGGGATAAAGAAACTAACAGAGTATCCCCATTCATTTGATCTTATTCTCAATCCAGATCCGGGTCCGAATATACTCCGAAGCCTCTGATCGGTGTTTGATAGTCCCACGCCACTTGAAGTGCCATCCATTACTTTTTTTGCATTTGACCCAAGGCCATCATCCTTGACCTCGAAAAAGATCATGCCGTTAAAACGTTTTACTGTAAGAATGATTGTCCCGCCATCATCTTTTGGTGCAATGCCATACTTCACAGAATTTTCTACCAGGGGTTGAAGAATCATGGGTGGAATCTTTACGCTCAGACAGGTAAAGTCAACCTGTTTTACAAACTTCATCCTGTCTCCGAACCGTACCTGCTGTATTCTTATATAATTATCAATAAAGTCGAGTTCATGAATGAGTTTTACCATTTGATCGCCATGCGAATCGAGGGCATATCGGAATATATCCGACAGTTGGGTAATAACCTTTCTGGCCTGTTCTTTACTTGATCCGATTAGTGTATTGATGGAATTGAGTGTATTGAATAAAAAGTGAGGATTGATTTGTGATTTCAGAAGGGAAATCTGCATCTCACGGTTCTTGAGCGTGAGCTCACTCTTTTCTTGTTCCTGTTTTTGCAAACCCTGGAAGTAGCGAATAACATAGTAAACCCCTACAGTAATGATGTATTGATCATGGAAATGGAGACCCTCCCAGCGCAATAATCCGACAAGGTGGTCTTGCCATATATCCCATCCAATGAATCCTTCTCTGTGATTCTCCAGATAATGGGATATTGAGCCCATGATCAAAAAGTGCGTCATGACACCCAGGAGGTGGCCTGTAACCTGAATGTAGACACTGAATTTAAAAAGCCAGTTACAATAAAAGAAGATAACGATGATCAGGATACACAGTGCCTCATAGAGATTTAATGCATTCCAGAAAACATAGGTATGAGGTGTTTTAAGCCTCCACTCTATAAATGTTCCTACCCCGTAATTTATGGCGTACCAAAAACACAGCCATAGATATGCACGTTTCCATGTTCCCGGTATGTCGTCTATAAATTTCAAGCCTGACAAGTTGAACAATAAAGTTACGGAATGAAATTCAAAACCGATCAGGAAAGGTTTACGCCGGTAAATCTTCGTTTTAAGGGAATATCCTACAAACTGTTTGAAAGACGGGGTCATTTAACCATCTTGAAATCCATTCATATGGTTATGAGGGTTTTACTAACTATTTCATTCTTTTTTGTCGCGTTTCACATAAACGCTCAGAAAATCACGATTTCTGCGAAAGTCCAGGACAATGTGACCAGTGAACCCCTGCCTTTCGCCTCGGTGGGCATAAGGGGTCAATCGATTGGAACGATAACAAATCTTCAGGGGGAGTTCGACTTCCATATTCCGTCAGAGCTCAGAAACGAGATCCTTGTCATTAGTATGCTGGGATATCTGAACTTTGAAGCGCCTATATGGTCGATACTTGAAAATAAACTCGTAGTACTGCCCATGGAAAAATCCACGACAGTGTTAAATGAAGTAGAAGTGCTGGATTCGCTTAACGGAGAGGAAATTTTGGAAATTGCCCTTGGAAGGATCGAACAAAATTTCCCCATGGAACCATTTATGCTCGAGGGGTTTTACCGCGATGTAAAAAAAGTCGGCGGCACTTCGATTGCGCTATTAGAGGCAGCGGTAGAGATCTTCGACGAGAATTACGCAGAGCCGCGAAATAAATCAAAACTCCGTGAACGGGTGAAGCTGATAGAAGTGAGGAAGAGCCTCGGTTATGACAACAGATTTACTACTTATTTCAGACAACAAAATTTGCTGGAAGACCTGCTTCTTCATAACAATATCCGATACAGGCAAATTGATACGAAAGCTATCATCGCTAACACCCAACGTGAAAAAGATTCCTATTACAATGGACACGAAGTTTTTGTTCTCACTAACAAAAAGGGTTTTTTTCTAAAGGTTTATGTAGATAAATCCGACTACTCAATTATTCACCTTGAACACGAAGTTGGTGGCGAAAACAATGAGAAGAAGAAGAAAATGGTAAGCAAGTATGTGACGTATAATAAAAAGATTGATTTCAAACGCTTCAATGGAAAGATGTACCTCAATTACATCTCTGTTGTTTCAAAGGAAAAATGGTATGATCAAATCAATACCGAACTACAGTTCGAGACCGCGTTAGAACAACATCTGCTCATAAATGAAGTGCTACCGGGCACATCAAAAAGAATAGGGTCGACGGAAAAAATGAGAAACTATGGCCTGCAGTATCAGGATTATCCTTACAACAAAACCTTTTGGGATAACTACAATTTTATCAAGGAAACACCAGTAGACCGGCAGATCCTGAAAGATCTCGAAAAGGTAGCACCGCTGGAAAAGCAGTTTGAGATTCACTAGTAAGACACACAAAGAGTGCCCTACACGTGGCAAGGGCTACTTAAGAACGGCCAGCGCTTCTTTAATTCTTTTTAGTGCTTCCTTCAAATCTTTTTCAGAAGCAGCGTAAGAAAGGCGTATGCAGTTGTCATCGCCAAAAGCTCCACCGGGAACCAATGCAACATGTCCCTTTTCGAGCATGTAAAAACAGAAGTCGTCTCCGTTCTTAATCGTGAAGTTTCCGTCAGATTTGCCGTAATAGGAGCTGACATCCGGGAAGAAGTAAAAAGCACCTTCAGGCATGTTGGTTTTTATACCTGGAATTTCTTTCAGCAGATTATACACAATTTCACGACGTTTCTTGTATTCTTCAACCATTTGAATAGTCGGGCCGATATCGCTGGTGATAGCTGCGAGTGCTGCACGTTGTGCTATTGAACAATTCGCTGACGTAATCTGACCTTGTACTTTGTTACAGCCATCCGCAATCCACTTCGGTGCTGCAATGTATCCAACTCTCCAGCCTGTCATTGCAAAGCCTTTAGCAAAACCATTTACAGTAATTGTGCGATCAAACATTCCGGGAAATGAGGCGATGCTTACTTGTTCACCGGTGAAATTAATATGTTCATAAATCTCATCAGCAATAACTAAGAGGTCAGGATGCTTTAGAACTATGGTGGCAATATCCTGAAGTTCTTTTCTGGAGAACACTGATCCGGTAGGATTGCACGGTGAGGAAAAAATAATCGCTTTGGTTTTCAGAGTTATGGCAGCTTCCAGTTGTGCGGACGTTACTTTGAAATCATTCTCGATACCACCATTCAAAATAACCGGTGTTGCTTCCGTTAGCCTGACGAGTGCATCGTAACTTACCCAGTACGGAGAAAAAACAATCACTTCATCGCCCGGATTAAGGAGTGCCAGCATCGCATTAGCAATGGATTGTTTTGCGCCATTCGAGACTACAAAATTTTCAGCTTTATAGGGTACGTTGTTTTCTTTCTGATACTTTGCTGCCAGTGCTTCACGTAAATCAAGATAACCTGCTACCGGAGGATACGCAAAATACTTCCCTTCATCTATCGCCTTCTTTGCTGCTTCACAAATATGCTGAGGTGTTTTGAAATCAGGTTCGCCAAGGCTTAACCCTATTACATCGATGCCTCTGGTTTTAAACTCTCTCGCTTTTGCGGCCATCGCCAGCGTAGCAGATTCTTGTATGGCTTCGATTCGATTTGAAAGTTTGTTCATAGCAGTAGTTAAGATCGCGCGCAAAGAAAATAATTTATATTGGAAGTTGGAAGATATTGAAAGACTTCGCTGTAAAAATGTAAAAATTAACGCCTTCGTTTACTAACGAAAGGTAGGCTGATAGGTTAGCTGAAGAGTGTTCTCCCGAGTATACTTCTTCCGAGTGTAATTTCATCGGCGTACTCCAAATCTCCACCTACAGGTACGCCACGCGCGATAACACTGATTTTAAGCGACAGATCTTTAATCCGTTTGTTGATGTAAAAGGCAGTAGTGTCTCCTTCCATAGTAGGACTCAGTGCAAGAATAACCTCTTTTACTTCCGATTGATGGCTTAGACGATTTACTAGAGATTCAATTTTCAAATCAGCCGGGCCAATGCCATTCATGGGAGAAATGACACCGCCAAGTACATGATAAAGTCCGGTGAACTGTGCTGTATTTTCAATGGCCATTACATCTTTGGCATCTTCCACGATACAAAGAATCGCCCGATCACGCTTTATGCTGGTACAAATTGAACAGACGTCGTGATCAGAAATATTATGACAGGAAGAACAAAATTTAATTTTCGATCGCAGATCATTAAGGGCATCAGTTAACGCGATCGTGTTTTCCGGAATATCTCTGATCAGATGCAGTGCGAGCCGCAAAGCTGTTTTCTTACCGATGCCTGGGAGTTTGGCAATCTGGTTTACAGCATTTTCAATAAGTTTTGATGGATAGTCCAACGCGGGGCCAAAGTTTACGGTTTACATAATCCTGGCATCAATGCCGGCTTCACAAATCGACTCACGCATCGGCCGAAGAAAATTAAACGTTCCATTTTTAACCGTGCATTTTCCCTTGTGATGGATTAGTAATGTACATTGTTCTGCTTGTTCGGGTGTGTGTTCACAAACGCGAATAAGCGTAGCGATAACATGCTCGAAGGTATTGACGTCGTCATTGAAGACAATAAGATCCATCAAGTCAGTTGTTTCCACCGCCTCCATAACATCTACCAACACTTCTTCCTGATAACCGTGTTTCATAACTTCGGAAATTATTAAAAGGCAAAGTTAACGCATTTTCATCTTTGAGGCTACAATCAAAAGCGCTTCAATTTGGATTTTAAGCGATTTACTGATTCTTTGCTGGCTAATTTACGCGATATGACACCATTTCTGGTAGTTTCTATATTGGTAGTTTATTTTGGAGTCATGATTCTGATTTCCATCTTAACCTCAAAAGGGGCTGATACAAATACTTTTTTTACAGGCAACCGTCAATCTCCCTGGTACCTGGTTGCCTTTGGTATGATTGGCGCCTCACTTTCAGGCGTTACTTTTATTTCAGTACCGGGCAACGTTGGCAAAATCGGATTCGGATATTTTCAGATTGTATTAGGTTATCTGGTTGGCTATTGGGTGATCATTGGCGTGTTACTTCCGCTATACTACAGGCTTAACCTGGTTTCAATTTACACTTTCCTGGAGCAGCGCTTTAGTTTCTGGTCGTATAAGACCGGTGCATTTTTTTTCATGGTCTCCCGTACGATTGGTTCCTCGCTCCGGCTTTATCTGGCAGCAACCGTATTACAACTGTTTCTGTTTGATGCGTGGAATGTACCCTTCATTGTTACCGTAGCAACGACTATCCTTTTGATCTGGATCTATACTTTTAAGGGAGGGATCAAGACCATTGTATGGACGGACACTTTCCAAACTTTTTTCCTGATATCGGCAGTATGTATAGCGGTTTGGCAAATCACGAACAAATTGGGAATGTCGCTGCCCGATATGATTACGGCAGTAAGCTCAAGTACATATTCAAAGATTTTTTATTTCGATGATCTAAACGCGCCGATATTTTTCTGGAAACAATTTTTAGGGGGAGCCTTTATTGCTATTACGATGACTGGAATGGATCAGGAGATTATGCAAAAAAACCTGACCTGTAAAACACTTGGCGATGCTCAGAAAAATATGTTCTGGTTCAGTTTGATACTGGTAGCAGTCAATTTACTCTTCCTCACATTGGGGGCACTTTTATATCTGTATAGTACAAGCTTCAATCTTGCAATACCTGCGGTATCGGATGAGTTGTTCCCAAGACTTGCATTTAACGAGTTGGGACTTGCTGTAGGGATTTTCTTTTTACTGGGGATAACAGCTTCCTCTTACGCAAGCGCAGACTCTGCGCTTGCTGGGTTAACAACTTCTTTTTGCATTGACTTTCTGAATTTTAAAGATAAACCTGAACCTCAACGCAAACGGCAGAAGTCGATTGTGCACGTGAGTTTTTCAATACTCTTCTTAATCATCATCGTTATTTTTAAAGAAATCAATGAACGATCTGTCATCGACGCTGTGCTCAATGTGGCGGGGTATACCTACGGACCACTTCTTGGTCTGTTCTCTTTCGGTATTCTTACCCGACGTGTTGTAAACGACAAGCTGGTTCCAGTAATATGTATTGTTTCGCCAGTGCTGTCTTATATCTTGAGTGCGAACTCTGTTAACTGGTTGGGAGGCTATGTTTTCGGAATTGAAATCTTAATTGTAAACGGGATCATTACATTTCTTGGACTGTGGACTATCTCAAAACCACAGCAGCCTGCTGTAGCCTGATCAGTTTATTTTTTTGCTTCCTGTAAAAAGGAAAAGGCCACCCGTAAGAGTGACCTATCCTGATTAAAAAACCAACCCCACTATATTTTCACTGACGACTACACGTTCAGGTAATTATCGTTTTATGAATTCGAATAATTGTATTGACTTCCCTTTTACAACCCGAATGGTATATGTATCCTTCCTAACCGGTTTGAAATCTATTATCATCCTTTTTTTATGAAGTTGCTGCGAAGTAACCAGGTTACCGTTGGAGGCATAGATTTCAACATTTGCGCCCACAAGATTTTTACCCGATTTGAGAACAAAAACGTTGTCGTCCTTCGCCTGACTTTTGATTAAACTATCATCCAGAGAAGTTGCCCAAGCTGGTAAACTCAGATACAATGCAACTACAACTGTGACGAGAGGTTTCATAGGTCGTTGTTTGCACAGGCCAGTTGCTAAACACATGCCATACGAGAAAACCCGTGTAATTGGTCTTTTTTAATGGTTGGTCTTTAGGGATGTCTTGTTTTGGGAGATGGTTTTCTCTTTATGGTTTCATTTCAACGAGAGTTCTTTCGCGGGATCCCAGAATATTTCGGTGAAGCATTGGATTTTGTCGTTGACGACTTTTACGGCTTCTTTCTCCAGTCGGCTTTGCATGGTCAGCGGTGTTTTGAAATGATGTTTGCCGGTGAGTAAAGCCTGCACGATTTACCACGCGATGCGCAGGAACACCTTTCGGGCAATTGTTCATAGCCCATCCTACCATTCGTGCGCCTGATTTGGTTCCCAGGTAGTGTGCGATTGCACCATAACTTGTCACTCTTCCTTTTGGGATCAGGGCAACCACATCGTACACATCCTGGAAAAAATTTGTCTCTACTGGTTTCTTTTTGTCGTGTGCCATATCATTACCTGTCTAACTTACTAAATTTGCAGTCCGTTCTAAATCTGAAAATGTGAAACGTTTTATTCTGACCTCATCAATTGTCCTTTTTTCAGTTACTGTATTTTGTCAAAGCGGAACTTCCTTTATTTTTCCAGATTCACTAGGGTGGAATATTTTAAACGAAGGTCAGCAGCTAACGTTTACGGTCAAAACTTCGCATGCTCCACCCGTCAGTTTTTCATTGGTCGGCGCTCATGATTTAAAGATAGACTTTGACTCCCTGGGATTCTTCCGATGGACTCCTTCCTTTGATCTCGTTGATCGGGTAGAAAAAACGAAGGACATCACGCTCATATTTGAGTTGCAATTACCCGAAGGAAAAAGGGAACGACAGGAAGTGACTTTTACGATCAGGCATGTTAACCGTCCGCCAGTAGTGGAGGAGTTGCCGATTTTTTATGTTCGACAATCCAACCAAAATACATATCAGATTCAAAATGAATTTGTATATGATCTTGATGGAGATCCTGTCGTGTTCAAGTCTATTTTATCTCAAATGCCCGAGGGGTCTGCACTTTCATCGCAGGGACAATTTACGTGGAACCCTTCGCGGCTTCAGTTTGCATCGCTCAGGAATAATCCAGTGACCATTGAATTTATTGTTCAAGATCAACCCGATAAAGCCGAAAAAGTGGGGAAATTAAGGATCGCCCAAACTCAGCAGGATCTTCCGCCCGAGATTTTGGTTGTACCGGGAGACACGCTGTTTACGATTAAGGAGGATGAAACCCTTAATTTGAAGTTGTATGTTTCCGATCCCAACGGTGACGATAATGTACGCAACTTCGGATTTATCACCACCGATAACAGAATACCCGAATCATCTTTAAAAGAAAACACGCAACTGCAATATGAATTTACCTGGATGCCGGGTTACGATTTTGTTGATGATACCCAGACAGCGGTTACTACCGAATTGATTTTCTATGCACTTGACAAGTCGAATAACCGAACACAGCGGAGAGTAAAGATCAGAGTAGCGGATACAGAAAACCTAATCAAGAAAGATGCACTTCAGTTTCAAAAATACCGGACAAACCTGGCAGAGGCAATGATTCTCATCCAGCAACTAGATGCCAACCAGAAGACACTTAATAACGATTACAAAAAGGCGAAGAAGGGTAAAAAGAATAGGTCAATTGTGAATGCATCGCTGGGTGCTGTTACCGGTTTTACGCCGGCGATCATCACCGATACACGGGATGCAAAGGTCGTAGCCGGTGTAGGAGGCACGACGGTACTTACTTTTGGAACGCTTGAAGCAACTGAGGTTATCGGACGTTCAAAGGAGGGTATTCTGGAGCAAATCAAGATTGGTATTGATATCCGCAATAAAATGCAGGCTTTAGGAGATGAATTTGCCAGGAAATATGCGTTAAAAGTAACACGCAGGGCGCCTGAGTTTGAGAAGGATATTGAAAAATTCCATACTGCATTGAATGACCAGCGTATTGTACTGCTTGAGCTGGATGCGTATGCGAAGAGTGCATCGAGGATTGAGGATCGGGAGATCAAGAAGGTTTTTGTAGACTATGCGGAGGAACAAAAGTAGAAAGTTGTGATCCTGGTTTTGGGGAAAAGCGATAAACGTATACATTTGCACCCTCAAAATGTACCGCAAGCGTACAGAGGAGTGGCAGAGCGGTCGAATGCGGCGGTCTTGAAAACCGTTGAACCGTAAGGTTCCGGGGGTTCGAATCCCTCCTCCTCTGCGGAATACAATATCAAAAGTTAAAAAAGCCTGCAAATCGTATGATTTCAGGCTTTTTGCTTTTTAGGACTTGCCAAAATATTCATCTAAAATCAAATTTTAGGTGAGCTAACTGGTGAGTCATCGATTTTGAAAAAAGTACTCACCAGATTTCTCATAACAAATTGAAATTCAAGTGGTTCAAGCATTGAACATCTTGAAAATCGATGACTGCGCTCATACATTTATAAACGCTAATCATTTTGTTATGAACAACAGCTTCAATCTGCTCTTCTACTTCAAGAAACCAAAGAAGTACACCAAGAGCATGCTGCCAATCTACATGCGCATCAGCGCTGATTGTCAGCGAACAGAAATTTCAACGCAACGTAAGTGGGATCCTGCACGATGGAACATCGATGCTGACCGGTAAGGACCGATAAAGAGAAAGTGGTTGAACATTGGTGCACTGAATGTGAAAAGGGACCATTTCCAAATAAGAGGTCACTTGATGGCCACATTAGTAAAGCGCATCGCTATATCAGGAAGAACCTTAAAATATCTAATGGGCATTCAATCATCTAACAGTTCGTTCACATAATGTGGCTGCTGTAAATATGTATTTTCAAACATTTTTAAACATCCCTAAGCTAAAACCTATTTGTGAGGACTTAGACACTACTGTTTTAGCCATTGCAATCATGTACAGCATTTTTCCACAAAAAATGGAACTTGTACAGCATTTTTCCGTTATTTGCATAAGATTTAATGATAAACATATGCATACCCAGGAAATGACTAGACTCGACCTACGCATCCCACAAGAGAAAAAGGATTATTTTGAGCAAGTACAGGAAATTGGTGGTTTTAGGTCGCTTACTGATTTTTTGATTAGTGCTGCTTCCGAGAAAGCTGAAGCCATCATGGACAAGCACAATAACTGGTTGGCATCTGAAAATGATCGCAAGCTCTTTTTTAATGCAATCCTAAATCCACCGGCACCAAATGCAAAACTAAGAACGGCTATGAAGAAGCACAGTGAACTCAAGAGAAAAAAATAAATGCTTCACACCGTTGCGCTTAACTCGTCGCATAAAAAAAGCTCTTTCAATTGTGAAGAACCAACATTGGAGAATTACCTTAAAAAACAAGCAGGCCAAGATGTTAAACGAAAGTTAGCTGCCTGTTTTATTCTTGAAGGCGACATGGGGATTGTCAAAGGATATTATACATTATCTGCTGATAGTATAGACCGTAGTATAATTCCTGAAGAACTACAAAAAAAGATGCCCTATGGAAACCTTCCAGTTACACTATTAGGAAGATTGGCAAGAGATACGCGGTTCAAGGGGCAAGGGCTAGGAGATTTATTGTTAGCTGATGCATTGAATCGAGCTTATAATGCCACGTCTACTATTGGTTCATGTGCAGTTGTTACCGATCCCATCAATAAAAATGCAGCGGAATTCTATAAAAGCTTCGGTTTTGTTCCTTTGGAAAGTGGCAGAATGTTCATTACAATGGAAACAATAAGAGAGTCTATAAATGAAATTTGAAAGACAGAATATTCCTAATGATTTTTTTGATATCAGCACACTATACTTTAGGAATACAGGCATGCTAAATATGATAAAATCGAATGTAAAACGGTTTAGGAATAGTCTATGATAACCAAGATCAGAACACTCCGAGAATATAAGGTTGTCATCTGGTCCATAGCTTTATTCTAGTCGTTACCTGCCCTACAAGTCCGCGAAACCAATCATTTATTAGTTTGTCATTTGTCTTTCCTTTTTTAATTTAGTCAAGGATAGACAAGCTTGTTAAATTCCAATTTGTAAAATTTAAGTTTCTGATATTCAGATATTTAAAAAATATTTCATACGGATTTCATCCACATTTAAAAAATTGCCGTACTATTGTAGTGTATTAGTTTGGTAATACACTCGGACAGATGATACAGATCGATAATCTTTCATTCAGTTACAGCGGGGGCGACAAGTTGTTCGACCACCTTAGTTTTACTTTACGGCCCGGGCATATCTATGGATTACTTGGGAAAAATGGTGCTGGAAAATCAACCTTCCTGAAATTAATCTCCGGGCTTCTGTTTCCGGAAAATGGATCTGTTGACGTACTGGGATTTAATCCTCGGGATCGTTACCCACAATTTTTGAGAGAGATCTACCTGGTGTCAGAAGAATTTCATCTTCCTGAATTAACTATTGGTAATTACGTTCGCCTCTACAGCCCGTTCTATCCGCGGTTCAATTCCATTTTATTCGAAGAGTACCTCAGCGAATTTAACCTGCGGAAAAAACAAAAACTCGCTGCCTTATCGTATGGTCAGAAGAAAAATTTTCTGCTGTCATTTGGATTAGCCACAAATTGCAGATTGATGATCCTTGACGAACCTACCAACGGCATGGATATACCTTCAAAAAGTGTATTTCGAAAACTGGTGGCCAGCGCTATTGATGAGACCAGAAGTTTCATTATCTCTACGCATCAAGCCCGCGATATTGAAAACCTCATCGACCCAATCATTATCATGGACGAAGGTGAAATCATCTTCTTCGAGAACTACGAGCAGGTGACTAAAAAGCTGACCATCGGAAAACAAAAGATACTTACAAATTCTGAAGAGGTTGTTTATTCAGAATCAACACTAACTGGTTATACGGTAGTGAAAGAAAATACATCGCAGGAAGAAACAAACATGAACCTCGAAATACTTTTCAATGCTGTTGTGAGCAAAAGAGAGAAAATCACTAAAATTTTTAAAGGCTGAGTAATGAAAGTGAATAATTACTTTGAGCGATCCCGATTTTCTTTACTGTTGAAATTAGAGTTATTCAAAAGCAAGCAGGCCATTGTTATGACACTGGTGATCGCATTTGGACTGCTTTTCTTAGTGGGTTTTTTGTTGGATATCATTACGTCAGGGAAAGCGAGGTTTGACCACGATCAAAATTTTCTCGGGTCGTTCATGCTGGGTGGATTTGTATTGAGCAGTCTTTCGTTCAACGATCTCAGCAATCCGCTTAAGCGACAACATTACCTTACACTTCCGGTCTCTACCTTTGAAAAGTTTTTTAGCATGTGGTTACTCACATCGATTGGATGGACCATATTATTCACGGTGATCTTTACGCTCTATACATACGCTGCCAATGCTGTCGGGCATTTAATATTCCCAAACGTAACCTTCACAACGTTTGATCCATTCGGTAACTATTCACTCAACACCATACGATACTACTTTGTATTGCAGGGGGTTTTTATGGTGGGGGCCGTACACTTTCGTGAATATGTTCTTCCGAAAACACTTTTCACTTTGGTGATCTTTACTTTGGTGAGTGCCATTCTTGGGTACTTCATCATGCAAGAGTCATTCCTTATGGAACACGAATGTAGTTCCGCGGGAGAGTGCGAGGTGTTACAGGAAATTTCGGTGCATCCTGTATGGCGATTGGTCACCTGGTTATTTTGGTGGGCCTTTGCTCCGCTATGTTGGGTGATCACCTACCTGGGACTAAAAGAAAATGAGCGCTAGGATGGAGTTCAGAGATGACCAGGCAATCTATCTCCAGATAGCGGACAGTTTCTGCGAGAACATCCTTCTAAAAAAATGGAAGGCATTAGATCGTATTCCATCAGTTAGAGAAGTAGCAGTTGAAATAGAAGTTAATCCCAATACCGTCATGCGAACATTCACATATCTGCAGGAGAAAGGCATCATATTCAATAAACGAGGCATTGGATATTTTGTATCGGAAGATGGCTTTCAAAAAACAAAAGCACTTCGAAAAGAAAATTTTATAACGAATGAACTTCCGCGTTTTTTCAAAGCGATGGATCTGTTGAACCTGACGCTGGAAGACATCGATAAGTACTATGAAAAGTATGTTGCCAGTAAGCAAAACCTTTCTGATGAGGAGAAAATCAAATCATGAAATGCTCATCAAAAAAGCAACCACAAAGGCACCATAATCAGCATGGCATTACATGTGACAGGCTAACCTAAAATTGTCAACACATGAAATACACATTGTCAGGCAAGGCTGAACACTTGCAGAAGAATGAAGAAATAGTATAACACCACACACCCTACCCAAACCCACACCGTCTCAATACTCAATACTCATGACTAATTTCTAATTTATACAGATGAAAAAAACAAGTAAAAAGATATTGATAACAGCCTTCGGGTTGGTAACAGTCTTACTTATCAGTAGTATGATCATTATTCGCGATGACATAGAGACGTCGTTTACTACCCGAACAGCATTGGAAGGTTTCAAGCCGTTATCCGTAGAGAAATTTGAACGTGTTGACTTTTCCGCCAACTGGTCTGTTACGATCAAGCATGGGCCGGCGTACAAATTGGAAATTGCCAATAATGACAGCAGCGTATTGAAGCCACGAATCCATGCGGAGAATAAGACACTTTATTTTTCGGTGGATACGATTCAATCTACAGGTGCTCTGGGAAACATTAGAGTGAGGATCACAACGCCTGAGTTAAAAGCAATAACATCATTGAGAGACACGCACATTCATCTCAGCAATATGAAATCCGATTCATTAACTTTGGATATTCAGGATGGCTGCGTGGTGACAGGTACTGACACCAGGTTCAAATTTGTTTCTTTCAAATCATCCGGGGACGCCAGGATTGAATTGAGTACAACACCCGATTTCTAATCTTAAAATCGGAACTCGAAAAAAATGTAGTATACAAATGGCCACAACAAAGTTCTGTATCGTGATAACCATATCAGGATGCACGTCATGAGATAATCTAAACAGCACAACAAACTACCATATGAAATCAATTTTACTGGGAGCAATTTGCTTCCTCCTGGCCACGCCTTGCCTTAGCCAGAACAAAATTACCATTAGCGGTTACATCAAAGATGCAAGCAATGGTGAAGCGTTAATCGGAGCGACTGTCTTCATCAAAGAAGTTGCTGGCGGAACAACCTCCAACGTATATGGATTTTATTCACTCACACTGCCAGCAGGTAGCTATAGCGTTGAATATCACTATCTCGGATTTCAAACTGCAGTGCACGAAGTAAGCCTTACGCAAGATGCCAGGCTTGATATCGAATTAAGTATGCGCGAAGAAATGTTGAAAGAAGTTGTGATCACCAGCAAAGCATTAGATGAAAGACTAAAAAGTGTTGAGATGAGCACCAATGAGATTGACATCAAATCCATAGAAAAACTTCCGGCATTTGCGGGCGAGGTCGATATCATCAAAAGTATTCAATTACTTCCGGGAGTGACGACTGTCGGTGAAGGTGCTTCCGGTTTCAACGTCAGAGGTGGAACCGTAGGGCAAAACCTGGTGCTCCTCGATGAAGCCCCTGTTTATCAATCTTCGCACTTATTTGGATTCTTTTCTGTGTTCAATCCAGATGCCGTTAAAGATGTGAAACTGTATAAAGGCGGAATCCCGGCGCAATACGGAGGTCGCCTTTCTTCCATACTTGACATCCGCATGAAGGAAGGAAATGCGAAAAAGTATCACGTTAACGGAGGTATCGGAACGATCTTCAGCCGTTTGGCAATCGAAGGACCTATCAAGAAAGAAAAATCATCGTTCATAATTGCGGCAAGACGTTCTTATGCCGATGTGCTCGCAAAAGCATTTACCGATGCACTTTCTGATGGTACCAAGCTTTATTTTTATGACCTCACTGCAAAAACAAATTTCAACATCAATGAAAAAAACAGAATTTACTTTGCAGGTTATCTCGGTCGTGACGTTTTTAAGTTCGACAGATTTCAGGGATTTAACTGGGGAAACAGAACCGCTACCTTCCGATGGAACCATTTGTATGGAAATAAATTATTTTCCAACTACACATTATTTCACAGCACCTACGACTACGGTTTTCAAATTGGAGAAAGTAACCTGGATAAGTACGACTGGAAGTCAGCGATTCGTACCTACAACTTCAAACCTGAGTACACGTGGTTTGCCAACACAAACAACGAAGTAACGTTTGGTGGTGAAGCGATTCTCTACAGGTTTGATCCTGCCAATGCGCTGTCAGTAAGTGATGGCGTAAATACAGACATCAGCCTGGATGAGCGTAAAGCTATCGAGGCATCTCTTTACCTGGCAAACAGTCAACGCATCAGTGAA
Organism: Chryseolinea sp.; assembly: GCA_041747735.1. Taxonomy (GTDB): domain Bacteria; phylum Bacteroidota; class Bacteroidia; order Cytophagales; family Cyclobacteriaceae; genus Chryseolinea. Next base: position 56,236 of record JBGTEP010000090.1, read on the forward strand.
AAATTTTCTGTACAGTATGGTCTGCGTTTTAGCAGTTTTCATTATCTGGGAGGAACCGTCTTCCATTACGGTGATACTACTGCCGGTGTAATGAAACCTTTACGGGCAACATCTGAAAAAAGTGAATGGGAAACGATTTCGAATTATGGCAATCTGGAGCCACGTGCTTCCTTCCGTTATCAATTAACAAACTCAGCATCTGTAAAGGGTAGTTACACCCGCATGAATCAATACATTCACCTGATCTCGAACACTACTGCATCAACACCTATCGATATCTGGCAGGCATCAACCAATAATATAAAACCTCAGCAAGGCAATCAGGTTGCCCTGGGCTTGTTCAAGAATTTTAAATCCAACGCGTACGAGACTTCAGTGGAAACCTACTACAAGTGGAATAAAAATCAAATTGATTACATCGATGGCGCTGATCTCTTCATCAATCAATTTCTTGAGTCACAATTGCTGTCAGGCGATGGACGCGCATATGGCGTGGAGCTCTACGCAAAAAAGAATACAGGAAAAGTTACCGGATGGGTTAGCTATACGTTGGGAAGATCTGAGTTAAAAGTTGATGGCATCAATTACGGTACAGACCGCGAGAATCGAGTGGGAAACTGGTATCCCACCCGTTACGATCAACGTCACAACGTGAAGGTGGCGGCATTCTATGACATCAATAAGAAAATCTCTTTGTCAGCAAACTTCTCTTACATTTCAGGCACACCTACTACGTTTCCAACAGACCGGATCACCATACAGGGTTATGCAATTCCCTATATCAGCGGAAGCTCACGCAATAATTATAGAATTCCCGATTACCATCGGTTGGATCTTTCTGCAACGTTCAACAATATCTGGAGAGGCAAGAAATCACGCAGGGGCGAAGACTATCTCGTAGTGTCGTTCTACAACGTGTATGCAAGACAAAATCCTTTCAGCATTTACTTTTCACAGGGGCGCGACAGGCAACCAGCCAATCAACCTGTTACTACGTCAGCGACTCAGCTTTCCATGATTGGAACTATTGTGCCTGCAGTTTCTTACAACTTTAAATTCTAAACATAATTACAATGAAAAATATCAGATACCTTATCATACTTGCCCTCGCTATGGCCGGATGTGAAACGACTATTCACCCTGAATTAAATTCTGCTGAACAAATTGTGGTAGTGGATGCCTGGGTAAACCAAAAACCGGAAAGGCAGGAGATACGGATTACGCGTTCACAACCTTACTTTGAGAATGCCAATCCCACAAAGATTGATGGAGCTTCAGCAACTATCGAAGATCTTAACAACGGCACTATTTACAATTTTCAGGAGGGTGAGACATCGTATTACTGGGACCCTGTCAATGAACCTTTAGGCGTTGTTGGTCATGCGTATAGGCTTACCGTAACAGTAGAGGGCGAAACCTATGAAGCTTACTCCCGACTGGGAAGAGTTCCCGCGATTGATTCAATCGAGTTTCAATTCAATCGAAAAACTCTCATCATCAACCAGGATCATTACACCGCCCAATTCAAAGCTTTAGAACCTGAAGGCGTTGGAGATACCTACTGGATCAAAGCGTGGAAGAACGGAGTATACCTTGGCAAACCTGGCGAGTTGAACATGACCTATGATGCGGGCTTCACGCCTGGGCAATCAGTGGATGGACAACAATTTATTATTCCCATCCGAAAAGATTTTGTAAATCCACTTGATGAAAATCCTGACAAGAAAAATGAATTTCTGCCTCCTTATCTTGTCGGGGACTCCCTGTATGTTGAAATACATTCAATAGATCGGGCAGCATACGAGTTCTTATTCGGGGTTTATTTTCAGATTAGCAGACCCGGAGGATTCGCTGAATTATTTGCGATGCCCCTCGCGAATTCAACTACTAATCTTCAGAACATTGATAAAAATTCCAGAAAAAATATAGCAGGGTTTTTCAATGTTGCTGCGGTAAGTAGTCGCGGACAAAAAATCACGCAAGAGATTGCCGAAAAAGCCAAAAAGAGCAGCGATTAAAAGCAATAGCGCCTTTAACAAATTCATGAAAACATTTTCTAAATACTTTAAACTATGAGCCCAACTAAAAAGCTGGCACACGCTGCCGGCATACTATACTTGATCCTTGCCATATCGGGCATGATTGGCCTTATGTACATCCCTTCTAAAATGATTGTGGAAAACAATACAGCGGAAACAATTCATAACATTAGGGCTTCAGGATTTCTTTTCCGGTTGGCATTGTTAGCGAACTGATCTGTCAAACCACTTTTGTGATACTGGCTATTTTTTTATGCCACTTATTCAAGCATGTCAACAAAATGCAGGCGCATCTCTTGGTGGCGTTTGTGGTGGTGGCTGTACCGCTGGCATTTATCAGCTTTGTCAATTACCTGGCTGTATTGGAAATATTGGAATCAGGAAATTATACAGAAGCTTTCACAACTGAACAGCTACATGCAAATATCACATTGTTTCTGAAGCTGCACGACTTGACGATTCGCGTAGCATTGATCTTTTGGGGTTTGTGGCTTTTTCCATTGGGCTACCTGGCTTATAAATCAAATATGCTTCCACGAATTTTTGGTGCTCTTTTGATGCTCGCATGCTTCGCCTACCTGATTGAATTTGCAGTGTTGATCTTCATTCCTGAATACTATTTTATTACTTATCCTGGTTCAGTAATCTCAGGGATTGCAGAGTTTTCCTTTTTGTTATGGATCTTAATAAAAGGTGTGAAGGTTTCACCCAGTGCAGCCTTCCAACATGGCTAACATACATGATCACGTAATAAGATGGGAATATCCAACAGACCTGGCGTACTTCCAACACTCCCACATTTCATCCACACACACTACTTTACTACTAATGTCTCACTACTAATATCTAATTGAATGAAAGCAATCGTACAATACCAATATGGCTCACCTGATGTGTTGCAACTTGCAACGGTTGAAAGGCCAACTCCGAAAAGAAAAGAAGTTCTTGTAAAAGTACATGCTGTAGCGCTGAACGCGGCTGACTGGCATCTCATGAGGGCATCACCGTTTTTGGTGCGTGTGATGTTTGGTTTATTCAAACCCGGTTTTCGCACACTTGGTGGCGATGTTGCAGGTGTTGTAGAAGCTGTTGGTAGTGAGGTCACTTACTTCAAAGCTGGTGATGAAGTTTTTGGTCCCACGTTTAGTAGCGGGTTTGGAGGCTTTGCAGAATATGTGAGCGTGAAAGAAGATTCACTCGCTCATAAGCCAGCCAACGTGTCGTTCAAAGAAGCTTCTGCTGTATCGCTTGCCGGTATAACTGCACTTCAGGCGTTGCGTGATAAGGGCCGGATAAGAAAAGGTCAGAAAGTATTGATCAATGGAGCTTCCGGAGGTGTGGGTACGTTTGCAGTTCAGCTTGCGAAATATTTTGGTGCAGAAGTAACAGCAGTTTGCAGTTCTTCAAAAATTGATATGGTGCGTTCGCTTGGGGCCGATCATGTAATTGATTATACAAAGGATGACTTCACAAAAAACACAAAGAGTTATAATCTCATCATCGCTGTTAATGGTTATCATCCGATTTCCGCTTACAAAAAGGTGTTAAATCCGGAAGGAATTTATGTGATGGTGGGCGGTGCCGGGTGGCAGATGTTTCAAGCTGTGGTTTTCGGATCGTTTATGTCGATTGGAAGTAAAAAGAAATTATGTCACGTGGACGCGAAGATGAACCAGGAAGACATCCTATTCTTAAAAAAACTTTTGGAAACAGGCGCGATAAAATCCGTGCTCGACAGAGAATACAAACTGCATGAACTCCCTGAGGCCATGCGTTACCTTGAAGAGGGTCATGCGAAAGGAAAGATTGTTATTGCAGTGGCTTAGTTTGTCACCTCATCCCCGGCCCTTCTCCTCAGGAGAAGGGAGTAAACCCCTCTTCGGTAGAAGAGGGGTTGAGTGAGGACTGTTCAGTCTTTTACTTAGTAAGAAACTTTTACTTTTTTTTACAGGAAATATTTTTAGTCGTCTGAAGCTGCAAATGAAAAACAGGCAGATTTACTGCTTAAAAAATCCGGAATAGAATCAAAATGTCGAAATCAAAATGATAAAAATAAACTATTGAATCATTCATGAGCTAATTTCTGCATGTCTTATACAGCTTAAAAGATATCGGGATTTTCGTGAACTTGACGGGACAGTCAAAATCAATCAAAATATCATAATCCCCTGTGGTACCAAGCAACCCAAGAAAATCTTGGCACCACAAATTGGTCTAATACACTGTAAATCAAATCACTACTACATTAAGCGTAATACTTTCTTTGTTATGGTTGTGAATTAAAATTTCCGCCCCATTGGCAAAAGGCATGTACCAATTGGAATACATCCAGTCATCATTCATACCCATGGCGTAAGTTTGATATTGATTGTACCCGGGAGCGGAACCAAGAAATCTCCCACTGGCGGTCATATAGCCGGATCTGTGTCGCCATCCCAATGTATATAAAGGGTTGTTAACCGAAGCGCTTTTTCCATTTGCTCAGCTGGAATTTGCTGAGGTTTTATTTTCAACTGGGTAATAGTCCTTGTACCTGCTATTGTAGTGACAGATTTTTTCTCTCCCGGAGCAAGCGTAATATATAGCTTTGCTGTTTTAGAATTCTCATGATACTATCAGTTAACCGAAAAACCACATCGGCGTAAGACAGCTTTTGTGGTTGCATAATGCAGGCTAGAAAATAATGGCCGCTGGTGGTAACAGGATCAATAAATATCTTATGTTTTTCATCAATTGTTCTTGTCACCCACAGTTGCCTTAAGCAAGGGTAAGCACTCAAAAATATGCATACATTTCGGTTTTCCCAGAGGTTCACCATTTCAATGTATAAAAGCCACGGTGCTAACGTTATCGAAAAAATATTTTCGGATGAATTGAAAGGCGTTATTAAACATTATTTTTAACCTATTTCCCAAATACAGGGACCATCCCTCCCCCTCAACCAATTGGCCAGTCACTTCTACCATGATTAATGGTCTGTGTAAGAAAGTTTGATAATGTCAACATTTCACTCATCAAAACAAAGTTACCTTTCTACCACAAAATTAAACGTAAATGGAAACAAGTGTGAACAGATCATTATACTCGCTTATAGGAATTATTTTATTGGTGGTGGCGACAGCCTGCTCAAGTACCACAATTGGTCATTCGCACAAGCCACTTCCCCCAGGGCACGCAAAGAAAGTGGCAGGAAGTAAATCGGCGAAGCCGTATGCCCCGGGTCAGCGAATGAATAAAAAGAACTGAATTTAATCTTTCACCTATTAGTAGGCTACGGTTTTTCTGTAACACTTCGACTCCTTATTCTTTTCTTTCCTGAAGCCGAAAATCTTCCGCCATTAAAAGCTTCCCTTTTGACATTATCTTGGTTTGTCGAATAGATTAAAAAGCTTTGTAAGTCGAAAATAACTTTGGGTAGCCCTCACACTTCACTTAAGTGAAGTAAGCGATGACTTTCCTTAATTTGGACTTTTAATTATTTTCCAAAAGGAGCGATGATTAAGTAAACCTCCGAACATGTATAGGTTAGGCCCTAAGGATCAATTCGGATGACTATATCTGCTCCCTGATAATGTGTAAACATCCCGGCCCCGGCTTGGGTCTTTTGTGTGACGGTTACGTCATTGTATCTCCGGATGATTGCCGTGACATCCTGGTTGGTAGGCAATACTTGAACTTGATTTGCTGACAAAATAACACTGGTGGCTCCAACATTATTAGTCTGGAAAATTTGAAGATCTGTCGCTAAGCTGCTATTCAGGCTAACTACCATCCTTTCTCCGTTAGCAAGTGCATCTCCCACCCAAGGGATACTGGTACTACTTGTTTTAGATATTGATGGCATAGGAGATGGCAATGAAGCGGACTTCATTCCGGAGATAGTATTTGTCAATGTTTTGTTATTTGTATCGCGCCAGGCAAAAGTCCCTGTACCAATCTGCCCCGCATACTCTTTTTCATAATAAGCCAAAGTAGGTTGGAAGGTCAGCAAATCATTGTTGAAACGAATCTCACTTGCTCCTGCAAGTTGTAATTTAGTCCCGAGCGCATTGGCAAATTGAAAAGTAGCACGGGCGTAGGTCTTATCTTCGTTTTTATTGTAGAATAACTCGTAAAGAATATAGATCTGATCCTGGTCAACAGTGTCCGATAGTTCACTTTCACAACCTGAAAATCCCGCTATTATACAAGCATAAACAAGTGTGCAGAGAATAGTTTTTCGCATAAAGTATTTTATTTGTAGCGTTGAAAGATATAATTTAATCTCTTGACTTCGCAAGCTAGTGCGCTTTTTTTGATATAGATCAAATTTTAATGATGGATGCACTTCATTCAATCCGTAGTTACCTAAATGGTTTTACGCCACTAAGTGATGAGGACTGGACGACTTTTTCAACCCAGGTTGCTTATAAGTCATTTAAAAAAGGAGATATCATCCACCCATGCGGTGAAGTTTGTTGCAATATTTACTTTCTTCTCTCCGGTGTAGTAAAGCACATTGCACACCAGCAGAGCAAACAGTTTACTATTTGGTTTTCGCTTCAGGGCGATTTAATGACGGAGGTAAAAAGTTTTATTTCGAGAACGCCATCCTCTAATAGTCTCGTTGCACTGACTGATGCACAGACCATTTGCCTTACGCATGCGCAACTGGAGACCTTGTACAATGTAAGTAAAGGATGGGAACGAATTGGGCGCCTAACAGCAGAAGCGTATTTACTACAACACATGGAGAGGATTCAAGATTTACAGTTTGCAAATGCTACGGAACGCTATCAAAAACTACTCGAACGCAACCCTCATTTGGTAGAACAGATTTCTTTGGGCGAGATCGCTGCTTATTTAGGTGTAAGCCAGGAGCATTTGAGTCGGATAAGAGGCAAGCGATAAAGCCCATTTCATTCAACACGACGCGCCATAACCTGATAAAAAATGACAAAGTAAGGAATGAAGGATTTGGTTATAAATAGATCAATCCCTAAAAAAAGAATGAGCAACAAATAATGAGCAACAAAATAATGGCAACGAGATAGTAATCTGCTCTGCTTCTGTTTTTGTTACTGAAGATGACAAAAAATCGCACAAACACTGATGCCCAGCAACAAATTCTTTTTTCCATTGCTAAAAAGTGAAGTAAACGAGCGTAGACTTGTAATTGAAAGAGCAGAAGTACAAACCGCGCTCACGGCTGAAATTTCAATTCGTGATCTGCGAGAACGGCAGCGTACCCTGCGCACCCACATGCTATTTCATTGAAGTATTCCTGGATTACAATGAGAAATCGAAACAACTTGTCAATATGGATGTTGCGTCCGGCACTTAGAACGTGTAGAATTTCTTATACCCAAATTGGGGAAAAGACGATAATTTCGTCGTGTGGATTTTAATAATACCTATGTAATTACTTAAAGTCTCGTTTACGGCTCAAATGCTGATGGCACGAAAATGGCCATTTCATGCTTCTAGCGCAAATCGGTATAAAATCCTATGTAACTTACCTAACCCTCTCAAGCAGACCTACTATGAATGAAACTTTGGAACCTTATCAGCAGACATAAACGGGTTAATCATTTAGCGAACGATGATGGTATCTCCTCAGACGACACAACTTCAAAATTGATTGAAAATTTAAAAACTCATAACGGCCCGAAGACTATGGAAAATAAATCAAGTGAAGCGACACCTCAGCGACCAGACGGTGAACGTATTTTAAATGCCCCTTTAGTAGAAATGAATGTGAATAAATTCATTAAGCAAATTAGAAGTGAAACAACTTGGGCAGATAGTGACCGCAATTCTATCACAATTTTTAAATCAGAGACTATGCGTATTGTGCTAATGGGGCTGCACGAAAACGCAGAACTAAAGCCACATAAAGCGAACGGAGTAATAAGTGTTCAAGTAGTGGAAGGAAAAATAGAATTCACCGCAGAACAACACAATACTCCTCTAGAAACGGGACAAATGATAGCATTACAAGAAAACATTACTCATAGTGTAAGGGCGTTGGCAGATAGTTTTTTTCTTCTAACAATTGCAATGTGCAACAAATAGACATTGAGAAAGTAGGGTAGCAACAAAATTTTAAAAAATGAAATCAATAAAAATACTGATAGCAATTAGTGTAATGTTGTCGTTCACAGTGAGCAACGCTCAAATTAAAAACGCTACTACCAAGAGCGTAAAAGTTTATGGCAACTGTGGAATGTGCGAAAGCACCATTGAAAAAGCAGGAAATGTTAAGAAAGTAACCGAGGTAGATTGGAATAAAGATACCAAAATAGCTACACTTACTTACGATGCGAGTAAAACCAATCAAGATGAAATATTGAAACGTATTGCATTGGCAGGTTATGACAGTGAAAAATTCCTTGCACCTGATGATATGTATGCCAAACTTCCTGAATGTTGTCAATATGACAGAGAGAATAAATCTGTAGTAACTGAATCTGAAGTTATGAAAGACCTTTCTACACATAATCACAATGAAACAACAGAAAATCCAACAGAAACAAAGCAGCAAATAAATCAACTAGCAGCAGTTTTTGACAACTACTTTTCGCTTAAAGATGCTTTGGTAAAATCTGACGGCACGTTGGCTTCTGCCAAAGCAAAAGAGTTGCTCAATGCTCTAAAAGCGGTGCAAATGAATAAACTGTCCAATGAAGAACACACCGTTTGGATGAAAGTAATGCAAGACCTGGCATTAGATGCCGAACACATCGAAGAAACCAAAGACGTAAGTCATCAGCGAGACCAACTCAATACATTATCGGATAATATGTATCAGTTGCTAAAAGTTTCAAAACAAAACTCACCTACTTATTACCAACATTGCCCAATGGCAAATGACGGCAAAGGTGCTAATTGGTTGAGCAAAGAAAATGTAGTAAAGAATCCCTATTACGGTTCAAAAATGCTCTCTTGTGGTGAAACGGTTGAAACAATTGAAAATTAATTCAAAATGAAAAAAGTACTCATTTTCCTATTCATAGCGTTTCCCTTAATGTTAACTGCCCAACACGAGCATCATCAGGTAAAAAATGATACAACCGTCAAAGCCAAAAGCCCCCGCACTTCAGCGATGGCAATGGTTGGAGACAACCACGTTCACATTGACTATGGCTCCCCAAGTGTAAGGGGACGTAATATTTGGAATGGATTGGTTGCCTACAACCAGGTATGGGCTACAGGTGCACACAAAGCCACATGGATAGAGTTTTCAAATGACGTTTCGATCAACGGCAATATTGTACAAAAAGGTAAGTATGGATTTTTTACAATTCCCGGCAAGGCAGAGTGGATACTGATTATCAATAAAGATTGGGATATGCATTTGGCCGATGATTACAACGCCACAAATGACATTATCAGACTAAAAGTAAAGCCCAAAAAGAGAAAAGACCTTGTCGAAGCACTGCAATACCAAGTCATGGAAACAGGAAATGACCAAGGGAGAATTGAAGTAAGTTGGGAATACTTGCGTGTTTCGTTTGACTTTAAAAATTCAGGTATATGAAAAAATATACCTGTCCCATGCACCTACAAGTGCTTAAAGACGAACCTGGAAAATGCCCAATTTGTGGGATGGATTTAGTGCCCTTTGGAACAAAACCTGAACATTCTCACCATCATGAAAAATCAAAAAATCACAAAAACCATTCAGAGTCTGGTTTTGACAAACACGAAGGTCATCATACAAGTGACTTTATCAAACGTTTTTGGGTAAGTCTTGCACTTACTGTTCCAATACTATTGTTGTCTCATATGATTCAACAGTGGTTGGGCTTTCAACTTAATTTCCCCGGAGATAGATACGTATTAATGGCATTGGGTACTGCCATTTACATTTACGGTGGTATGCCATTCTTAAAAGGGATGGTTGGTGAGATTAAATCTAAAGCCATCGGAATGATGACCTTGGTGGCACTGGCCATTTCTGTAGCTTACTTCTATAGTATGGCTGTTGCATTAGGTTTCCAGGGAATGGATTTCTTCTGGGAACTCGCAACATTGATTGTCATTATGCTATTAGGTCATTGGTTGGAGATGCGCTCGCAAATGGCGGCTTCAAAAGCTTTACAATCTTTAGTGGCTTTGCTTCCCAATGATGTAACTATTGAACGTAATGGCAATGCAGTTAAAATAAAGTTGGCTGAACTGAAAAATGATGATATCATTATCATTAAGCCGGGAGAAAAAATTGCTGCTGATGGAATGATTATAGAAGGTGCTTCATCTGTAAATGAAAGTATGCTTACAGGCGAAAGCGTGCCGGTGAAAAAGCAGATTGATGGAAAAGTTATTGCAGGCTCAATAAATGGTGATGGCGTTTTAAAGATTAAGGCGACCGGAGTAGGAAATGACAGCTATCTTAATAAAGTAATCAATTTGGTTCAGGATGCGCAGGCTGCAAAATCGAACACACAAAACCTGGCAGATAAGGTGGCCAAATGGCTCACCATTATTGCCATTGCGGTAGGTGTTGGTACTTTCGCCTATTGGTTCAGTATCAATGGTGATTTGGCTTTTGCGTTGGAAAGAATGGTAACCGTGATGGTAACAGCTTGTCCACACGCATTGGGAGTAGCCATTCCATTGGTAGTGGCCATTTCAACTACACTTTCTGCTACCAACGGACTTTTAATAAGAAACCGAACCGCCTTTGAAACCACCAGAAAATTGTCGGTCATTATTTTTGACAAAACAGGTACAATTACCCAAGGTTCTCATAGAGTAAAACAAACAATTCCTTTAACTGAAAAATACACCGCTGATAACATCATTATGTATGCAGCAGCTGTGCAACAAAATTCAGAGCACCATATTGCAAAAGGTGTCTTACAAACCTTAAAGGACAAAAATCTGGATTTGTGGAAGTCAGAAAACTTTAAGTTGATGCAAGGCATTGGGGTTTCGGGAACTGTAAAAGGCAAAACTGTAGTAGCAGCCGGTCCAAATTATTTCAAGGATAAAAGTCACTTGCTGCCAGAAATACCAAAAGACATAAATCAAGATGCAGAGACAGTGAATTTTTTACTGATAGACGATGAAGTTGTTGGTATCATTACATTGGCTGATACCATCCGGGAGGGTTCACAACAAGCAATAGATGATTTGAAGGGAATGAAAATCAAGACGTACCTACTTACAGGTGACAATGAAAATATTGCAGAAGCAGTGAGTAACGAACTGGGAATGGACGGATTTTTTGCCAATGTGCTCCCGCACAACAAGCAAGAGAAAATAAAAGAATTTCAATCACAAGGTGAAATTGTTGCAATGACTGGCGATGGCGTAAATGATGCCCCAGCTTTGGCACAGGCAGATGTGGGTATTGCTGTTGGTTCAGGTACCGATGTGGCCGCTGAAACAGCCGATATCATTTTAGTAAACAGCGACCCAAAAGATGTTGCAAAAATGATTGCCTTTGGAAAACGTACGTATAAGAAAATGGTACAAAATCTTGTTTGGGCGGTAGGATATAATATTGTTGCAATCCCACTTGCGGCAGGTGTTCTATATCCAAAATTTATTTTAAGCCCTGCAATGGGTGCAGTTTTAATGAGCGCCAGCACAATCGTAGTTGCAATCAATGCAAGCCTGTTAAAATTGAACAAATCAAATTCTTAAAATAATAATTATGCAAAATTCCAATCCGGATAACCATATGAGTAATTACACAAAATTTATTTTAATGCTCATTGCATCTTTTATTGCGATGTATATCACTATGTACCTAAACACTTATAGAATAGACCACGTATATTTTAGCCTTACACGTTTTTATATGACTTGTTTGGGCGTCGCAGCAATGGCTTTGATTATGCTGTTGTTTATGTGGGGTATGTATAAAAACAAAAAGAAAAATATGGCTATTATTTTTGGCAGTCTTTTCCTTTTTATATTTTCTTTATTCCTGGTGCGTACTCAAAAGCCTATTGACGATGTGTTATGGATGAAAGCGATGATTCCTCATCACTCAATCGCTATTTTAACAAGTGGCAGGGCAAATATAAATGACCCAGAAGTACGGAAGCTTGCGGAAGATATAATCAAGGCTCAGCAAAGGGAAATTGAACAAATGAAAGAAATGATTACACGATTGGAAAATCAATAGACGATGAGGTTGAGTGGTTGTAAATTTCATTTGATACCGGTATTTATCCTGCTGATATCGTCCTCAGTTTGCGCCCAAAAGGTAGTGAGATACAACCTCTATGTAAAAGACACCACAGTTAATTTTACGGGAAAAGAAAAACGGGCAATTGCCGTCAACGGACAAATTCCAATGCCAACACTAACTTTTACCGAGGGCGACACAGCAGAGATTCACGTGCATAACCATCTCAATGAAGGTACTTCAATGCATTGGCACGGTTTGTATTTGCCAAATAGGGAAGATGGTGTTCCTTTTTTAACACAAATGCCGATTAAGCCTAATACGACACATGTTTATCGTTTTCCAATCATTCAAAACGGAACCCACTGGTATCACAGCCACAGCGGACTTCAAGAACAAATAGGAATGTACGGCTCAATGATTTTGAAAAAAAGAGAAGACGACCCTTCCTTCCGAAAAGGTATAGACGATTTGCCATCTGTAGCTATCATTTTGAGCGAATGGACGGATTACAATCCAGATAATGTTCATCGAATGTTGCATAATGCGAATGATTGGTTTGCCATCAAGAAAAACACAGTGCAGAGTTACGGAGAAGCCATAAAAGCAGGACGCTTTAAAACTAAACTAACTAACGAATGGAAACGAATGTTGGCAATGGATGTAAGTGATGTGTATTATGATAAATTTCTAATTAATGGAACATCAGAAAACCAACTTTCTCAATTCAAATCAGGTGATAAAGTGCGGTTACAAATTGCCAATGGTGGGGCTTCGTCCTATTTTTGGCTCACCTATGCAGGCCGAAAAATAACTGTAGTTGCCAATGACGGAAATGATGTTGAGCCTGTGGAAGTAGATAGGTTAATTATTGGCGTTTCAGAGACTTATGATGTCATTGTAACAATACCAGCAGAAAATACCTCTTATGAATTTTTGGCAACAGCCGAAGACCGCACCAAGTCGGCTTCCATTTATATCGGTTCAGGTATAAAACAGTTGGTAAGTCCATTACCAAAACTGAAATACTTTGAAGGAATGAAGATGATGAATGATATGATGAAGATGAATGGTGATATGAACGATATGGGAATGGATATGAGCCTGCAACAAATGGATATGAACACAGTAATGTACCCTGAAATTACTGGTGATAAAAAAGTTGTGAAAATGGATAAGGGAATGGATATGGAAAAAATGGATCATTCTAACCACAGTTCAAGCAACACGGATATTGTAACATTGAATTATGCAATGTTGAAATCACCCACCAAGACAACTTTGCCAAAACATGCATCAATAAGAGAACTGAAATTTGAGCTTACCGGAAACATGAATCGCTATGTGTGGAGTCTGGACAATAAAGTGCTTGCTGAAACGGACAAAATTCTGATTAAAAAAGGTGAAATCGTGAGAATAACTCTTCATAACAATTCTATGATGCGACACCCAATGCACCTACACGGGCACGATTTCAGGGTTATCAATGGACTTGGAGATTATGCGCCTCTTAAAAATGTATTGGACATAATGCCAATGGAAACCAATGTAATCGAATTTGAAGCCAATTTGGAAGGCGATTGGTTTTTTCATTGTCATATTCTCTACCATATGATGGCAGGAATGAATAGAGTTTTTAGTTATGAAAACCAAGATCCGAATCCTTTATTGCCCGATAAAAAATGGGCTTATAAAAAATTGCAACGAGAAAGCAACGAGTTACATTTTATGTTTCAAAATGACTTTGCTACTAATGGAAATGACGGTATGGCAATGTTGCAAAATGCCCGTTGGGGTTTCGGCACTGAATGGAGATTGGGCTACAACGACAAACACGGTTACGAGAGTGAAACGCATGTTGGTAGATATATCGGAAAAATGCAATGGCTGATGCCTTTTGTCGGCTTTGATTGGCGTTACAGAAAATTAGGACAAAACGAAGTTGAAGCAAACCTATTCGGACAAAAAAGTACCAAAGACAATCGTACACAATTCAGTCTTGGTGTTGCGTATACTTTGCCAATGCTTATGATTCTGCAAACAGAAATTTATCACGATGGAAATGTAAGAGTTCAATTGCGGAGAGAAGACATTCCAATATCAAAAAGGCTTAGAGCTGCATTTATGGTAAATACAGACAAAGAATATATGGTTGGGTTAAATTATATAGTTAGAAAAAACATTGGATTCAGAACACATTACGACAGCGATATGGGATTTGGAGTAGGGTTGACGTTGAATTATTAACAAGCACATTGCCAAAGCTCTACAAGGCAAGGCTACAACATCTTTGTCTAATGCAAAGCACCCAAAACCAAAGTGGACTATTGTTCTTAACTGTGCGATTGACGGAGAGCCGGTCCACAAAACTTTTAAAGGCACAATCACATTACAACGGTAACGAATTTTAGGTCAGATTCCACGAGTTATTGGCTCACTTCAATTTTCACGTAAGCGGCAGGAGTTTGGCAGTAACTTTACAACTTCTCCGTGACTTTGAGGTGGCCAGCCCTGCAAAAGGGGAGAACTTACGGTGTCGAATTGTTCGCTCGAAAAATACTTACCAAGAATATTTTTTACGTGTTTGCGTATACATGTAGCCAGTTTTTCGGCACAGATGAATCATCTCATCATCTCGGGATAATCAGAACCTTGTCTCGGCTCTGCTTGGAAAGAAGTTTAAAGGTTGCATTAATTAGCCTATTTAATCTTTCTGAATAACGGAGGTGTCAATGCAGAAAAAAATTTACAGGTACGCAGACTAACTTAAGAATGTTACGCGTTACTCTAAATGTTATGAATTCAACTGCGTTGCGGCGAAATTTTAGACGGGTAGGCATACTTGCTACTTTATTGGTGTGTTACACTGTCATCCAGACTAACGCTACACATTTAAGAGCAGGAGAGATCGTTGCAGAAAGAGTGAATTGTAGTAGCCTGACTTACATCATCACCGTTACTGTTTATACTGATGCCGCTTCGATGGCGAGGTTTGGAGGCGAAGGGGAGGCGATTGATTTTGGTGATGGAAGCGTGCCCGAAATGGTTCCCTTGACACCAAACACTGTCAGATTAGATTTGAATTCCGATGGCAGCGTTGCCTCCGCGTCATATACAACACGACATACATTTCCGGGTAACGGGAGGTACACGATCAGCTATAGGGAACCAAACCGCAACGGGGGGGTTTTAAACATGGACAACTCGCTGGGTACTACGTTCTACCTGGAGACGGTTGTGAGCGTAGATCCCTTTATAGGATGTAACAATACTCCCCGGCTACTGATACCTCCCATCGATCAGGCTTGTTCCGGTGTGGCATGGTCTCATAATCCGGGCGCCTTTGATCCTGACGGAGATCTTTTAACTTTTTCCCTGGTAGTGCCTTTCAGCACGAGGGGTACGGAAGTCCTGAACTACAGAAATCCCAATGACCCGAAGTTTTATGCTAATTATGGAGCTGGCAACGAAAATGGAAATGGACCTCCCACCTTTGCGATCGATTCATTAACAGGAACCATAACGTGGGATGCTCCCGGTGCCGTAGGTGAATACAACATCGCGTTTCACGTCATCGAATGGAGATTAAGAAATGGAGTCTGGCATCAGATCGGTTATGTAAGACGTGACATGCAAATACTGGTAGACGATTGTGACAACGAACGTCCCGATCTGATATTGCCGGCAGACACTTGTGTGGTAGCAGGAACTGTTTTGGACGCTACTATATTTGGTATCGATCCTGACAATGATGACGTGAAGATCGAAGCTTTTTCAGAGATCTTTAATTTTCCCATTGCACAATCACCGGCGACGTATAGCCCGGTTCCAGGCGTTGACGATTTTCAACCCTCTGTTCCTCCCGCTGAATTAAAGTTTCAATGGAAGACCGAGTGTGTCCATGTAAGAGAGCAATACTACCAGGTTGTATTTAAGATTACCGATAACCCTGAAGACGGTCCGCGGTTAGTAACATTTAAAACATGGTTCATAACAGTAGTAGGCCCTGCGCCCATCTGGAAAGATGCACAGCTTGATCTGTCGAGCCGGCATACGAATCTGGAGTGGGATCCCTACTTGTGTCAGGGTGCAGAAAAGATGCAGGTGTGGAGGAAGGTAGATGGTTCGTCCTTTGAACCGGATAATTGCCAGACGGGTATACCCGATTACCTGGGCTATGAACTTATTAATGAACTGGACATCAAAGATAACAACGGAGTTCCCATCACAACCTTTACAGATACAAACGCGGGGAATGGATTAGCTCCGGGCGCGAAGTACTGCTATCGGCTTGTGGCTGTCTTTCCTCTCCCGAAAGGCGGAGAAAGTTATGTATCGTTAGATACTTGTATTGGTCCGGTTCTCGCCGATGTTCCCATCATTACTCATGTAACGGTAGAGAAGACGGACCTGACAGATGGTGAGATCAGGGTTAGTTGGCGACGACCATTTGAAGCCGATCAAACCCAGTTTCCGCCTCCATATCGTTATGAAGTTTACCGTGCTGTGGGATTTGCCAGAGGAGAAGACTTAATAAATATTACGCCTCCCGGGATTTTTACAGATACCACATTGTTGGATCAAGGTCTGAACTCGCAAGGGACTGTTTATAATTACAGTATTGCCGCCTATGCCAGTGATGGAAGTTTCCTGGGTTCATCGGCTATAGCTTCATCGGTACGGCTGGACGCCAGTTCGCAACTGCAAAAAATCGAGTTGAACTGGAGTGCATTTGTTCCATGGTCCAATCAGATCCAGACATTTCCCAGTAAGCATTTGATTTATCGCGGACCAGAAGGAGCAGTGGAAGCTGATCTGGTATTAATCGACAGTGTAGATGTCGGTACTTCCGGGTTTGTTTATTTGGATGAAGGCCAATATAACAAAACTCCACTGGTTGATAATGAGATCTACTGTTACAGAGTTATGACACGGGGAGGATATGGGAATCCTGAAATCGCTGAACCGTTGAAGAATTTTTCGCAGATCATTTGCGCACAACCGGGAGATACGATTCCTCCCTGTAAGCTTGAACCTCCGTTGCGCAGCACAGTGGACTTTGTGGACTGCGATGATTATTATCGAAAGTTTTGTCAAAGAGATACGTATAGCAACACCATCTATTGGCGACGCCCTAAAGATTCAGGATGCGGCAATGATATTCGCGGGTACCATATTTATGCAGCCAGCCAAAAGGGAAATGATTTCCAGCTGATCGCGGAAAATGTAAGGGATACCTTTTATGTCGACAACAACCTGCTATCTTTTGCGCGATGCTATAAAGTTGCTGCTGTAGACCAGTCCGGTAATGTAGGGGAATTGAGCGATGAAATCTGTATTGACAATTGCCCTTATTATGAGCTTCCCAATGTATTTACACCTAATGACGACAGTTATAACGATACCTTTAGTGCTTATAGCATCCGTGGTTTTAATTGTGGTGAGGAGGGCGATTGTATTCCCGCTGAGTTGAAGTTAAAATGTGCCAGGTTTGTGGAGAGTGTAAAGTTTAGCGTGTATAACCGTTGGGGTCAGGAGGTTTATACATATGAAGGCAATATCAGGAACGAAGTAAATACTATTTATATCGACTGGAATGGCAAAGATAATAGTGGCGTAGCGCTGACCTCGGCGGTGTACTACTTCATTGCCGAAGTAACATTTGACTTGGTGGATCCTGCCAATCGAACGAAAAAAATTAAAGGGTGGGTACACCTGATACGGTAGGGGCCGTGTGACAAGTAGGTTCAAAAACTTGCTAAGGGTTTCTTGACCCAATGATTTTTTTAACAGGATTATTGGCAACAATTGTTTTAGCCATGATGACAGTGGGATTCCGATCTTACCGAGCATCCAGCGTAACCCCGGTTAATTCGTTAAGATCTGAGTAGCCAACTCTTGGTGTTGGGCTTAAGTGAATTTAGCGACACGGACAAGGACATTTAAGTGCTTTTTAGGTGAGATCAATTTTGTTTGGCAACACAAGGGGACTTACACCCGATGGTAGTACGTTTTCTTTAAGCGATTTAAAAGGAAAAATTGTATGTGGATGCCTGGGCAACATGGTGCGCACTCTGCAGAGAAGAGTTTCCTCATATGAAGGAATTGCAAAAACTATTTGCAGGAAATGAAATTGACCTTCTTAAATGTTTCTGTTTGGGATCGGGATAAAGACGCATGGAAACGAATGCTTGCTTCTGAGAAAACACCAAAAGGAACGCACATTATAAATGACGGTTCTATTTTCGATGCTACCTTATCAATGGTATTCCTCGATATATACTAATAGATAGCCAAGGTCTAATTATAAATGCTGACGCGGGCAGGCCGTCATCAAAAGAAATAAAAAAGGAGCTACAGAAATTGCTTCGTTAAATATTTCTTTCATAATCTGCTTAAGTAGGGTTTGTTGAGAGAAATTTGTCGGGGAATGGATCACCTTAATAATTTAAAAGCCTGCATTCTTTACACGTATCAATTTGCCGTTCACTTCATCTGTGAGCAGATATATTTTTCCCATAGGGCTTTGCACTACTTTCCGGATTCTTAGCCGGTCGTCTGTAAATAATTCCTCCGCACTTTTAATCGCTTCACCTTCGATTACCATTCGCCATACACTACCTCTTGATAATCCTCCCACAAGTAAATTTCCATTCCATGCCGCAAATTCATTGCCCGAATAAAAATGCAGACCGGTAGGTGCTACGGTGTGCAGCCATGACCAAACAGGATCTGTATATCTATTTCCAGGAATAGGGGCAGGCTTAAATTCAGCAAAACGGTATGTGCCTGTTGTTACCATAGGCCAGCCGTAGTTGGCACCTGCTTTTAATACATTGATCTCATCTCCCTGGTTTGTACCATGTTCGGTGAACCAGATTTTGTTGGTACGGATATCAACGGTTAAACCTTGCGCAGCCCTGATACCGGTAGCGTATAAACCCGGAACCGCTTTAGCTCCAAAATCAGGGTTATCTTTTGGAATTGTTCCATCGGAGTTTATCCGATAGATTTTTCCTCTTTTATCTTCAACATTCTGCGCGATGGGAACAACGGGTTGATCCCTTTCCGTAAACAAACGCTCACCGATTGTAAAATATAGCTTGCCATCCTTCCCAAAGACCATACCTCCTCCATAGTGAAACTTCTCGTAGCTGTAAGGTTCTGCCACAAACAAGACCTTGATCTGTTGTAAAGATTCGTTTTCAAATACTGCCCGGACAATTTTAGTAGTTCTTCCCGTCTTCCCTCTGGCAGCATAAGAGAGGTAGATGTATCTATTGTTCCTAAAATCCGGGTCAAGCAACACTTCGAATTTCCCGGAATTGTCTCCGAAGTTGCGAAGGCTATCTTCCAGGTCGACCGGAAACCCCTTTATCTTCGTCCTTTCTTTTTTCTGCAGATTGTATTTAATCAAATCACCTTCTTTCTCCGAGATCAACACTTCATCCTCAGAAATAAATGCGATACTCCAGGGACGTTTCAGTCCTTCTAAAATGATTTCTTTCTCAGGATTGATACTGTTTAGGGTAAAGATCCTATGTGGTGTACGGGTTGAAACCTTATCGACAATCATCCAGCCCTCATTAATTTTGGTGAGGTTAAAATAGTCAGTGAATAACTCTCTTTCAGTACTGATCTCCACTTTTGCGCTGCCCATATTATTGGTGACGTCCAAAGAAACTATCCTTGTTAGCAAGTCATTAGGCCGTTGGCGTGGTTTGAATAAACTGAGATAACGCTCTCTTGAGTATTCAGTAAATTTTCCATCACGATAATTTTTCAGACGACAGGATGCATGCATGGCTTTGCCCAGTTTGGTGGTGTCTCCTGTTGCCCATCCGTCAAAATACAATTGGATGGTGTTTTCGATCAGTTGTCTTTCGGTAGGAGAATTTTGGCAAAATGCCGGAAACCCGGTCAATAAGCCTACGAGTAAAATTGTAGTTTTCACTTAAAAGTAATTTTGGTTATCGAAATGAAACCGTTTCATTTCGTGTCGCAAATGTGTGGTATACTTTTAAGGGAAAAGTCCGACAACGGTGAATCAGTAGTGCTGTTTTATAAATCCGGACTGCTTGATTGTCGATAAACGCTAGGACTGAGGCCTTTAATTTTTTTGAAGGTTGCAAAAAAGGTAGACTTGGAATTGAAACCAACTTCATCACCAATAGCTTCGATGGTTAAATTCGCGTTTGCCGCTAACATCCTACATGCCTCGTTGATTCGGTATTCATTCACATAGAGTGTGAAATTCTTTTCAATGTTGCTATTTAAAATCTGGGACAGCAGGTGCGGGCTTACAGTTATTTCTTTGGCAACATCATTTATTTTAAGATTCGGGTTTTTAAAAAGCTCTTTCTCTGTCATCACCCTTTTTAGTTTTCTGATCACTGACTGTATCTCCTCATCATCAAGTTTCTTATCACCATATTTTTGAGTGGAGAAGGAAGTCAAATCGTTTGTCTTCTTGCGATACAATAAGGTGAATACTACAAGGTAAATGATCAAAGAAAAACAAATGGCTCCATTGATGTAACTGCCTTTGGTAATGTCTAAAATTGACCAGACGTAGGATGCAAACAGAATGAGCACGCCACTGCAAATGACGAGGATCCATTTTTCAAATGGTTTTATCGTTTCTTTCCGAGTTAATTTTTTAAGAACTGGAATCAACAAAACAATGGAAAAGGCAATATAGAAACCCCATTGCAGATAGATAAGCGGTATAATGTAATGTCGCCATAACATCGGAAAATGCTCGTAGGGATACAGTACCCCCACTATTAATATGACCACCAGCCAGGTTGCCAGCTGCCAGATCCAGGACTTTGGTAGTTTACTAATTTGCTGTGCTTCGGATTTTATATAGTAATACAAAAATGGTCCGATAAAAAAACAGGCGGTCAGTCCGATCTGCAGATAAATTCTTGGCAAATTATAGTCAAAGAAAAACGCAACCGATTTTCCTATCCTGATGCTCAATACCAATAGCAAGGCCCCTAACATGAAATTGGAAAGGTGTTTTTTGGTAGTAAAAAAGAAAAAGTAAATACTCAGAATGAATCCGTTAAATGCCCCCAAAGCGCTGAAAAAGAATAACAGTTTATCACCAAAGCCCATAGAAGGTTGTTAGTTTTTTGAATTGCGGGTAAATATACAAGGACTGAATTTGCGTCAAACCTATTTACTGGTGAGTACTACAGAGATTGGATGGACAGCATTGTTAGTCATATGCATTTTTGGCCGGAGATAAAAAAACTGCGGGACTAGATCATTGCTCTGTTCTATCGTCAGCACCAAAAAAAAGAGATGGGAACACAAAACTGTTTGATCAAGTGGTGAAGTTTACACTAGCGCGTTCACTTTTTCCACTGCATCAGAGCCTTTCTGGCTTTGTTGCCATAGGTCATAGCTGTTCTGCATATTTAACCAAAAGTAAGGGGTAGTATTAAATGCTTTGCTCAGCTTGAGAGCCATCAGCGGTGATATACCTGCCTTTCCATTGATGATATCAGAGAGCCGGGGCCTGCTAATAAATAATTTTAACTTTGCACTGTTCTTTATTCCCAGGTCGATCGCCTGTTGCAATGTTAGGAATACAAGGGAGTCTTTTTCAAAAGCCTGCCCGTATGATCTAAATCCTATGAAAAATAAAAAACTGAGAGAAACGAAAAGAAAAACAGCACCTGACCCGGTAAATATTCTACTAGACATATTTGTTATGTATTCAGTATTAATGAAAAGAATGAACTTTCCCGGTTTTACTTTCTAGCGCTTTGTCACCCGAATTCCTTAACGTTGTTATCAATTTACATGGACTAAAGAAATTCCGAAAAAATCAAAGGCTCACCATCAACAGGTTTGTCATCATTACTTGACAACACAAAAAATATTATCGTTTAACGAGAGTATTAGTTCGGTTCAAAATTCACAAGCTAACGTAGGCGGAAATATAACAAAGAGTTTACGGAAAAGAAATTTTTGCCTTCTATGTTATCCCTTAAAAAATGAATTAGCTTTTAGCCAAGGTTGAGAACAGAGGGGAATTTATCGCGGGGAGATTGCGGCGCATTAAAACTGCCAATTGCAGACCTATAAATTTTTACCGCTGCCTTTTGAGTTGAATCCAATGGATTTAAGTAATAATTTTACTAATAAAAGTTACGAACATGAAAAAGGTAGTATTACTTTCCTCAATAATTATTTCTGTGTTAACTGTAGCGGGTCAATCAAACATAAGGCTCAACGGATATTCTGCTTACGCCTTTGACAACAGTTTCAGTGCATACCAAACGAGTAATCAATATTTGCGCGGCAAAATAAAGGGTGGTTTTCAATGGGGTGCTGGGTTGGAATTTCTTCCAAATGACGAACTCGGAGTTGAAGTCCTATATTACCGTCAGGATACGAAAGCCCCAATCTCCTATGACTATGGCTTTGGTCTCGAAGACCGCGAGGTTGATCTGGGGGTAAATTATATTATGGCCGGAGGTGTGCGTTATATGACCACCAATGGAGGTAAGTTGCAGCCATATGGGGGATTACTTCTAGGAGCAGCGATATTTGAAAACAAAGCGCCGCAAGGAAACGAAGAAAACAGTTATGCAAAGTTTGCATGGGGTGCCAGACTGGGAGTAAATATCTGGGCGACGGAAAAAGTAGCGTTAAAAGTGCAGGCGCAACTGCTTTCTGCGGTTCAGGGTTTTGGTGGAGGTCTTTACCTGGGCACAGGCGGGTCGGGAGCCGGGGTCAGTACGTACTCTACACTTTACCAGTTTGTAATAGGCGGCGGTTTAAGTTTTAAGATTGGCAACGATGAATGATCATAGTTAGATCATCCAATCAAACGACGTCTTCCTGAGTCGATTTCCGCCGTGCCGGTTAGTTTTTAATTTAATTAGAGAATCATTTGTCAATTTTGATTCCGCTATTTCCTCCGTCCGAAATGATATCCCACTTGAAGCTGATACCGGTAACCAAAAGACCAGGAATTAAGTCTGCCATTGCGTGAAGCTTCTTTGTTTGTAATAACTTCTTCAAGGAGAGGGAAGCGGTCGATGAGATCCAGAATGATTTCATTTTGAATATCCTCTTTATCAAATGTATACGTCCCTCCAAGATCAACCTTAAATCCATAATGAGATAGAGAAGGCCCAGCAAAAATAAGGTCGATAGTCCATCTGTTCTTTATCACAAACTGATAGCCGAGTTGAAAACCAACATTAAAAATCCTGAGGTTCGAGTTGAGTATGGCTTGTTCAAACGAACCATTATTATCGACGATAAGGGTACGTTCATTATTAAAACCATTGAACGAAAAATAGGGTCCGATATATACACCTCTTGGTGCCGGATACTTGTTCTCCCCTTTTAAGTAGAACCGATACTCGCCTCCAAATTTAATCCCGTACTTTTTTCCATCTTTTCTGACAGAAATATTTTCACCGAAGTTGGATGTCCTGGGGAACTCCTGATATCCCGCGGTGACTACAAAAGACTGGTTGGGTCTTGTAATTCTTTCATAGGAAAGAATTAATGCATTTCGATAGATGAGATGAGAAGTGAGGTCAAGTTTAACCGTATTGTTAAAGGGAGATCGGTGGACTGAATCCTGGGCTTCGGCTCCCATGATTCCAATGACAAAAAATTGAAGAACGATAAGAGACTTCATGATGGTGAATTTTTTCGAAGCTAAATCTACAGTAAAATGGTGGAATTCAATACTACGGCTGGAAGCCGGTTACGGAATCTTATAAATCCTTCGCGAGAATTCAAGTGCTTATCCGCGATCACACTGTGTCGAAATGGCCTTCCTACCCTGAAGTATTTATGCCGGAGCAAAAATTAATTTCCCACTCGTTTATCAATTGCTATGTTTTGGGGCTAGAGCATAAACGAGGAAAACGATAATAAACAACCCGACGGAAAATGGAGGTACTGTTTCAGTAAGCCACAACGCTACGGAGAAAACAACCGCTTCTTCCCCGGCTTACTTATTCGTTCGGCATCCGTACAAAATATATTCCTCAAAGCGGCTGTCATTTTTAAGAATAGCAAAAAACTGGTCGAGGTAGTCATGCATATCCTTTAGTTCATACTTGGCAAAATATGATTCGTGCTCATCGATGAGACCATGAATTACAGATTCTTTCTCCAGGTATTCCTTTCGAATTTCTTCCATCGCCGATTGAGATTTACAAAACCCGCGATAAACACGCTCACGCGGATCGCCCGTGCCCAGGGTGGGTGCATCTTGATGCGCGTAGCCGGCATTCACAAACCCAGACATATCAAAGTCGTACGACAACGGAATGTATTTACCCTGAACATACAAGGTGTTGCTGTTATGCTGAAACACAGCCGACCAATCGGCATTGCCGATCATGTATTGAAAAAAATCGTTTCGCACAGATTGCCTTTCATCAAACGCTGCAGGGCTAATGCCTTTTGTTTCAATGACTTTTCCCTGGCTACGTTTGGCCACCATTGAATTATCTTCCACAAAAAAAGTTAGCAGATCATACAGTCCGGGTTTCTTTTGAGACACCTCGGTGAGCTCCATCGTAGCCAACCGCGTTCGAAAATGGTAGGGCGACAAGTGTTGGTAAAAACGGTAACACAAATACTCTTTGCGGATAAGATTATCCTTATCCTTGGATGTGCGGCACGGCATCACCACCTTCAGCGATTTGTTGCCCTTGAAAACGGTACCTTCTACATCCTTTTTATTGAACTTTATCTTCAACGGAGGGAAGTAGCAATTTCTTAACCTGTAATTTCCCCGTACGCGGGAGTTCACCGGCACGGTAATCCATTCATCCTGACTTTTATCATACTCAAATTTTCCCGTAACAAGCGTAGAGTCATTTGACTTCTTTTTGATAGATTTGATTGAACCCTGAACCCGAAGACGCAACGGCTGCCCAGAATCAAACAAAGGAACAGCGTCCTGCGCGTGACAAAGAATGGTGGTAAAACAAAAGAGGATTACCTTATAGATTGTTTTCATGTACGCAAAAATTTTACATTCTTTTAATCTAAGAACTTTTTTCGCATTAGTTATCTCGCAAGCTGCAATTTTTTTTGCAGTGCGGTACAATATAAAACTGGGTGGCGGCCTTTTGCTCTTCAGTCTCGTTATTGTTTTCCCGCTGCATTTCGCCACGCAGGCAGCCTTCAGGCGCAGAGAAAAGGCGCTTGAATATTTCAGTATGTTTAAAGCCGGAGCGATGGCGCTCGTTCATTCCTTTCGCATTGCCGAAGACCTTGCCGATGAACGTAAGGCGGAGATAAAAAAAATCATTGCTGATTTTGCATGCCAGCTTTTTTTTCAGTTGGAAAATCGTGTGCCCCAGTACGATCGGTTCCAGGAGAAAGTAAACCCTGTCATGAAATTTATAGAGACTAACCGGAAGGAGATTTCCAACCGTAATGTGCTTCGCATAATCCGTTACCTGCGCGATGTTTCAGAAAGCTCTGTATACCTGATCAGCCTGGTGCGGCACCGTACAATGGCCGGCATTCGGTTCTATCAAATATTTTTCATTTGCCTTTTTCCATTGTTGCAGGCTCCTATGCTGCTTCATCGGCTTGATGCGGTGGTGCCCGTGTGGAGCCTTCATGTAATTATTGGATTTACTACACTCTTCCTGGTTACGTTAAGTAATTTTCAAACGAACATTGAATATCCTTTCGATCAGCGGGGCATTGATAACATCTGGCTGAACGATTTTAATCTTGATCGTAACGAAACCGATACAAACACAAACTAAACACTCCGCATAAAATGAGCAGTTTTAAACACATCGACAAGGCTAATAAAATTCCAAGCTATGATTTCTGATTCTAGGGATCAAAAGCTTTTAAGTAAAAACGAGAAGGCCAGACATACTCCCCAAATCCAAACAATAAACAATAAATGTTTGCCGCTTATAAACAGGTGATGAAACCGATACTTTTATTTACATATCTTTATTTTCCAGCATAGCTTTTAAAACGCTCATCATGTTGCAATTGTCAACTCTCCAATCTACACCAACTGTGGTTGTAACCACTGTGCTTTTTATTCTGGTAATCGGCTTTTATGTGTTTGGACATCGCGTACGTGTCATTATGCTGTCAAAAGATGCACACCATGCGAAACAAGATCTTGGCGCAATAAACGGAACGCTTCTTGGATTGTTAGGTCTTCTTCTTGCTTTTACCTTCAGTATGTCAAACTCCCGTTTCGATACGAGGCGACAACTGGTAATAGAGGAGGCGAATGCAATTGGCACAGTAATTTTGCGAACCGATATTTATCCCGACAGCATGCGCACAATTCTTCGGGCCAGTTTAAAGGAGTATGTTGAAGCGCGTATTGAGTTTTATCAGGTCGGATTTGATGTGGAGAACATTGTAAAATACTACCTAAAAGCCGACAGCATCGGTAAGAAAATTTGGATCATTGCAGCAACCTATGCGAAGACAGATGATGTAACAACACGAACATCACAACTGATACCGGCGTTAAACGACATGATCGATATTACTACCACGCGGCGGGCGGCTGGAGAATCTACCATTCCCGACTCAATCATCTTTTTCCTTTTTATCCTTTGCTTGTGCTCAGCTTTTCTCCTGGGTTACGATCGGAAAGGAAAAATTGACTGGGTTGTAGTAACCGGATTTGCGATCATGCTCTCCTTCACTGTATTTAATATCCTTGATCTTGACCGTCCCCGCGGAGGTATAATAAACATGGATACGGATAACCAAAAGATAGTAGAATTAAGGGAGATGTTTAATGAATAAGGAATGACTTGATCCGTTGCTGTTAATCATTGATGTGTAACGGATGGATCGTACTATAGCCTTCAAACATTCTGGTAAATGAAAAAATAACTGCTACCGGCATACTTCGCTGTCACCGACAAAGTAACGATTTCCCTTTACATAGATCTCCTCATCTTTTGCTTCCATCTCAATCTCAACTGGAGGGAATTTAGCAAATGTAAAAGTTACAGTGGCCTTTTCGTTGTTACTCACCACAGACCAT
Organism: Chryseolinea sp.; assembly: GCA_041747735.1. Taxonomy (GTDB): domain Bacteria; phylum Bacteroidota; class Bacteroidia; order Cytophagales; family Cyclobacteriaceae; genus Chryseolinea. The sequence goes on from JBGTEP010000090.1 coordinate 83,438, forward strand.
TTCCCTCTTTTTTTTCCTTGATAACCTTTCGCCGTGTCTTTAAAAATTCCGGTGCGGGTAAGGTTGGATTGGAATGATCCGTCCGGACACAGATTTACTTCATCTTCGCGTTTGCTGGTTCCTTCATGTCCGAATGCCAACAATATTTTTCCTGATAAAAATTTTTGCCAGTTGAAATTTGCATAAGGTGATTGGTTTGAAGGAGCATTGAAACTTGTATTATCGACAAAGCTCTGTAATGACTTCTTGACATTCTCAAAAGACAAAGGGTCAGCGGTTGCTATGTAAGAAACACAAAACCCTTCCGGGCTACATTTTGCTTCAATATAAATTTTACCCTGACTATTATTAGACTTAGCACCTTGTAATTTTGCTTCGGCAGAGATTACTCCTGCACTTCTTCTTCTGATTTCTCCATCCGTTACCAGTCGAAGACCCGTAGATAAATCCATTCCGGATCTCCACCGAGCCTCCTGCCCTTTCAGATCTAATTTTTCGTTAACCACCACGTAAATTTCTCCAATTAAATTATCGGAAGGCATAAGTAAAAAAACTTCAGTATCCCTGGGTAATACCCCTTCCCACCCATCTGGTATCACAGTAACAAGGCCCAATCGGGGTGATCGAACGGTATCCCCGGCGTGGTACATCGTACCCGGCTTGATCCTGTTTGATGGTAACTGTGCCTGGCATTCAAGTGACAAAAGTATCGCGGCTGAGAATATCCAATATTTCATAAATTTCAATCTTTTAGTATTACGATAAACGTTAAGCGACAACGGGAATTACTTCAATTTAATTATGCCTCTTGCCGCCGGGCTTTTACACGGATCGCTCCCGAATGTCGAAATAAAAACTGATAATTTCGCTTGCAACCTGGAACTTTGTGTGTTCAAAACATGCCTTACGGGTATAGTTCCTGCTGCATCTTTAAAATCTTTTACAGTTAACGTGAGGTTAGGATGGGGGTGCTAACTAGAAAGGAATTAAGTGTGCCAAGTGGAAGTTGACTTACCGGCAGGGATAAACTTATTTTTCCCGATATTTTACCTGGTTATCACTCACCTCGCAGAATCTAAATATAAAATTGTGGCGCAGTATGCGAAATAATTTGAACTTCTGTATATTTCGAAGTATAAGTTAATTATTAACGTTAAGAATAACCCTTCACCTTACCACTATGATAAAATTTAGAACAACTTTGATTGCTGCTTTTCTGGTATTGCTGATATCACCGGCTTTCGGTCAGGCGAAAACAGCTTCGCCTGCTAAAGACTGCTACGGCGAGTGGTATTCCCTATTCAGGGAACGGGGCGCCAAACCCATCCCTGATGGAACCCAGGAAATTATAATTTCCATACGCAAAGACGGCTATAGTCAATGTTTTATGGGCAAAGTTGATGTAGCCGGAGGTAAAATCAAGATGCCGGTGTATATCGCGAAAGAAGATGGAACTTTTGAAACGCTCACTGAAACCGGATTAAAAATCGATCCATCATCAATAGCATCGAAAGATCCTGACGCCCTTACTTCGATTACCGATGGCATGAGTATTACAGCTTATACTACCGATCATGAGACGGTAAAATTGTTCTTCTATAAATATATTCATGATAAACCAAAGAAGAACAAGGTCGCACCTGCGGCAAGCAGCCTCGTTAAAAACTAGTTAAGATCTATTCAAGGAGTCAGCCAGGAGCTGACTCTTTTTTTGCCCTTACTTTTCAACAAGCTCGTCATTTCGTTAAATTAAAGAGCGATATAAGACTTTCGGTTAACGTCGTCTTTCCTTCTACCTGGCTTGGTTCTCGCCACGTAATTGGATAGATTGAGTACACGATAAATACCTCTGGGTACCTCATATGAATGATTACTTTTCGTCTACCTTAACCCGGGTATGCAAATACACTTGTTACGGTTTCCTTGTTCTGATTTTTCAATTTTGTTCTAAAACGAATGACCAGTCTACGGGAATACCCCATACAACAACGGACGTAGATACCTTGCTGCGAGAAAAAGTCCTCGGCTCATTGTATTCTTCACACATCACCGAACAGCTGTATAACAGCGGACTTCCGTACCGCAAAGCATTACTACTTGATGTTCAATTCACTGATCATTTACTAAAACAATCCAATAAGTACATAGCAGCCGCTAACCTCGGAATCTACCTTTCTGATCTTAACTATCTTATGAAGTTTGGACGGACGGACGAGGCAAAAAAATATTTTGAATCCTGTTACCGGCTATCTGAATATGTAGGAATGAAAAAGCAGTTTGGCAACGCGATCCAATCAGAATTCGACGGCATCATCAAGAATGACACCGCATTAAAAACAACTCTGGAATCTCTTTTTAACCATGCGGGAAATTCTGTGGATGGAGAAGAACTCAGGAAACTTTATATCACGGCTTTGACGGGTTACTATATTGAGGAACTTTATCACGCTATTTCGGCATTGAAATCACAAGAGCTGCCCTCCGATTCAGTAGTTCAAAACATTTTAATTATTGTAAGCGACCAGACACAGGAGTTAAACATTCTAATAGCTTGTTTTGATCACGTACAAATGAAACAGGAAGGAATAATAGTCTACCAGGATTTGCTGGATCTTCAGACCCTTTATCTTACGTTGGCTCGCGAAAGGCAAAGTAACAATGCCGACCTCACACCGCAGGACGAAAGGCTCACCCAAATTTTAAATACGGTGATTCTGATCCGAAATGGTTTAGCTGACGTTTAGTGTTATACTTTTTTTCATCCTTCGTTACTATATCTCTTGAAAGCCCATCGCAAGGCAGGTGGCGTAACTGAAATAGTAAGCAGAATAACCATAACAATAATGGCATAAAACTGTGCATCTATAACTCCAACAGAACGGCCGATGCTCATAAAGATCAGTGCAACCTCTCCCCTGGGGATCATTCCCATTCCAACAACCAATTTGCTTACACCCCTGCGAATGAAAATTCCTGCACCGATCTTTCCAAGAACAGCTAATGCTGTAATAATAAGACCAATGCCGATAACCTTTATATCAGCAAACTGTGTGATATCAACCTGCACACCCATCAGGACAAAAAACACAGGAACAAATATCCCTTCAATTGGTGCTATCAGATTTTCGACCGTTTGATGTAACTCCTTTGAACTTGAGAACAGTTTTTCTGTTATCATCAGTCCCGCAGCAAAAGCTCCAATTGTCATGGCCAATCCGATTGAGTCGGCAAGCCAACACATAAGTAATAAAAGAATCATCGGAAATAGCAGCCGGATATTTTGTGGATCAAGGCTTTCTATTGGGCGGACAATGCGAGGTAAAATATAAAGTCCGCACAACACTACGCCACCAAGAAACAAGATCGCTTTTAGCAAGATAAACAGTACTGGTCCTATTTGCAATTCGCCAGAAGCCACAACCCCGGAAAGAATCGCCAACAACACGAGCCCAAGGATGTCGTCAAACACCGCTGCGCTCATCACCGTTTTCGCCTCACTGCTTCCCATCTTGTTCAATTCCTTGAAAACTCTTGCTGTCATTCCAGTGCTGGACGAGCATAGCGCCCCGCCGATAAAAAGCGGAAACAATGGGTCTGCATCTGGAAACGCTAAAACAGCAAAGAAATAACCGAGTATACCTGACAATGTAATACCAAATGCCGCAATCAATATGGCTTGTGGTCCCAGCCTGAGAATCTCCAGGATGTTCGATTGAAGCCCTACAGAAAATAATAAAAGCGCTATACCAAAAGTTGAAAACAAAAGAAGAATTCTCGACAAATAAAGGTAGTTCTCAGGTTGTCCGGTGGTAAATGTATTCAATAGAACGACCTTCTCTTTATCCGAAATATCCGCTGACGCCAGTGTTGAATTTACTGCGCTGTCAAGTGGAATATTCCGATCAAGTTTTTCCACTATCTGGTGAACCGTATTTTGATTACGTAGAACTGCAATTCCAGGCCGATCCATTGCACTCAAGACTGTTCCGATAAAAACACCTATTAATACTTCTCCCAGCACTAATGATACATTAAGTTTTCTGGCAAGAAATCGCCCGATGAGTGTAGCCAACAAGACCACACCAAAGGCCTCAAATGCCGGCGCAAATGGATCACCTTGTGATGTTGAAGTTACACAGGATCCCATGATCATTATCAGAAGCAATGGTAGCAGTAAATATTTTTTCATAAGAAAACCTGTTGATCCAAAACATAAAAGTAACCAAAGGAAGTTTAGCAGTGACAGTACACGAACCTTTTTGGATTACTGCTGTAAATTATTGAAAAATAGACTGGAAGATATATTTATTCAACTATTCGCAGAAATTTTTGCTTGATATTTTTCCTGTCGCCCAACTCAAGTAGTTAACAAGTAGTTAAGTAAGAGTTGATGAAAACACTTATCCTATTTCATGATGTTATCGATGGAGGTCAGCCCTCCAATAACAAATGCTCCTGCACGACCATGATAGCATTACACGATGTACGAATTAGTTGCATTCCCCTCGCAGATTCGGATTTAGTAGATCTTACTTTGATCATAACAAGATGTTCAGCTCATACGTGGTTCGACTTCGCCACAGTTTGAATCTCCAGCCTTGCAGGTCTTCGAGCTTATGTATCTCTTGCCAAATTTTTAGATGTTCCATACCAGCATACAGAATAATCTGTACATTTAAAAAAAAATTGTAACAACCAACAAAAGAAAATTCTATGCTCAGGCTGTTTTTAATACTCTCCATCGCTTTGTGTGCCTCGCGCGCTGACGCTCAAGTTTTAATTTCCATTCTGCTCGGCGATAAACTTAATTCCGATAAACTGGAGTTTGGGCTCGATGGCGGTCTCAGTAGTTCATACCTCCAGAACCTTGATCCTTCGAAAAATAAAAACAGTTTGAATCTCGGGTTTTATTTCGATTTCAAGTTGAAGAATCCCGCATGGGCTGTTCATACCGGCGTTATGGTTAAATCAACAATGGGCGCCAGGGATGTGGCGGTCTATTCATTGAACGACGTTGACCTGGATCAATCGTTTGCAGAGGGAAAAGTAAAACGAAGCCTCGGTTATTTCAACGTACCTGTTATGATGAAATACAAGTTCAAAAATAATTTCTTTTTCGAAGGGGGATTATTATTTGGATTAATGAATAAATCAACTGATGAGTTCCTCGCATCCGTTCAGAAAAAAGAAGACCTGTCTTACAAACTAAATATAAGAGACAGATACCATCCGCTCGATGCTGGCGCTATCGGAGGGATTGGCTATCGATTAATGGGCGGTAACGGCATGAATATAGGCGTTAGGTATTACTACGGCTTTGTAGATATTACAATTGACGATTCCACTGAAGATCAATTCAACCGGGCGCTCTATCTGGTGGTGGGTATTCCTATCGGAGCGGTGAAGAAAAATCCGGAAGGGAAATAAAAAACTTACAGAATCTCGCAATTTCACATGAAAAAAATAACATTGTATGCGCTAACCTTTATGGTCTGCTTTGTTTTCTCCTGCTCTGAAAATGTCCACGTTTTTTCCGACCGGGATACTACCGTGGATATTCAAAAGTATAAAACATACGCCTGGATTGCGCCTGGGGATACCGTGCTAAATGCAAAAAGAAAAGACAAGCTTTACGGTGGCTACATTGTTTATGCGTCAGATCTGGAACTGAAAAAAAAGGGAATGTCTCTGAATACATCTGGCCCCGATGCTCTTTTTATGTTTGAAACCAAACTAGAGGAAAAAGTTAAGTATTCGCAGGAGCCAACGCTAAGCATTGGCGTAGGTTATGGCGGCCCGGGCTATTACGTGGGTGGTTCGGCCCCCGTTGCCGGTGGAGGAATTAAAGCATCGTCCTATGAAGAGGGAATGCTGGTCATAAACATGTACGACCGACATACCGGGAATTTGATCTGGAGTGGAGGAGCGAAGGAATCATTGACCAATTCAACCGACATCGAGGAGGTTATCGCAAAGGCTGTGAAATTTATTTTTGTTCGTTTACCAATCAAACACAAGGGTGGTTAGGCGGTTGCATTGTTTATCCACCACCGTATTTCTGTCATTCATTTAAAATTCATACGACTTCATCTAAATTTCATATAACAGAAAAATATTTGTCGCTTTAAAAATGCTATTTTGTATTAATAAACGCTTCGTCTATGGTGAGTCGTGAGAAATGGATCGAAACCGGATACTTGTTGTTTGCTCACGAGGGCGCTGACGGTCTCCAGATCGAGCGAATGGCGCGGATTTTAAAACTCAATAAATCCGGCTTTTACCACTACTTCGGGACACTCGAAGTTTTCCATGAGAGATTACTATCCCATCATATTAAATACGTTGAGCTTTTTGCCGCAGACATAACACAATGCCATGATTTTGTCACGGATTTTCTGCCTTTACTGATGCGACATCGGTTAGCGGCTATGGTTCAGGTTCAACACAAACGAAAAAACAAAGACCTGTTAGGGTCCGCTATAATAAAATCCGATCAATTAATAGGGCTCGCTGTTCTTCCCATTTGGATGAAACATATTGAGATTCATGGTAATGAAAATTTAGCATTTAGGTATTGGTGCTTGGTCCGCGACGGCTTTTACCAACGAGTGGAGCTAAAAAGTTCCTGGTACTCCGATCTGCATCAACACGCTTTGGATGTAAAAGAAGTTGCCCAACTATTGGCACTAGGGTCGATAACAAGATTTGAGTCGAAAATAAACGGTGCCGTTTAGAAAAGATCCTTGCATTTACTTTAAGTTTGATAATAATTAGACCGGAAAAATAGATACGGTTTACTTTTCAAGTTGTTTATTTTTTATTGACCATAGCGCATACCAGTGATTCAACCTTTATGAAAAGACCTCTACTGACTATCCTTTTATTTGTTTTTGCATTTCAACTCTCGGCGCAGAGTAACAAAGAAGAAATTGATTTATTCCAATCCGTTTTCGGGATGGAAAAAAAAGCTCTTGTATCCGAATTCGTTAAACTTGAGGGTGCGCCAAAAGATGCGTTCTGGTTAGCTTACGATGAATACGAAGCTAAACGGAAACAACTGGGCCAAAAAAGGATTGCTCTACTTAACAAATACGCAAACAGCTATTCCGCGCTTGACGATGACAATACCGATGAAATCGTCAAAGAAATGATCGCTTTGCAAACTGCGACCGACAAATTAATTGCTGACTATTACAAAAAGATCAAAAAAGAATCCGGTACAAAAGCAGCTGCACAATTTTACCAGATTGAAGGTTATATCCTTAGCAAAATCCGGGCGACCATCATGGAAAATATTCCGTTGATCGGGGAGTTAGATAGCAAGTAAGCAGAAGACCTAAACTATAGTTTGCTTCTCAACCCACCAAGGAAAGGTTCAGTATATTTTAAAACACAATTTATTAAAACAGGTATGATCTCAAAAAACAAACTAGCTATCCTGGTTGCCGGCGTATGCATGCTTCTGTTCGGCTGTTACCCTCAAGGACCAGAGTTTACAGAGGATCTGGATGTTGTCTTAACGCATTTCCAGGATGATTATGATTTTGAAAGTAAGAACACGTATGCGCGTCCCAACGCAATAGTAAAGATCACAGGAAACCTTCAGGAGGGTGATGATCCGGAATTTATTCCGGATGCAGCAGCAGCATTAATCCTTGCACAAATCGACAAGAACATGGAAGCACTGGGATGGGACAAAGTCGATGTTTCGGCAAATCCTGATGTTCTGCTAGCGGTGGCTTCATGGGAGACTACAACCATTTTCTACTATTATGATTATTGGTACTGGTGGTACGGGGGTTATTATCCGGGTTGGGGATATCCTGCCTATGGAGGGAGCTACACTACTGGAACGTTGTTTATGACAATGATTGATCCTGAAGAAGTTGGCGCCAATGGAAACGCAATCTTGCAATGGACTGGTGGAGTGAATGGCATTTTAACAGGATCATATGATGCCACGCGTGTAAACAAAGGTATTGACCAGGCATTTTCACAGTCTCCCTATCTTAAAATTAACTAGCCAAATTTCGCCATGAAAAAAATATTTATAATACTTTTAGTAGCAGCCGCCTCATCGACGACGTATGCACAAAGTTTAACGGCATTACAATACTCTATGGGTTTTGGCACTGGAGATTTGAGCGATTTTATAGGCAAGCCGAGTTTCCGTGGATTCACGATAGACTACCGGAATCTTGTTCAACCTAATGTGGGCGTGGGTTTTGATTTGGGATGGCATGCCTTTTATGAGGCAAAAGCATCTGATGTGTATACCATAGGGAACTTATCCTATTCCGGAAAGCAATACCGATATAATAATCAATTCCCATTGCTATTCGCAGCAGACTATTACATGCAACCAGGTGAATCCGTAAATCCATTTGTGGGCTTTGGCGTGGGTACCATGTACTCGCTACGAAACACTGATATGGGGCAATATTCGCTCAAAGAAGATGCATGGAATTTCGCAATACGCCCCGAGGTGGGAATCTTGTACGAGGCAAACCCGGGGATGAGTTTTATGGTGACCGGAAAATACTACTATGGATTTGAAGCCGGAGACCTTCCGGCACAGGGTTACTTCACTTTGAATTTTGGATTTGTCTTTACTAAATAATTGTAGTTGTCGACTGTCAGTCCTTATCCCTTACAAAGGAAAGAGTCATTTGAAATAGCAGGGTTGGAGTAAAAAGTTGTAAGGATAACGTATTAGCAGGAGTTGATTTACCATTAATATAAATATCCCAACCTCATACTATGAAAAAGATTGTGTTTTTTTTGACTGGCATTAGCCTGTTCTTCGCATGCAGCACTGTTAAGGTATCAAGCGATTTTGACCGCGATGCGAATTTTACCGGTTATAAGACTTATGCATTCACCCAGGAAGCAAAGGAATTACCGGTAGACGATATTAACCGAAAACGAATAATGGACGCCGTGTCAACGGAACTTGCAGCAAAAGGATTTAGCCTTTCCGAACAACCAGATGTATGGATCGATTTGAAGATGAAGGCTCAGGAAAAAGAATCCGCTACTGCAACGACTTCAAGTCCCTATGGAGCAGGATATGGGTACCGTTGGGGGGGAGGTTTTTCAACTACTACGATCAATGTTGAGCACTATGTTGAAGGAACTTTGTTCGTCGATATGATTGAAGTTGCAAAAAAGCAACTTGTTTGGCAAGGAAGGGCTGTCGGTACACTGGATCCTGATGCTAGTCCTGAAAAGAGAGAAAACAACATCAAGCAGGCTGTGAAACAAGTATTCACAAAATATCCACCAGTAAAATAAAATCTGCGTCTTTGGTACAAGGCTTTTCGATTTTGATAAAAGCCTGAGCTAACGAGAGAACCTGGCCAATGAAAATATCTATACTGATTGTCCTCGCTGTGGTATTACACAGCCACGCCTTTGCCCAGGTGTATTCCGATAAAGTAGTGGGGAGTAAACATGAGTTGTTAAGCGATAGTCTTAAAACTTCGGAATATCCTTACATCTTACCCATATGGGGAGACAAAGCAACGCAACGCGGGTTTGATCTCCCCTACTCTGCCGGATTAAACGTCAATTATTTGTGGCAGGAGTCTGATCTTACAATCAATAACCTGTTGGTTGGATTTAACAACGGCCCGCTGTACAACCTGGATGAAGTTGTTCGATTCAATAATGCAACCTCATCGACGCAGGCAGTAAACTTCCGGCCGGATGTATGGGTTTTTCCCTTTCTGAATGTTTACGGTATTTTCGCAAAATCAAAATCTTCCACTGCCATTGACTTTGGTATATGGGTACCTACTGCGGACGATACCTGGACTAAGGTTTTTGATGCGGAAACCAAAGCAGAATTTGAAGGTACCACAATGGGATTTGGAATGACACCAACAATAGGTGTGGGTGGCGGATTTATAGCGTTGGATATGAATTTTGGATGGACAGATATTGAGGCCCTAGACAAACCTGCTTTTTCATTTGTATTCGGACCACGGTTTGGCAAGTCTTTCCGCCTGAAAAAGGAGCAATCAATAGCGGTTTGGGTTGGTGGCTTTCGTGTAAAGATAAATTCGGGTACAACTGGATCGCTATCTGTCGGCGACCTCTTTGACACAGAAAACCTTGAATCAAGAATTCAAACCGGAATCGGAAACGTAAATGATACCCAGGAGAATGTTGAGACCTGGTGGAACGGCCTAAGTACCATAGAACAAAACAGCCCCGTAAATAAGGCTAAGTATCAATCCGCTAATCGCGCCCTTGAAGCTGCAGGTAATTTTCTTAACTCCGCTTCAGGTGCAGTCAGCAATCTTGAGCAAGCAACTGTTCAGTACAACCTGGAGAAGAAACAAACCAATTTGTGGAATTTTGTAGTAGGGGCTCAATATCAGTTGAGCAAACACTTCATGATAAGAAGTGAAATAGGTTTCTTAGGTAGCAGGACTCAGGTCCTTGCCGGAGTACAATATCGATTTGGTCTTTAGGCCTGATACTTACAAAAGTAAAATTAACCGCTGGTAAACTATAAATATTTGCACCGATCTGTCACTTTTTAATTGAAGAATTCTTTATGAAAAAAATCAAACTTTTATTAGTCTTTGTACACCTTCTGATCGGGTGTGGCCTTGTATTGGCACAAGATGTCCTTCCTTTTCCACCGACACCCTCTGCAAGTAATGCGGGTCTAACGATGCAAACGTCCACCTACAAAAAGAGGGTTGATCCTGTTCGCCTTTCAAAGGATGCTCCTAATATTCTTATTATCCTGATAGATGATGTTGGTCCTGCTACTCCTTCAACCTATGGGGGTGAAATAAATACACCAACTTTAAGTCGTGTTTCAAAAAGTGGTATTTCATACAACCGTTTTCACTCAACAGCTATGTGTTCACCTACACGTGCAGCACTTCTCACGGGTCGCAATCATACCGTCGTTGGCAATGGCCAAATCGCAGAAATTGCAAATGACTGGGATGGATTCAGCGGCACTATCCCGAAAAGTTCAGCGTCTGTAGCTGAGGTGCTTAAAGCTTACGGTTATAATACCAGCGCATTTGGTAAATGGCACAATACACCGGCTGAGCAGACAACCTCGAAGGGACCTTTTGACTACTGGCCTACCGGTTACGGCTTTGAATATTTTTACGGTTTCCTTGCTGGAGAGGCTTCCCAGTATGAACCTAACATGGTTCGCAATACCACACCTGTCGAACATCCTCATACTACCCAGGGCCATAACTACTACCACCTTACTGAAGATATTTCAGAAGATGCAATACATTGGTTACGCGAGCAGCAGTCTTTCTCACCTGACAAACCCTTCTTCATGTACTGGGCACCGGGAGCCGCACACGGCCCACATCATGTAACCAAAGAGTGGGCTGATAAATACAAAGGGAAGTTTAATGATGGTTGGGACAAGTACAGAGACCGCACCTTTAAAAGGCAAAAGGAATTGGGCTGGATTCCACAAGATGCGGAGTTAACTGAACGTGATAAAACAATGGCTTCGTGGGAAAGCATTCCTGAAGCTGAAAGGCCATTCCAGAGAAGGCTGATGGAACTTTATGCGGGCTTCGTCGAACATACAGATTATAACGCAGGTCTGATTATTGACGAATTAGAAAGACAGGGTAAACTGGACAACACGCTCATTTTTTACATTTGGGGTGACAATGGTTCGTCTGCTGAAGGCCAAAACGGTACGATCAGTGAATTGCTTGCCCAGAATAGCATACCGACGACCATTGATCAGCACATCAAAGCATTAGAGCAGTTGGGCGGGATGGATGTCCTTGGTTCAGCAAAAACTGACAACATGTATCATTCAGGGTGGGCCTGGGCCGGAAGTACACCGTATCGATCCACAAAATTAGTAGCCGCACATTTCGGTGGAACAAGACAACCGATCGCCGTATCGTGGCCGGCAAAGATTAAGGCTGACAACACACCACGCCCACAGTTTCACCATGTGATTGATATTGTGCCAACTATATATGAGATGACCAAAATAACAGCACCTAAAGTAGTAAATAGTTTCCCACAAGATCCTATCGATGGAGTAAGTATGGCTTATACGTTCGCCGATGCAAAAGCACCTGGTACACGTAAGACTCAGTTCTTTGACATCATGGGAAGCCGTGGCCTGTATTACGATGGCTGGTTTGCAAGTACCTTCGGGCTTCGCAACCCATGGGTTCCTGGTCTTCCAAAAGGAGCTGCCAATTGGAATCCGGAAAATGACACGTGGGAACTATATCACATTGATAAGGATTGGAGCCAGGCCAAAGACCTTGCAGCCTCCAATCCGGAGAAGCTTGCAGAAATGAAGAACATGTTCCTTGTTGAATCGGCCAAAAATAAAAATCTGCCTATAGGTGGTGGTCTTTGGTCAATAATTTATCACCCTGAGGACGCTCCGGCTACTCCCTATACAAGCTGGACGTTTAACGGTCCAATTAACAGAATGCCGGAGTTTACTGCTCCTAAACTCGGCAAATTCGATAATAATGTGAGTATGGAAGTAACAGTACCGGCTAAAGCAACCGGCGTGCTATACGCACTTGGTGGTTTTTCGGGTGGTCTTGCCTGCTACATTAAGGATGGCTACTTGATTTATGAGTATAACCTGTTTGAGATTAACCGTACTCAAATTAAATCGAAGACAAAGCTTCCCGTGGGCAAGGTAACGATCGATGTTGAATCAAGGCTGGCTGCTCCTAATCGAGGAGCACCGTTAGACGTTACCTTGAAGGTAAATGGCCAGGTAGTGGGTCAAGGCCAGGTGCCCGTAACTGCGGCATTTGCTTTTACCGCCAACGACTGTCTGGACTTTGGAAGCGACCTGGGTTCACCGGTATCGATAGACTACTTTGACAAAGCACCGTACCCTTTTAATGGAAAATTAGGTGTTACGAAAGTATGGTATCCCAAAAAATAATCCCAACCCTTACCCTATAACCTATACATAATATAGACCATGAAAAACCTCCACCTTCTATTCTTTACCCTTCTCTTCGCTGCCTGCTCAGCCACGAATGACCAGCAGCAGATCGAAAAGGAAAATATCGCTGTGATCGAAAAATATATTGAGGCTGTTGAGTCGAAAGATACTCAAGCTATGAGCGACTTGCTTGCTGAGAATTATGTGGGTTACGGTCCCTCCTTCTCAGATTCAACCAACAAGGCACAGGCAATCGAAAACTGGACAGACGTTGCAGAAAATCTGTACGAAAAGATTGAGTACACCCGAACCGTTAACATTGCGGCTACCGTTAAAGATGGTCCGCACCCGGGGAATTTCGTTTCCGATTGGGCTAGTCTGAAAATAACCTATAAAGATGGACGTGGCCCAGTGTTCCTTAACATGAATGCTATTTATCGTATCGAGAATGGCAAGATTACACTTAGCCGTACTTTTTATAATGAAGCAGATGTATTAAGACAGCTCGGTTACGATTACTGTCCGCCAGCTGAATAAACAACACGCACAGTTACCAATCTAAAATTCAAACATTATGAAAAAGATACTTATAGGATTATTTCTGTTATCGGGAATAGCCAGCGCACAAGCACCTGCAGCACAACCCGCTTCATTTGCCAAGAGTCTTGGTATTTATGTTTTTCCGGCAAAGAACCAAAAGCAGGCAACTATAGATAAAGACGATTCAGACTGTTACAAGTGGGCTGTAGAGCAGTCCGGTGTGGATCCACTGAACCCAACAAAAGTGGAAGCGGCCCAAGTAGACACGAATCCTGATGGTTCAGCTGTCGTAGGCGCGGCAAAAGGTGCGGCAGCGGGTGTGGCGATTGGCGCCATAGCGGGTGATGCAGGCAAAGGTGCGGCTATCGGCGCCGTTGTAGGTGGACTCGCCGGACGGCGTGCAAAGACGGCGGGAGATGCTCAGCAACAACAAAAGAATAATCAAGCGGCGGCTCAGCAGCAAACTGCCATGACAGACAGTTTCAAAAAAGCATTTACTGTTTGCCTTGAAGGAAAAGGATACACTGTTAAATAATCCTGTCGGAAAGATTTTTACGTCCATCATCCTTATGGAAATAAAACCAGCAATGATACAACCGTTAGTCTTGGCGGTTGTTCTTCTATCCTGCACGACCAGGAAGCAAGAGGTTTTACAGGCTGCCGATTCGGTTTCTGTAACTACAGACCAGATTACAAAAGCTTCTGCCCGTCCTATCCATTGGGGTTATACCAGTGAGGTTGGCCCTTCTATGTGGTCCTCATTGACGCCTGTTTATGCAGCATGCGGAGACGGCAAAAGTCAGTCTCCCATCGATCTCAACTCCGTGTCGAATTCCGGAAGCCCGAAGTTGAGCCTCGATTATCAAACTACATCTTTAAAAATTGCGCACCACGAACATGTCGACGATATCCTGGATAATGGACATACCATTCAGGTTACCGTTGAAGAAGGGAGTTCATTTACATTAAATGAAAAGACCTATAAACTTAAACAGTTTCATTTTCATACCCCGAGCGAACATACTGTGGACGGGAAACATTTGCCACTTGAAATGCATTGGGTGCATCAAAGTGACGATGGCCGTTTTGGTGTGATCGGCCTACTCTTCGAAGAAGGAAAATCCAATAACAATTTAGAAGTGATCATCGAGCATATGCCAACTTTACCTGGTGAAAGCAATCACTATTCAGACATAAAACTGGATTTAAACCTTCATGTCCCAAAGGATCTCTCGGCATACCATTACACGGGTTCGTTTACAACACCACCGTGCACTGAAAACGTGGAGTGGCTTGTGTTACGCAATAAGTTCACAATGGGTGCCGACCAAATCAAGGCATTCTCGTCAAGGCTTAACAATAATAATCGCCCTGTACAGGATTTAAATGATCGGGTTTTGACAATCGACAAGATTCAGTAGGAAAAATGATATTAAGGTTTCCTGAACTTATCCTTTCATTCATTATGATTGCAGCTGTTTCTTGTTTCCCGGCCTATGCGCAGGAAGCAGAATCAACTGATGAACTACCGCCTGGTTGGATACAACTCCCCAAAACCCCGGTTAGGTTAAAGGTTGGAGGTTACGTCAAGTTTGATCTTATTCATGACTTTGATCCGATCAATTCTCCAGACTTTTTTGACGTCTCAAAAATTCCCACTGACGAGTCAAAGGGCGAGAGCACGCATCTACATGCCAAAGAAACAAGACTATTCCTGGATTTTCACGCGCCATCTAAAGCAGGTAACATCAAAGCATATGTTGAAGCTGATTTCTATGGTACAGGAGGTGCATTAAGGCTGCGCCACGGCTACGTGGAAATTGCAGATAAATGGCTTGCAGGGCAGACGTGGTCTAATTTTATGGATGAATCAATGATTCCTCCTACACTGGATTTTGAAAAACCTGCAGCCTATGCTTTTGCAAGGCATGGCCTGTTACGATACAAACTGTCGTTCAAGAACGATTCCTATGTTGCCCTCGCCCTGGAGGAACCAAGCGCCACGGCACAGGCACCTTCAGAACCTGGAAGGTTAGAAAGCCCTTTACCCGACTTAACCGCCAGATTTAGAATCAATAAACCCTGGGGTCACGTACAGTTATCAGGTTTCGCGGCACATCTTCGCTTCCGACCAGCGACTGGAGGAAAACAAGATGTATCACTTTATGGTCTTAATCTCTCCGGCCAGCTTATTTTGCTGAAGAAAGACAGGCTATCCTATCAAATCGTGTATGGGCCAGGAGTCGCGCGATACCGCGGTGGATTATCTGCGAGTACAGACATGGATGACAATCTTGAAGCCCTGACGGGTATCGGGTATACGGCCAGTTATCTTCACCGCTGGTCCCCTGCTTTTACATCATTGATCGTATACAATTTTGGTAAGGAGGACAATACGGCTGGACAACCTGTCAACAGCATAGCTCGGATCAATTATGTCGCAGCTAACCTTTTATGGCATTTCACGGATAATGCGTTCGCCGGTTTTGAGTACCTTCGAGGTACAAGAGAAGATATCGACGAAGCAAGCGGTACTGCAAACAGAATACAATTCAGTGTTTCATACTCATTTAACACCGACTGAGAAGAAGGCATTCCCACGACATATCAACTACTAAAGAAAGTGTATGGAAGATAAATCAACGGACAGCCTAGCTAAAGCAAACACAAAGGCGTTATGGTTGAAAACAGGATACGACTTATTCGGACGAGAAGGAAAGCATGAGGTGAGGATCGAAAAGCTGGCACGTATTCTTGGTTTGAACAAATCTGGATTCTATCACTATTTCGGAGATCTTGAGAGCTTCTTTTTTCATTTAATTGAACTTCACTATATAAAAGCCGATTTACTGATAAAGGACGTTCGTCTCTGTAAGTCCATTGATCCGGACTTTTTAAATGTCTTGATCAAACACCAAATCACAGTACTAAATCATATGCAATTAGTAGTCAATAGGGATAATGCTCTGTTTTATGAAGCGTATCAAAAAATAAATGAAAAGGTTGATAACACCGTACTTCCCCTCTGGGCATCTTTTGTTGGTATTCCAAACAAAACCAATGTTGCTTTGAAGTACTTCGAAATAGTAAGAGATATGTTTTATTCAAGGATCAGTTTGGAGAACATGAACTATCCATTTCTTCGCCAACTCGCTGGTGATGCTAAGTATATCGCAGAAATAATAGCGAATAATAAAAATTATTAGTCAAGCGCATTATCAAACAACTGGTTTTGAATTAAAGAAACTATGAAAACCCCGAACTTCTGGCAAGCCACGGCGAGCCTCGCTCTCGTATGTGTATTCTTGAATATTACACTAACTCAGGCGCAGCAAAGTAAGGAATGGAAATTCCTGGTTGAACCATATGTTATGTTTCCAAATATGAATGGTCGAACTGCCGTCCGTCAATTACCCGCTGTTGATGTCGATGCGGATGCTGGCGATATTTTTAGTAAGCTTCAAGTGGGCGCAATGCTTTACCTTGAGGCTTCCAATAACAAGTGGGCATTCAGTTCCGATGTTCTATTTATGGATCTTGAACAAGACATTAAGCCCACCCTCCTTATAACCAATGGCGAAGCGTCTGCAAAACAGTTAGCATGGGAGGTCGCAGGATTAAAGCGACTTGCTCCGTGGCTTGAAACTGGAATCGCAGTAAGGGTGGTTAGCCTTAAATCGGACATTTTCCTTAACGACCAAAATGGTTCTCGAAGTGGGTCCTTGACCAAAGTCTGGTTTGATCCGGTATTGGTAGTACGTTCGCAAGGTATTGTCCGTGAAAAGTTACTACTGCAATTTCGCGGTGACTTTGGAGGATTTGGTATAGGTTCGGATTTCACATGGCAGATTCAGGCTAACGTTGGATATAAGTTTTCCGAACTCCTTCAGGTATCTGCAGGCTATCGTATAATTTCTATAGATTATAATACAGGATCCGGTAGTGAAAGATTTCTGTATGATATGAATACCTTCGGGCCTGTTGTCCGATTCGGATTTAATTTTTAAAGGGAAATAGAGGCTGTGCCACTCTCATAAATCGTCTATTAATTTCCAGTACCAGACATTTTTGTTGGCTTTGTCTTACGAAGAAAATGCTTATACCGAAACCGGAAAATGTTATCACTGGTATAAAAAGATTCTGTGATCGCATTCTTCGACTCCTGTATCATGTAAATAAATTCAAACCTGGAGGAATAGCTAAGACGATAACCTATTCCGAAACGCATACGAAATCTGTTTGAAAATCGTTCATTCACATCTTGATCAACAGTAAAAAACCATTCAGCGTCAACAACACCATACCAAAGTTTATCTTCAAAAATTGATTTTTTATTAATGGGCACTAATATTTCGGCCCTGGCTCTCGACCTGACCGAAGTGTCCCATTCCTTTGTCTCCAGGTTCTTAAAATTTCGTTGTTCCATCCGTAAAAGGATTCGTGTTACTATCCGTTGGTTTGGTGTAATATGAATTCTGGTTCCTAAAACAGGTCGCGCTTCAAACGTGTTATAATTTTCTGTCTGACCAGTATATGATAACGTGGCACCAAGGCTAATATCAATATTCGGCGTGATTGAATACTCCAGGGTCGGGCTATAGTCAAACGACCTCCATCTTGGCGTGTTCAAGAGGGTACTGTACACAAATGCATTCTCAATGTTAAAGGAGTTGGCAAACGGGTAATTGATCATATACTCGAACCAAAGCTGCTCATTAGTTGACTGTGCATGTATACCCGCGGGCAACGACACAATTGCCATTAAGAAATAAATCTTTTTTAAAGCTGATTTCAACACTCTATAAGATAATCGAAAATCCGACTCACTTTTTACAGAGGAATCTTGCCGGGAAAAATTATTGTGTTCAGGCATTAAAAAGCTTCAGCAAAGTTAAAATAGAATCCGCTTATACCATTGGGGCCAAATCCCATATCCAGGCGAAGGTTGGTGTTGTTCTTACTGTCTACCCGAATTCTTACACCTCCCCCGTAGGATAACCAAAGACCATTAAATGACAAATTCTTATACTGATCCGCTACCCTGCCAGTAGCCACCCAGGTAGTAATACCAAAAATATTCCAGATTGGCATCCTATATTCAATTTGCGCATCCACTGAGACTTGGTCTCGCAACGCGCCTTTGTAGTATCCGCGCATTTTATCCTCTCCTCCCAACATCGCGAGGTCATAAAAAGGAACTTCACCCGTTGAATAACTGGTTGTAGCCTGAACGGCAACAACGTGTTTCAGCCATGGATTGAAGTATTTTCGCCCATCGATATCGATCTTCGTGAATGGATAACGGCTGCCGAGAAAATCGGGATAGAATGTAACAGAGGTGAGAAGAAACGCTCCCTGATGTGCATTATATCGGTTTTCACGACTGTCTAACACGCCTGCAAATCCTATCCCTACGTCAGTCCCGCCATTCAGTCCTTTCGCGTTATAGTCAATCAAAACACTGTTCGGATCTGTTTTAACACTAAAGTAATCTGCCAGGTCCACAACAATTCCAGTGTAATAATTTTTCTTTACCCGAACCATTGCCGTCGATACAAACCGAACCCGGTCAATCGTAATCTCTTCAACGTCATCGATGGAAACATCATTACCAATCCCAAGAATATATTCTGGTGTTTTCCTGTAGTTAAAATATGACAGTATCATGTATTTGTTCTCCTTTAAGATTAAGTCATTGGAGACCGAAACATTTACCCTTCCTTTAGTAGATAGTGTTACTACACCTGCAATCTTGGATGGCTTTGAAACAGTGTCCGTTTTTGATGGATGGAAGACATTAAATTTTGCCAGTCCAAAGGTGTTCCCAGCCTCAGAAGAATAAGTAATGATGGGAACCGGAAGTATCCTGAATAGCGCTTCACCTTTCTGGTTGAACTTGTCAAACTTTGACAAAGTATCTTTTTTAGGTGTCGGTTCTACTTGCCCAAACACAACAGTGAACCTGTAAAACAATGCCAAGACCAGAACCACTTTTGTTATACCCATTACTCACAAATTTGTTTTTAATATAATGAAATTCATACGAAACCGTACACTGCAAATTTTTTCTTTCGGCATGTGTATTTGTGAAAACGGATTTGATTTTGCACCGGAGGTGAGCATGTTGAGTCCAAAATTGTTAAATCATTGCTGCCTTGCGCATCGCAGAAAAGTATCGTGTTTAACGGAAACTACGCCGCCCTTATTTTTTGACGTTATCTGCGTCTACAAATAAAAGTAATCCGGTTTGTAACCGTTAGACGGTCTCGTTTAGTGAGTATAGAACTAGGGCATTTTGGTGCCGGCCTTTTTTTCAACGCGGTACGAAGAAGGAATTTCTCTTTTTAGATCAACAGGTATAACATCTGTAGACCTGTTAAAGAATTGATAGACGGAATTAAAGACCACAGAATTTATTTCGATTTGTAAGGTCCGAATACATCGGTTATCTGTCTGTTAACATCTAAGTGGTTTAATACGAAGATGTAGTATTCTTTTCCTTGCGGCATCACGCGTAATACTATGTGACCCTGCCTGGATTTATAACTTCTTTCCAGCAAATCTCCGATGACAAGTTGATTTGCTTCCAGCATATTAGTAGCAAATAAATCGCGTTCATCCGGCCAGATTTTTTTCGATGTCATGCGTATCAACGTTTCATGACCAGGGTGATCTGAAGACCAGACTTCCTGGATTATAACCCGGGGCTTAAGAATACTTAGATAGTAAGGAGTCATCGCATCGCGATTGGCATGATGGTTTGCTGTAGTCACATCCACTTCGCCAACAATAGGGGCGACACTGCTTTCTACGTCGTACCATTCGGGCATCTTCTCAAACTCCGGCTGTGTTCCGGGGATATCGCCCGAGGTGTAAAATTTAAAAGCGCCATATTGAACCCGGATTCCACACGACAATGGATTTTCTCCCGGGGCAATACCTGAGCGTTTTATCGCCTCCTTATCGGGAAACCTGGTATTATTGGGTTTTCCCTCAATACCGCTCCATGTTTCACCGTTCGCATTAATATTTCGCACGCTAAATTCAGGAAATCTTTTTTGGTTGTATTGTAATGTGATTTGCTTGTCAGAACCTACGATCAATTTTTCGTGAACCAGCCCGGATTGTTTTTCATGGTAGGCGGTAAAGTTCCAAAGATTTTGTAAGGATTGAAGTTCTCCGCTGTTACCGAAGTCAACGGCTTTCAAATCGTAGGGATAGTCATAACCACGGTCAATCAATTTTTTAATCGGTATTATATCGCCAACACCCGTTATGCCGGACAAAAAATAGTTGCCCTTCTCAGATTTGGGTATTCCCGAATAAACTCCTCCAAAATGATCATCATGAAAATGTGAAATTAAGGCATAGTCAAGGATTGGGGAGCGCCCTTTCGGAAACATGGAGATGATGTAGTCGGCCTGCCATTGAAAGCCGAGTCTGGAATAGTTTGGATACCTGCGTGTGTTTCTTGGCGAAAGTACGCGTGGTGATGTAGGATCTTCCTCGCCTGCGTCAATAAGCAAAGTGGTACCGTCGGGCAAAACAGCAAAGGCGCAATTTCCAACTCCAGTACTGATAAAATGAATATCAAGATAGCCTTCTTTCCATTCTGGCAGATTGGTGGGCTGACCTACTGAATTGAAAGTTGTTACAAGCGCTAACAAAAGTAACCATGTGCGTGTCCTATGTGTGAATCTCAGCATTATGAATGGATATTAGGTTAAGGGCTAAAAAAAACTATCTTATAATGTCCAAAAGAAATGCAAATCAATTAGCAAATGATTACCGAACTACTAAGGTCTTGTTAAGTGATGCTGCTCCGTTTTAATCCTTGCTAAATTTCCGGTTTAACAAAACACCGTCGTCGAAACCTGGAATTTCGCTAAAAATAGGTTTTTAGACGTGTTTCAAACCTATTCAACAATTTTATTGAATAGGTGGAACCAATGGTTTTTCTTTGTGGTTGAGGGACTATTAAGAATAACCCATGAACAAACGTCAATTCAAAGACAAGGTATATAGTGAGCTGGCCCGGATCACCAAATCAATGGCCAATCCCCATCGTATGGAAATAATTGAGCTGCTCGCGCAAGGTGAGTTCTCGGTCGAGCAGATTGCTGAACAATCTAGTTTGTCCATAGCTA
Source organism: Chryseolinea sp. (assembly GCA_041747735.1). Taxonomy (GTDB): domain Bacteria; phylum Bacteroidota; class Bacteroidia; order Cytophagales; family Cyclobacteriaceae; genus Chryseolinea. The sequence goes on from JBGTEP010000090.1 coordinate 105,062, forward strand.
ATGCCTCTCAACATTTACAAGTATTAAAAACTGCTCAACTGGTTGAGATCAATCGTCAAGGTAATTTTATTTTCTACCGTCTTGCGAATACTAATGTATTTAAGACTTGGAAGGCATTGCGTGAGCTAGGGGTAGAACGAATTGAAGCCATTGATAAAGTGGTGAAGGAATTTAGAAAGTCGAGGTTTGATTTTGAAACCGTTACGATTGATGAACTGATTGAAAAACTGGAGTCAGGTAGAGTCACCATTCTGGATGTACGACCTGAATCAGAATACAATCAAGGGCATATCGCTAATGCCATTTCGATGCCTATTGAAGAATTATCTAAACGACTCAAAGAGTTACCCAAACGTAGCGAAATCATTGCCTACTGTCGAGGACCGTTCTGTGTATATGCAGATGAAGCCGTTGCGCTATTGACCAAAGCGGGTTACAACGCCAATCGATTAGAAGAAGGTTTCCCCGACTGGAAACTGAAAGAACTACCCATAGAAGTTTCAATGAACTAACAACATTTAACATGACAACCGAAGATTTAATCATTGACGTCTCAACCCTATCCACCTGGCTTGAAAATAAAAAACCTGTTACAGTATTAGATGTAAGACCAAAAACCGAAAGAGAGGAATGGGCAATTCCCGGAAGCATTCATGCTGACGTGTATAACAGTTTGAAGGCAGGAGATACAAAGGCACTTGGTGAAATAGAATTAGATAAGAATAAACCTGTAGTGACGGTATGTACAGCTGGCAACACAAGCATGAAAGCGGCAGAATTATTGAAAGATAGAGGGTATCAAGTTTACTCGCTTAATGGAGGAATGAAAGCATGGAACTTTGCCTGGAATACGGCTGAAGTAGTATTGAATGATGTAAAGATTATTCAGGTAAGACGTTCATCGAAGGGATGTCTTTCTTATATCATTGGTTCAAAAGACGAGGCCATTGTTATTGATGCAGCCCTTGACCCACAAGTCTATCTTGATCTTGCCAGTGAAAATGGCTGGCTGATCAAGTATGTAACCGATACCCACATTCACGCCGATTACCTCTCGCGAACAAGAGAACTGGCGAAAGGAAGCATTGCAACACACATACTCATTGACACGACCAGTGTGGATTATCCTCATTCCCCTGTTAGCAATGGTGAGCAACTGCATTTCGGAAAAGCAAAACTTGAAATTATTCATACGCCAGGGCATACTATGGAGAGTACTTCTTTCCGACTCGGTGATGATGCCGTATTCACTGGAGATACGCTATTTGTAGATGGTGTAGGTAGACCAGACCTGAAAGCCGATCAAGATGAGGCAATCAGGAAATCAAAACTTTTGTACGCATCACTTCAACGATTGCTTCTGCTCAATCCGAAAACACTTGTGCTCCCGGCTCACCTGGCAACGGCTGTACCATTTGATGGCAAACTCATTTCAGAAACTATCGAAAGCCTGAAAGACAAACTGAATGTGCTCACGTTAACAGAGAGCGAGTTTGTAAAATACTCTACATCACGAATTCCTCCTACACCACCCAACTACGAGACAATCGCAGGACTCAACAAACAAGGTTCGTATGAGGGTTACGTACCTGCCGATCTTGAAGCAGGTGCGAATCATTGTGCCATAGCTTAACTCATTGCTATGCAAGTACAACTGGGATTAAAAGGGAACTGGAAGCAATTCACATTGTTGGTGATCGTTAACGCTTTTGTTGGTGGTATGATTGGTTTAGAACGTACCATCATTCCACGGATAGCAGAAGTAGATTTTGGTTTGGCTGCGAAGACAGCAATTCTCTCTTTCATTGTGGTGTTTGGTGTAACGAAGGCCATCACCAACTACTACACTGGCACATTGGCAAATCGTTTCGGAAGAAAGAATTTGTTGATTGCCGGTTGGATATTGGCATTACCTGTTCCGATTTTGTTGATCTATGCACCAAGCTGGAATTGGATCATCGCAGCCAACATTTTTCTTGGTATCAGTCAGGGACTCACCTGGTCAAGCACGGTAGTCATGAAAATTGATTTGGTTGGAGAAAGGGACAGAGGTTTTGCAATGGGCTTGAACGAGTTTGCCGGGTACGTTACCCTCGCTGCTGTTGCTTTCCTGACCGGATGGATTGCAAGCAATTACGGACTTCGCCCGTATCCTTTTTATATTGGAATTGCGATGGGAGTTATCGGCTTGTTGATGAGCTGGCTATGGATTAAAGACACACATCATCATGTAAAACTGGAATCGGCTTCAAGTACAATTCCTTTATTGAAGAATGTTTTTTGGGATACTACATGGAAGCATAAGAACCTGGGATCGATTACTCAAGCGGGGTTGGTTAACAACCTCAATGATGGAATGATATGGGGAATATTTCCTATGCTTCTTCTTTTGAAAGGATTTGATCTTCACGAAACCGGAATCATTGTTGCTACCTATCCTGCAGTGTGGGGACTCGGACAATTGTTCACAGGTAAGATTGCGGACAAATATTTCAAAAAGACATTACTCTTCCTGGGAATGCTGGTTCAAGGTATTGCTTTACTTGGTATGATATGGATAAACACATTCACTTGGTTCATCATGCTATCGTCTTTACTTGGCATGGGTACGGCTATTGTGTACCCAACATTTCTCGCCGCAATTTCTGATTACACCCATCCCGATCAGCGACCTAAGAGTATTGGGGTTTTCAGATTGTGGCGTGATCTCGGTTATGCCATAGGTGCCGTTCTCACTGGTTTGATTGCAGACAGTTTCGGATTTATGGCGCCTATTCTTGCCATCGCCTTATTGACTATTGTTTCATCTTTGGTTATAAAATTCAGAATGAGCTCCGCAAAGCCCAAAGCCGTTGCTGCTGATTATAAAATTCAACTTCCTTATCTCTAAACTCAACAAACCAAATGAAAATACTTTTTCTTCTCAACGATGCTTCATTCGACAGCGGCAAAAGTTACAACGCGATTCGAACGCAATCAAACTCAGAAGCAAGGTTCAAAACGTCAAGATTTGGCTCAATCTGATGAGTGATTCTACCACTGGCGCGGATTATTATTCAATATAACCCAGTCGATCAAGGTTCAAATGTTGCCCAACGAGTTAATTTTTGGTATTGAAGGATCCCTATAGTTTGAATTTAAACGTTTTATCGTAATATTACGTTATCATTGCGCTATGGGAGTTACCAAATCAGAATTATTCAAAAAACGGCAAAACAAGATTGCTACACTGGCCAAAGCTTTTGATCACCCGGCCCGCGTTGCTATCCTGGAGTACATCATCGACAACAAGACGTGTATTTGTAATGATCTGGTAAATGTATTGCCATTATCGCAGTCTACCATTACACAACATTTAAAAGAACTTAAACAGATTGGTATTATTAAAGGTGAGGTTGAAGGCCCGAAAGTGAATTACTGCATTGATGAAAATGTCTGGGAAGAAGCGAAAGATATATTCATCAACATGTTCTCTAAGTACTTAAAGAAAAATGACTGCTGTTAACGGTCTTTTTTTGTCTTGTTATATCGCAATATTACGTTCATAAAAAAATTGAAACATGAAAACTATAACTGAAACACCGGAACAACTCAAGCAGATTGTAAAAGATACATACAGCAAAATCGCGGAACAGGATAAAGCGATGAATGAGTCCAGTTGCTGCGGAGCCACCAGTGGTTGTTCAACGGTAGATTATAAACTGATGGCAGACGATTATACCAATCTGAAAGGATATGCTGCGAATGCTGACCTGGGCCTCGGTTGCGGACTGCCGACTGAATTTGCACAGATAAAGGAAGGCGATGTTGTGGTTGATCTTGGCTCCGGCGCTGGTAATGATTGCTTTGTGGCCAGATCAATTACAGGTGAGAAGGGCAAAGTAATCGGCATAGACTTCACGGATAAGATGATTGAAAAGGCAAGAATAAATGCGGAGAAACTTGGTTATAATAACGTTGAATTTCGCCATGGGGATATTGAGAATATGCCGCTGACTTCGAATGTAGCAGACGTTGTAGTAAGCAACTGCGTTTTAAACCTTGTCCCCAATAAGCGGCAAGCTTTTGTAGAAACGTTTCGTGTGTTGAAAAACGGAGGTCATTTTAGTGTATCGGATATAGTTTTGGTTGGCGACCTTCCTGAGGGATTGCAGAAGAGTGCAGAGATGTATGCAGGTTGCGTTGCTGGTGCAGTTCAAAAAGAAGAATATCTTTCCATTATTCACCAAGCAGGGTTCACAAACATTATTATTCAAAAGGAAAAGCTTATCTCGCTACCGGATGAAATCTTAAAAGACTATTTATCACAAGAGCAAATAGAAGCCTTCACAACCGGTAAAACGGGAATTTTTAGCGTGACAGTGTATGCGGAGAAGCCAGCGAACTGTTGTGCTCCGGGTTGTTGCGATTAAAAAAGCAATAGAACAAGTTCAAACGTCAGCTAAAATGAAGCAGTGAAATCATAAAATTTTTTTGCTCTCCTTGCTGCATGTAAAATTTAATATTCTACGCTAAACATATCCTATGTCGAATAAAATTGACTCCATTACCAACAACAGTTTGCTGTCCACACTGAATGTAACAACCGGGGAGCTCGTGAAGCAATTCAACGAGATTTCTGCAGAACGCAAAGAACTCCTGAATGTGTTAATACAGTTTATTGAGAATAAAGTTAAAGCTGGGCGGAAAGTGTATCTCAATTTCATCTGTACGCATAACTCAAGGCGAAGTCATCTTTCGCAGATCTGGGCACAGGCCGCTGCATATTACTATGGTATTAAAGATGTCGAGTGTTTTTCAGGAGGCACAGAAGCTACAGCTTTTAATCCCAGAGCTATAAAAGCAATGCAAGACGCAGGTTTCGATATTTCGAAAACAAAGGATGGAGAGAATCCGGTATACGAAGTTCGTTTTGCATCGCACGCGCCACCGATCATTGCCTTTTCAAAAAAATATGACGACCCATTCAATCACAATCAGGATTTTGCGGCGATCATGACCTGCTCGCATGCAGATGAAAATTGCCCACTGGTTTTAGGCGCTTCGAAAAGGATCGCACTTACCTATGATGATCCAAAAGAGTTTGATGGCACACCCTTGGAAGCGGCCAAGTACAGCGAAAGAGTTCACCAGATCGGCCGCGATATACTGTACGCATTTTCACAAGTAAAATCCTAAACGCGAAGTCAATAAATGAGCAGTAAAGCGCAACTTGGATTTTTAGACCGATACCTCACCCTTTGGATTTTTCTGGCCATGATTATCGGCGTAGCGCTGGGAAACTTTTTTGAAGTGGAACAGTTCATGAATAATTTTCAGGTAGGCACAACGAACCTGTTAATCGCCGCCGGGCTGATCATCATGATGTATCCACCACTGGCGAAAGTCAGGTATGAACACCTTGGAAAAGTTTTTAAGAATGTAAAAGTGATCAGCCTCTCTTTATTTCTCAACTGGATTATAGGGCCGATCCTGATGTTCTTCCTGGCTATCATTTTCTTAAGTGACAAGCCGGAATATATGATAGGATTAATTCTAATCGGTATCGCGCGATGTATTGCAATGGTATTAGTCTGGAATGATCTCGCCAAAGGTGACAAGGAGTATGCTGCCGGCTTGGTCGCACTCAATAGTATCTTTCAAGTTTTTTTCTACAGTGTATTCGCATGGCTGTTCATCACGGTATTGCCACCGTACTTTGGCATTGAAGGTACGATAGTAGATGTAAGTATGCGGGAAGTTGCCAAGAGTGTGTTTTTGTACCTTGGCGTTCCCTTCATTGCTGGATTTTTAACACGATACTTCTTTAAAAAAGTAAAAAGTGAAGAATGGTATATTCAACATGTAGTTCCCAAGATCAGCCCGCTAACATTGATCGCTCTTCTCTTTACGATTGTGATCATGTTTAGCTTTAAAGGTAAAATGATCGTGGATATTCCGTTGGATGTAATTCGAATAGCCATTCCCCTGGTGATTTACTTCATCATTATTTTTGTGCTGAGCTTTTTACTTTCAAAGAAGCTTGGCGCTAACTATGAGGAAAACGCATCCGTTTCATTCACCGCCACGGGAAACAATTTTGAACTGGCCATTGCAGTAGCGGTTGGTGTATTTGGTATTAATTCAGGCCAGGCTTTTGCAGGTGTGATCGGGCCGCTTATTGAGGTGCCTGCATTGATTCTGCTTGTCAATCTTTCGTTCTGGTTTCAGCGGAAGTTATACTCAAAAAAAGCATAAATGGAAAGGAGATTCGATGTAATTGTGATTGGTGGCGGGCAAAGCGGTCTTGCAATGGGGTATTATCTCAGAAGGTCCGGCTTGTCGTACATCATTCTCGACAGTCAAAAAGAACCTGGAGGTGCATGGCTACATACCTGGAAATCGCTTCGCATGTTTTCTCCTGCGCAATGGAGTTCACTTCCCGGAATGATCATGGCCGGTGGCGGCGATTACTATCCCACCCGTGATGTTACGATTTCATATCTGGGATACTATGAAGAGAAATATGGGCTGGCTGTAAAGCGACCTGTCGAAGTGAAAGGTGTATCAAAAGGTGATGATGATTTTAAGCTTAACACTACAGATGGTATTTACTTTTCCAGAGTAGTTGTCAGTGCCACCGGAACGTTTGGTAACCCCTTCATCCCGGAGTTTGAAGGGATCGATTTGTTTGAAGGAAAAATTCTTCATTCAAGCCAATACGAGTCGGCAGAAGACTTCACGGGGAAACGTGTTGCCATTGTTGGTGAGGGTAACTCCGGTGCTCAAATATTGGCCGAGGTTTCAAAAGTTACCGGTACACTTTGGATTGCTCAGAAGGAACCGCGCTTTTTGCCCGATCACGTTGACGGGAGATTCCTGTTCGATGCGGCTACACAGATGTACGAAGCTCAGAAGTTGGGCCAAGAATACAAGCCACCCTCTTTGGGAGATATTGTTATGGTTGATTCAGTAAAAGATGCGCGAGCTAGAAAAGTGCTCAAGAGTAAAAGATCATTCGAGCGACTTACTAAAGACTCTGTTGTTTGGGAAAATGGAGACGAAGAACAAGTTGATGTTATCATTTTCTGCACGGGATTTAAACCGTCTTTGAAATATCTGGAAAATTTGAACGTGGTAAACGAAGAAGGTAAAGCAGAAACTGAAGGAACCCTGTCAAAACAAATAGAAGGCCTTTGGTTTGTTGGCTATGGTAACTGGACGGGGTTTGCATCTGCAACGCTAATCGGGGTAGGTCGTTCCGCAAAAGTAACCGTAGAACAGATAGCACAATATCTTTTTAAAAAAAGCGAGGCTGTAGCTTCGTGAACGTAATTGAAGTTTCTTTTTCGAATATCGCAAAGGTGTTCATGGTCTTTTGGTGTTTTACTTGGTTATTCAAGCGAACGACTATTCTTAACCCTTTGAGAAACACTCCCGTCATTCCAAGCGGCTCGTCGTTACAATGCGTTTATATATGCATTTGATTTCCATTGTTTATTTTTGATCGGGTTTGTTTTGAATTGGAAAAGCTAAGTTGAAAGAAAGATGAGGCATTTAATCCTGCCCCATCTCCATCAGCTATAATAGACGATATGTCAAGTGAAGATTCTTATTTATCACAGCATGCAGAGCCATCAGATGGCTGTACACAACATGCCCCGCCATTGTCCTCTTTTGTTTCACTCGGTGAGCAGCAAACAGGCGCATTGTTCCTAGGCGTGCAACACGATGCCACCGCAACTGTTTCTTTCGGTTTAATTGATTTTTTAATTACCGGAATGTCTGAAATAAATGTTTCCATAGTCTTTGCTTTTTGTCTTTAAAGACGATGGAGAATTCCGAATGACTCAGTTCAGTATTTAAACGTTACGAGGACTGCATGGACTTTCGCGATCTGGTCTGCCTTGTGCGTGGAGCACATTGCCATGACTGTCAGTTTTGATGTAGCAGCAATTGTAAAATAATTGTTTCAACCTTTCCCTGCCGCGCTGTACACGCGAGCGCATGGAAGAGTAGGCCATGTTGTACTTCTCTGCCAACTCTTTTTGACTTATGCCTTTTATCTCTGAATCGTCAACGATGCTTCTGTATTCTTCCGGCAACAAAGCAATCATGGTAGACACACAATTATCCAAACCTTTGGTTGAATCTAATGCTTCTTCATCCACCAGTTGTTCAGAAATGGATTCGTTCAGTTCAACACTTTTCTTCTTTGCGTTAACACGATAGTAGTCAATCACAGCATTTTTAGTAACCGTAAACAGCCAGTTCTGAATTTTTTCTTTTTCAGACAAAGAGTCTGCATTCGCTGAAATCCTGGTAAAAACATTTTGTAGAATGTCCTCGGCATCTTCCTTCGATCGGATTTTGCTTTGCACGAAGGCTAACAACGAGCGATGAAATTCAGTATAGATTCCAGCTATTTCCATATGCATAAGAGTTTTAAAACTTTCCGGGCTGTTCCTAAATGAATTAGAAGTAATAACGCCAGGCTAAATGTAGCAAATATTAAAATAGTCGGAAGGTAATCTGAACCCAGAAGTGCACCTCCCGCTAGTGTTCCAACAGCAGCGCCGATGTCTCTCCATGTGGCATTCTCAGAAACAGCAGAGAGCGGATCATTTTGTTGATCAGATACATTTCCCGGAGTAATTGCAATATGAATACTATACGACGTGAAAATAACTATTAAGCCAGGTTCAATCGATCCGAAAGAAAGCAAAACAAGTCCGATGATTATGGCCGCAAGGGATAGGTTAAAGGTGTTCACCAAGCCAAACCTATCAGCGATCCATCCACCAGCCGGTGAAAATATTACTAAACAAACTCTGCGATATCCAAGGTACAGAGCAGCCAATGAAGTTGCCAGCAGCATAGTTAGGTTTTCCTTTCGATGAAGAAACAAAATCCCGAGTGCTACCACGATGATACCATCAATCAATACAGCCAACATAAAGGTAATTGAATTCAGTACTGATGGAAAATGCCAAAACGATTTTCGAATGACTGTAAAAGTGTTATTGTCTGCCTTGGGCAGACTCCAGGAAAAGTATAGCGACGGCAGTGATATTCCAGCCAACAATAAAAAAGTAATTGTATGATTGAAATTGTGAAGAATTAGTAGAGCCAACAACAGCGCCATCACTGTGCCAGCTTCTTGAATACCTCGGGTTAGGCCCAATGCAAAACCCTTTCGTGCATGTTGAAGTGCATATCCTACTGTGCTGATGCGCATTGCTGAAAAGGATAATCCCCACATAACCCGAAAAATCATCCAAAGGAAAACATTATGTGCAAGCCCATAGCCTGCCGTTGAGATAATTGCTAAAAATGTTGCGATAAGCGTGACTAGACGCAGCCCATATTTTTTAAACAGGTACACCATCCACGTATTGGAGAAAATACGGACAAATCTATTGACCGATAGAAGGAACCCTATCCACACCATAGGTACGCCTACAGAAGTGTTGTTTACCGGCAAAAATGGATACAGAAACGCATCACCAATGCTTGCAAACGCAAGTGCCAGTGATGCATAAACAGGGACTCTAAAACTTCTATGTTGGGGAGGACTCATTATAGACAGCAAGAAGCGGATGCTGTAGATTTTTTTAGCTTTGGTTCAGTTCCACAGCAGGCTGTGTTCCCTGCATCCACACTACATACACCTGTGTCGGGAAGATCCAGTTCTACATTACGGGCGGCTTCGATGTCGCCATCAATGGCGGCAGCAATAGAACGAACTTGTTCATATCCGGTCGCCATAAGAAAGGTAGGCGCCCGGCCATAACTTTTTGAACCTACGATATAGAAATCTTTATCAGGATGTTTAAGTTCACTTTCCCCGTGAGGTCGCACTGTTCCGCAGCTATGGATATTCGGATCAATTAGTTCTGCGATTTCTGCTACGCTTTCCAGGGCGGGATCAATACTCAGTCTTACTTCCCGTAGAAAGGAAAAGTCAGGGCGCGATCCGGTGTTGCTAATAATTTCATCAATCCCGGGCAAAGCAAGTTTACTTCCATTTTGAAACCCTATGATGGTAAGCTTATCATCCTGGTTTATGATGTGTTGAATCTGGAATGGTGTATAAACGCTCACTTGATCGTCATCAATTAATTGCTCAATCTTAATTCCTAATGCACCGCGTGCTTCCAGGGCATCTGCCTCCTGCCCTCCGTACACGTCTTTAATATTTTTCTTTCTAAGTATCCAATGAATTTCTGTTGCCGGATTCTTTTCTTTTAACTTGGTAAGTTCAAGGATGGTATTAATGGCAGAGTGACCACTTCCCACAACAACCACGCTTTTATTTTTAAAACGTTTACTATGATGACTAAGGATATCGGGAATTCCATAAAAGATTTGCTTGCTATTTTCGATTTCACCTGCTGCATACGATCCACCAGAACCAATCGGGTTTGGGGAATTCCAGGTGCCTGAAGCATCTATTATTGCCTTTGCTTCATATACTTCAATTCTATCTCCATGAAGAACCTGAATTACATAGGGAAGGTCTTCACGTCCCCATGTCTTCATTTTGTCGATGTACTTTCGTCCAACAGAAAGCACTTTGCTCTCCAAATGAATGCTGGTTTTGATTTCCGGTAGTTCAGACAAGGGTTTGAAATACTGATTGTAAAGTTCCTCGCCAGTAGGCAGACCGTTGTCATCGGGCGATTGCCACTTCGATTTGTTTAATAGTTGCCTTGCAGCTTTGTCTATATTATACTTCCAGGGCGAGAATACGCTAATATGTTTCCACGAAAGAATGTTGGAGGCGACCGAACTTCCAGCTTCAAAAAGTATAAAAGTATGATTTCTGGACTTCAAATGGGCGGCGGCAGCCAGTCCAACTGGCCCTGCACCAATAATGGCAACTGGTAACGATTTTATTGTACTCATAAGTTTACTTGCTTTTGTCGTAAAGACGATAGATTCAGAAAAAGATGCAGCTAAAAAAAAAGAGCCTGACTTTGATCAGGCTCTACCACTAGATCAAAAAAAAACTGTCTTTTAAAGCTTTTGCTTTTGATATGGCAGAACGTGTAGAACCTGCCAGCCGCTTCCATCCCGGTATAAATTATAAATGCAATTAAAGGAGTCTACGCCATTACTGAGTCTGACGTTGGCCGACACAATGTGTTGAACAATTTCAAGGTTGAGTATCTCGACTTTCTGTTTTTCACGACCCAATTTATTTTCCCAAAGCATCTTCATGTACTCTCCCTTACCTACAACGGTATTTACCAGGCTATCATTTGGTAAAAAAATACCTTGAAACTTTTGGTGAACCAGATAGAACAGTCCGTGTATATCGCGTTCGTTGGTTGCTTCCACAAATTGCTTAATGATTTGTTCCGCCGATATCTGGTCGGTTCGTGTCGTGAGGGAGGATGATATTACTACTGTCATAATTACGTCATTATTTTTTGAGTTTTTAAAATCTGCATTTGCTGTTATGGAATTCGATCAGGAGTGATGGGTCCAGGCACGATATTTCGAATGGGTTTTGTCGTTTTCAGGTAGGCGAATATTGAACGAAGGTCGGTATCAGTCATGTTGCGATACACTTGCCAGGGCATTGGTGGCAATAACGGACGGCTTCCTTCCAGACCTTTGTATTTCCCCTTTCTAATCGCGGTTAAAAATTGGTCTTCGGTCCAGTTGCCAATACCGGTTTCATCCGACGTAATATTCGCTGCAAACGAAACGCCCCAGGGGCCTACGGCACTGGTAAGTTCCTGATTGAACAAGATCCATTCTTTAAGTGCCTCTGTTTTAACTTCCGGAATCGGTTGATCAGCAGGGTGTCCTGACAACAGCCTTTCTGGATCCGGCTCCGGCCCGTTTAGTGTCATCACTTTCGGTGAGTGGCAATCATGGCACGCTGCGGTGTTGACAATATAGGCACCCCGTTCTATTAATTCTTGCTGACTCAACTCATCTGACTCTGTGGGATTTGCCATTTTTATTTCATGACACGACATTAGTGTAAAGCCCATCACCAGTACGAGTACGGCGCGGAGTGGTAGTCGGTCGACCTTTTTCGAGGATACAATTTTTTCCATGTTTTTCTGATTTTGCCGTAAAGACGATGGAATAAAAAAGTGATGCGGAATACCATACCTTAAAGTTGTTTTGAAAGGACATTTTAGGATGCATTAAAAATAATTGTGAATTATTGCATGGTATTTGATTTCTACAGCGACCCGCGATTAACCAGGTTCAATAAGGGGTTGATCTGAGTTTTTTATGAGTACCGCCGATAGCAAGGACGTTCTAAATTTTTTAGTTCTAACCTGATAGCGCCGAGAAATTAACTCTACACGTGGGGAGCCATGTGACAACTTTTGTTCAAGAATGCGAAATATTTACCACACCCCTGTTCAAAATTCCTAAACGAAAGTGAGATATTTCTATTGGAACGCTATTTGAAGTTAGTTCACAAAAAACCGACACTTATGGAAAACGATGCATCAAAAATTAAAAACCTCACGCAACAGGAGGCTATTGATAAATTCAAAGAACTCGTTCACCACGAATCGATCTGTCTTTTCACGACTCGTCTTACGGAAGTTCCGCTCACCACAAGACCTATGAGCGTACAGGCCGTATGCGATCAGGGGAATTTCTGGTTTATTAGTTCGAGTGACAGTGATAAGAATATAGAAATTGAGAATGACCCAAGGGTACAGTTGTTTATTAGCAATACTTCCAATTATGAATTTCTGTCTGTTTATGGAACAGCCGAAATTTCGCGAGACCGTGAAAAGATTGACCAGTATTGGAGTGATATCGCGAAAGCCTGGTTTCCTGATGGAAAAGACGATCCAAGAGTAACGCTTATTAAAGTGAGGCCCGAGCAAGGATTTTACTGGGATACGAAAGATGGTAAGCTCGTGTCCATGATCAAGATCCTAGCATCCGCGGTTTCTGGAAAAACACTGCAGGAAGGAGTTGAAGGTACGATTTCAGTGAAGTAAATTCCGGGGTAACATCTCCGGGAGTTGCCTTACTACCAAAAAGGCTGGATGCACTTACCCTAAATTAATATCAGATTTAGGTGTAGATGTTTTGAACTTTTATGCTGAGGATTCGTTTGACCTAATGTAATGAAGAACAAGTTTATCATCTCCTGAAATAGAAAAGTCCCACCGCGTTAAGTTACAATTTTTACAATTTTTATCCACAAACAAAAATCAAATGACAAGTTTAATAATACCAGGAAATATTTATTTTCTGGACGGTAAGACTGAAGTAGTCGTGCTAAAACCTGCAACGCGTTCAAATCTTTCATACACCGTTGAGATTCCGGGAAGAAGTATTGAAACCGTTTCCAGCGATCGACTATCGCCACTGTCTGAGGCGCCACAGCAAAAACAGGGTGAAGAGATTTTCGAATACGATGAATGAAATTAGCCTGATCCGCACGAGCACAGTTCGGTCGGATCAAGCTAATTCCCGGTCTGAACCAAAGGTATTCAAAAACCTATTTTTGAATTAAAGATAGGCCATCGCGTGTCGGTGGCCATGTAGTTGTGTTTGAGATTCGGTGACAGTAATAGACTTTTATCCTGTCATAGCTTATCAATTGCTACTCCCCTTCAATTGAGTGTTTGGATTAATTGTAACTCCATTTAACTACCGCCGGTTTTAGCGATGCACAACATCAGTTGCGTTGGTGTTGCGACGGGTGCGGACTCTTTGTCTCCAATAAATAAATAAAGTTGTGATATTTATGGTGACGAGCATCCAGAGTAGCGGACTCGTAAAGAAAATCCAATAGCTTCCACCGTTAGGAATTTCAAAAAGAGGAACCGTAATAAGCACATCTAATAAAAGGGCCGTAGCGGATATCGCCAATCCAACCTTCAGGCCATGATCCGAATTTCCTTTTTGGTAGTAAATCATTGCGCCAAGCATTGCATAAAACGGCATCAGGATTCCCGCGATAATCGATTGCTGCTGCAAGGAGTCCTTGATACCTGGGATGTAACCTAAACTCATAAACGTAAGCGCTACACACACCCAAACAATAATACCTGAGAATATTGCTCTGAAGTAATTCATGCTAATGATTCGTTTGAAGTGTTGCTTGGTTCCATATTCCTGTCTTGGCGTTTTCACGAACGTAGTCAGAAAAATCTTTTGCCTTTCTGCCGAGTACCTTTTCAATATCGTTTTTTACGCTTGCGTTTCTTCCATCGAGGACTTCAGTAAAAAGGTAATGGACTAACCAGATATGATCTTCCGGCACTTGGTATTCTCGAAGCATGTGAACGTATTCTTCTAATGACAGTTCTTGAAATGCGATCTCTCTTCCTGTCGATTTCGATATTTCTTGTATGGCTTGCTTGAAGGTTAATAACCGTGGTCCAGTAAGTTCATAAGTTTGGTGGTTATGCTGATCATTCAAAAGACATTCCACAACGACATCAGCGATATCATCCGCATCTGTAAAAGGTTCTAAAGCATCAGCTCTTGGTAATGCTACATGACCGGCAAGGATCGGCTCTAAAAAAATACTTTCGCTAAAATTTTGGTTAAACCAACTTGCCTGTACGATTGCCCAGTTTGTGGCCGTTTGCTTTACAATATCTTCACACACCTGCGCTTCCTTCTCACCTCTTCCGGAAAGTAACACCATTTTTTTGACACCATTTTGAGCAGCCAGCTTTGTGAACTCGCTGATGATTTGAGGCGCAGATGGAACAGCTAAATCAGGTTGAAAGGTGATGTATACCGTGTTCGTCCCCTCAATAGCACCTTTCCAGGTAGAGGATTGCTCCCAATCAAAGGCTGGGTGTTCGCTACGGGAGCCAACACGAACCTGATGCCCGGAATGTTTTAATCTTTCTACAACTCTGCGACCGGTTTTACCAGTTCCGCCAAGTACCAGAATTTTTAGGTCTTTCATACAAAATGTTTTTTAGTGAATCATGATACAAAGGTGTATCCGTCACTACAAAAGCATTTGTCTTTAAGGAATTAAGATTTGTTCGAAAAGAATTTTTGTTTCAGTTCATTGGGTCTTACCCCAAACTTTTTTTGGAATGCGTTCGAAAAGGAACTTATGCTTTCATATCCCACATACCAGGCCGTTTCCTGGACTCCGAATTCACTACCGGATAATAGTTCGTACGCCTTCTTGAGTCTTTCCTCCTGAAGGAATTTGAATACTGGCATTCCGAACAACTCCTTAAAATTCTTTTTGAGCTTGTGGCTATTAAGACCTATGGTTTTAGACAATTCCGTTAATGAAGGTGGCTTTGCGATATTGTTGGTAATAATTTCTTTAGCCCGAAATACTTTATCATTATCCGAATTGTCTCTCAATGTTTCGATTGACAAGGCAGCGAAGAAATGAGCAAGCAGTTCGTTCACCTGACTCTTTAAAAACAACAACCTTGTATTTCCAGAGTAAGATGTTTTGAATACTTTTTGTACAGCGTTTTGCATTTCAAAGTTCATGTAAAACGAGGGACCCTTTACGAAGTTTTCCGATGGGTGAAGCAACTGAGGTAATTTTTCCATGAACATCTGCTGTTCTGTAGGGGGCAGCGTATGCAGGTTTTTAATTTTTGTAAAAACGCTGATGGACTGCAAAGGTTTATCAGGTGCTATTTTATGTGAAAACTCTACCTTCTGGTTTCCATAAAAAGAGATTGCCATGCCAGTAGTATTAGTGACATATTTGGTTTGGCTGTTGTGTTTTATTTCTAACTCTACATTCCCAGATCCATAAAAAGCAAAGCCCACTACATCTGTATCGACCTCACATTTTTGTATAAAAATTTTTGAGGCATTTGATTGCTCGATTAAAACAATGAAGTTGTTTATTTCGATTATATCGGTTGTCATTTTTTATTCGAGCGAATTAAAAATTTAGTACACTTCCTTTGTACGTGTTGTGATACATTCTAGTCTATCAGCGCTTATAAATACAATCATGCACAAGCTTACGAAATCCATTTTGTACGACAGCGGCTGGACGAAAAATTACAACGTGAATCGTGATACGTCTGCCTTATAATAGTGAAAAGCTACTCATTCGCTGTAGACAACACCATCAAAGTGGTGATATATTTCCCCAAAAAAAGTGCACAAGATTCCCGACCGCAAGACGTTTTTCAATGCCTTTAACTAGGGCAACTGATATCAAGAATTTTATTTAAAGAACTGATAATTAGAAAATTATGAATAAATTATTTGCCAAATGACCGGAAACGAAATCGCTTCGCAGTGTATAGATTTACCAGTATATCCCTTGTCAGGTATCATTATTTCATAAGCACGGTATATGAATACTACTAAAAATTATATCTCGATATTTTTAGCTGATGACGATGATGATGATTGTTTTTTATTCCGGAAGGCACTCTCAGAGTTACCTTTCATAACGAACTTAACAATTGTAGGTGACGGGGAAAAGCTAATAACACGGCTCATGAAAAAAGATTGTGTTGTGCCGGACGTGGTCTTTCTTGACTTAAACATGCCGCGAAAAAATGGTAACGAATGCCTCGTAGAGATCAGGCGGAACCTGACTTTGGTATCGTTACCAATTATCATCCTTTCAACCTCGTTTGAGATTGATGAGGTAAAGATGTTGTACAACAATGGTGCGTTGTACTATATGCGGAAACCATATGGATTTTTTGACCTGCAACGAATCGTCCACGAGGCATTAAATCTTATAAAGAATATAAACCAGATTAAAAACAGATTTTTACTTCAGGCAGGTGCAACGTATTGACGGTTAAAATTGTCGTTCAGGTGCCCTCATAAAAAGGTCCGGTATAACCATAGATCCTAACCGTTCTTTTATTTAAACCTCGGGCTGAACATACCTATGATACTAATTCCCAAAAAGCCGGAAACAATTTCCGCTCAGCACTGTATAAAATAATGCACACTTATTTCACTTGCGATTAGCGATTCATGGCCGGAACGTGTAAAAACCTGTTGGCATGTCTTTTATAGCATGAAGAGTACGAAGTCACTTTACTTCATTAAGCCGGACGTGATATCCAAATTGTATGAACATTTCGAATATACTAAAAAAAAAATCCTTCAAGGTTGTCGTCATTATTGTAGCGGTGCTCATCGTCGTAAGATTGATTTTGCCGTATGTAGTCTTGCACTACGCGAATAAAACACTGGCTAACATGAATGGGTATTATGGACAAATCAAAGATATTGATCTGGCGATCATAAGGGGTGCTTATAAAATGGATAGTATATATCTGAATAAAGAAGATAGTATCACAAAAGAGCAGACTCCTTTTTTTTCAGCGTCAATGATTGATCTGTCCATTGAATGGAAAGCTCTTTTGCATGGCTCGGTGGTAGGTGAGCTTGTGGTGGACGATGCTATTTTGAAATTTACAAAGGACGTAGTCGAACCCGATGATCTACAGAAGGATTCCAGCGACTTCAAAGACGTATTAGACGGGTTTATGCCGCTTCAGGTGAATCGTTTCGAGATTAACAATGCTGATATCCACTACGTGGATACTGGTTCTAAACCAAAGGTAGACCTCAGGCTAACGGATTTGCATCTACTGGCCCTTAATCTTAAAAATAGTTATGACTCTTCCACCTTACTTCCTGCAAAGGTCATCGCTAGCGCCGACCTGTATGAAGGAGTGTTTACGTTTAATATGGATATTAATCCATTGGCAGATGTGCCAACCTTTGATTTGACGGCCGAACTCAAAAACACTAACCTTGTGCTCCTTAATGAATTCTTTGAAGCCTATGCCAGGCTTGATGTAAACAAGGGAAGTTTTGGATTGTATACTGAAGTTGCTGCTAAGGAAGGTAAATTTGTAGGATACGTAAAACCGCTCATTCAGGATCTTGATATTCTGGGGAAAGAAGACCGGGACGATAATTTATTACAAAAAATTTGGGAGGGATTGGCCGGTGGAACTGCGGAAATATTCGAGAACCAATCGGAAGATCAGCTTGGAACAAAGATTCCATTTAGTGGACGTATTGATAACCCTGAGACAAGCATCTGGACTACAATTTACAATATCTTACAAAACGCATTTATTAGTGCGCTTCAGCCGACTATTGATAACGAGATAACTATCCAAACTGTAGATTCGGAGGATCCCGAGAAGAAGAATTTTATTCAGCGGATTTTCGGCTCGAAGGATGACAAAAAGAAAGACGACAAAAAGGAGAAAGATTAATCGGATTAGTTGCCTTTCGCCTTCTTTGGAGATTTTTTTTTCCTTGATTCATCCTTGGCTTTTTTTTCTGGATTGACATGATCCTGATGCTCTCCTTTGCCAGGCTCTATTGATGGATCCATCACCTGAGGCGGCACGGGTGTCTCTACAGAATCGGCATCTTTCTCTTTCGAATTTGCTTTAGTTGTTTTATCCTTCTCGACTTTATTGTCTGTGTTTGGGTGCTTGTCAGAGTTTTGCATGGCATAATGAATTGAGAGTATGGATTCGAAACAGGTATTGACAATTTCATGCCAGATCCGGTATCCATTTAAGTGCGTAATTTATAGACAAAGCAGAATGCTTACCCACCGCCCTCAAGGTAATATGGTTATTTCTCTACACACACAAGAGAAAACTCCTCATGTTTTTCAGGCACGATTGCCGATGACAGCGAATTGGCGAGATTTTAAATCTGGTATTCTTTTGATGGGTTGTGTTATTCTAACAGGATGTGAAAATCCCGCGATTAAGAAACGCAAGTTCAAGAACAACCGGTGATTAAGAAACGCAATTTCAAGAACAACCGGTTGAGGATAGTTAGTTGAATCATTCGAATACCAGCTAGATACTCAAGTAAACCAAATTTCAATTTAAAGTTTAAAATTATGAAAACTACAGCCAATGCCAAGGCGGGGAACTCTTCCCGATCAGAATCAGTAACGAGTCGAAAGTCCGACAAAACGAATCTGATGAAACTTTTTGAAAATGAATTGAAAGATATTTATTGGGCAGAAAAGGCATTAATTAAAGCCTTGCCAAAAATGATTAAGAACGCCAGTTCGGGAGAGTTGTCTGAAGCGTTGGCAGATCATTTGGGAGAAACTGAAGAACATTTGGAAAGGCTGGAGGAAGTCTTTTCATTGCTTGAGAAAAAAGCAGTGGCCAAAAAATGTGATGCGATGGAAGGCCTCATAAAAGAAGGTCAATCCATAATGGAAGATTGCGAAGAAGGAGCTATGTGTGATGCCGGAATTATCTCTGCAAGTCAAAAGATAGAGCACTACGAGATTGCATCATATGGTACACTGCGCACTTTTGCAAATACCTTAGGGTTGACGGAAATTGCGGAGCTCCTGCAGCGCACCCTCGATGAAGAGAAGGCTGCTGATCTAAAACTAACGGAGGTAGCCGTATCGTTCATCAATTTTCAGGCTGACGAGGAAGAAAGTGAATAATTCAAATATAAGATAAGTGGTATGACATAATCGCCGGTAACTAAAAGCTCCTAAAATGGGAGCTTTTTTCTTTTTCGCAGAATGTCAACGATTCGAAACGACGAACCAAGTTGATCCAGTCTGTCGTTGCATCAATGAAACGGCTCCTTATTCATCCGCTTGTCGACGATATTAATTTAGGCGGTCTGATTCATAACGATTCCTTAACCCTCCATTCAGTCGGTATATTTTCCTCTTCTCTACATTTACTTTCAAAATACTAGTTATGAAAGTAGTAAGTGTCGTCGGAATTTTATTTTTATTTTCTTTTAACACGATGTTCGGTCAACAAAACCTGAACCATAGCGACCTAAAAATCGAGCAGCCGGAAGGCCCTAAACCATGGACTAATCGAAACATAAACGATAAACCGGGGCAGTTTCAATTTGCAATAGTCACGGATCGTACGGGGGGTCACCGGCCCGGGGTATTCGAAGACGGAGTAAAAAAACTGAATTTATTACAGCCTGAGTTTGTAATGAGTGTTGGCGATCTTATTGAAGGATATACGACGGATACAATGGAAATCAACAGACAGTGGGATGAGTTCAGTGGTTTTGTTGACCAACTAGAAATGCCATTCTTTTTTGTTCCCGGCAATCATGATATTACCAATCCAGTGATGGAAAAAGTGTGGGAGAAGCGATTCGGGCTTAAAAATTACTCTTTTGTGTACAAGGATGTATTATTTATGGCTGTCAATTCTGAAGACCTAACAAGAGGTGCTGGTCGGGGCAGTATTTCGTCTGAACAATTTGATTGGATAAAGAAAACACTAATTGATCATCCCAAAGTAAAGTGGACGTTCATGTTTATGCACCAACCGTTGTGGGCCCAACAAACAGATCCTATAAAATGGTTCGATGTGGAAAAATTATTAGAAGACCGGAATCATACAGTGTTTGTGGGCCACCGTCATCATTATGTTGCATATGAACGTAATAAATCTACCTATTTCATGCTTGCTACAATGGGGGGAGGTTCTCCGTTGCGTGGTCCGCAGTTCGGCGAATTTGATCATTTTGTGTGGGTAACGATGACTGAAAAAGGACCTGTGTTAGCTAACCTTCAGCTTGAAGGGATCTTTGATAAAAATCTACACACGGAAGAGATTGAAGCGTTTACCAGTAAACTCTGGGCTGCTGATATTGTAAGGATAGAACCTCTTTTCATCAATAACCATGTATTTAAAAGAGACTCTATGAAACTACGTCTCACAAATCCGTACGATCTCCCCATGAAAGTAAAGCTTTCACATAGTTTTTCGTGGGATATTAAGGCTGACATTCGGGAACCGGAAGTATTACTTGAACCCAATAGTGTAAAGTTCATAGCGATTGAAATGGAGGCACGAAAAGAAAAGCCACTTGAAAAATTAAAGGGTGTGAAACTGAAAGCGGAAGTTGCTGTTGAAAATAGTCCGGGAAAGGGTGACTTCTTTGTACCTTTTGAATTTACCGCCCTGCCGGTAAAAAAGTATGACCTGGTAAAGACATCGGATCGGATAAAGATTGATGGAAACTTGTCGGACTGGAAATCACTACCCTACGAATTATCATCGTCGGAAGGTGCGCGGTTTGGTATGTTGTACGATAAATCGTACGTATACATCGGGGTTCAGGTAAATGACAGTGAAGTTATTTCCAGTACTTCACAAACTACCTTTCAACAAGACTTTGTCGGCTTCGTTTTCGATGCGCAGCCTCTTGCGAAAAGCGCTGCTGATAAAGGAGATGAATGGTTTAAGAATTCGTTGTATTTCATTACAAGCCCCGAAGACAGAACCGGAAAAAATACTGTGTGGGACTTGGGAGATGAAGAAAAAGCCCTTGAATGGAAATGCATACCAAATGAAAAAGGGTTTGCGTTTGAAGTTGCCATACCGATAAGCTACATCCAAAAATTTCAGGGAAGCAACTGGCAAACCGCACGTATCAACATTGTTGTACAAGACCGCGACACAAACAGTAATGAAAACTCCAGAACCACCTGGCAGCCAAATTGGCGCGATGGTAGTAATATTCCTGGATCTGGAATGTTTTTTAAATGATGGGATGTATAAGTTAATTCGGTCAATGAGCCGATGATGAATCGTCTCTGTTCTGAAAAAATGATTAGTGCGTCATTCCTTATAGCGAACGAGAAGGTGTTAGTTTCTCCAAGCTATAAGGAGATGACGTCTTAATTTGAGTTGATAAACTTAATTTTTATACTGTTTTAAGTTCGTCGAGTAGCTCTTTAATGGTATGGTAATTCTTTCTTAATACTTCCAGTTGATATCGGATCATTTCAAGATGATCGGCAGTAAGGAATTCTGATTCTATTTCTAATACGCTCTGGTAAACTTTAACCGCCCAATCCTCCCCTTCTTTGCAAGATTTAAGTATGGCATTTAGATCTTTCTTGATAAGTGCAGACTTTATATTCATCCAAAGGGTAAATGCCCTACCTGACGTAGTTGTACCGCCCACAGGAATTCCATCAAGGGCTTCAACTTCATCAATCAAGTCGTCATTTATTCTCCTGCTTATTGACGCAAAATTGAAAAACAGAGACTTCAGATCTTCATCATCGGTATCTTCGGCCGCATGTTCATAACCTTCTGTCTGGTCGTTGTTAATTTGAATCAGGCTATTCAAGATTTCAATAGATCTGTAGGTTTCCATGGATTTGTCTAATTGGGGTGTGCAGTAGTAAAATAATGATTGTCGCTTCATGTCTATAAATCCATAGTTAAATACGTGCCAATTGTAGAAAAAAATGGCGGGTCATTGTCAGGGGTTTTTGCATCTGAAAACACTAGAACGTTTGTGGAAAAATTGCCCATGCCAGTATTGATTTTCTACGATTTAGATTCTTGAATACCTCGCTTGTTTATGGTAAACAGTGTCTAAAGTTGGTATGCTTTTTTCTCCAAAAAACTAAGATGCATAATGATGTTGGAACCTAAAATATTTTTTATGAGACACTACAATCAAAAAGAGCGAGAGAATAAGAATTCCCGTTCTAACCAGCGAAGAAGAAATGAAAATCGATATACAACGGATTATGAAAATGCTTCTTTGGGAGATTACAGAACTGAGCCATACCCTACTTACTTCAACCAACCTACTGAAGGTTACAATTCAGGTGAAGATGTAAGGCGACGCGGACTACATAATGATGATTTGAACAGACCATCTTATGGGAGTAAATCCGGAGGGCGCGGCTATTTTAACAGAGAAAGACATAGTCATAGCGGTGATCAACGGCCATCTTCAGGATGGGGATTTGAGCATAATCGCAGGGGAGTAAATGATCGTGGTGGATTCATGGAATCAGCCGGTCAACGTGGATACGGGAGCGACTTTGAATTTGGACGACATCATGATGGACATCAAGGTGAAGGATTTCCTGAGTCTATGGAATTCTCTTCGCGAGTCGGGCAACACAGAGGCAAAGGGCCGAAAGGATATCAACGGTCCGACGAGCGTATACGGGAAAATATTAGTGATATGCTAAGCGACGATGATCAACTGGATGCTTCGGAAATCGAAGTAAAAGTTGAAAATGGTGAGGTAATTTTATCAGGATTCACCTCGGATAAATACGATAAACGAAGAGCTGAGGATATTGCAGAAGACGTATCTGGTGTAAAGTATGTTGAGAACAGAATTCGAGTTGGAAAATCCACTGATCAAGACTCTCAATCGAATGGGTCATCTCTGAAACGTGAAGCTACTAAGGGTGCAGAGCGTGACTGGGTGAATCGTTAAAAAGATTTTCTTAAGTCCACATTTCAAAATTGTGTGACTCTGCGATTAATCACAGAGTCACCTGTAAAGTTTAAGAAATTAATGTTAGTAAGATTTTCTCCTTTACAAGTACTGCTGCTGCTGATACTATCCATAAATTTCATTAGTTGTCAGTCCCTCATCGATACATACGGTGCCGGAACGTCAAAGGAAATTTTTGTCGTTAGTGTTGCAACCATTGCAATGATTTTATTTTTTACACGCACCGTAAGGAAGAAATGAAATGGGGATTTGGTGCTAAAATGTGTTTTGATTTGACCTTTTAAAATAAAAAAAATGGAAACTAAAAATTTAATTATTTCTTTATTGGCAGGAGCAGCAGTGGGAGCAGTTATAGGCTTAATGCTTTCGCCAGGTAGTGCTAAAGTGCTTGCCAACAAGTTGGCTGACGGGACCGTTGGAGAATCTCTCAAGGCTCATTTTAATGACGGTGTGGACAAGGTAGGTAAAAAGGGAAAGGATCTTATTGATTCAACCGTTAGTAGAGTGAAGGCATAAGGATTTCTATTGCTTTTGGATACTCAGCGTTTGTTTTCTTTTGAGTTCCTAAAACAAGCTTCTCAACGTGAAGCTTGTTTTACTTTTCCTTGTAGGGTCTGTGATGGTATTGATGAAAAATCAGATATTCTAATCAGGGAGGATAGGAATTCTATAAAATTGTATCATTTGTCTGGTTCAAAGCCTTAACCAATTCCTTTTCATCGGTTAAGTCGAGCCGCAGCGGAGTTATGGAAATGTACCCGGCATCCACGGCCCACCTATCTGTTCCGACTTCGGCAGCCTCCAGTGGGCGAACCGTTATCCAGTAATGCTTTCTGCCTCTTGGATCAGTCCCCGGTAAAACCACACCATCGTAAACTCTTACCGATTGGCGAGTCCATTTTATTTGTTTTGGTTCGCGCGGAATGTTTACGTTTAACAGGTTCACTTCTTTATTTTTAAGAAGCAAGTTCAGCGTTGTTTCCACTGCACCACTCAATGCCTTAAAGTCGGGTTCAGTCTCACCGGCCGGAGTGCTTAATGCTATACCCTTTACTCCGAGTAGAACTGCTTGCTTGGCCGCAGCTAATGTACCTGAATGCCACATCGAGTTGCCAACGTTATAACCCAGGTTTATTCCACTCAGTACAACATCAGTCTTCGCCCATAGATGTGTTCCCAGAGAAACACAATCAGCAGGCGTACCGTTAACACGATATGCATCAAGATCGCCAAAGCTGATCGGCGCCTTTTTATAGGATAAAGGTCGTGATCCGGTAATGGCGTGACCCATGGAAGATTGTTCAACATCAGGTGCCACTACCCGTACATTTCCAAAGCGACTGGCGGTTTTTGCCAGTGCCATTAATCCCGGGCTATAAATCCCATCATCGTTTGTTACCAAAATATTCATATCATCTCAGGTAACAGTAAAAACCATTCCATTTGATCGTGGTATAAATTTTAAGCGAAGGTTTGAAGAATTTAACGGAAATAGAAATGAAGAGAGTAACGGTTTTTCATAATCCTGGCGCTGGAGAGGGCGAGTATTCAAAAGATGAGCTTATTCAAAAAGTTCGTTCTGCGGGATTTAAGTGTGGCTATTCTTCTACAAAGAAGGAGATTAATGAGAAAAGTTTACACGGAAATTCAGATTTTTTGGCGGTTGCAGGAGGCGATGGGACAGTAAAGTCTTTGGTAAGATTTCTATTAGATCGAAAGATGCTTTCCAAACGATATAACATCGGTATTCTTCCCGCAGGAACCGCGAATAACATTGCAAGGACATTGGAAATTGATGGAACGACAGATGAAATAATTAAAAATTGGCAAAAGGAAAAGATTAAGCATTTTGATGTTGTAAAGATCGAGGGCCTTAAAGGGCAGAAGTTTTTTATGGAAGGTTTCGGGTTTGGTGTATTTCCAAAATTGATAAAGTATATGAAGGAGAGTCGGCCGAAAACAGAAGATCCTGACGAACTGCTTCAAATAGCGCTAAAGAGATTACTTGGAATAGTAAAAAAGTACAGACCTCGGTATTGCGAGATTATAATTGACGATGGTATAAGTTATACCGGTGAGTATCTTATGGTTGAGGTTATGAATATCCGATCCATCGGGCCCAACTTAAATATTGCTCCGAAAGCCGACCCTGGTGATGGGTTGCTGGACGTAATTTTATTGTCGGAAGAGCATCGGGAACAGTTGATAGCATACCTCGAAAATAGAATCCAACATGGAAAGCAGGAGATCTTTTTTTGTCCTTCGTTAAAAGCCAGACGGGTGGCTGTAAAATGGTATGGTCGCCTGCTGCATACAGATGATGAGCTTATCTCACTGAATCAATCAGTCGCGATCAATATGGAAGTTTATCCAAAGATTCTAACCTTTCTCCGTTAGATTCAAAATTGAAAAGGACAACCTGCCATGCACAGTTTGACCTTTTAATTTGTGGAACACACGTCTCAAAATGACCAGAAATGTGGAGAAACTTCCAGAAGTAAAAATCTTATACCTACTAAAATACTGTTTAAATGAACATATATCGTTAACCTGATACCTGGCACCAAATTGACTTATTGTATTGTGTAAAATGTCAATTTAAAAAACTAAAAAACTCTAACAATGAAAACAATAATTTTAATCATGGCTGCCGCATTTTGCTTAAGTGCAGCATCTGTAAACGCTCAAGACGCAACCCAGCGAAGAGATACGACTGGAACGACTGGAGTTCAACAACAAAGGACACAGCAGCCTTCTCAGAATTATCAGAAGGATATGGTGAAAATTCAATCATCAGAAGTTCCTGATAACTTGAGAACCACGTTGCAGGATACTCAGTACAAAGGTTGGGAAAAGTCGACAATCTATAGAAGCAAGAACAACGACATGTATTTGATTGAAACAAAAGACGAAAGCAACCGTACAAAAACACACCGTTTTGACAATAGTGGAAAGGCTATCAAAGACGACAACGACAACTAGTATTTTGATTTACAATAATATAAGTCGGAGAGATTTCTCCGGCTTATATTTTTTTTACTATTACATCATAACGCATAATGAATTACCTGATCCATCTTTCGGAATTTCGACGGTAACAGGTGGTATCGTACGCATTTTAGTTGCAGCTGTTTTAAAATCTCAACTGATGACAATGAATGAAACCAAAATACTGGAGTATGATGAGTGCTTTTTGAGATTGTGCCCTTACATGGCAGGAATGCAAGAAGCATGGCTCATCAATAAGATCGTATACGTAAGTCCGGCACTTTTTCAGCTGTTGACGGATGAAGATGATTTTGATACCGCCAACGAAGTGGCGCGCAATCTTCTTTTAAAGTCAGCTACCTATACAGAACTTGAAATCCTTGCAAAGAAACATGAAGGAGTAGGCTCATATTATAATGGTCGTGACGTTATTATGCATTTTAAATAAACGACCCTTTTACTCGTATGAATTGTCTGATGGTAAATGCGGATATCGTTCGGTAACATATGATTCGTCAAGCTTGGATTTCTTCCCCTCATGAACCAATTCTGGATTAGTAGGCTTTCTTAGCAGTGCCCATAATTTAAAAAGGTGTTCCATACGGGATACCTGAGTCTTTAATTCAGCTAGCAAAGTATGCTGTGTTTCGTTATGCCTTTCAGCGCTAAATTTTTTTGCTTTGCTCATGGTTAAAACCAATGAATGTTCTGCATTGTAAATAACCCGCATTTCTTCTTCAAACATTTTGGTGAGACGTGCTGAAACCCCGTCTTCCTTTCCTTTGGCCGTTTCTTTTCTGATTTTCATAATTTTAATGTTTAAAAATTTTATCAATCCAGTGGTAACAACAAGACGAAAATTGATTTGAATAGCTTCTGTTAGGCAACAGGAAGCTCGTACTATTTTGCGTGGAAAAATTATGCCAGATAATGAGGTGCTTTCACTTAACGAAAGGTGATCTCGAATGACAAGTGGAGTTTGAAAGAAGGGAGTGAGGAATTTTTTGCGATCAATTTTCAGACGGATGGAATATAGATATCGAACCTGGCGCCTTGATTCACCGCACCGGTTGCCGTGATAAGACCGTTGTGATTCTCTACAATTTTCTTGGCGATCGCGAGCCCGATTCCGGTTCCTATATACTCATTCCTTCCATGAAGCCTTTGAAATACTTCAAAGATCCGATCAGAGTAATGAGGGTCGAATCCAATACCGTTATCTTTGATGGTGATCTGACAGTATAAGTCCGCCGGCGTACGCGCTGTACTGGGTAACGACTCTCCCTTAACTTTTTTGCTTTCTATCGTTATGAACGGAGGAGTGTCTTCTTTTGAAAATTTTATCGAATTACTAATAAGGTTATAAAGAAGCTGACGAAACTGAAATCTTACTACGGATATTGTACAAAGCTCGCCCAATTGAATCGTAACATCTCTTTCGATAATTGATTCCCGGAGATCATCTTTTACTTCGTTCACTATGGATACCAGGCTGGTAGTTTCATAATTTCTATCTTCGGTGCTGGTGCGTGAAAACGCCAATAAGTCTTCGATAAGTCGTTGCATTCTTCCCGCCGCACTTTGCATCCTTTTAAAATAATTCTTTCCGGTCTCCGTAAGATTTTCATTTTCCTTTTCAAGAATTCTTGATGAAAAGGTTTGTATCTTCCTAAGTGGTTCTTGCAGGTCATGACTTGAGACATAGGTAAACGACTCAAGTTCCTTATTCATTCTCTCGAGCTCCTCATTCTTTCTGGACAATTCATTCGTTCGATCTTCAACTTGCTTTTCCAGTTCAGCAGCAAAGGATTTTTGAGCATGTGTGTCTGTAAAAGCTCCAACCCACTTTAACACGTTATTTTCCTGGTCCAGAATAGGCTCACCGTTTACTGTAAACCAACGGTACTCGCCGTTTTTCATTCTAAGCCTGACGTCGTAGTAATAGCGGGTTCCTGACTTTAAACAGTTTTGCCACGCTGCGTTGATCCCTTGCAAATCATCAGGATGTACTATTGCGTCCCATGCGTTTTGGTCCTGCGGTTTGATACCGGTAGCTTCCTCCCACCTTCGCGATGTATACTCCCAGGCTCCCTGTGCATTGGTTACCCAAATAAGTTGTGGTAATGCTTCAGACAGTTGGCGGAATCTGGCTTCGCTTTCGACAATGATGCTTAATGCCTTCTTTTGGTCGTGAATATCGTGGCAGGCGCCGATATATCCCTGAAAAATACCATCGGATGTAAATCGCGGAGAGCCTTTATCAGACACCCATCTATACTCGTCGTCATATCGTTTAAGCCGGTATTCAATGTGGAAGTCTTTTCGGAGGTTAAAAGAAGCTTCGTAGGTATTCATGAACCGATCAAAGTCATTTGGATGAATCCTTTCAGTCCAACCATTATCTATTTCCTTTTCCATGGTACGGCCTGAAAAAACGAGCCATGTTTTGTTAAAAAAGTTTCGAAGTTTATCCGGAGTGGACATCCATATCAAAACGGGAGCACTATTGGCCAGTGACCGGAATCGTTCTTCGCTTTCTTTAATTTTGTTTTCGGCAAGTTTGCGATTTGTTATGTCTTGCGTTACTCCCGAAAACCGGACAGCATTCCCGTCCTTGTCGAAGGTGACTTTCCCCTTTGAACGAACCCATCTTGTCACGCCGTCCAAAATGCCAATTGTACGATATTCATTTTCATAAAAGCCACCATTCTCTTTTTTCAAAGCGTTTTTAGTAACGGTCTCCGACCGCTCTATGTCGTCAGGGTGTAAGGCTTTTGCAAAGATTGGATATTCGACTTCGGCATGGGCGGGTAGGCCGAACAGTTCTTTGGTCTTTGCCGACCAAAAGAGTTTGCCCGTTTGTGGAAAGAAGTCATAAGTACCTAATTCGCCTGCCTCCAGGGCTATGCGCAGTTGGCTTTCACTTTCTTCGATTTTTTTTCTTGCTGTAACCTGTTCGGTGACATCCATTCCCTGTACAATCACACCTTCTACAAAACCACCCGCGTTGTATAATGGTCTGTATTCGTAATTAATATAAAAGTCTTCAAGCCCATTACCGATATCATTTTGGAGGTGAGCTTCCAGGCCTTTAACGGTTTTCCCCGTTTTAAAAACTTCATCTAACTGTTCAAAGTATCCAGCAGTGCTAAGTTCGGGGTATAACTCCCGGATTGGTTTTCCAAGTAAATTTTTTTGTCGGGCAGTCTTTAAATATAAGTCGTTACCCAATTCCAAAATATGGTTTGGACCTTTAAGAACAGCAATCCTAACCGGAGCTTCCATCACCAGTGTTTTTAGATTTTTTTCCAATTGTTTTGCCACGATAAGCTCATTGTTGATCTTATTGTAAGAGACCAGCAAAATAACCAACGCCACAAGCGTTAACGCCAGAAGAAATATTGGTGTTAACATAGTTTGTGTTTCCAGGTCTTTGTGACTGTCGGTTAATTTTAAGTCTTCCAGGCTGATCATGGTGTTGATATGCATTCTTAAACTATCCATTATCTTTCTTCCCGCCAGGATTTCCGTAATGGTAGGTTTCCGGTTTTTGTCAATGGCAATCAATTCGTGCATATAGTTTTCACGATCTTTTATGATTTGTTCTAGTTCCCCAAGTTTTATTTGCTGTGCAACGTCGTCTGCAAATAGTTGGCGGAGAATATTAATGTGCTCAGGATACTTACTTAATGCCAGGTTGAACGATGAAAGGAAAAGTGAGTCATGAGTCATTAAATATCCTTGTTGTGCTATAACGGCATTTTTTAGAGTTCCAATAATTTTCTCTAACTCGAGGGTGACTTCGGTAGAAGTAGTGACCGACCTGGAAGCACGGATCATTTCCTCAATCTGCTTAAAAACAAAAAACGAAAGAATTACAAGAAAAAGGGTAGTCGCCAGATAAACCAGCCGTAGTTGAGCCAACGATCGAAGCGTTTTTTTCATAAGTATTTTTTGATATTACGTAATTTTTCCGGCGGTTTTTTGATAATAATTTGGCCACTTTTAAAACTACGTATTAAATAATTTGGCCACCAAAAACCATACAACAATAAAAAAATGCTGAAATAATGCTTGATTTAGAATCAAACATTAGGATACTTCAGAAAACTATCAAAGGGAATGTGAGGATTATTTTCCCAATCAATGGTCAGTACTTTCTCAATTATGATTTTTAGTTGATTAAATGTACCGGGTTTTCTAATGTAATAATGAGCTCCGAATTGACGTGCCTGGTTCACATAATTATGGTCTCCGGAAGTTGAAAAAACGATGACTGGTATGTCCTTTAGCTTTTCAGTTTGTTTCATTTCTATCAAACATTCAAAGCCATTTTTGCGGGGCATATTTATATCCAAAAATAAGAGGCGCGGTGAAGGCGGTACCTTGGTATCAAAAGTGTTCATCAACTCCACTCCGTCATTACATATTGTTAGATTAAAGTTAGCGTCTATTTCAAACAATGCTTCTTCAAAAAGTAGGCAGTCATCCTCATCGTCGTCCGCGAGAAAGATTTTGTTCAGGTCCTTTTGCATTCGAGGCTAGGCTAATAATAGTACACAAAGTTGTTTTGAACGTCACAATGATAGAGAATTCTCACCAGAAACTCAACTGATGGGGCAGAGGGCAATAGCCTTATCAGGCAGGTTTTCATCCGATGGCACAGTTACGATGGCGCCTGAGTTCCTACCGCCCAACGACCACCAGCAAAATCCTTAAATGTGCCCCTAGTGTCCGGGTCATTTTCTTTTTTTTCAGGAACTTCTATGCTTTCGCAACCCATTGCTATCGCCTTTTGGAACGTAGCCATTGCATCGGCGACGTATACGTGTATCCAAAAACTCGTAGCCGGATATTGCTGCCTAGCCTGAGCAAACATGATTATAGAATCATCGATTCTGACCTCGGCATGCATAATGCTTCCGTCGGCGTTGTCGTATCGTCTTAATGCCTTCCCATCAAATAATTCTTTAACAAAGTCAAGAAACTTCTGAGCGTCGCTTACAATGAAATATGGTGAAAGGGAATTATACCCCTGTGGTTTGAATGTCTTGTCCATTTCCCCCCAGTTTATAAGGTTTTTTACTAAAATCTTGCTCCTGCCCCGTTGGGTAGCTTCAATGTAAATTTCCGTTATTGTGCGGAATCCGGCAAATAAAGCAGGGGTTGTTCACCTCACGTCTTAGGAACCTGAATTGAAAGTAAAATGGATCATCTGAAATGGTGCAGATGCGAAGGGCTACCCACTGGAAGGTTGAAATTCACCGAAACCCGAAAAAAGTTGAATATCAGAAGGTTATTTTACCATACTTTTGCATTCTGATGTACGAAAGATTAAAACGATACGGTTCAGATTTCTCTAAACACGAAGAATCCGTCAGGATTGGATTTTTGGCCGTCGCCTGCTTTTTGTACTGCATGGCGTTCAATTTTCCCGATGGTCATCGTGATGGATCGGTAGCACGCCTTTCTTTTCAATCGGCACAACAAAGTTGGTCAGACATAGTTCTTCACACCTTCCCTTCCACAAACATATGGAGTGAGTATTCAAGCCAGGGATTTTCTCAGACTAAAACAACTACGAATGACTGGTTTATTCTCTGCTACAGCCGTACGGTAGCAGCCGTCCCTTTGTTTCTAAAAAATATCTACTATTCCAATACGGTTCGAATTGGATTTAAGGGATCAGATATTGTTTTTCCATTTCACTATTTCTGGTGATCAATTGTTTTACCCTTACGCACGACCTATCCTGGGGTTGGCGAGGTTTTTTATAACCACATAAAACAAATTTCAAACAATTTCTTAATCATTAACACAATGAGTGCAACTGCATTAGTAGCAATACTTTCTCTTTTTTTAGCGTGTGTCTTTCCGCTGGTTATTATAAAGAGGAACAATAAAAGAGCGGAGAAAAGGTATCGGCAATCACTGGATCAAATTGCTGAAAAACACAACGGCAAAATTGCAGACTACGATGTGTTGAAGAATCTGGTTATAGGATTTTCTGAAGTGACGAATACAGTATTCTTCCTCAAAAAATTAAATGAACTGGATATGTCAGCACATGCGAATGTTTCGGAGGTAATCAGGTGCGATCTGAATAAGGTAAGCAGAGACAGTGTGAATGGAAACTATTCCTCAATTGAAAAGGTAGAACTGCACTTTAGCTACAAAAATAAACCTGATACTGTTTTTGAGTTTTACAACCTTGAACATGATAGTATGAGTTTGACTGGAGAGCTACAGCTTGCTCAAAAATGGTGTAAACTAATCAAAAGTAAAATGGCATAACGGGTCCTTTGCCTTGACCAGCGAAGGAACCTGTCATCCTTCGCTGGTCTTATTTATACCTCCCCCACATAACCCTTACCCTACACAACAAATTTGCAACAACTAACACTGAAGTACATCACACTCACAGCAAATTCAGCACACGGGATATCGCCTTGGCATGCGCGGATCGAGTTCATCGAGATATTGATTTGCCTACCCATCCTGGCATTGAGTCAAAAAAAGCCAATTCAAAAACCTATGTTTGAAGTTTTCAAAACTTCTCCCACACCATTCTATCATCGCCGAATCTCCAACCGAACCAAAAAATAAATCAACGATTGATAGACTCCCCGAATTCCGGCACTTTTAACTTCCATCAACTTCCATCAAATCAAAACACAGTATCAAATGGCAGCTTGGCGAAATGCATTCGGATATACAGCTGTATTTTTTTTGATTCCATTACCTTATCTGAAATCAATTAACACAAAGCGTCCTGCCAACTAATAAACTGCTCAAGATTGCGTTGTTCTGATCACTGCTTTCAGGTATATACAAAGAGCCTGCATGCAGCATTATGAGTTTTAGAATTTTTTCTTAATAAACCCTCTCCCTATGAAACAAAAAACAAAATCAGGTAAAACTAAAAGTAAAAAAGAAGTTGTACAGTCAGGAACGCCAAGTTATTGTTCATTGGTACGCGTGCCCGCAAGGACTTTTGCTCCTGATGTAGGTGTGTTCCGCGCAGAGATGATTGTTATTACCCAAAAGAAATGGGTGAATGGCACTGTACTTAATTATTACTTTTTCAACGGAGGTAGTGATGGATCGCCGGCATCCTGGAAAGGTGATACTGCACAAAAGAATGTACTACGACAAGCCTTCAAAACATGGAAGGATCTTGGCATCGGATTGGAATTTTCAGAAGTGAATGATAAAAATGAAGCGCAGATAAGGATAGGTTTTCAGATAGGAGATGGTTCGTGGTCATATGTTGGCAGAGATATCATCGACTACGTTAGCTCTCCCGTTGAGCGGACAATGAACTTCGGTTGGAATATCAGCAATGATCTGGACACAGCACTGCATGAGATCGGGCATACACTGGGTGCGCCACATGAACATCAAAATCCTTTGGCGGGAATTGTATGGGATGAGGAGGCAGTGTATACAGCCCTTGCGTTGCCTCCAAATAACTGGCCGAGAGAAACCACCTACCACAATATCATTCGAAAATTGCCGCCGGGAGAAGTAGAGGGTTCACCTCATGATGCTGACTCTGTCATGCACTATCCTTTTGAAGCCGGACTGATTAAGGAGCCCCCTGAATACAGGAATGGTATTTTTCCAAAGGGTGGACTTTCTGCTAAGGATAAAGAATTTATGAAAAAGTTTTATCCACCAATAACGTTTAATGATTATGCAACGTTGAAAGTTTCTCAGTCTCAGTTGCTAAACATTGAACCGGCACAACAAAAGAATTTTATATTTAAACCAACGCGATCCCGAAAATATAAAATCGAAACGTTTGGAACTGTGGACACGGTAATGGTTTTGTTCGAAAAGACTGGAACTGAAGAAATTTACATGGCCGGTGATGATGATAGTGGAACAGAATTCAACTCAAAAATTCATACAAGACTAATAAGAGGCAGGGAATACATCATTCGGGTACGTTTATTTTATGCAGAAGCGGAAGGCATTGGATCACTTATGGTTTACTGAAGTCTAAGGAATGTAGGGTAACCGTTGTTGCATAGGTGTATTTTGTTTCATTAGGGGTGATGTCAACGATGCAGGCCGATTACATCACTCCTGCTAAAATTTCTTCTACAATATCGACCATTTGTCCTTCCGGATTTGTACTCCAATTACTGCCTGACAAGACAACAACGATTTTCATTTCTGGAATTACGATAATATACTGTCCCCCGTATCCCCATGCGAAGTACGATGAAATTGGTTTTCCGTGTCGGTTAAAGTCCCTTGTCCACCAGAAATAGCTATAGCCAAGGGTTGTGTTGGGCTTAATTTTGGCAGTCGTAGACTCCTCTATCCATTCCGCTGAAACAATTTGCTGGTTATTCCACATGCCATTGTTTAAATAGAGCAATCCAAACTTTAACATATCACGAGAACGAAGGCCGATATCACCAATAGCACCCATGGGCGTTGGATCATCGATGTAGCTTTTTTCAATCCCTAATGGTTTAAATAAACGTTCTGTCAACTCCTGTTTATTTTCAAGATGAGTAGCATTTCGTAGAATGACATTCATCAAAATATGATTTAATGAATTGTAGCTGAAGTTGGGTGACTCGGATTTTACGTGGGTTAGGCCCAGAAGGTAAGTTAGTTGATCTCGCTCATTTGCCGCAATAGAAAGACTGTTTCTTTCATCACCATAATCAAATTGTTGCTCATTCCAGGGGATCCCGGTGTTCATTGTTAGGAGTTGCTGTATAGAAATATTCTTATTCTGCTCATTGCACGCCAGTTGTTTATATTCATCGAGATATAAACATAATGGGTCATGGACACTTTTGATATTCCCCTTATCGATTGCAATGCCAGTAAGCGCCGACACGAAACTCTTGGTAGCGGATTGAATATTATATATCGATTCTGC
The DNA here is from genome assembly GCA_041747735.1 of Chryseolinea sp. Lineage (GTDB taxonomy): Bacteria > Bacteroidota > Bacteroidia > Cytophagales > Cyclobacteriaceae > Chryseolinea. The sequence goes on from JBGTEP010000090.1 coordinate 140,175, forward strand.
ACCGAAACGATAAAAGTACTCTTCCACTATAAGGCAATTATTTCTGGCAATCAGTAAACTATGAATATTGGAGTAGCGGCCATTTATAACATTATTGATCAGACTATCTACGGAGGGCTGCGCGAAGTTTTGCTCACCAACCGTAGCCGTTCGAATTTTATCTTCACCTGGTACAGGTTGAGTATACACGTATGGATGGGTGCGTGGATGCAGTCCGCTTATCGTATCCGGATCAGTCTCAAGGAAGTCAAGCGGATAGACTACACTATCTTCATCAATCCACTGTCCGACAATTCTTTTGCTGTCGCGATCGTAGTATCCTCTGTACGCGGAATAGAATTCATCAAGTTGGAAGTACAAAGAGTCATCACGAAACCAGATAGTATCTAGTTGGAGAGGTTCTGCTTTAAATGTTGTATTTATAACAATAGGAGTTTCCCCCTGAGCATCAATATAAATATGGTATGTGATCGTCGGAAACTGTAATTGCCCGAGGAAGTGACCCGAAAGTTTAACAGATTTCGGCACGCATCCTGAAAGCAGAAAAAATAAGGGAAGAATTAACCGGTTCAAAGATTTAGTTGTTTAGCGTTTTAACCATCTTTTGGTGACCCGGATCTATCGCTCGATGCACCTTACAATTGAGTCGATCAAATTTATTTATGCAATGTACGGATTGCCTACTGCTACCAAATTATGAAAATAGAATTTAAAAATTGAGGACTTTCATGATTCCAGGAAAGTCATGGACTGCGGGCTGTTGATTAACGAAGGTTGGTCCGTCCGTTTCCGAACAGGACTTGTTTTTTCAATGTATAATTTATGACTTGGAAAAAGGCGACTGAATTGAGACTGACCTCGCCTGCAATTTACATAAGTGGAAGAGCACGAATTAAGTTAAATTTTTATCTTCGCGACCGAAGTTCGACGCTGATGAGATACCCATCATGTTCATCGGACCTTGCTAACAAATTGATTAATGATGTGAGGTATTTTCAACTGATTTGGAATGGACCGGTGGATAAATCTTTGTTGTGAATAAAATTGATTCTTTCAGAATTAGAAAAATTATTGCTACTCTTACATTAGCGTCAATCGCCGTGACTTCCAGTTATGGGCAAACACGATCATTAAGTCAGAAGGTCACCGCGCGTAAACAAACTTCGTTACTGGATGTACTTACACAAATAGAATCCCGTGATCCGGCCCGGTTTTTCTATCTAGAAACCTGGTTAACTCCGTTTACAGTGTCACGCGATTATGAGAATGTTAATCTACGGGATTTGCTGGACGAGGAACTACAGGGATCTGATATTAATTTTGTTGAACTATATGACTATGCCGTAATTTTTTTTAAGGATGCTTCACCCTCTATTCGAAGAGATAGTCTGATTCAATCGGCCAGACTTAAGAGTACGCTGGTAGAGTCGATTTCGGTTGGCAGCAGGAGTAATTTTATACCAGGAAGTAAGGTTACTATTTCCGGTATGATACGGGACGGGAATGAAAACAATCCGTTGCCTGGAGCTTCCGTTTTTGTTGATGAACTTAATACGGGATTTTCAGCTGATAGCGAAGGGAAATTTGTGTTGGTACTTCCCGCCGGGGAATACTTGTTGGCGATCCGCTATGCAAATTACCCGGAAAAACTGATTCAACTTACGGCCCATGAAAGCGGAACCATCAATATAACAATGGTAGGGGAAAGCATTTTGTTAGAAGAGGTGGTAGTCGGAGGACAAAGTTTATTGAAGACTACTATCGGCCAGGTGCGTTTGAACCTTCAGGACTTACAACGTAGCCCTACGTTTTTGGGAGAAACAGATATCATAAAGCAAATTCAGACGCAGAGCGGCGTTACTACGGTTAGTGAAGCTTCTTCGGGTTTTAATGTGAGGGGTGGATCGGTAGATCAAAACCTGGTTTTGTTTGATGGTACGCCAATCTTCAACACTGCCCATGCACTGGGATTTTTTACCGCTTTTAATTCGAATGCTATTCAGGAGACTTCTTTTTATAAAGGAGCAGTCCCAGCAGAATATGGAGGACGGGTTTCTTCGGTTTTGAATATCGGCTCGAAAGAAGGAAACTTTTCCAAGTGGGAAGGAGAGGGTGGTATAGGGTTGGTCTCAAGTCATCTTTATACAGGCGGTCCGTTAAAGAAAGGTAAGCAGTCGTTGTCTGTTTCACTCCGCTCTTCCTATTCCGACTGGATGTTAAATCTGCTTAAGACGCGTTATAGAGGAATTAGCGAGGGGTCAGTGTTTTTTTATGATGCTAATGTTAAGTACGCTGCGCGGCTGAGCGAAACGAGTAAAATAACGGCCTCGGTCTATACAAGCAACGATCGCTTTTCAATAGCCAGTGACACCGTGAATCAATGGAATAATCTCGCGGCTTCTGTTCGATATGATAAGAATATAAATGAACAATTTTTTTATAGTGTAGGCCTACACCTTGGTCAATATGAATTTTCGTTGCAAGATGATGACCCCTTAACAGCATTTGATCTGAACTACAAGATTTTGTATCCTTCTCTGAAGTTAGATTTTAATCGTACTGCTATTCATAGGCAATCTTTTGGAATTCATATCACGGCGTACAACTTTGAACCGGGCACTATGGTGCCAACATCTGCTGAATCACAGATACAAGGAATAACTATCCCAGCGGAGCGTTCTATCGAATCAGCAATATATTTTACCGATAACTTTTCTATTAATGAAAAAATAGAAGTGGAAGCGGGCTTGCGTATATCCATGTATAACCGGTTTGGACCTGGCTTTGTTTATAACTACCGCGATGAAAGACCCCTTGAAACGCAATACCTGACGGATTCAATTTCATACAACAACAGCCAGGTAATAAAAACTTTTGTAAGGCCTGAGCCACGAGTCGCCGTGAACTTCCTCATCGATCCGAAATCGACCGTGAAATTCGGATATAACCGGATGCACCAATATCTTCATCTCATTACTAATACGGCAACCGTTACACCTGTCGACATATGGCAATCCAGCAATGGGTACTTTCGTCCTCAGCGAAGTGATCAATTTTCTTTGGGCTATTTCAGGAAAACGAAGGATAATGCTTTGGAATTGTCGGTCGAAACATTCTACAAATGGCAGGAAAATATCCTCGAATTTAAGGATGGAGCTCAGCTAATTCTGAACCGGTATATCGAAACATCTCTGCTTAATGGGAAGGCGCGAGCTTACGGCATTGAATTTTCATTGAATAAAATAACAGGCAGAACTACTGGTTCGTTTAACTATACTTTTTCAAGATCGCATCGTAAAGTAGCGGGAAATTATCCAACTGAAATATTAAATAATGGTGATTGGTTTCCGTCAAATATGGATCAGCCACATGTCGTGAATCTGGGATGGCGCTACGATATTACCCGGAGAATATTTTTTAGCGGAACGTTTACCTACCATACAGGCAGACCTGTTTCGATTCCTACAGCTTCTTATTCAGTGGATGGAAATCTGATTATGGATTTTGATGAACGAAACAACTACCGGATACCCGATTATCATCGAATGGACCTTTCCGTAATACTGGAGGGAACAAACCGAAAGAACAAGCGAATAGAAAGTTCCTGGTTGTTTTCTATATATAATGTGTATGCCAGAAAGAACCCATACTCAGTTTTTTTTGCAAACGTATCCGGAGCTTTTTTGAAACCCTACCAACTGTCGCTGATAGGCACAGCAGTTCCATCTTTGTCTTACCAGATCAAGTTTTAATATGAGAAGGCTGGCTCCTATTTTATGTTTTGTATCTCTTTTGACAGACTCCTGTATCGAGCCTATCGATATTACGGCGATACCTCTTAATCCTCGTATTGTTGTAGACGCACTCGTTACCAATGATGAGGGACCATATGTAGTGAAACTTCGCTACTCTCAAGACACAGATGCTAAATCAAAAGATGCGTTACCTGTTTCCGGGGCAAACGTATCTATAATCGAAGACGATCAGAACGTTCAGATTCTTACCGAGGTTACAACTGGAAATTATCACACCGATTCTTCCTGGCAAGCCCAGATTGGAAAGACTTACCAACTGCGTTTTGTTACCGAGGCTGGAAAAAAATATTTTTCCGATCCACAGCGCATGACCTCTCCTGGCACAATTGATAATATTTATGTACGTTTTGATCCGGGAGGCATTACGTTTGGGGATGATGGAAGTTTATTGCAGGATGCTATCAATGTATATATTGATGCACGAAGTGCTTCGGGTTCTTCAGGGCATCTTCGCTGGAAGTTCAATGGCCTGTTTGCGGCACGAACATATCCTGAACTGAAATTCATTGAGCTTTTAAGTGGTGTTAGAATTCCTGACCCTCCGGAATGCAGTGGTTATATAAACTTTTTAGATGAGCTTGTTCAGGTAGGAGAATGTACCTGTTGTGAATGCTGGCCATTCGACTTTAATACCTCACTATCGATATCAGAGGGGCAGTTTACTCAACCCAATGTTTTTAAAGAAAGGTTGATTACCAAAATACCTGCGACGTCTTTGCGATTTATCAACAAGTATCGTATTGAAGTTGAACAATTAAGCATGACCGAAGAGGCTTACCGATTTTGGAAGTTAGTAAAGGTATTGCAGGAATCTGGCGGAAGCCTCTTTCAACCAAACGCAGTGAAAATTTCCGGAAATGTTTATTCAGAGGATTCGGACGAGGTAGTGCTGGGTTTATTTGCTGTTAGTGGGGTGACTAGAAAAAATATTTTCGTTGATCCTTCTGTTGTCCCCTATCAGCTTCTACCCGATGAGCGAAGAGAGGAATGCGTTACAGTATTTCCAAATGCATTTTTGGAGAAACCCTCGTATTGGCCATGATTCGAAAACTCATAACATCGGTTGCCTTAGCCGGCTTATTTTTACCTCCTGCTTTCTGCTTCCAGGATGATCTTGCATCGCGACTACAAGATGGACTCTCCGCATACTATCAAAATTCATCGACAACAAAACTTCATATCCAGTTTAATCAGCCTCGCTACCACGCAGGGGATACAGCATATTTCAAAGTGTCGTTGCTAAATGCGACTGGAGAGACTTTGTTATCCGGTAAGTTCGTCGTTCGCATCCTTCTGATTTTGGAAGGTAAGGAAGTTGTTTTTCAAAACCGAACGTTTATTCAAAATGGCAGAGGACAAAGTCAGTTGATTCTGCCAGTCAAATTTTCACCTGGTGTATACACATTGCGAGCATTTATTGAAGATAGAGACGTTGCGAAGTCTGCCAAATTTGAGTATCCGTTTATAGTTGCAGCGAAGAAGACTTCAGAAATACAAACAGAACAAAGCATTAAGGTTTATCCCGAGGGAGGATCCTTTGTCGATGGTATTCTAAATTCTGCTTTAGTTACCGGTTTGAATTCTGGTGATTCCATATCTCTTATTGATAATCTGGGACAAAAGGTGCAGGAAGTGAAGGCTACAAATGGGGGACTTGCGAAGTTGAAATTTCGCTATGATCACAACCATGAATATCATCTCGTTACACGTCACGCCAGGATTCCATTGTCAATCGGTGGGGAGAAAACTGCTTCTCTGGTAGTAACCGAGGATGCAGATAAGTTGACAGTCACTATTGGGTTAAAGGAACGTTCTTCCGGTAGTCTTTTTCTTACAGTCAATAATCAGGATCGCGTAATTCAGGTTATCCCAGTTTCGTCGGAGGTTTCGGAGCACTCTGTTGCAAAGTATAAATGCGGGACTGGCCTTTGTCAGTTTACCCTGATGGATGGAGATGGAAATGTCAGAGGTGAAAGGATGTGGTATATCGCTCCTGAAAAACCGTCTTTTCAAATTGTGTTAGAGAATGAAAATTTTAAACGTAGGGATCAAATCAAAATGGAAGTGATCCTAACTGAAAATACACCTCGTGCATGGGCTACTACTGCTGTTACGGTCTACAAAAGTGATCTTTTCCCACCGACCAACCTTTCGGTTAAGTTATGGATGGCGGAATTGGAGATTCCTTCAATAGACGTTGGGTTGCTTACAGAGGAGGAAGTAAACGATTTTCTAATTGCAGCTACCTGGAAGAAGTTTATGTGGAGTAAGATCGTGAAGCATCAGGCGGAAAAAACAAGTCCTTCTTTTCCAATTTATTTTAGCGGAGTGGTAATGGAGGATAGTCGAGTTTCCGAAAAGGACTCGTTGCGCATAACGTTTTGGCTTAAAAATCACGACTTTGTATACGACTTATCTACAAGGCAAAATGGCAGGTTTGACTTTCCACTTTTTATGAATTTTTCTGACGATGAGATATTGTATGCAGTGACACATAAGGGTATAATCATTAGTGATGCTGAGCTTTTGTTGGATAGTTTTCCTGCGAGTGGAACAATAAAAAGAATGCCTTACCATTCCAGCGAAAAAGATGATGCTTATTACCATTTCTCAAAACTGAGATCAGCGGTACTAAAATCGTATTCATATTACGAAGGAAAAGAACGCCCGGTACCAAGAGATGACACTGCTGTAGAATCCATACCGCCAGACTTTTCAGTAAATATGGAGAAGTTTAAACCTTTTGTATCAGTTGCCGAAATGTTTAATGAAGTTGTGCCTTTGGTAAGGGCAAGGAAGGTGAAGGAGAATTATGAAATAAGGGTCTTTTTAAAAGAAGATGCCATGCATGCCTCTGAAAGTCCTCTGGTTATGATAGACGGCGAAATCACTGATACTGAAGAAAGTCTACTGGCAATGAATCCGGCTAGCATTAAAAAGATTGGCGTACTGAACAGCCGGAACAAGCTGGTTCCTTATGGAGCCCTCGGGAAATATGGTATCATCGTAGTGGAGACTACCCTGCAAGAAAAGCAAGTTCTAAAAAACAAACACTCAGTATGGGTTAAGGGTATCGACGCTCCGGTTGATTTTAGTGTGCTTAATCTTGCAAATAGACAAACTGGACGAACACCGTATCTGCGTTCTACGTTGTTTTGGGATGGTTCGCTGGAACTGAAAAACAGAGAAAGTCAAGTCGTCACGTTTTATGCTTCTGATGATGTAGGTGAGTATGACATTGTGGTTACAGGATTTACAGATAAGGGCGTTCCGTTTGAAGTTAAAAAAAGGGTTACTGTTGGATTAAATTAAAGTTTCGCCTTTTAGCTTCTTCCTTTGTAATTCCGCGTAAAGACATAACATATCGAACTAACTGAAGTTATCCTGACTTGGGCCATTTTTTTAACCAAAAAAAGCCGTGTTCCCTTTCATCACCATGGTCCCTTAAATTATTCTTTGTTAAGATAAATTACCGGAAACTCTAATTTCATTCGTGAACAACCAGTAGATTAGAGTTAAAAAAATTTTAATGAGCAACTGGTTTGATAATCTGAACGAAGAAGTGATGGATGCCATTGTTCAGATTTCATCTGAGGCAGTTTGGGTAAAAGATATTGAAAACGATCAGTCATTCTGGCTCGCTTCAAAAGAGAATAAGGAAAAGTACCAACTACCACTCTTCAACACTAATCCGGATTTCTGGATCGACAACCTGCATCAGCTTGATAAAGAGCGGGCAACTTTAGGTTTTCAACGTGCACTTCATAATCCCGTGGTTGATGCCTTCGAACATGAATATCGGTTTAACGGAAGTACCGAATATTACATCATAAATGATAAAATGCGTTTTTTACGTGACTCCACAGGAGTGGCAACGCGCATTGTTGGAGTATGGACAGACATTACAGAAAAAAGATATCGTGAAGAAAAGCTGAACGACCTGTTCTTAAAACTTGAAGCCGAACGCGATCAGTTTCAGATTATTTCCAATCTTACCAATGCCGCGACCTGGCAATTCGATGTTGGCAAGCGATGTCTATACTGGTCAGCCGGAAGGGATACGCTCGACAATTTCGGTCTCACCAAGCCTTACTATACCCTTGATGACTGGAAGGAAACTATTCACCCTGAAGACCGTCTCCGCGTGATCGATCATTTTGAGACAGTGTTGAGATCGAAGGAGGTTAAATGCCGGGATAGATTTCGGGTTACGAAACCGGATGGAACAGTGGCGTATATCGTTAGTCAGGGATACGTAGTGCGTGATGAGACAGGCAGAGCAATTCAAATGATAGGGGGTTGGATTGACACAACAGCAGAATTTGAACGTCAGGCAGAACTTCAACTGCTGCTCGATGAACAAAAGCTTTTGAATGAAAAACTCTCGCTCCATGAAAAAGAGCTTGCTGTCTCTGAAGAAAAACTTAAGCTGATAAATGAAAAACTTACTTCCAATCTCAGCACGCTTACTGAACAGGAATTCCTACTCAGGCAGTCTCAAAAACTAGCCAGCATTGGGAGTTGGGAATACGATTTGAATAAGGGTGAATACATCTGGTCAAAGGAGTTGTACAGTATCATGGGTGTCGACGAAGACTTCACGATAAATGATGTATATGAAGTGGCACGTTTGTTTGAAGGCGAAGATAATCATGCCGTGACCGCTATCATGCGGAAAACACAACATTTAGAAGGGCTTCCTTTTGATACGGTATTAGCCATTCGCATACCCATCGGTTATAAAAAGTGGGTTCGTGTTACAGGTCAGGTATTTCAATCCGAAAACAAAACACGGGTGATAGGACTTGTATACGATGTAACCCGTTTCAAAGAATCAGAAAATAGACTGCGTGTAAGCGAGGAAAAATTTGCTAAAGTATTTAACAACAATCCGGATTTGATGACGGTTTCAAACGATCAAACGCATATCGTTTTGAATGTTAATGAAAAGATTGAGCACGTTCTGGGATTTAAGAAGAACGAAGTTATTGGGAAAACCACGGTGGAGTTAGGGCTGTATCTGCAGACTGAGGATCGCAAAAAGTACCTGGAAGAATATACGGCAAATGGATCTGCTTCAATGGAATGTACCTGGAAGAAGAAGGATGGTACTCCGATTGAAGTTATGCTGAATAGTGTAAGACTGGATTTAGATGGGCGTAACTATATATTAACTGTCATAAAAGATATTACAGCCCGGAAGGCCGCGGAAGAAAGATTCACGAAGGGTTTTAATTTGAGTCCAGACCTGATGTTGATTTTCCGTGAGCGGGATAAGGTACTCGTTGAAGCGAACAGTAAATTGGAAAGCTTTTCATATTACAGACGTTCTGACGTAATAGGCAAGAGCGCAGAAGACTTTCGTCTTTGGATCAATCCTGACGAAAGAGCAACGCACTTGCTGGAGTACCAAAGTATGGGGCATGCATTTCAGGAAGCATTGCTCCGAAAAAATGGAGGCGAAGTTTTTTATGGAGCCATTTCATCAACACAAATACCACTGTCAGGCGAAGATCACATGCTGGTGGTGGTTCGCGATGTAACGGATCGAAAGCTCGCTGAGGAACAATTGCAATTGAGCGAAGCCAACCTGTTGTCAACTATTAATAATACCTCGTTGATGGTGTGGTCTGTTGATCGGAATTATAAACTTTTAACAGCTAACGAACCATTTAAGAAATTTATAAGGGGCACGTTTGGATTGGAGGTGATACTAGGAAAAAGTATTATACCGTTGGATATTGGCGACCCCGGATTGATGGAGTTGTCTGAGAGGTGGGTAATTAATTACAACAAAGCACTGGAAGGAACCACGTTTAAGCTTTTAACAAAAAGGGGCGATCGTTTTTTTGATTATTCGCTAAGCCCTATTATCGAGCGTGGGAGTACAACTGGTGTTTCCGTTTTCGCTGAAGATGTTACTGAAAGAACTTTACAGCAACGGGAACTGGGAGAAGCTTACAGACAAATTGGAGAGTTCCGGTTAATGGCGTTACGTTCGGTGATGAATCCTCATTTTATTTTCAATGCCCTAAATTCGATACAATACTTTATTGTAAAGAACGATAGGAAGAATGCAGTCAACTACCTGTCAACGTTTTCTAAACTTATCCGGGGTATCCTTACACACTCTGTCAAAAATCAGGTTTCTCTTGCTGATGAAATTGAGATGCTTCGTCATTATGTGGATTTGGAACAGCTTAGGTTTGAAAACAAATTCGATTTTGAGTTGATGATTGATCCACACCTTGAAATTGAAAGTATTGAAGTTCCTTCGCTGCTGATTCAGCCCTATGTTGAAAATGCAATCCTACATGGCTTGTACAATAAGCAAGGAAGGGGTAAATTAAAGATTGATCTACAGGAAGATTTGAATGGGATTCTGGTTATGATTACAGACGATGGAATTGGTCGCGAAGCCGCCACGCAATTGAAAAAACAGAATTTCCCTAATCATAAGTCGATGGGTTCTATTCTCACCGAGGAAAGGCTAAAGCTGATTAATCGGGGAGAAAGTGTACATCTTGAGATTTTGGATCTTTATGACGATGCAGGAAGGGGTAGGGGCACGTGTGTAAAAATCCGGGTAACGATTGATTATAACTAAGTATTAAATTTTATCTTTCTTTACCTCATTACCTGTATGATAAAAAGCGTAATCATTGACGACGAGTTGAAAAGCAGAGAGAGTCTGCAGATTCTGCTGCAAGACTTCATTGGAAATGTCGAAGTTGCTGCGCTTTGTCAAAATGTTGCAGAAGGAATTGAAGCCATTCACACACATCAACCTGATGTAATTTTTTTGGATATCCAAATGCAACGTGAAACGGGTTTCGATTTGCTTGCTAAAATTAGCCCCATACAATTCGAAGTTATCTTTACAACAGCGCATTCCGAGTATGCTATTAAAGCATTTCGGTTTTCCGCGATTGACTATTTATTAAAGCCAATAGATATAGAAGAATTAAGAAGGTCCGTAGAAAAAGTCGAAAAAAAATTAACGGGTAATATTTCCCTGCGACTTGAACAGCTTATTCAAAACCTGAAAGCAGGTCCCAGCCAGCGCTACAAGCTTGCGTTACCTTCAAACGATGGGTTGGTATTTGTCAAGGTAGCTGACATAATATATTGTGAAGCTTCCAGTAATTATACAAATATCTATATGGATGATGGCAAAAAATATGTGGTAAGCAGAACTTTAAAAGAATATGAAGATTTACTTGAAGACCAAAACTTTTTTCGGATACATAATTCGTATCTGATAAATTTGAATTCGTTGAAAAAATACGTTAGAGGTGATGGCGGATATGTGGTGATGAACAATGATGTTTCACTCGATGTATCAAAACGAAAGAAGGAAAGCTTCCTGTCAAGGATCGCAGCAAACCAATAGAAAAAATCAGAACCAATTAAGATTCGTTTTTGCCGTGCGCGGCGAAGATTTGAAGCCTGTATGCATTTCATTGTGCATTTCCCGCATCGCACCTGAGATAAAGTCATCACTTACTAACTTAAAACGGCCACTTACTCAATCGCTCTGTTTACTGGAGATTGGTCATCCCATCTTTGTGTCACATCACCACCGCCATGAAGCTTGTACAGTATACACTTATCAAAAAGAATAAGATAGTTGAATATCAGCAACTTACAGAAACCCAGAAGTCTGATATACTGGCCGCCAGTCGATTCGTCAAAGAAATTGAAAAGGGAAACCTGGAGGTACGTTACTCCGAAGATGAGAAAACGCTGAATGATCAAATCCTGGCGTCATCGCTTATCAGTATGCGCGATCAGATGCAGAAATTTGCGCTTGATGAAACCGAACGAAAGTGGGTTACAGAGGGAATGGCGCAGTTCGTGGACATTTTGCGTTCTAAAACTGATAACATCGCCGAACTCTCCGATCAAATCATCAGGCACCTGGTGAATTACATGAAAGCAAATCAAGGAGCGTTGTATCTTGTTAATGATGACAATCCCGACGACTTATTTATCGAGATGTTGGCGTGCTATGCGTACAATAGAAAGAAGCACCTTAATCATCGAATAGATTTAGGTCAGGGCTTGGCCGGACAGGTAGTGCTCGAAAAGAGTACGCTTTACATGAGGGATATTCCGAAAGACTATATTAAGATCACGTCAGGTTTAGGGGAAGCTCTTCCGAGGAATCTGGTTATCGTGCCCCTTAAATTGGATGAAAAAGTATTTGGCGTTGTAGAGTTAGCGACATTCCACGAGATCAAACCACATCAAATTCAGTTTGTCGAAAAGTTGGGTGAAAGTATAGCCTCTACGATATCATCGGTCAAGGTTAATGACCGCACAAAAAAACTTTTGGCCGAAACGCAAATCCAGGCGGAGCAAATGCGTGCTCAGGAAGAGGAGATGAGACAGAATATGGAAGAACTTTCCGCCACGCAGGAAGAGATGCGCAGAGTGCAAAAAGAAACGGAAAAATTGTTGAATGAATCTAAAAACCAGGAGACGTATTTCATTGATCTGGTGAATGGAACTGAGGACAGTATCCTGACCGTTAATAAACATTACGAAGTAGTAATGGTGAATCAGTCGACCCGTAGAATTTTCGGTGCGAATGGAGTTCCAATGGAACCTGGTTTTAATGTCATGAAACTTGCGGGAGGTCAAATTGCAGACTTCAAAAAACCATACGAATCTGCTTTTGCTGGAAAGTCGGTCACTGTACAAAAAAATTATTTTGGAAGGGAATATTTAGTTACATACAATCCATTAAAGAATGCTTCCGGAGTAATTATTGGAGTCAGCCTTTTCACGCACGACATTACTGAGCGCGTGGAAATGCAAGCTCTGGCTGATCGTCGAACACAGGATATGGAACGCAATCGTCAAGTGCTGACCAAATTGACAAAAAGTGCTAATGTACAGAATGGTAATATCACTGAAGCACTTGAGGAAATTACAAAAACCTTGGGGGAAGTTCTGGGTGTTACGCGTTCAGCAGTTTGGTCCTACCAATCAACTGCCTTAAGTATTATACTTGAAAAACAGTATCTGTCTGAAGAGGGCAAATTTTTAGCGGGCGGAGAATTTTTTCAAAAAGATATTCCTACCTATTTTAAGTCAGTAGAAGATGAAGAAATTATCATAGCAACTGATGCTTCTGCTCATGCATCACTGATAGAATTTAAATCTGGATATCTTGACGTGCTCGATATACGGTCAATGCTCGATGTGCCGTTTTTTCTGGATGGCAAGGTAGGCGGTGTGATCTGTTGCGAACATCAGGGCGAAACTAAGTTGTGGACAGAGGAAGAGGTTGATTTTGCAAAGTCTATCGCGGATATCATTACTATTGCTTTTAAGTCGTCTAGTGCAAGACAGTCACTTCGTGACTCACAACAGCGCCTCGAAGAGGTGCGCGCACAGGAAGAAGAACTGCGTCAGAACATGGAGGAGATGCAAGCTATTCAAGAAGAATTAGCTCGGAAAAATAATGAGATGGAAGAATTCCGAAGAGTTGAAAAGGAAAGGGCAGATTCGCAGATTCAGGCCCAGAAAAAAATAATGACTCAGGTTGTAGAGAAATTTAAACTTCAGGAGGAGAATTATAAAAGGCAAATCGGTGACCTTCAAAACAGATTATCCTCTATGGAAGTTGAGTCCTAATAGAAAAAATAAATAATACTATGATAAAGTTTGACAATTCAGTTGCCGCAATATCGGTAAATCAAAATGATGGTGTAGTTGAAGTTCAATGGAAGCAGCCGCCGACATCCTCAGAGTTTCGGGAGGTGTTGTCTAAAGGAGTTGAGTTTATTAGTGAAAACAAGTTTACAAAATGGATCGGTGATGTGCGGGAACTGGGCGCTATTTTGGATGAAGATCAGAAGTGGTCAAATGAAATGTGGTTTCCTAAGGCGATAGAAGCAGGAGTTAATAAAATCGCTATCGTAATTTCAGATGATGTTTTTAATCAATTGAGTGTGGAAGAAATAATGAGTAAGGTAGACACTCTTAACGTTACGTCCCATTATTTTTCTTCAAAGGAAGAAGCGCTTCAATGGGTAAACAACAATTAGTGAAACAAACGTAAGCCGAATTAAAAACCGATGACGGATATTTCCCGACAACTCATCTCTGAGGATGATATCAAATATAGACTGGCATCAATTTTTGTAGACTCAATTGTGCTTACAAACGAATTCACCATACGTGTGGTGAGTCGAAATGTATTGGATATACTTGAATTTTCAGCAGAGGAACTTGTTGGCAAAAATATCAACTACCTCACGCACCAGACGGTTCTTCAAATCAGACTTCAGAAAGCGTTGAAGGCCGGATTTTTTGAAGACATTCACGAGCAAATATTTACAAAGGGTAACGAGACTCGGCAGGTAAAAATTTCAGGTTTTTATCTTGGACTGGTCAGCGATTTGAACGGATATATTATTCTTAAGGTTCGTTTCATTGAAAAAAGTGAAATGTCAACAGAGACAATGTCATCACGTTCTGAGCTTGATGAATTCATCTACCGCACTTCTCACGATCTCCGCGGCCCACTTGCTACTATCCGCGGGCTCGTTAATCTGGTTAAACTTAGGAAAGATAATTCCGAAGTTGATGCCTTGATTGAGATGATCGACGTAAACGCACAGAAGCTTGACGATCATCTGTTTCGACTATTTTATCTTTCGAGTGCTCTGGCGGCACCTACTCCGCCTCGTGGATGTTTGCATATCGAGACACTGATCAGGAGTTTGCACGAAACGCATTCCAATCATCCGACACTGAATCCTCCCGAACTCATCATTGGGCCCTGTAACAAAAATGAAATATGGGGTGTAAATGAGTTCCTGGTTATGGCATTGCTAAACAATCTTTTGCTTTATTTAATCGGCCTGCCAGACCAGCAGCCTGGAAGAATTTTCTGTGAGTTTGAAAAGCGGGAAGATCATTTTATTGCGTGCATTTGCGCCAAGGGATTTCCGCTAGCTGCAAGTATTCGAAAGGCGATTCAGCAACCTTCATTTATTTACCACGACTTGTTAAAATATCCGTTGTTGGTAAACTACTATGTAGCTCAAAAAATGAGCTATCAATTACAGGGGTTATTAGCAATCGAATTTCAAGCTGCCTCGTCACAAAAGCTTCATGTTTCAATACCGCTGGTTCCTGGTGGTATGGAAGGTCATTTTCGAAAGGCAACGAATTGATTTGATTTCGCAGGATATAACTTCAATCTGATGATAACTGCTTAGATTGATTTCTTCACACGGATGGTTTAGGCATATTTTGCTTACTTCTCTTTGAGATGGATATCTGAAAACTTTATGAAATGAGTCCAGTCTTTGAATGTGATATCATGGCCGCCGTCTCTGATGTGATATCCAACGTCACCGAAGATCGGCAAATTAATGATTGGAAGCTTTTCAGGTGGAAGCTTGTTTTTTTCAAATAAGCGATAAACCGGTGCAGCATTTAATAGGGAGAGATATTCTCCTTTGGGATCAGCCCAACGATCATCTTGTGCACTGGCAATATACAAGGGTCGCGGAGAGATCAACGCTAAAAGCATATGCTGGTCGATCGGAAGATTTTCAACCTCATCACTATATGTAGCGTATCGAGGATGAAACCAGTAGGGAAAAGTGTTTGTGATTGACGCGATAGTTTCACCATAATTCCTTCGTGCAAGAGAAGTTCCACCTTCGCCTGCATCGTTAGAAATTACAACAGCGAATCGTGTATCATTAGCTGCCGACCAAAGTGCTGCTTTCGCTAATCTTGAATGGCCTGTGATAACAACCTGGTTTGCATTCACCTGATTGTCAGTTTCTAGGTAATCCTGAATGCGGGATAATCCCCACGCCCACGCGCCAATTGCACCCCAATCTGTGGAGGAAATCTGCAGTTCTGCCTGAAGTTTATTTCGTACACCATCCTGCCAACCGGTTTCATGGTCTGGTTCGAGATCGCCGTAGTATGCGGTCGCTACACCATAGCCGTTTGCCAAAAGCGTCTCTACCGGCCAGCGATGTTTATGTGCACCGCGCGAACCTTCTGTGGCTTTATTATCCACTATTTTGTAGGCATCGTTCTCCCGCATCCATCGCGTTGACAGTCTGATGTTTGGATCGCTATGTATAGAATGATTTCCGAAATAATTCAATCCTATAAATACCGGAACAGGTTTGGTGGTTTGATTGGGCAAATAAAGGAGGATGTCCATCGAAGGTGCACCCTGCACTGAACTGAATACCACTGTAATTTCTTTGCGGGTGGCTTTACCATTCAGAGCGGTTTTGTCGACAGTTGTGACTTTGAATTGAATGTCATCAGGTGCTCCGGGAAATTTCCCATACACATGCTCTTTAAATAAGTCGAGAATCTCAGGTCGGCGTGTTTCGAGCCACTGTATTTTTGTTGTAACCTGCCGTCCATTATTATCAATCAGTGGATCCGGCAGAACGTACTCCCCAACTTTTGTTTCATCATAGTTCGGAGTTTGGCTTTGTACCGGGAATGCCAGGCATAAGGCAGAAAAGAAGATAAGATCAATGTACCGACCAACCATTTTCTATGTTTGTTTTTTTATAATTCCCCAGCGTATTGCTATTTCTTGTGTTGTTTCCTGCTGCATTTTTTAGACCATTTTTTACGATTGTGGTTTTAGATACAGTGTTTTCGACCCGTAGTAAAATGAAGATCTACGCACACCCGAGTCTTTTTAAATCCATCATACTTTGCGCTCAAATAACAGCATTCCTAAGGAGCGGGTATAAGTCCACCAGGTGATAAATATAAATGTATGTATCATCGCGTGTATGCGCAATAAATTTCCGTTGGGATGCCAAGAACGGTATCGAATAGTACTTCAATGCATATCAGTCGCATAAATCATTATTTTATAGCCTGTGAAATTAAAAATCATGATTTTGTTAATATTTAAAAAACGGAAAATCGCAATTTAAAACATACCTTAAGACCGAATTGTTTTTACTGCATGGTAGCTTTTTACATAATTTCGGGTCTACTGATAATTTTTTCCTTCATCCACTTAGTAAAATATCAGGTATGGTGGATAAGGGTATTTGATTTTATCCATATCCAACTGGCTTTTTTTCTGAGTTTGACTCTGGGCATTGGAATGCTCACGCTTCCATTAACACTTTCTATCATAATCTTACTTTCACTGCTATTCATCACTTTGCTATATCATTTGTGGCTGGTAATTCCATTTACAGTTTTCCATAAGAAACAGGTGTTAGACAAGGCGCTAAACATAAAGAGTAAATCCGTTAGCGCAATGGTTTCGAATGTGTATCAGCACAATACACAGTATGATAAGCTCCTCGAAATTGTAAAAAATGTCGATCCGGATATTCTTCTGTTTGTAGAAACAGATGCGCTTTGGGAATCAGCGCTCTCGGTTCTCGAAAGAAATTTTCCATATAAGATTTCCTATCCCCTCGAGAATACTTATGGCATGATTCTGTATTCAAAATTGACCATTGAAAACAGCAAAATTTGCTTCCTCGTTGAAGACGATGTTCCATCATTCGAAGTGACGGTGTCGCTTCCCTCGGGAGTGCAAGTAGATTTGTACACTACTCACCCGCAACCTCCAAGTCCGACTGAAAATGAACGAAGTACTGAACGTGACGCTGAGTTGTTACAAATAGCTAAAAAAGTAAAGTCCAGCAATCGACCCACACTGGTGATGGGTGATTTAAACGATGTAGCGTGGTCGCATACTACCCGTTTGTTCAAACGGATCAGCGGACTATTGGACCCCCGTATAGGGCGGGGGTCATTCAATACCTTCCATGCAAAAATCCCCTTTATGCGATTTCCACTGGATCATATTTTTTCCAGTCATCATTTTACGCTGGGAAGAATTGAAAGACTGCCATTCTGCAATTCAGATCATTTCCCGATTTTCATTGAATTGTTCTACGAGCCTAGTTTAGACTCCGAAGAGAATCAGGTCGATGCCGATCACGATGATCACCAGGAGGCGAATGAAAAAATTGCAAAAGTTTAGCATGGTGGGAGGGTGGTAAATTATTGAGTGATAGGAGTGGTCATAACGATTTAAGTGTAGTCGTTAATTTTACCGATATCAAATATTAAGGGTGCAAACGTTCATCATTAATGAGTTCGTTGTAATTTTAATCCTACTGCCAACACCTATTGTATTAATATGGCCTATCTAATCTTTGCATTTGTCATTGCGATCATAGTAGTATTGATTATCGATCTCTCAAATAAGCAAAGGAACAAATCAAGAATGAAGATGCTCCGCAATGAGTGGGGCACACCAAAAACGGAATCATTTAACTTTGATCGGATAAGCCGCTACGCAAATTCAACTACTAGTGATCAATTTCATAAAATTTCAGATCAGACCATTAATGATATTGATTTCTATAAACTATTTGCGTTCGTTGACAGAACAATTAGCAGGGTTGGACAGCAGATATTATTCAAACGGGTTTTAAGGCCCGCAAATTCTCCTCCCGATGAATTAGAAAAAACCATTGAATTGTTTAACAATAACGTAAAATTACGAGAGGCAATTCAGTTTGAACTTTTGCGGCTAAAAAATTCTGATGCTTATTTTATTTCATCTTTGATTCAGCACAAACTGGTTGATAAGCCGAAATGGTTTAAATTCTTAATTGCTGACATAGCGATTGTTATACTGCTGGCAATTTTGTCATTTAAGTATCCAATATGCGTCATCATTCTTATTGTTCCAATGACGATAAATACGTTGATACATTACTGGAACAAAAGTAATGCGTTTCCGTTCATTAAATCATTTCCTCAATTAAGCATCTTGCTTAATGTGTCGGAAAAAATAGTATCGATGAATAAGGCGCTTACAAATCCACAGGTACGCGAAAGCGTTGCAAACTTGATACCTTTTCGGAGAGAGGTTGGTTTCATTAATTTATATGATGGCAACGGAATTCAGACAGAACTCAGTCAAATAGTATTTTACTTACTTGAGCTCATCAAAGGATTTTTTTTGATAGAAGTATTCGTTTTTTTCAGAGTAATTCGTGTGCTTGAGTCGAGGAGATCTTCAATACTTGTCCTTTATGAATATATCGGAAATTTGGATGTAGCACTTTCGGTTGCGTCATTGAGGGCAGGGAAATTAAAGACATGCTTACCCGATTTGACACCGACAGCAAAAGATTTGGAGATAAGGAACATATACCACCCATTGATTGAGAACTGTGTGGGAAACGACTTGTCGGTGAGGGGAAAAAGC
This sequence comes from Chryseolinea sp., assembly GCA_041747735.1. Taxonomy (GTDB): domain Bacteria; phylum Bacteroidota; class Bacteroidia; order Cytophagales; family Cyclobacteriaceae; genus Chryseolinea. Next base: position 159,252 of record JBGTEP010000090.1, read on the forward strand.
GTTTTGATTACCGGTTCAAATATGTCTGGCAAGACAACTTTCCTACGGACATTGGCCATAAACTCAATTCTCGCCCAAACGATCAACACTTGCTTTGCGGATGAATTCAGATCACCAATTTTAAAGCAGTTTTCATCAATAAGAATTGATGATAGTTTGTTCGACGGTGAAAGTTATTATATTCATGAAGTAAGTGTGATGCATTCGTTTATCGCGGAGACTGAATCGGCCAATCAAAATCTATTCGTATTGGATGAAGTCTTTAAAGGCACAAATACAATTGAACGGATTGCATCGGCGAAGGCGATTCTTTCCTACTTAAGCAGGAAAGAAAACATCGTGATCGTATCTACCCATGACGTGGAATTATCAAAACTGCTTGAAGCAGAGTACGACTTGTATCATTTTACTGAAACTGTTGACAATGATCGAATTCATTTTGATCACAAAATCAAATCAGGTCCTCTCCGAACAAGAAATGCAATAAAAATATTAGCACTATCGGATTTTCCCCATGCGATAGTTGATGAGGCATGGGAATTGTCTTTGATGCTGGAGACTAAAAGTTGATGCTTACTTGATTTATTATAAATGGTAGAAAGACTTAGCGACATTCAAATCCAACAATTTATTAACGATGGCTATGTTAAGCTGGAAGGTGCATTTTCTACAGTGTTGGCCGAAAAGTGTCGTGCTCTGTTATGGAAGGACATTCCATGTGATCTGAATGACCGAAGTACCTGGGCAAAATCAGTAATACGTCTCGGTGACTATGACCAGGAACCGTTTAGACAAACTGTAGATACTGACTCACTTCATCGCGTTTTTGATCAATTGGCAGGTGCAGGCAACTGGGTTCCGAGAAAAAGTATGGGAGCATTTATCGTTCGGTTTCCCAGTGTTGAGGATCCGGGAGATACTGGATGGCATGTAGATGCTGGTTTCCCTGTATCTGATCCTAATAATTTTATGAATTGGAGGATCAATATTTTTTCAAAGGGAAGAGCTTTGTTAATGCTCTTCCTTTTCTCCGACGTTGGGGTTGACGACGCGCCTACAAGAATCAACGTTGGCTCTCATATTCCTGTAGCCAGATTACTAAAAGCCACCGGAGAATCTGGCCTTTCATTTATGGATCTTGCGCAGAAGCTTCACGAAATCCCAATTCAAGAGACTCACGCAACCGGAAAGGCGGGTACCATCTATTTGTGCCACCCGTTTCTGGCACACGCTGCCCAACCCCACCGTGGAACAAATCCGCGTTTTATAGCACAGCCACCTTTGTTGTCTGAAAAAGGTTTCGACATTCTTAAGGAAGCTCATGAATGTCATCCGGTGGCGTGGGCCATCCGAATAGGCATCGGTTCGCGTTAAAAGATGTGTTCAAGGGATGTTGCAACACACATTTATTATAACGGTTTGAATTATAATTTTTCAATCGCTATGCTTTCGGCAAATGTCACGCGCGTTGCACTAAAATTTGGTTGTTAAGCTTGTGATAACTAAAGTAAGAAAGTAAGAGTATGCTCAGGATTACAAGAGGGAATATTGTCTGTATACCAAGTCCATCAACTACCCAGTGGCTTATACAAGCTGAAAACATCGTTATCGCAAATCCTGCGTAAGCCCATTCTTTAATTTTTGGTGGCGTTATAGTAAGAATGAGCGCAAGTGATCCCAGAATTTTAAACACGAGTAACAACGCTCCGAAATATTCGGGATAACCCAGATGTCGGATGCCTTCCTTTGCCAACTCTGTATGCCCAGTCAATGCAGGCATTACTCCTTCAAACAGAAAGATTATAATTGTCGATGTCAAATAGACGATTTTCGTCTTTTTCTGATTTTGCTTTTCCATGATTTTGTTTTTTTTACGTTACACAAACCTACTGCGCATTTGAATTTGATGCAGTGTGAGAAAGCGACTTGGTAAGGGGGGACTTACGACAATTTAAACAAGAATAGAATTTCTACACTGTTTTTAAGCAGCCACAAAGTTTCCCAGCTGGATGACTATGAAATATAGTTATGAGCATTCAAGGAGTACTATTGATTGGCTTCGGCCGCGGTATCATCTGCAATTAGCATTGTAAAATTTTACAACAAATTCTATATCATCTTTCTTAAAATCTTTATTATCAATTTTGTCCGTGAGTCTCGGGCAATCTCCAAGATATGCAAACATATCTTTTTTGAATGATAGACTTTTTGCTTTTTTCAATTCTTCATTTCCCTTTTGGAGAACATATCGCTCCAGGTTGTAATTATATGCTCCCGTTACGCCGGTTGAGGCACTATAAGTTCCCGGTGATCCTTGCGTAAAAAAGAAACTAAACAACTTCAGAAAACCGTCCACCTCCAGTTTTAAAAAAACTTTCGAATTAGATCGGCCAAATCCCAATGTGTTTGGTCTGGACAGCATGCGTATGACTTTGGAGTGGTGTGTAAACTGTATTTCGATCGCATGCTCGGGTTTCAATACAATCTTTTTTCCTTTCTCATTAAAGTATTTTACCTTGTACTGTAGCACCTGATAGTTAGGCTCCTGCGAAATCATTTTAGCTGGAATATCAAACACTACATCAATAGTATCATTTTCATAAATTATTTTGCCTCTGATTTTTTTGGCTTGCGCCTGGAAAGTTGAAAAAAAACATAATAACAGCAATAGGTGTACCCTAACCATAGTGAATCAATAAGTGTCAAATCTATGATTCCCATTTCAATAATGAAAATGAGAATAGTGATTGGTATAGTCGTTTTTTATTTTTGAGGGACAACACAAGAGCGTATTCGTGCATCTGGTAGCATTGAAGCTACGAAAGTGTTTTTTGCTTTACAGAAAAACTGGTATTGATTCTACCACGATCACTTATTTAGAGCAAGAAACCCTTCCAAAAGTGGGCACCCGGCGTTTAAGACTCCCAGTTAAAGACGAATTAAATGGATCGACTTTTCGACGATTATTGTCCCATCAATTGAGGATAGATTTCCCCATCACAAGTCATCTATGGCCTCACTGGTGTCTAAAAATTGCGGAACGGTTTTGGAACTGGATATGTCCACCGTGCTTATAGATTGACCTACCCAATAAACGTATTTCCAATGGCTGAACCTGTCCCTACTGAAAAGAAGGAGTTAAAGAAACTTCGCGAGATTAATGAAGAGCTCGAAAACTACTTCAGAAATACGATTATTCCGCAGCTGTTTGTCGATGCAGATTTGATCCTTAGAAAGTTCAGCCCTCCGGCAAATATGCACTTCAGCCTTATGCCAGCGGATATTGGTAAACCGATTTTTCAGATTCCATCGCTTTCAAAGCTTCCCGTTTTGTTGGATTCCATCATAGAGGTGATCGAGAACAACCAAGACCTTGAAAAAGAAATTCAGACACCAGACAAGCGATGGTTTCAAGTGAATATTCTACCATACATAATAAAGAAGGGAAATATCACAAATGGTGTTGTAATTACATTTGTTGACATAACCGGACACATCAAGGACAAAAAGGACATCGAACGGATTATTGGGGATCATGAGACTTTTATCTATTCCGTTTCTCATGACTTCCGTGGACCGCTGAATAATATGATTGCGTTAATTGAAATGTTAAAATCGGCGTTGAGCGAAAACGATAAAGATGATGCTGACATTCTTGTTGAAAAAATTCAAGGGCTTACTCAATCTTTAAAAACCCTTATAGGTGAACTTACTGAGATAACAAAGATTGAAACGAATCCAAACGAACCACCAGCGTTTGTTGACATACAAAAACTATTGCAAGAGGTGCGATTTACGTTGAAAGATCAGATCTACAGCTCTAAAGCAAAAATTGTAACTGACTTTGCGGTTTCGAAGCTGACTTTTCCAAAGAAAAATTTACGAAGTATCCTATACAACCTTCTTAGCAATGCCATTAAATTTTCGGCGCCAGATACCATACCGCAAATCCTGGTGAAAACGGAAAAATCGGGTGATTTTACTCTACTTTCGGTAAAGGATTCAGGAGTTGGTATTGAGAAGGAAAAACAGCGGGACATTTTTGTAAAGTTTACGCGTCTTCGGCCTCAAATTGAGGGAACCGGTATTGGGCTTTTTATTATTAGTAAGATGATATCGAGCTATGGCGGCAAGATCGAAGTGAAAAGCGAGGTGGGTAAAGGCACTACCTTTAAGATCTATATAAAAAGTTAAAAATATATTCTAGGTGAGCGTGGCCCCATCAGCGTGGTATGTCTCGACTGGTTTCAAGTATTTCCTTTAGGGTGTTTATCGGGACATGGACGCCAACGAATTTCCCGTATTGAGTAAGAATCAGTTTGCCCCTAGCATCTTTAATAAACTCGGCAGGAATTCTGGTCCGATTACCGTCCTGCTTCATTGGTTTTATAAAAGTTTGTTCCCCTGCCTCACGTTTGGTAATAGACCGTTTACAATCCCTTCAAGGCTTTCATTAACGATTTGTCCATTGGTATTCTCGTGCGATTCATAAACCATCACTACGACGTCGTTGGTCTTAACGAAGTCGTAGTGCTGTGATAGCTTATGAATGCGAAAATTAAAGACCACACATCCTCCGTTTCAGTAAAAGGAAAGATAAATTTTCTTTCCTGGAAAATTTTCCCGGCTGATTCCTGAAGAAGCTGCTTTTTGGAAGAGCCAGAATGATGTCGTGAAAGGACAACCCATTGACGTGTAAAGATAAGCAGGTGATTCGAGTTCATTTTACCTTTGGTGTTAGAAAAGAAAACTAACAAATTAATTATGATGACACTAAGAAAGATTTTACGTATCAATGCAATTAGCTCCGGGATAACAGGATTGTGTTTAATTGTCAGCCCTGATTTTTTTTCTTTGTTATTTATGACCCCGAATAAATATATATTTTTTGGTGTGGGAATTTTCCTCTTTCTTTTTTCCTGTGCAGTCTATTTTATAAGCCGACAAAATACTATACAATATAACGCTGTTCGTACAATTGTTTTTGTGGATGCAATTTGGGTTGTTTGCAGTGTTGGAATCGTCACACTTCAAATGTTTGACTTATCTAGCTTAGGGTATTTAGTAATTGGATTGGTAGCAGCTTGGGTTGGGCTAATGGCATATTTGCAATATAATGGACTGAGGAAACTAACAGCCTAGAAATGAATGCCGAAGAGACTGTCATGGGGTCGTTCTGGGTTATGAAGTTTAGAAGGAGGTGGATAGCAAAGCAACGGACTGATACGCAAAAGAAGCGTGTATAAAATAATACTAGAAATCATTGTATAAATCGAAAGTAATTTAGCATGCTATTGTAAAGAAGTGTAGGGCAGAACATTGCACAATCAATCCCGTTACAGTATTGTTACATAACATGTTTTACTAGAGTAAGAAGATAACCGTTTTGCAAATAAAACGTCCGCGGGGGATGAGGTTGGAGGAATATTAGCAGTCTTTAAATGGAGCAGCAGAAAAAACGATTTGTTTTGAGCTTATTAGCCTATGCCGTACAAAGAGATGTTTCGGCTGAAGAGCTATGCCAATTAAGTGAAATTGAACTTGATGTACTCAAGGGGAAGTTGGAAAGTTTGATTAGCACGCAGCAATTAAATGTGCTGTGGAAAAATGCCAGTAAGCTAACTAATGATCCGCTATTTGGTCTTCACTTTGGTGAATCACTCCAGCTTGCGGCTTTAGGCGTGGTTGGCGAAATCGTTAGGACGAGTGAGACTGTGGGTCAGGCGATTTCCGTTGCAGCGACACTTATACCAACCGTGACAGACCTTTTTGATATGGAGGTGATAAAAGAAAATAAAGACGTTGTGATTCGATTGGTGCCGGAGAGCACGGCAGCCGAAAATTTTGTATTGCAACAGGTTGCAGATTTACTTATGGTATTTGCCATTCATGAACTAGACGGCCTTTTGTTGAAAAAGGTAATTCCAAGTTCCGTTACCTATCCTTATGCCGTTTCTGATCCGGGTGAGTATGAACGTGTACTGAGGTGTAGGCCAGTCAAGAGCAAAGTCGGATACTCGGTCCATTTAGATATTAAATTATGGGATGAGCCTATCTTGGCGGCCAATTATGAATTGCAGAAAGTATTTCTTCAAAAGATAAGTTCTGAATCAAATGAAGAACGACCTGTGTCCTATACGTTAAAGGTTCAACATTACTTAATGAAAAATGCCTACTTGGGACTACAATCCCTTGCAGATGTGGCGGCAAATTTTAATATGACACAGCGAAGTCTTCAGCGAAAACTACAGGAGGAATCGGTTACATTTCAGCAACTAGCCGATTCCGTAAGAAAGTCATTGGCCCTGCATTATCTCGCATCGGGTAACTATCAACTAAAAGAGATCTCTGCTATTTTGGGTTATAACGAGCTGAGTGCTTTTTCGAGAGCATTTAAGCGATGGACTGGCACGGCGCCGGTAGCGTATCGCGATTACTTGATTCTTGGAGCAGTGCACCCGTAATTTTGTCGGAATTTTACATTTTTCTAACACCTGGGGTGTGTAATTTTCCACCGTAAACAGAATGAATGTGGGTAAAGAAGATTATAAAAAAATTGTCGCTATTAAAATGAAGTCGGTTGATGGTGTTTTTGAATCAATAACCAGGCAAATCCCACATTGGTGGACCGAGGATTTTGAAGGTGCTTCCCTAAAACCTGGTGACGTATTTACCGTTCGATTCGGAACTACCTTTAAGATGATGCGAATTGAAGAGATAGTTCATAGCAAAAAAATAGTGTGGAAGTGTATGGATACGTTGATTGATCTGCCACATCTGGTTAATCAGAAAGAATGGAAAGGAACAACCATTATCTGGGAGATCAATGCCAATGGTGATGATGCTGAACTAACCTTAACACATATTGGCCTAACCCCGGCTATGCAATGTTATGAAGTCTGTGAACGGGGATGGGAATCTTTTTTAAGTAGCTTGAAAAAACTTCTTGAAACAAATCAAGGTACGCCTTTTAGCCTTGGGCAATTCAACTCAAAAATATCCAAGACATTTTGAAGTCGCCGTGGTCTTTAACCTTCCTAAGAAAGATATTTTGCTACTCGTTTTTCCCACGGGCATTGTTACTGAAAATTCAAGGGGAATTCTTGAGGGGAATTCTAAGGGTGGAAGAAAGACATCCCAGGAAGAAGAAGTGCGATACTAGTTGATTGAATTAAACTTGTAGATAAATAGGAACGGTTTTACATGAATAATGTTTCAGTTGAAATTTTTAAAACAAATGTGAGGGATGGTGAAACATCAGATAAAGTGATGAAAGAACTCATTGCGTTATTTCCACACATAAAAGTAAATTGTGACCTGGCAGACTGCGACAATGTTTTAAGGATTGAGGGAAACAATTTTTCAATTACGGATATCTGCGAAAAACTTCACAATTTGGGTTACCAATGTGAGTGTATTGACTGAGTTGGTAGTGTCATTGATTGGCAGGGGAAGGATTCCAACTCAAATAAATTTCACTTTTTTGCCCTCCAGGGAAGGAAAATTGATTTTGCCTGCTTCCGCCATCGAGTAAACATGTCTCTTTGCTTTTTTGACTTCAAGATATAGGCTAAAGCCTCGTCAGCGTTACGATTGTAAAGGGCAGTGTACTCTTTGACTAACTGTCTAAGAACATCGTCGGACAAATAAAGTTTGGAGAGGTTTTCAATGCCAAGCAGGAAGCCAACTTTTTTGAAACGGACGCGGTTAAGATCAACAAGGCTAAAAGTTAGAGCGCCATTAACTTCATTGCATAATATATTTCCATTTGAAAAGTCATCGTGATATACGCCTGCCTGGTGCAGTTTGTAGGTGAATTGTGCAAACGAACGGAGGAGTTCGTCTCTACGTTTTTCGTCCTTTAACAGATCATTAAATGATGTGTGCTCGCGGTATTCTGATATAAAATAACTCTGTGTAAGAAGTCCATAACGGAAGCAATCCAAAAAGGCCACTGGAGTGGGGACGTCAAAACCTTTCATCAACAGGCGGAATGAAGTTTCATAAGATCTTTCAGCCTTCGATTTGCGGAACAGGGAGTATCCAATCTGATTTGGTAAGTACATTCCTTTGAATGACTTGATCACGAACTTTCCGTTGTCTGTTGTGTAGGTACGGATGTCGTTTCGATGATTCTGAATGATTCCCTGAATGTTGTCAAAAACATGGGGAATATGTTCGACAGATTGCTTGAGGAAGTTGAATTGAGGATTAACTACAAGTTCCATGTGATTTTGTTATCGTTATCACAAGAGTTCTCAAAAAATAACATGGAGACAAATACCTTTTTTTCTACACGCTTCGACATGTTTTTGATCTGTTTCTTAAAGCATCTTCCGAGTACGCCACCTGAAGGAGGGTTATTCCAAAAAATGAGTTGCTGCTCTCAATCGCTTCTAACACTCTCACGCAAACAAAAGTTACGCAAATATAAAGTTTTTGTTAATATTTCTCATGTATTTGAGCTCTCCCCGGGTTCCACTAAAAAACTGATCGCGCGTCTGTAATCCAGCTAAAACATTGGCTGTCAATGCGGTAAATTTGGCTGATCGTGTGGCGTTGTCCTTTCGCCATAATCCTGGAATTTCATGATTTGCTGGTTTCAGTATAGCACCATCGGCTTTTATGGCTGCTATTGTTCAACTTCGTTTTTTATACCATTTTACGATGAATGAAATATCCTGTTGAAATCGGATTTGGAGAATTTCGACTAAGTGCTCACCTCATCTTAGAGAGTCTTGCTTTTGTTACCGGTTATCGATATTTCCTGTACTTAAAGGGAAAGAAGTCCGATCCCATTTCCGAATCAAACAGGATCTGGATTCTTATTGGTGCAGCAGCCGGCGCTTTTCTGTTCTCCAGATTGCTCGGTGCCCTGGAGAATCCAGGTACATGGATGAATGCTGAAAACCCATGGCTTTATTTTTTCGCGAACAAAACAATTGTGGGTGGTTTGCTCGGAGGGTTGATAGCCGTTGAGATCACAAAGTATATTCTGGGCGAAACAAGTTCGTCGGGTGATTTGTTTACCTATCCTTTAATACTCGCCATGGTTATTGGTAGAATAGGATGCCTTTCGTCAGGGGTTTATGAGCCGACGTTTGGCATAGAGTCGACACTACCCTGGGCAATGAACCTCGGCGACGGAAAACTAAGACATCCTGTTGCACTGTATGAGATTGTTTTCCTTTGCTTATTATGGTTTGGTTTACGCAGTATCGAAAGAATACATCAGTTTCAGATGGGCGTGAAGTTTAAATTATTTATGCTCTCCTATTTAATATTCAGGTTTTTCCTGGAATATATAAAGCCTGTTCATTTTGCGTCCCCGATATTCACTTCCATACAATTGGCATGTCTATGCGGTTTGGTTTATTATTACCGTACACTGATCTTTATCCTTACAAACCCTGCAAAACTGATTATCCATGAGCAACGAGCGTGATTATATTTATTACGATTATACAATCAGTCTTTGTGTGGTTTGCCATCGGAGAATTGACGCCAAAGTTATTTTTGAAAACGAAAAGGTTTTCTTAACAAAGCGCTGCCGCGATCACGGCTTTCAAAAGGTATTGATTGCGGATGATATACCTTACTACAAACAAATTCGGAATTATAATAAAGCATCAGAGTATCCTTCAACGCCACACACAAGTACCCATTTTGGATGTCCCTATGATTGTGGCATTTGTCCTGATCATGAACAACACTCTTGCCTTACCTTGATTGAAGTCACAGATCGCTGCAACCTAACCTGTCCAACGTGCTATGCGAGTTCGTCTCCCACGCATGGTCACCACAGAACATTAACCGAAATTGAGTTTATGTTGGATGCAATTGTGAAGAGTGAGGGCGAACCGGACGTTGTCCAGATCAGTGGCGGTGAGCCAACCATTCACCCCGATTTTTTCAAGATACTGGATTTGGCAAAAGAAAGGCCCATCAAACATCTGATGGTTAATACAAACGGAATACGGATTGCATCTGACTTTCAGTTTGCTGAAAGAATGGCGTCGTACATGCCTAATTTTGAAGTATATCTTCAGTTTGATTCTTTCGAGCCGCGTGCTTTGCAACAACTGCGTGGAAAAGATCTGACCGAGGTTCGCCTTAAGGCGATAGAAACTCTTAACAAATTGAATCTCTCCACAACGCTGGTTGTAACGTTGCAGAAAGGTCTTAATGATCATGAGATAGGAAAGATTATTGAATATGCCGTTGAACAGCCGTGTATCCGTGGAGTAACATTTCAGCCTACGCAAGTTAGTGGGAGGTTACAAAATTTTGATCCAGCGCTGCATCGGCTAACCAATACAGAAATAAGAAGACAGATTCTTGAGCAAACAAATATTTTCAATGCCAACGATCTGATCCCTGTTCCCTGTAACCCCGATGCGCTTGTTATGGGTTATGCCTTGAAAACAAATGATGGTGTGCAGCCGCTTACACGGTTTATAGATCCGGAACTATTGCTGAATAATTCCAGAAATACTATTGTATATGAACAGGATCAAAAACTTCATCGTGCGGTGTTAAAGATGTTCAGTACGGGGAACTCAACAGAAGCGTTACAACAGGATTTTCATCACTTGCTATGTTGTTTGCCTGATATCGTCGCACCTGATCTTTCGTATAACAATCTCTTTAGAATAATCATTATGAATTTTATGGATGCGTATGACTTTGATGTTCGGGCGATCAAGAAGTCGTGTGTGCATATCGTGGATACATCGGGTAAAATAATTCCCTTTGAAACCATGAATTTATTCTATCGGCCTGAATTCACGGAAAAATTAGCATTACTTAGGGAAGAACTTAGTTAAACTATGGCGGATATAAAAAAAATAGCCGGAATAAACCTGGCGATCTTGTTACTGTACATGGTACTGATCAATGTTACGTCAAATGGTTATGAGCGTCAGCTGGCCGTTCTTGTGCTTGCAGCTTTTGCGATTGGAATTCAGGTTGTGCTAAATTTTTTGATTGCTATTGTTCTGTTTATCAAAAAAAGACCAGAGGCGAGATCTTTTTTGCTTAGCGCAGTGCTTGTGCTGGTGATTGGATTTTCCTCTTGTTTCGGTAGCGCCATGATCTAATGAGAGCGCCGGTTTTTGGAAGCCGATGTAAATTCGGTGATGTATTTTTCAATTACGCAATCCAGCCATCCCCCTACTACGTGTAGAGGTTAACTTCGCGTTAACGAAGTGGCTGGATATCTGAGTCAGCGACCGGATTCGAACCGGTGAATATCTCTTTTGCAGAGAGACCCCTTAAACCACTTGGGTACGCTGACATACTTCCACAATCCTTCCTCTTCAGTTTTCTGAAAAGACTGAAAGGTTATAAAAATAAAAAGCCCCGGGATTGTTTTCCCCGGGGCCTGTCGTTAGTAATATTTTTGTAAATTATATCATAACAGTTCATCCGGGTTTGTCCTTAACTTCTGCTTACAGCAAATATGCTTGCAAGTTTTAAATACGAATTGGGCGGATTTCATTTTCATTTGTGTTGGCACAAAGATAGAATAACTTTTTCTATCTATTCAAAAAAAATGCAGAAAAGTTATTACCAGTCGTCCATAGAGCCCTGCGTTATTTTTCTGTATGCAATTAAAAGTCTTTCATGAAGACCATCTTCTTTCGTGTAGCCAATTAGTTTAATTGCTTCTTTGTGGGAATTCTTTTGTGTGACCGGTGGCGTTGCTCCACTTACATTCATTCCGGCTCTTTGCATACCATGAATGCTGTTTGTAAAGGCGTTGTTATTACCAGACTGGCCACAAACTTCAAATGTTCTTGTAGAATCATCTTTGATAATTTGCCAACATTTTGAATACATAGAACGTGGTTAAGTCTGGGTTTAGGCAAAGGTAAGCGTTACGATGACAAACGATGAAATAAGCATAGAAACAAGTTGACTTTTTTGTTCTAACTGATTACCACTTTTCACCAATAAGAATCATATTGGTGACTGGATAGGGTATTGGCCTCAAATCGTTCTCTTGTAGTTCAAACAATTCAACCTTTCCTCTTAAGCGGTTGTCAACAATCCATTCGTTTGTAAATGCGCGGGATTCTGGAGAAATTATAAATCCGGCGAGTTCCAGGTTTTGCCGCCATTCATTGAAGTCCCAGAAACAAAATGTTTCGTGCATTTCACGTTCCCAGTTGTCGATATAATCTTTCCGGCTCATAAATTCACAAGCATCCCTGATCGAAAGTTCAACATAAACTTCTTCCTTAACTGTGACATGACGATAGGAGAGTTGATAAGCTTCGTTTTTTCTGAAATCCTTTGCGAAACGCATAAATCTCCCGTGGGTAGAAAGTCCGCTCAGATACATCTTAAGATCATTGCGTTCCTGAAATGTTTTTTCGTAATCATCATTTCTTCCATCTGAACGGTTAAGTTTCATTAACACGATGTTGTTTTTATTTTCAGGTCCAACAACGTCACGATTAATCCAGGAGCCGCCCGTCGCCAATTCATTATAGCGATTTCGGATAAACTGTATTAGCTCGTAACGGCTGCCATACGATTCGATTTCATGTGTAAGCGATGAACAATGAATGGTGTTCATGGAGTTGGCATCAAAGACTAATCCGGTAACGGCGTTGCGTGGTGAGAAGAAGACAAATGGATTGGCAAACTCTCCATTGTGCTTTCGCTGGTGACAAATGTCGAATAGATGGCGTGCCACCTCTATCCCATAGAAATCCGATTCGCGGAAGCGATCATCATTACAGGCCAGCTTTATCCATGATCCTACGGCACAGCCGATATCACCAATTCGACCGGGTTTGATGTAAGGTGCTGTTTCTGTATATTTCAGTGTTGCAATCTCATCCATCTCGCGCACGTAAGTATTGTAATCGCGCGTCGTTGTAATATCGCCATCGTCACCGATCATGGTATCGCGAAATAGTAGTTTAACTTTTTCTCCCAATCTGTATTTTTTCCAGAGGGCAACAGAAGACTCATGCATATGCTCCTTGATTTCCTCATGGCTATGCCAGGCGTCTTCTTGTGCAATAGTTTCTACCAGGTTCCATGGCAACGGACTCCGGTAAGACCATGTTGAACGATCCTGTAGTTCAGCGGGAAGTATGGTAAACCCCAACGTTTCATACATTGTCAGAACAGGAGTAGAGCAAAGCACAAGCGTGTTATCGGGAGTTAAATCAAACAGTCCTTCACTTTCATGCTTTATCCGCTTAAGGGTGTATGTAGCGAAGTTGGAAAGGTTGCCTACGTCATCAACGCCATAGATGTAAACAGGTATCTTGAGTTCTCTTGCGAATTCCTGTACGGATAGTGCACGCAAATAAAATGGCAATGGATTTCTGCGTGTGTTGCTATGGTTAGCAGACGTAATTGCAAAGATGATTGCGGTAACCTTCTTTTTTGTGCTCAATGCATTGCCGTCAATATCTTTTACTGCAGTCAGCCGCTTGCTAACAATGGAATACAAATAATCATATTGAAAATTCGTCAGCAGTTGGTGCCTTCCTGGAAAGAGCAAGTACATATCAAGTGTTTTATCCTGCGAAGATCTTCTTCTTCACCGGATTCATAAAGTTTTAATGAATTACTTTTCCGCTTACTCTTTAAATTTTACAAGGTGTTTGATATTTCCTTGTTTTGACCGGTTGATACCGGCCCGTGAATTGTCGCAAGGAGCTTACGGACCTCAGCCCAATCCGTGAGTGGATCAAAACCCGCTTTATCTTCGAATAGTACATTAAAATAGAATTTATCTGCATAGTATCCGTAAGATCCCGCCGCTACTTCGGGGTTTGCATTAACATAGTGGAAATGGATAGAATCCTTTTTAAACTGTTCCACGTATTCTTCAATTTCATGAGGGTATGAACAGGTATACATAATCATTACTATATCCTGGCACTTACTTAAATGCTGAAGTACTTCTTTGGCAAAAGGATAGAATTCGGTCGAGATCTTACCTTTTTTGAAAGTCGGACGAAAGATCGTTCCGTGAATATCAAATGCCCAAAAGGTTTTGTCCCATCCTTTTGATTTTGCATGGTGCAGACAGTTTTGTATTGCTTTCGTGATCATGTCGGTTTGTTAATTGATTGCTTACGCAAATTGCATCGCTTTAATTTTAGCTCGCTCGCGAATATCGTGAAATGAATGTACTCTGGTGATGACGCCATTCTCGAATACAGTCTCTAGCAAATCCGGATATTGATTGGAATATACATCGTTTGTGTAAAACTGATCGCCTACCTTAACCAGCTTCAGCCTTCCTGCTTTGGAGGTTTTGAATGACTTTACAATTTCACCATCTGCATTCATTTCAACAGGTTCTTTTTTAACATTAACCCATTTTCCATTGATTTCTGCATAAGAGCATTTCAGTGCAAATTTTTGGGTGTCCCGATTTACCTTTTGCAGCAATGCGCCACCCATTCCCAATAAAAGATTTTCAGCAGAGATACCTTTTGTTTTTAACGCTTCATAGATGAGCGGAATAGACTGCAGGTCGATGCCATCACCTTGTATTACCCTAACTTGTGGAGGTAATACTTTGTATCCTTTCGTATTCACCTGAAATCCAAATTTATCGAAAAGGAGATCAAATACTTTTAATAGTGTTTGTACAGGATCACCTGAGTCAGGACGGATTACCAACGTTCCATTTCGTTTCAGGATCTTTTCTTTAAGGTCTTTACCCCAGTAATGTTCAACAGCATTGAATATGTTATACGAATCGGAAACGCATGCAATTGTTCCATCCGGATACATATTCAATACATGCTCAAATATTTCCCTTTCTCCTTCTTCACCCAGTAAGGTCATGATTGAATGTTCTGTTGCCGGTACGGACATACCATATACCTTTTCAGCATTATAATATTCCATGGCGAATTTAGAGGCATGTACCGTGTCGCTTCCCCTAAAGTTGATAAGGTGAGCAGAGCCGCCTAACCCCGCGCTCTCCACAGAACTTACACCACGAAAGCCAAAATCATTAAGAACAAAATCGATTGAATCTTTTGAAGCGTCATCGGCGGTTTCATTGAAGTAACGTGTAATAATTTTTCTTACCTCACGTGAGAGTGTGGCAACGGTGCAGGGATACCACACCTGCATAAGCAGTGTTTCAAGAAAATTAGTAAGCCAGAAACATTCGGGATCAGTATTTTCTATTGTCATCAATACATTGTGTAGCGGAATAACACTCCCTTCTGCAACGGCATTGATCCTTACCGGAAGTCTGCCACCATGTTTGTTTAAGATATGATCAAAGTTCGTGCGTTTGAAGGCATCCGTTCTTCCGAATACACCTTGAAGGATTTCTTCGGCTTCATCAATATCAGTTTTGGTAAATGCCTGACCGTCGAGGTATTCTTTCAGGAAGTATTGCAACCCATAAAAAACGGTTTCGGGGAATACACCGCCACGACTTTCAAGATAAGAGTAGATTTTTGTAGTACCAGGTAAGTATAATTTAGAATGGGAATACTTGTAAGCATCTGCGAGTAAAAGGAGATTTTGCCGTTTCATATCGGTAATGTTTATTGGTGATACTTTTTTAATAGTTTATTGAACTGTGGTATGTGTTCGGGAGCAGTGTGCTTTCTATCCATCAACGTCCGGAGTTGTTGAAGGGTGAACCATTGTACTTCTGCGATATCATCACTTCCTATGGGATCCCCTGCTTCATGTTCAGTTGAAAATAAAAGTGTAATAATTTTGTCCACCTCGTTTCTATACCGCCAGTCATTCACCCGGAAGGAAGCTTCATACTGCATCTTACCAACGGTTATGTCGCCGCATTCTTCCCGAAGTTCCCGTAAGGCGGCATCTTCATAACATTCATCGGTTGGATCGCTAAAGCCTCCAATCAGTCTCCATTTCTGATCAATTTCCTTTTTACCGAGAAGGATTGATTCCTTATTATTTTTAAACAACGCAACATCTACCGTAGGATAAACTTTAGGATATGTATTTGAATAAGCGTAGATGATGCCTGTTCTGAATTCAACAGAGTCCACAACTTTTTCTTTCAATGTTTCCCTGATTTCAGTTGCACTGTGTTTTCCATTCCCTGGCAACTCAACCACTGTATTTTTACCGCTGTAATACTTGATGAAACTATCCCGGCTTCCATAAAGTGAAAACTTTGATCCCGGGAAAGTGTTGCCAAGGAGCTTATCGAGGTTTACCGACCATCTTTGATCGAGTGGATGATCGGATAGTGGTAATACTACAATCTCAGGATAGACCTTCCGGATCATCTTTTCTCTGGTGAAAAAATCCAATGGGTTTCTTCTACTGCCAAGAACAGGGGAGACACCAAGGATAATGACGACTTTTCCATATTTGGCCTGAACCGTTTCGATTAATGTACGATGACCTTCGTGCAGGTACGGAGTTTGAAAGCGGGCAATGATTACGCCGATCATGAGATAGGGATTAATACTTCATTTGTGTAGTATATACGCAAATATAAAGAAGGCGTTGCAATTTCAGGAAAATATTTGCGTAAAATTTACACGAATTGTTTTATGGTATGGATTTCAGGAGAAGATATCGAAGTTGTAGCCCTTTTCTTTGAGCTCGAAATATTTCGTTTTATTGAATTTATACAATCGGGCAGGTCGACCTGCCTTGCGTTGAAGGGTGGCATCCAATTCTTCCAGAATTCCCAAACTCATTATTTTCTTTTTAAAATTCCTTCGATCAATCTCCTGGTCAAGAAGTGTTTGATAAAGTTTTTCGAGGTCGGAGAAGGGAAACTCTTTATCTAACAATTCAAATCCGACAGGCTCGTATGTTATTTTGCCGCGTAGGCGCTTTATAGCTAGTTCAATGATCTTTCTATGATCAAATGCAAGCTTGGGCGTTTTTTTGATGTTAAACCATGCAACATCTTCCGCATCGGTTTGAGCCGCGATATGAAAGTCCTGAGGGCGTACTAATGCAAAATAAGAGACAGAAATGACGCGATTTCGTGGATCGCGATTAGGAGTTCCAAAAGAATAGAGTTGCTCCAGATAGTTGACATCAATTCCAGCTTCTTCTTTAAGTTCGCGGGTTACGGCAGCATCCAATGACTCATCGGGCAACACCAACCCTCCGGGCAATGCCCACATTTTCTGAAAGGGTTCATTTTTCCTTTTGATTAGTAAAACCGATATTCCTTTCTCCTGATCGTAGCCAAACACAACGGCGTCTACTGAAACTTTTATGTCTTGCTTCATTTGAACCGGGAAGATACTACTTCTTTATCAACTCAAAAATTCACAAAAAATTTGAAAGTTGGAGCTTTACGTAAAAGCGAATGCTTCTAGAACATGACATTTATCAGATGTTTTCCTAATGGAGATCATACGAGTTTGATTGGGATTGTTTTAGTTTTGATTAACACATATTATTATCATTAAAACGGAGTTAATATCCGCGAATCCCTCCGGAATTGTTTAGAGTTCAGCCACAACGCGCTATTGAACAATTTAAGTTTAACCAAAAAATCAGATGAATGGACTCAGTAAGATCGAACTACCAAAAAATCTACGAACATCTTGGGCAGTTGTTTTATGCGATTGCTGCTGGAGATAATACTGTGAAACCTGTAGAAATTCAACGGCTGAAAGATCTTGTGAACGAGAAGTGGCTGCCGCTTGAAGGTACGGTAGATGAATTTTCTACAGATGCTGCGCATTACATATTGATTGTTTTTGACTATTTATTAGATCAAAATACCTCAGCTGAAGCTGCCTTTCACATCTTCGAGGAATATTATAAAGACAACCGTGACGAATTTACCGCCACTCTAAAACGTAGGATATCCGAAACATCGATTGCAATTGCCCATTCCTTCGCCGGGGCAAATCAATCGGAATTGAAATTTCTTACTCAGCTCCATAACCTGATGACCGATAATAATGTAGTGAACCAGATTCACGGATAGTCTGCATTTCTGAAAATTAAAACGTAGCTTAGAGAATGAGAATATTGGTCCCAACAGATTTTTCAAAAAATGCTAGTCATGCTATTGATTACGCTGTAACTTTAGCAAGGGCTACGAATGCAGAAATTGTTTTGCTTCATGTCTATACACCACCCGCCACAAATAATATTTCAGAACATCCCCGAATTATGGAGGAGATTAATGCAGGAAAAGTGTTTGCACAAGAACAGTTGTCGAAAGAGCATGAAAAAATTTCTGAAAGTAGAGTACAGGTGAGAAGCGTGATGACATTGGGTGGTGTAGTCGAGGAAATTAAAAAGGAATCTGAGACATGCCAGGCCGATCTGATTATAATGGGTACTCGTGGAGCCACCGGACTGGACAAGCTGTTGTTTGGAAGTAATACAGCTGATGTGATTGAACATGTTAGTTGTCCGCTACTCGCCATTCCGGAAGGAGCGCCAAATACTGTAGCAAAAAAAATAGCATTCGCTACAAATTACCTTGACAGTGACATGGAAACTTTAAAGTCACTGATGCCGGTAGTTGAACTGCTTGGCGCTGAACTATACATCCTCCACATTGCGAAAGATAAGTTGAAATCAGAACGCGATTTGATCGAAGAATTTTCAAAAACCGTAGCACAAGAAACCGGGTATCCTCAACCCTATTATTATGTCATGCAACATGATGACATTCAAAAGGGTATTGATCTGTTCGTTGCTTCTTCAGGCTGCGATTTAATAGCATTGTCTACCCGGAAGAGAACATTATTTGAAAAGATATTCCAGCCAAGTCTTACAAAACGTATGGCCTACCAGACAAAGCTACCTCTGCTGGCATTCCATGCAAAGCCAATCGCTCAGGATCCGGAGTATGGTGATTTTTAAGGAACGCAGCTACTGCGCTTACAATCACAAGTACTGTTTCCAACTGCCTCCCAATGAATTATTGCGTACCGATATTATGGTGTTGAATAATAATGTTCTTCTCCTGATAGAATCAATATCCTTTTATACATTCGGCGCAAATAGGGCTTAAAAATAATGGAGAATTTGTTGACAACTTTCTTGGGAGCGGTGATAATTTCTATTCAACTAGGCTTGTTGATGTTTGGCGCTTACTTCTTTCATCATCTCCTGCAGTCTGCCCACCAACTGGATGAATTTAGCAAGAAGGTCTCTCATATGTCATCCCGGTTGTCTGTCGCTATGGTTTTTACCTGGTTTTTGGGAGCATTTATGGAAGGTATTGCAGGATTTGGAATACCCGCCATGCTTATTGCACCACTTCTACTAACGATGAATTTTAAACCGCTTACCTGTATTGTATTTCCGTTAGCAGCCAATACTACAGCCGTTACTTTTGGAGCACTGGGAACGCCCTTAAAAATTGGATTAGGGATTACAGAGCCGGAGCCTGTTGTCTGGTTTACCCTGGCATTAAATTCTGTTCCCGCTTTCTTAATGCCGTTTGCTCTGGCTTTTTTATATAGTAAAACAGAACAGATTGAACTTGAATGGCGAAGGGAATTCAAAATGCTATGCGGAGCAGGAGTGTGCTTTGCTGTCATTTATATTCTTACCGGGCTATTTACTATTGAGTACACATCTGTAGCGGTTGGTTCACTCGGGTTATTCTTATTTATGCTACTATTTACACCGGCAACAGAGCGACCTTCTCCGTTATTGTGGTGGAATAGTTTCTGGCCATACATTTTGCTTGTTGCCATGCTTTTGGCTTCGAAACCGCTTTTAAACAATGTGGAGTGGCGGGTGCATGAAGACCTCAAATCCGTTTCACTATACCAACCCGGACTTATTTTTTTGATAACCGGCTTTGCGTTTTTACAGATTAGCAGGAAACCACGAATAGCCACTATGTTAGGAGATGCATTTATACAAACTATTCAAAAGATAAAAAAGTCAGTTCTTATCATATTTTGTCTAGTAATTCTAACGCAGTTTTTACAGAGTGGAATTCTTTTCCTGATTAAAAAATTTACATCTGAATATCCGGCCGATTTTGTTTTCTTCTATGCACCCGTCATGGGAGTAATCGGAAGTTTTCTTACCGGAAGTGCCACGATGAGCAACTTATTATTTGGTGACAGTCTGACGAATGAAGTGATGCAGCCTCTACTAGTGTCATTGTCACTGGCCCTGCTGAATACAGGAAGCGCTATTGGCAATGCTATTTCTCTGCAGAATGTTGTTATGGTTAAATCAGTCGTAAATCTGGATGTCGGTATTATGAAAGTGGTTGTAAGGAACCTTCCGCTTATAGGATGTTATCTGCTGATTGTAATATCGATCGCGATGATTATTTTATCCGCGCTTTAGCGAAGCCAAAGGAATTGAATTGAAATACTATAACTTTGTGGTGTCACGATAAAAACTCTTTCAATATGATCGCCACACTTGTTCATGTCCACGTAAAGCCTGAATTTTTAGAAGTTTTTATTGAAGCCACTCGGATTAATCATGAAAACTCGATAAAAGAGAGTGGTAATCTTCGGTTTGATATTCTTCAGGATGATTTGGATCCTTGTAAATTTATTCTGTATGAAGTGTACAAATCTGCCGCAGACGTCTCTGCTCATAAAGAAAAACCACATTATTTTACATGGCGTGATACTGTGGAGCCCTGGATGGCGAAACCACGGGAGGGTATTAAACATACGTTGATATTTCCAGCCTAGTTTACCATGACTAGTCCTTTCTCATTTGCCAGTACCCCATCGCTCCAGTTCGGAAATGGAAAGTTTTCGGTGTTACCCGATGCAATTCGATCTTTTGGATCAAACGTGCTGCTCGTAACTGGAGCGAAGTCACTTTTGTCATCAAGTTACTTTTCATACTTGTCAGAACAGCTTGAATCTAAAAGTATTGTATTCAAACACTGTATTGTTGAAACTGAACCGTCGCCGTCTCTTATAGATGCGGTAGTTCAACAATTTTCTTTTGAGCGAATCGATAGTGTAGTAGCCATTGGTGGTGGTAGTGTACTGGATGCAGGCAAGGCAATTTCAGCAATGTTACCATTAAAGACTCCCGTAAAAGAATATCTCGAAGGTGTTGGAAACAAACATGCGCATCCGGGAGTCAAGGTTCCATTTATCGCTGTCCCTACTACATCGGGCACTGGAAGTGAGGCAACGAAAAATGCTGTGCTTTCTGAGACTGGGGAAAATGGATATAAGAAATCACTTCGGCATAACAATTTTGTGCCCGACCTAGCGATTGTTGATCCGACGCTTGCTGTAAGTTGTCCGCCTTCCGTTACCGCAGCCAGTGGAATGGATGCATTTACGCAATTGCTGGAATCCTATGTTTCGACAGCCGCTAACCCAATAACCGATGCACTCGCGTACACGGGGTTGAAGCTTATTTCTAATTCTCTATTCAGATCCTATCATGAAGGGAATAATCTTGAGGCACGTGGTGAAATGGCATTGGCTTCCTATCTTTCGGGTATCACATTAGCCAACGCTGGTTTAGGATTGGTGCACGGTTTCGCTTCTTCTATTGGTGGATATCTTTCTATACCGCATGGAGTTATTTGCAGTTCTTTGATGCCGGCTACGAATACTGTAACAGTTAAGCATTTACGCATTTGTAAGGATGAAAGGTCGCTCAAAAAGTTTGCCGATATTGGTCGATTGTTCTCAGGAGCGAAGGATAAAACAGATGATTTTTATGTTGATGCACTGCTTGAAAAAATTGCTTCGCTGGCCGTCGAAATGGATATACCCCGACTATATCAAGCCGGCGTGAAAAGAACGGACTTTAAAAAAATTTTGAGTAACACTGACAATAAAAATAATCCAGTCATTTTACAGCCAGAGCAAATGCTTGAAATCCTTGAAATGTCCGGTAATGTAATTTAAGTTTCAGTCCCACTTTTTAAAAAAAAGACATTCTTCATTTCAATGCCTTAACGATGGCGTTACAATTTCGTAATGCGTTGCATGCTTCATTCAATTTTTGAAATACCTTTTCTTTACGTTTCTCATCTCTAAGGCCATTTTTCTCAACATTTATTATTTGTGAAGTTTTAGTTTTTCAAATCAAATCACGAACACGGTTTCGTGATACCGATCTCTCGATCATTGATTGAATCAATAATATTTTTTTAAGTTTGACAAGTGCCATCAGTTTTTAATCATAAGGCGAACCCATCAATCGAATAGTCAACAAGTAGTTACTAAAAAATTTAGTTTAATAGCCAAAATCACAAAGAATTATGAATAGGGTCTTCCATCCGTTTCTTTTATTGTTAATTGTTTTAACAACCGCTCATGCACAGGAATACACATCGTCATCCATCTTTGCGCATAATGATTATGTCCACCCAATTCCTTTTTTTTCTTCGTACTACCAACAAGTAGGCTATATAGAAGCTGATATTTTTTTACAGAACAATGCATTACTTGTCGCACACACAAGGCCGGAAATAGATCCTGAAAAAACACTTGACGAACTTTTCTTGAAACCGATATTGAAGAAAATTCTTTTTAATAACGGCAATGTCTATCCTGACAAGGAAACGACGCTCACGCTAATGATTGACTTAAAAACAGAAGGTGTTTCTACTTTAAATGCCCTTGTTAAAAAGCTTAAAAATTATCCACAACTTACCTCTTGTCCAACTTTGCAAATTACGGTTAGCGGAAGCATGCCTGATCCTGCTTTGTGGAAGAATTTTCCTGATTTTATACATTTCGATGGAAGACCAGGGATTGAATACACAATAGAACAGCTGAAGCGGATTAGTTTGATCAGCACCGACTTTAAAAATCATTCGCTTTGGAATGGAAAAGGGATCCTTACCGGAGCGGATCATAAGAAGATAGTACAACTCATCGAGGAGGTCCACGCAAAGCAAAAAAAAATCCGCTTTTGGGGAGCACCAGATTTCACGAATGCCTGGATGGTTTTCATGGACATGAAGATTGATATCATTGGTACCGATGATGTAACAGGACTTTCATCTTTCATAAGAAACAAATCGAAAAATTCCTACACGTTAGAAGAGCCTTATTCGGTTTATCAACCCGCTTATAGTTACGCTGATGGAGCGGCTATTCCAAAAAATATTATTCTAATGATCGGTGATGGCATGGGACTAACTCAGTTGTACAGTGGTTATACTGCGAATCGCGGCAATCTGAATATTTTTAAGATGACTGATATCGGATTTTCGGTCACCACTTCTTCCGATAGTTACATTACTGATTCTGCCGCCGGCGGAACTGCGATGGCTACCGGAACAAAAACCAATAACCGACATGTTGGAATGGATTCTATTGGTAGAGTATTACCATCCATAACCGAACGGCTTAAGCAAGTTGGGTACAGAACTGCAATAATTTCAAACGGAGATGTTACTGATGCAACACCAGCATCATTCTATTCCCACCAGCCCGAACGAAGTTTGAATGAAGAAATTGCAGCGGATTTCATTTCCAGCAGCACTGATATCTTAATCGGAGGAGGGACGTACGCATTTAAAAACAGGAAGGATAAAAAAAATCTTTTCGTCACACTGGAAGAAAAAGGATATTCCGTCGCTGCAAAATTCAATACGATTGATACAATCAAAAGCAGCCGCTATGTTGTGTTAGATGATGCTTCTGTTGTTTCTAAAAAACAAGGGAGGACCGATTTTATGACTCGGTCATTGCGAAAAACTTTAGCAACCTGTACACAAGATGCAAAGCCTTTTTTCATTATGGCAGAAGGCGGACAAATCGATTCAGGAGGTCATAACAATGATATGGAATACGTTGTACGTGAGTTGCTCGACTTTGATCAGGCTGTTGGTGAGGTAATGAAATTTATAGATAGAAATAAGGAAACGCTTTTGATTGTAACGGCAGACCACGAAACCGGCGGGCTTTCTTTATTGGGAGGTGACATTTCACAAGGGAGGGTATTCGGGGATTTTAGTACAAATGATCACACGGCTGTAATGGTTCCTGTTTTTGCATATGGACCGGGCGCAGGAGTGTTCAGAGGCGTTTATCAAAACACAGCGATAAACATCAGGATACTTGAGCTGTTGAATAAAAAATAAGGATGTATTATATTTTAATTGAAACGGGTTCTTAATTAATTGAAGAGTGTTATTTTTATGAAGAGTGTTATTTTTATAATTAGGCAAGAAATATTGCTATTCAATTAAGGTAGTTTTTCGTATTATTTAATGCAACTAGCGGATGGCCGATGAATAATCTTACAAGAATATTGCTCCTTTTTATTATTCCGTTGTTTTACAATAGTTGCAAAAAAGAAACTGTTCCAGGTGATGAAAATCTTTCTTTAACTAAGAACAGTGAGAAGCACCGACCTCAATTTCATTTTACACCTCCTGAAATGTGGATGAATGATCCTAATGGGATGGTATACTTAAACGGTGAGTATCACCTTTTTTATCAGCATTATCCTGATAGTACAATATGGGGACCAATGCATTGGGGACATGCTGTGAGTAAACACCTCCTGGAATGGGAGCATCTTCCAATTGCCTTATATCCTGATAGTCTGGGATATATATTCTCAGGCAGTGCGGTATTTGACGAAAGGAATACCTCCGGCCTGGGTTCGAAGGAAAATCCCCCCCTGGTGGCTATTTATACCTATCATAATGTAAAAGGAGAAAAAGCGGGGGAGATCGATTATCAGACTCAGGGAATAGCATATAGCGTAGATAGTGGAAGAAACTGGGAAAAATATCAAGATAATCCGGTCTTAGATAATCCGGGGATTAAGGATTTCCGGGATCCCAAGGTTTTTTGGCACGACGAAACCAGTAAATGGGTGATGATTTTGGCAGTTGATGATCATGTGGAAATGTTTGGATCGAAAAATTTGAAGTCATGGTATAAATTAAGTGAATTTGGGAAAACTGCCGGTGCACATGGCGGAGTTTGGGAGTGCCCGGATTTATTCCCCTTACCAGTTGACGACAAGGATTTGCAAAAATGGGTAATGTTGTTGAGTATCAATCCAGGAGGACTTTACGGTGGATCAGCCACTCAATATTTTGTCGGAGATTTTGATGGTGAAACCTTTAAAAATGATAATCCGGATCAAACGTTATGGTTGGATTATGGGAAAGATAATTATGCAGGGGTTACCTGGTCAAATATCCCTGAATCCGATGGCCGCCGGATTTTCATGGGATGGATGAGTAATTGGCAATATGCCCAAGCTGTACCTACCATTGCCTGGCGAAGTGCCATGACACTGCCGCGTAGTCTGCATTTAAAAACTACAAATGATGGTATACGGTTAGTTTCTTTGCCTGTAAAGGAAATAAATGGTATCAGAAATGAAACTCATGATTTACAGGAACAGAAAATAACAGGTAAAATAGAAGTTACCGATATGTCATTTGAGGTAACAACCTCTGAGATGATATTTGAATTTGAATTGACTGAAAATGCTTCAGAATTCGGTGTGGAATTATTTAATGGCTTAGGACAGTCAATTTCAGTAGGATTCAATGCTTCCAGAAACAGTTTTTATGTCGATAGAACCAATTCCGGGAATCATAATTTTTCTGAAGATTTTGGTGGAATTCATTATGCGCCCAGAATATCGAGGGGTAATACGATAAAAATGCACTTATTCTTTGATGTGGCTTCTGTAGAACTTTTTGCTGATGATGGCACTGCAGTGATAACTGATATTTTTTTCCCTGATGAATTATATAAAGGGGTACGTCTTTTTTCTAATATGGGCACAGTGAAATTAAAATCCGGAAAGATTACCGAATTGAATTCTATCGGGTTAAATAGTTTAACAGATAAATGATTCATGGTATAGGAAATTAACTGTTGCTTTTATAACTCGGCAAAGTAGGATTAACATTCAACTCAAATTTTCACGTCAAGCCTCTTGGGAGTAATAAGTTTTCTCGTTAGTCGGATACCGATGAGTGTATGCGAGATTATCAATCCCATTCCGGCACCTACACTTACATCCAATGCAGAATGAGCGCCGATAGCTACTCTTGACAAACCAACCAGGCATGCCCAGAAAAGTGGGATAACATAAAGCCATTTTTTTCTGATGCCACTATGATAAATACTAAATGCAAGGATGCTTCCAAGCATGAAAGCATTGAATGAATGTCCCGATGGAAAAGAGTACCCGGCTTCTTCTACCCAATGATTCAGTATGCGTCGATCAATTGCTTTAAAGTTCACTGTATCAGATGCAAGAAGTTCCTGAAAGAATAGTTTTCGCTTAATCAAGTCAATCGTATAAAGGGAATCAAGATTAACACCTGACTTTGTATGAGTAATGATGTAGGCATGACTGGGTCTGGCGTACTTTAGCGCTGGCTTGATGACATTTTCGTTCAAAACACCAAACGCCGACAGGATCAGAATCAGCACAAAAAAGGATCTGAGGAATACATGAATTTTTTCTTTTCCAGAAGGCTGGCCCAAAGCAAATAAAAGGCTTGCGAAAAGGACAATAACCAAAGTGCCAATTTTTCCAGCCGTCTGGGTTAACCAATAGGCCGTTGAGCACCAAAGACTACCTTCGGCGCAACCCGAAAACTCAGGATAGAAAAACCAAACAATGCACAACAGCAGTGCGTAGAACGGTAACGATATTTTGAGAAGAGCTTTTATGTAGCAAGTATAATCAGTAGCAAATTAGTAAACACCTGATAAAAAAAGATTATACACGGTCGTGTGCCTCGCGTCGAAATCCTAGATAGCTTTTATGAGACGAAAGGGAAACAACAGAATTGCTCCAATGAATTTAAATACCATTTCCAGGGTAAACCCTATAATGCGAAATGGAAGCAGGATTAGCCACAGAAGAGGAAGTACGAACACAAGGATGAGGGCTAACGGCCAGCACATGACAAACAAAATACACCAAAGGATAATTGCCAGGACTGTCTTCATTTTAAATCGTTTACTTGTCGAGTGTTATGCAAATCCCTGGCCAATGAAATAATTATTGATTTAAGGGCTATAAGCGCGCCGACATATAAAAGATCATTCGGAAGTGTACACTCCGGTGGTCATTTGTGTACAGTAATAGCTTGATTTTTTTGTTCGTTGCCTTTTGACTCCATCAAAATGTATCCAATCCCGCGTATATTTTCGATTCTAAGCAATTGATCTCCACTGAGATATTTACGGAGTTTCGAAATGAAAACATCCATGCTGCGGGCTACAAAAAATCCATCGTCTTCCCATACGGTTTTAAGAAAAACGGTTCTTTCAATCACCTTTCCAACATGCCTGAAAAACATTTGAAGTAGTTTGCATTCTTTGTATGTAAGCCGTGTAATCATACCGTTAGAATCCAAAATAAAATTGGTAAGATCTAGAGTGGAATTGGCAACCTTCATGACGGAAACATCCTGTGTCATGGATGCAGCCCCAAAAGATCGTTTAAAAATAGCTTCTATACGATACTTGAATTCCTCAATGCTAAAAGGTTTACATACGTAATCATCCGCTCCAAGTTGAAACCCACGTATCCGGTCCTCTGCCAGACTTCTCGCAGTGAGGAAGACGATGGGTATACCCTGATTGTACTTTCGGATCTCATGAGCAAGATCGAAACCATCGCGGACGGGCAGCATTACATCAAGAATACAAAGGTCGAAGCGATGGTTGTGAAAACCGGTAAGTCCTTTTTCTCCATCTGGAAATAAATGGACTGTCCATCCATAAGCACCCAGAGAATCCTTGATAAGAAAGCCAAGACTTTCGTCGTCTTCAACCAACATGATTTGTCGGCTTTCGTTCATGTTGTAGGAAGGATGATTCTAACCTCTGTCCCATGATTCACTTCACTCAAAAGAATTATTTTTCCTTTGTGTGAACCGATAACGCTTTTTACAAAACTCAAGCCGAGGCCAAACCCTTTTACGTTATGCACATCGCCAGACTGCACTCTAAAAAATTTCTCAAACACCTTCGATTTCATGTTCGACGGGATACCTACCCCTTTATCCAAAATACCAATCTCTACACGTCCGTCACAATTGCGCGTTCGGACAATAATCCGCGGCTCGTCTGAGGAATATTTTTCTGCATTATCGATTACATTAATAATGGCTTGCGTTAACAACTCTTTATCGCCGAGTATAAATGTATCTGATGCATTAAAATCCAGTAAAATGCTACCGTTTCTTTCATGTATTTTCAATTGAAAAGCGTCTGCACAATCTCTGATTATTTGATGTACATCGATTGTTTCTAGTGCATTATTTTTTATATGTTCTACCGAAGACCCCAGCAATACATGATCGATCTTCTGGCGAAGTTTTTCATTTTCTTTCAATAGAATATCAACGTAAACATTCATACCGTTCTCTTCCGTCATCTTGTTTTTCAGAATATCAGCGGCTATTCTGATGTTTGTAACCGGCGTTCGGAATTCGTGAGTCATGTTGTTAATAAAATCGTTTTTTAGAGATGAGAATCTTTTTTCTCTCAGCAGTGAATAAATCGCATACGCAAAAAAGCCCATCATCAACAACAAAACGGCAGTGGAAAAAATCCAGATATCCAGCTGCGCTGCAATGTAACTGTCCTTTTTTGGAAAATAGACAGCAAAGTTTTTTTCCTCTGTACGCGCTGGGATATCAGCGTTACGGTTTTTGAGAAAGTGTTTCCGTGTGCTTTCCACATAATTGCCATAAACCAGTGTGTCGTCCGCTGCATTATAAATACCAAGCTCGTAATCGAGACTAAGTTGCCGCAGTAAAAACTCTCGTTTTAATAAGACATCAAGCTCCTGATCGTTAAGCTCGCTTTCGGTAGACACAAAAAAGAAATTAGATGAAAGTCTTTTAACTTCCGAATTGAGAGAAATAGAATCGGCTACTTTCTTTAACGCTACCTGGACGCTGTGATCAAATTGTTTCTCGGATACATCAAAAGCTTTCTTAAACCAGTAAACCTGAAGAATCAGCAGACATCCTAACACAATGGTACCCAGGAGAATGATACGACCTAAGTGTTTACTTTTCATTTTTTAAGTTTAAAGTAGACGATGGAATCATAAAGCTAATTATTTAAATCCTTCGTTATACAAAGACACGCTTTTTAACACTCCATTAACACTTCTTTACATCCATTAACGCTTTTTCAAAGCAAGGGATGATAGTCTTGTGCGATAAATAGAAATAAAACGGACTAAGCACAATTTCCTATGACTATGTTTTCAAAAAGGGACTACTTAATCTTCGTGACTGCTATCGTTTTGATTACCCTTGGATATTTGTGTATGGTATTTGATCAGGTGGAAAATGGATTTGGCATAGCAACACTGTGGATCGCTCCTCCGGTATTGTTGACCGGATTCATTCTTCCTGTCGTCGGCATTTTAGGTGCTGATCGCTTGAGTTTTCTTCATTTTGTAAACCAGGTGAAATTGAATTTATGGAAACATCTGTTTGGATTTTTTACTTTCTTAATTGCTTTTATAACTTATCTGATAACGCTCGAGCCCACTGCCAGTCTTTGGGATTGTTCAGAATTTATTGCTTCTGCTTTTAAGCTTCAGGTACCACACACTCCTGGGGCACCATTGTTTTTATTGATTGGTAGAATTTTCAGCATGCTCTCTCTCGGGGATGTCAAACTTGTGGCATGGAGTATTAATTTGATGAGTGCTCTGTTTTCTGCGATGACTGTGTATATACTGTTTTATGTTATCTACATTTTTGGGAAGAAGGCATTTTCAAAAGCCAGTTTCAATACCATGCCATGGCTAGTACTAGCCTCCGTTACAAGTAGTCTTTGTCTTACTTTTTCAGATACGTTCTGGTTTTCGGCTGTAGAGGCCGAGACCTATGGTGCTGCAAGTTTTTTTCTCCTGCTGCTTGTTTGGATGATAGTTAAAGGAACTAACCTCAAAGAGCCTTTGCGTTCCCGATGGATCATTCTGATCTTTTATGTAAGTGGCCTGGCATACTGTATTCATCCCATGTGTTTACTGGCTCTGCCTTTATTGCCTTTTATGTGGGTTATTAATCAACAGAGAGTAAGTGCAACGAGCACTATCATTTCTATTGTTGCCGGACTGGCAATGGTACTTTTCATAAATCGTTTTGTTGCCGTCGGATTGTTTGAACTTGTTTTCGCTTTTGATCTGTTCTTTGTAAACTCTGTTCATATGCCCTTCTATTCCGGGTTGCTGATTTTAATATTATTTCTGATTGTTATATTTTCTGTCTGTTTAAAAAAATATAAAAGTATTCAAGCGTACACCTGGGCTTTCATTTTTCTGATAGTGGGTTTTGCACCCTATCTCATGCTCTTTATCCGTTCAAATCATAATCCTCCAATAGACGAAACTAATCCGGAAAATCTTCCCATGATCAAGGCTTATATGAACCGCGAGTCGTACGGATCGCATCCATTGGTGTATGGTCCTTACTTCGATGCACCGATTATAAAAGTATCCACCAAAAAGAAAATTTATCATAAAACGGATGAACGATATGAAGTTTCGGGGATAATGCATGAGTACCACTTCGACGAATCACGCAAAACAATTTTACCCCGGTTGCACAGCAATGATGCTGATCATATTGAATCCTACAGATCATGGACAGGATTAAAACCAGACGAAAAACCAAAGTTTTCCGATAATCTGAAATTCATGCTTCGCTATCAGTCAGGTCATATGTATGTACGATATCTGTTGTGGAATTTTTCGGGAAGGGAAAGTGATGAAAAAGATAGTGACTGGCTTAAGCCCTGGGACTCATTGTATCGTACTACGGATGCCAGATACGAAAGCCAAGCACGAAATCAGTATTTTATGCTTCCGTTGATTCTCGGGATCGCAGGAATGTTCTTTCAATTCAGCAGAGATAGAAAGAATTTCCTTGCGGTGCTGTTGTTCTTTTTTATAACCGGTTTTTTGCTTGTGCTTTATCTAAACTCTTCTCCGAACGAGCCACGTGAGCGAGACTATATCTATGTGGGTTCTTACATTGCCTTCTGTATATGGATTGGCCTGGGAGTATTGGCACTTTGCAATTATCTGCCCACACGAAAAGGAGTATTTTCAGGA
Source organism: Chryseolinea sp. (assembly GCA_041747735.1). Lineage (GTDB taxonomy): Bacteria > Bacteroidota > Bacteroidia > Cytophagales > Cyclobacteriaceae > Chryseolinea. The sequence goes on from JBGTEP010000090.1 coordinate 190,266, forward strand.
ATTGTAACTATTGCAATCGGAGTTCCGTGCTGGATGCTGTATCAGAATTACGATGATCATAATCGAGCCGGTCGAACTTTTCAAGTCGATAATGCCCGGAATCTTTTGAATAGCTGTGCACCGAACTCTATTCTTTTTACCGGTGGTGATAACGATACCTTTCCACTATGGTATCTCCAGGAAGTTGAAGGTTGCAGGACCGATGTCAGGGTAATGGTGCTTAGTTATCTTAACACGGATTGGTATATCAATCAATTAAGGAAAGGGTACTACAGTTCTGCCCCATTTGAACTTTCACTCGATGAAAAGGACTATCGCCAGTATGGTCCAAATGATGTGCTTTACCTCCAGGAAACCATTAAAGACGGGATCGATGTCAAAAAATATTTGGAATTACTAAAGCATGAACACAAAGGATTGAGAGTGTACACCGCTACAGGCGATTACTATAACATCCTGCCCTCAAAAATTCTAAAAATCCAGGTTAATCCTCAAAAGATGATGAGTTGCGTCGCTGAATCGATACCACCATCGCATAACATTGCTCCAGAAATGGAACTTCGGGTCACCGGGAACTACTTGCAAAAAAGTGGTTTGGCTATTCTCGATATTATAATAAGTAATAACTGGGAAAGACCCATTTATTTCAACTTTACGTCGCTTAATACTGCTGGTCTTGAACTGAATCCGCATGTCGTTCAAGAAGGTTCTGCGTACCGTTTACTTCCCATTGTGAATTCAGGAAATGAAATCGCCGTAAATACACAATTAATGTATCAGAATCTTGTCCAAAAATCTGATTACGATAATCTTTCGGTTAAGGGAATCAATTTCAATTTTGAAGATTACCATGCCAGGATAATCACACCTTTAAGGCAGTCATTCAATACTCTGGCAATTGCGTTAATTCAAAACGGTGAGATTCTAAAGGCTGAGGAAGTTTTGGAATTTGCAGTCGAAAAATTATATCCCCCACAACTTCGCCCATCCTATACCAATCTTCAGGCAGCTGATATCTTGCAATCGCTGGGAAGGGAAGATCTGGCAAAATTACTCAGCACGTCAGTTTTTGATTTTCATTTTAATTTTTTGGTTGCGGACTTAAACAAAAAAAATGAAGTGGACAGAATGGATCTTTTCGTTGTGAAGCAATCGGCAGAACTCCTTAACCGGATGGGGGATGGAAAATACTTAAGTATGTTTGATGCGTTGCCTGTAACACGTAAACCGGCAATGCGGTAATTGTAGCAATCCAGAATTGGACGACATGATCATGTGAAAAAATACCGATCACTGTTGATAATTAAGTAATCGATTTATCCCCCTGGCCGGAATTTTTCATCTCGCCGCGTCCCACGGTCCCGCAATTGCATTGCCATACAGGCGATGGGAATGGAAATGTGAAAAATGCCCTTACACGATGTTTTCAATGTTAGATAAAAATTAATGAGAATTAATATCGACAATTCTGCAATCAATTGAATCAGTGTTTTATTTTTGCACAATTTTGTTCATCCCATTTACTGTAAACAATGCCAAGAGATAGAAGTATTCGCTCAATCCTGATCATCGGTAGCGGCCCCATTATTATCGGTCAAGCGTGTGAATTTGATTACGCAGGCTCTCAGGCCTCCCGCTCACTTCGGGAAGAAGGTATTGAAGTGGTACTGATTAATTCGAATCCTGCCACCATCATGACTGACAAATTGACGGCAGATCATGTTTACCTGAAACCACTTACAAAAAAATCTATTCGGGAAATTCTCGAAAGGCACCATATCGATGCCGTTTTACCCACGATGGGTGGACAGACCGCTTTGAACCTGTGCATTGACTGCGAGAAATCAGGAATATGGCAGCACTATGGCGTACGAATTATCGGAGTAGATATTCACGCCATTGAAACCACTGAAGATCGTGAAAAATTCAGGTTGAAGATGATTGAACTTGGCGTCGGTGTCTGCAAAGGTGGAACCGCGACATCCTTTTTACAAGGAAAAGAAATCGCACAGGAAATAGGATTCCCGTTAGTCATCAGACCTTCCTACACCCTGGGTGGAACCGGTGGGGCATTTGTCAATAAACCTGAAGATTTTGATGCTGCGTTGAATAATGGCCTTCATGCTTCACCGATTCATGAGGTACTGGTTGAACAAAGTATCATGGGGTGGAAAGAATTTGAGCTAGAATTGCTTCGCGATGCGATAGGCAATGTGATCATAATCTGTTCGATTGAAAATTTCGATCCAATGGGCGTTCACACTGGAGATTCTATCACAGTTGCGCCAGCAATGACTTTACCGGATACGGTATATCAGCATATGCGCGATCTTGCAATCAAAATGATGAACGGCATCGGTCAGTTTGCTGGTGGTTGTAATGTTCAATTTTCCGTCAATCCCGATAATGATGGGCAAATCATCGGTATTGAGATTAACCCACGTGTGTCAAGATCATCTGCACTAGCATCGAAAGCCACTGGTTATCCGATCGCAAAAATCGCTGCAAAACTTGCTATCGGATACAATCTCGATGAATTAAGCAATGCCATTACAGGGACAACTACAGCATACTTTGAGCCTGCTATTGACTACGTAATCGTAAAAGTACCACGCTGGAATTTCGATAAGTTTCCGGGTACCGATCGCAAGCTGGGGCTACAGATGAAATCGGTAGGCGAGGCAATGGGAATCGGCAGAAATTTTCAGGAAGCCCTTCAGAAAGCATGTCAGTCACTTGAGATCCGCAGAAACGGATTGGGTGCTGATGGAAAAGAACTGACCAAGCAGGACGAATTATTATATAGCCTCGAACATCCAAGCTGGAACAGAATATTTCACATCCATGATGCGCTAAAACTGGGCATCCCGATGAAGACAGTCCAAAAGCTTACGAAAATTGACCGTTGGTTTTTGAAACAAATTGAAGAGTTGGTAGAACTCGAAAAGGAAATTGGTAAATACGATATTGATAGTCTGTCACCAGAGCTCATGCGAAAAGCAAAAGAGAAAGGTTATGCAGATCGGCAGATTGCTCACATCCTTGATTGTTACGAAAGTGACGTTCATAAAAAACGCAAGGAGATGGGCATAAACCGTGTATTCAAGCTTGTGGATACCTGCGCTGCCGAGTTTGAAGCAATGACACCCTACTATTATTCGACTTTTGATGCCGAGAATGAATCTATCGTTTCGACGAGAAAAAAGATTGTTGTACTAGGATCCGGGCCGAACCGAATCGGGCAAGGTATTGAATTCGACTATTCATGTGTACACGGTGTTCTCGCTGCAAAAGAATGTGGTTATGAAACGATCATGATCAACTGTAATCCGGAAACTGTATCAACGGATTTTGATATCGCAGACAAACTTTATTTTGAACCGGTCTTCTGGGAACACTTATTCGATATTATTGAACATGAAAAACCCGAGGGAGTCATTGTTCAATTAGGTGGCCAAACAGCACTTAAGCTGGCAGAAAAATTACACAAATACGGTATTAAGATTATTGGAACATCCTTCGATGCACTGGATCTCGCCGAAGATCGTGGCCGGTTCTCTACACTTCTAAAAGATCTTTCGATCCCCTATCCGGAGTTCGGGGTTGCAGAAAATGCAGACGATGCGATCGAGGTATCCAAAACTATTGGATTTCCATTACTGGTAAGACCTTCGTATGTATTGGGCGGGCAGAGTATGAAAATTGTGATCAATGAACAAGAACTTGAAAACCATATACTCGACATCTGGAAACACTTACCTGAAAATAAGGTTTTATTAGACCATTTTCTGGATGGAGCCATCGAAGCAGAGGCAGACGCAATCTGTGATGGTGAAGATGTTTACATAATCGGAATCATGCAGCATATTGAACCGGCGGGTATTCATTCGGGCGATTCATACGCTGTGCTTCCACCATACAATTTGGGTGATTTTGTTATCAAACAAATAGAACACTATACGCAAAAAATTGCACTGGCGCTACAAACGGTAGGGCTAATCAACATTCAGTTTGCCATCAAAAATGATAAAGTGTATATCATTGAAGCAAATCCACGTGCCTCCAGAACGGTACCGTTTATTTGCAAGGCATACGATGAACCCTATGTAAACTATGCAACCAAAGTAATGTTGGGAGAGAAAAAGGTAAAAGACTTTACTTTCAATCCTACCAAGAAAGGATATGCTATCAAGGAACCCGTGTTCTCCTTCCACAAATTTCAGGATGTTAATAAGGAACTGGGCCCTGAAATGAAATCGACCGGAGAATCCATCTACTTTATCGATGATTTGATGGACGATTACTTTATGAAAATTTATTCCGAACGGAATCTGTACTTAAGCAGGTAGCGGTCAGTCCTTCGACGGAAATAAAAAGCTTTAAGTCGTTTTTTGCAGCGCTGGGATGATACAATCACCCTTAACAACCCAAAAAATGGCTAAAGAGCTCCATTTTCAACCGTACCTAAAATAAACCGCCTTGCCTTCCGTCCTTGTACGGAAACCTATACCTTTGTTTTCTGGTTTTAGCATAAAAAAGAAAATATATCATGCCGAAATTCCTTCTGATATTAGCACTGATTGTTTACATCATTTATAAGATCGGCAGTCTGTTCTTTAGAGCGGGTGCTGCATCTCAACAGTTACGTGATCAACAACGCAAAAATTTTGATCCAAACTTCAACCGCGATCGAAACGCGGCGAAAAAGAAGGCAAGCACCAAGCCAGGTGACTATATCGACTACGAAGAAGTAAAGTAGAGCCACTCTTCCTTATCAGGACCAAGCAATTCAGTTACGTGAGAAAAGTTCATTTTTATAAGTATCAGGCTACCGGTAACGATTTTGTGGTTATTGATAACCGCGAAATGAATCTCTCTGTTACCAAAGATCAGGTGGCCAAAATATGTCACCGGAAGTTGGGCATTGGTGCCGATGGTCTGATGCTGATTGAAAAACACCCCTCTCTTAATTTCAATCTTGAATACTTCAACAGCGATGGCTCACAAAGTCTTTGTGGAAACGGGAGTCGGGCAGCAGTGCACTTTGCGTCCCAATTAGGATTGATAAACGGCAAAGCTGCATTTAATGCTTTCGATGGAGAACATTCCGCGGAATTAACGCCTGGAGGTATCGTACGTCTGAAAATGAATCCTGTACAAGAAGTGAGGAAACTCAGTGACGATTACTTTATATATACCGGTTCGCCTCATTTTATTCGGTTTGTCGATGATGTAAGCAATTATCCGGTTTTCGAAGAGGGACGAAAAATCCGCCATGATGCGAGATTTAGCCCGGGGGGTACGAATGTGAATTTTGTCTCCCTACAAAATGGTAACTCTATCACAGTCAGAACCTACGAACGTGGTGTGGAAGATGAAACGCTATCGTGCGGAACGGGCGTGACGGCAGCAGCATTAGCGGCCTCTATGAAGGGTTATTCCTCTCCAATCGTGATAAAAACCCTCGGCGGAGACCTTTCTGTTGAATTCAAATCCAGCCAGTCCGGCACGTTTGAGGATATTTTTCTTGTAGGTCCTGCCAAAATGGTCTTCGAGGGCGATTTGGAACTGTAATTGATCAATTTGATTCTCAAAAAACAGACTAACTTTAGGCCCTCTTTGGAGTTAGCCTTTTCCGGCTATTTTAAACGATAGTGATATCGGCAAGACAATCCGGATGGAGAATAACGATTTAACAACTCACGTATGCTAAAATTTATTGCCAAGATCTTTGGAACAAAATCAGACAAGGATATTAAACGGGTTATGCCGCTGGTTGAACAAACTAAAGTGGAAGGCGAAAAGCTCAAATCAATAACCAACGATGAACTTCGAAATGAAACGAGAAAAATACAGGATATAATCAACCAGGGTCTTAAGGCTATTGATGATCAGTTAGCTGCCTTGCATAAAAAAGTCGCTGACAGTCCTGACCTTGATATTAACGAGAAGGAAGCCATATTTGCGGATATCGACAGAATTGAGGGTGAACGCAACAAAGAACTTGAAAAGGTTTTATTAAAGGTATTGCCCACCGCTTTTGCAATTGTACGCGAAACAGCCAGACGTTTTAAAGAGAACGAATTTCTTGAAGTTACAGCGCTGGATTATGACCGTGAATTCTCGGCTACCCATGAGAATATAAAAATTCAGGGTGATAAAGCACTCTGGGCTAATCAATGGATGGCAGCCGGCAACCTTATAACATGGGATATGGTGCATTACGATGTGCAGATCATCGGAGGTATCGTACTTCACGAGGGAAAGATTGCAGAGATGGCAACAGGTGAGGGTAAAACCCTGGTAGCAACATTTCCGGCATTTTTAAATGCATTGTCGAAACGTGGTGTGCACCTGGTAACCGTTAATACCTATCTGGCTACACGCGATAGCGAATGGATGGCTCCCATCTTTCAGTTTCATGGGTTAACTATTGATTGTATTGATAAACACGATCCGAATTCTCCGGAGCGAAGAAAAGCTTACAAGGCGGATATCGTTTATGGAACGAATAATGAATTTGGTTTTGATTACCTCCGCGATAATATGTCGCGTGAACCACAGGAACTTGTTCAACGAACGCACCATTATGCGATGGTGGATGAGGTGGATTCAGTATTGATTGATGAAGCCCGTACACCGTTGATTATTTCAGGCCCGATTCCCCGAGGCGATGAACATGAGTTTTATGACTTAAAGCCTCGCATTTTTAAACTGGTTGAAGCGCAAAAGAGACTTATTAACGAATACCTGAACTCTGCGCGCAAGCTGATTGCAGATGGCAATGAAAAAGATGGGGGACTTGCACTGTTCCGGGCTTTCAGAGCGATGCCTAAACACAAGCCACTAATTAAATTTTTAAGCGAAACGGGAATGAAGGCGATCCTTCAAAAGACCGAAAACTTTTATCTCGCTGACAATAAACGCAACATGCCTGAGGCTGATAAGCCTTTGTTTTTTATAATTGATGAAAAAGATAATAGTGTCGATCTAACTGAAAAGGGAATCGACCTGATTACCGGCGAAGGAGAAGATCCGAAGTTCTTCATTATGCCTGAAATTGGAACGGAACTCAACAGGATTGAAAAAGACCCCTCGCTTGATGACACCGCCAGATTCCAGAAAAAGGAAGAGATTATCCGCGATTATCAAGTGAAGTCACAACGCATTCATAGTGTAAGCCAATTGTTGAAAGCCTACACGCTTTTCGAAAAGGATGTCGAGTACATCATCGTAGATGGAAAAGTGAAGATTGTCGATGAGCAGACTGGACGTGTAATGGACGGAAGGCGTTACTCAGATGGATTACATCAGGCTATTGAAGCAAAGGAAAATGTGAAAGTGGAGGATGCGACGCAGACTTATGCAACGATAACGCTTCAGAACTACTTCAGGATGTATCATAAGCTGGCCGGTATGACCGGAACAGCGGAAACAGAAGCTGGCGAACTCTGGGATATTTATAAACTTGATGTCGTAACGATACCTACTAACAGGTCTGCAGTCAGAAAAGACTATGATGATCTTGTTTACAAAACCATGCGTGAGAAATTCAACGCGGCCATTGAAGATATCGTAAAGCTCACAGAAGCAGGAAGACCTGTGCTGGTGGGAACAACGTCAGTTGAAATTTCAGAGTTAGTAAGTCGCCTGCTTCAACTTCGAAAAATAAAACACCAGGTACTGAATGCTAAACAACATCAGCGTGAAGCAGAAATTGTGGCAGAAGCTGGTAAGCCCGGTACAGTTACGATTGCTACCAACATGGCAGGTCGTGGTACAGATATCAAGTTAACACCGGAGTCAAGAGCAGCAGGGGGACTGGCAATTATTGGTACAGAGCGGCATGAATCGCGAAGAGTTGATCGTCAGCTTCGGGGGCGTTCCGGCCGTCAGGGTGACCCTGGTACGTCGCAGTTTTATGTTTCACTGGAAGATAACCTGATGCGTCTTTTCATGCCAGAACGGATTGCCCGGGTAATGGATAAACTTGGCTTGAAGGAAGGCGAAGTAATTCAGCACTCCATGGTTACAAGTTCAATTGAACGAGCGCAGAAAAAAGTGGAGGAGAATAACTTCGGTATTCGTAAACGACTTTTGGAATATGATAACGTCATGAACTCTCAGCGTGAAGTTATCTACAAGCGACGGAAGAATGCGTTATTTGGAGAACGTTTGGAGCTGGACATTCTTACAATGTTGTTTGATACCTGTGAAGATATGGTGATCAATGCGAAGAATTCCAGTGACTATGAAAGCCTTCGCCTGAATGCCTTAAGTATTCTCGGGTTAGACTATGAAATATCCAAGGAAACATTCGATAAGAATGATCAGAATAAACTGACAGACGATTTATATAACACGGCGCTTGATCATTACCATAAAAAGAATAAAATGGTAGCAGAGAAAGCACTGCCAATCGTTAAAGATATTTTTAAAACGCGTGGGGCTACGGTGGAAAACATCCTTGTTCCTTTCACGGATGGTAAGAAGCAAATCGGTGTTGCTGCAAATCTTGCCAAAACGGTTGAAACCAATAATAGTGAGTTGCTCAAATCGATGGAAAAGATGATTGCGCTTGCTATCATCGATCAGCTCTGGAAAGAACACTTGCGTGAGATGGATGATCTAAAGCAGTCCGTTCAAAATGCAGTGTATGAACAGAAGGATCCATTGCTGATTTATAAGTTTGAAGGATTTGAACTGTTCAAACGCTTTATCGCAAAAGTTAATGAAGAAACAATCTCCTTCCTGCTAAAAGCGGATATACCGGTACAGCAACCGGATCAGGTTCAGGAAGCCAGGTCACAAAGAAACAGAGTTAAGCTGAGCGAGCAGAAAGAAGAAACGAAATCGCTGCTGAGCGGAGGAGAACGCGGACAGCAACCTCAGCCAAACCGACCACCTCAGGAAAAGGTAATGCCTGTAAAATCTGAGAAATTAGCGGGACGAAACGACAAAGTAAGCGTTCAGTATCCTGACGGGAAGGTGCTTCGCGACGTTAAATACAAGAAGGTTGAAGACGATATTCTCAACAACCGATGCATAATAATCGAATAATGATGCGACAACTATTTAATCAGACACTTCAAATTTCCTTACTGACTTTGATTCTGATTGGTTGTGCCACGCGGAAAAAGACCACAACAGCCTCAAAAGCCGGGAAGTACTCTGAGGATTTATCTGTTTGGAGACCAAAAGCAGAAGTGGTTGTCCCTGAAACAGAAAAGCCGACTGACACCGGAGCCCGGAAATCAACCGAAAATGTAGATCCTAAATACACAGTTAATAAAAGACTGGATAGTATTTTGGATAGTATCGATCGTATTAATGTCCAGCGAAATTTTATCGATGGGTTCACGATTCAGATTTACTCCGGACTAAAACGAGAGGATGCTCTTAATGCAAAGAAGCAAATTACATCGTCGCTTCCCGACCTAGTGTCGGATATACAATACTCGCAACCAAATTTTCGAGTGAAGGTGGGTAAATATTTTAACCGGATCGATGCTCAACGTGATTTTGTGGCGGTAAAAAAATACTTCCCCTCAGCGATTGTAATTCCTGATAAGGTTTCGATTAACTAACTAAAAACCTTTAGCTGTTGGTTTCCTGTAGCCCAGGGGCGGTGGATTCCCGAATGGTTGGGGCAAAACGGGAAAGACGATTTAATCTAATTTCATTTCAAATTATGCTCCGTTAGACCAGGAAACAAAAAGATCCGTCCGGAAATCGAACGGATCTTTTGCGTTGAATGTGCCGACTACCTTTGGACTTAGTCTTTTGGCTGACGGAGTGAGTTAATCCAACTCGCAATTTTCAATGCTTCATCTTTGGGAACTTGTGGCATAGGTGCCATTGGCGTTTCATGTTCCGGCCAATTCTTGGGTTCAGGGTTGTAAATCAATTGAACAATTCTTTCATTACTATACTTACGCTTGGCAATATCGGCATATGCCGGACCTACCTGCCGTTTTGTTGTTTGGTGGCAGGCAACGCAGGTATTTTTTACCAGCAAAGGTTCAATTTCTGCGTAAGTCAAAGTTTTGGACAATGATGGTGCTTTGGCTGACGCGGCTTTCTTTTCTGGCGCAGCCTTCGTCACTGCGGTTGAACGCTTAGTGCTTAATTCACTAGCCGGCAGTTTGGCGCCTTCTGGAACATTATTTAACGTATAATAAGCTGTTGAATGTAATACAGGTAACCCGTCTTTAGAACGGATACCGGCTACGTTGATTTCATGTAAATAGAATTGCCGCAAATTGTCAATCACCACACGAACCTTCATCCCATCTGGTGAAACCTTTACACCTCTGATATTTAATTTTTCTTCGTTTACTGTCGGGCTTCCGTATACAGGATGATACTTATAGATGTAGCTTCTTCCAATGTAAGAATTTAAATCCTGAGCCAGTTTTTGATCGACAGGATGAGTGAATTCAATTTCAAATCCGTCGGGCATAGCATTTACAGTTTTCATTTCCATCGGAACCTTTCCCGTCCATACCAGGCGTTGTAAACCAGATGTTGCCGTTCCGGCTGATCCCCATCCGCGATTGGTTAGCCCGGCAAACATTGAGCCGTCATTACCCCAGTTCATTCGAAGCACGCCCGACTGAAATCCTGATCTGAAATCAAATGCAACTCCCTGATATTCTCCTTTTACCTTTTCTAAAACAACACGTACAATTTTGCTCTGACCCTGGTCACCAACAAAGACCTGTCCGGCGAAGGGGCCAAACTTTCCTTTCGTATCGTCGGATATAATTTCAGCATTTGAAATTCCAAGAACACCATGAGGCAACCACACCGCGGGAAGTTTAATCTCCGGAAATGCATCTTTTAACTGAAAGAAAAAATCAGGATTCTTTTCGTCAGCAATGTTTTCTGGCTTTACATACTGCCCTTCGTGTTTTACCTGCCGTTGATCCACTTTGGCATATAGCTCCTCCGTGGTAAGCTTCACCGGTGAGTTGGGCTCACTTGTCCAGCGCAATCCTGCCGGATGACCGGTAAAACTCCCTTTCGTCACGTGAAAGATTCCACCTGATCCCTGCCAGTCACCTTGATTATCATCATAAAATAATTCGCCGTCAATCATTCCCAGTCCGCAAGGAGAGCGCATTCCGGTTGCCCACGGTTCCATAGTTCCATCTGGATGTATCTTCATGGTCCATCCTCTCCAGGGTACTCTGCTCTCACCACGCCACCATTCTTCATTTCCAAAAGCAACATTACCGGTAACAAAGAAACTTCCGTCAGGCGCTATTTTTGGACCGAACGAATATTCGTGGTAGTGCCCGGATAATGGCCAGGCATACACTGTTTCATAGATGTCTGCTTTTCCATCACCATTCTTATCGGTGAGTTTGGTTAGTTCGCCGCGCTGGGCAACATAAAGTGAGCCGTCATGGTACGCAAGTCCCAACGCTTCATGCAGACCAGAAGCAAATAATCTAAACTGCGGCAATGAACCATTCTCCATATTAGGATTTTCAATTGTCCACACATCTCCTCGACGGGTTGACACTGCAATTCTACCATCGGGGAGTGTAGCAACACCACCTCCTTCGAGTAAGATACCTTCGGGAGTAGGTATGGTTATTATTTTATAATAGTCTTCTTCCTGAGGCGCCTTACTTGACGTTTGTGCATTAGATGCTAATACACCAAGCAGGATCACGCCGGATAATAAAATTTTATGTATTGGGTTATTCATTTTCTGTGAATTAAAGATGTTTGTGCTTTACCAGATTATAGAATACTTAAAAGATTTATCTACAGCGACCATCAATTCCTTTTTACCATTAGCTTCCCGAATAACCGGCGTTAATCCGGAAATCTTGATATAGTACTTCTTGCCATCCAAAACATAAAGCCCGTCTTTTACTTTTGTGATGCTGCTTCCTTCACCAAGCTTGTAATACAAACCAGATTTAGTTCCCCTGTTTTTTATAAGCACCTCGTGTGTGATAACTCTGCCATTATCGTCAGGGTAAATCTTATCCTCAACTTCTACTCCCTGATACGTGTATTTAAAAACCGGACGACCTGAAGCTTCTTCGATTTCATAACCCTTACCGCGGTAATCATTTTCTTTTACTACCGCTTCTCTCGCGATGAAAGGAAAAGCTTCACTTTCTGATGCCAGAAAGGCAAGAGGTTGGTTATTGAAAAAATACTGTACTGCTCCTCGCGGTCGGAAAGATCCGTCACCGCGATCGTGCCACATTGGCGTGGCGTCAACAAAGTCGCCATGCCATGCACAAACAAGATTTCCAGTCTTTAAATCATACACATAATGTGTTCCAACGGGGTCGCCGACGCCTATGGTATGGGTCAAGCGTTGCTTTCGGTCGCCTTCGAAATCAATGAATGCACGTAATAATCGGGGTTCACTTCCGGCATTAAGGTAGATGGGAGAGACAGGCTGGTCATCCGGAGGCAAAGAGTTGAAGGCATGAAGTGCTTGTGAATAGCTGTTGCTGCTCTTAACAAAAAGCCCTAATCGGGGAGGTAGCCACGAAGCATCTTTATAATTATAGATCTCAAATGGATAAGTACCAGCTTTTAGAGTGATAGAAGATTGATCATCGTGCCTTCCCTCCGGGCGGCCGAAATCCTGCAGTTGCTGTTTGTTAACAATCAAACGCCCTCCACCTGTATAAACAAATTGAAACTGATACGTCCCATCTTCAGGTACTGTAATCTTGCCGGTGTAGTGTACACCATATGCGTTTTCGTTATCAAGAACCTCAAATGTTAATTCCGGGATGCTTCCAGTAGATGCCGGCTTTGATGATGTGAAATCTGAAATGGATTTAAAGTTTCCGTAAAAAGTTTTGTACTGGATGTCAGACAAGGTGAAAGAAAGTTGCTTCATTAATTTATATCGGATGTTGCGGAAAGCAACAGGGCCATGATCGCCCTGAATAAGTAAGGGACCTGTTGCCTTTTCGTTGTTTTCAATCGGGCCTCCTGTAGGTAACGGAACTTCTACGTTATCATGAATCTTTACCCCGTTAAGTTCAACAGAAACAAACCGTGCATTGGCAATCTTCTCACCTGCAGAATTAAATTTAGGTGCCTTGAACGCAATTTTTACTTTTTGCCATAAGCCTGGTGCTTTCGCAGGATTACTTAATGGTGCTTTTCCCATGTAAATTTGTCCTTTTTCCTTCTCCCAGTTCCGATAGATTCCGCCGATGTCAGAAAATGACGGATTTTTTACGCCCCAGCTGTCATACAGTTGTACTTCGTATCTCCCTTGAAGATAAATTCCCGAGTTGGATCCTTTCGGAAGCATTACTTCAAACTCCAATTCAATATCACCGTGCTCAAAAACTGAAACGAGATTATCTTTTTTGACATTGTCGTTTAGGTTAAGCAAAATTCCTGTGCCAGTTTGAAACGTTACAGCAGGCATCGGTGGAGGGGGTGGTGGTAGCTTTGACTTCTTAAATTGCTTATTGTTATCTGCTGCTTGAACAGGTTGTTCATGATGGATGTCAATGTCAGGATCCATCAACACGTCCCCAACAATCTTCCAGTTCCCTGCCTGGGATTTGAAGTCTGACATGTCATTTAAGTTAAGCTTTTTAAGCGAGGCGTCCTGCGCATGAGCAACTGCGCACATGCTCATTGTGAATAGAAAAAGACATCGTTTGATGTAATACATGATTGTTAAATTAAAATTGAAGAATGCTAATATCAGATGATCCATCGATTAATCCCAAAATTGTTTCACAAATGAACGGATTTCATAAGCTTCCGTTTTATGTTTCTTTCAAACACTTTAAACGCGAACGGGTTACTAACAAATGACTGGAGCCAAAGGATGGTTAACCAAGCAACTAATATTAGGGAGTGAGGAAAATTTTGAAATGTAAACTCCATCATTCGTTCAGCGATTTCGAATAAATGTCTTTAATGGATACCTTTATGGTCAAATAAAGTTTAAATGAGTCTTCTTAATACAATCAAGGCCCTCTCGGAAGCTAATGGCAAGGAAATTATTGCAGTCAGAAGACACTTGCATGCCCATCCGGAATTGTCTTATCAGGAATTTAATACGGTTAAATATATAGCAGATCAACTTCAGAATGAAGGGATTGATTCAGTGACAATTGCCACTACCGGACTTCTAGCAGAAATCAAAGGAAAAAACCCTGACAAGAAGGTTGTTGCTCTTCGTGCAGACATGGATGCTTTACCGATTCATGAGGCAAATGATGTCGTATATAAATCCAAAAATCCTGGCGTCATGCACGCCTGTGGGCATGATGTGCACACGGCTTCATTGTTGGGGACTGCAAAAATACTTCACAAGGTGAAGGATCAATTTGAAGGGACCGTCCGGTTTCTGTTTCAGCCTGGAGAAGAGAAAAATCCAGGAGGTGCATCTTATATGATCAAAGAAGGGGCTTTGGAAAACCCTAAACCTGCTGCTATTATGGGGCAACATGTTTTTCCGTTGTTGTCGGTTGGGAAAATTGGGTTTCGGGAAGGAATGTACATGGCCAGCGCCGATGAAATCTATTTGAAAGTTATCGGCAAAGGTGGACATGGTGCAGCTCCCGAGTTGTGTGTTGACCCGATTGTAATTGCATCACATATTATCATTGCGCTTCAGCAGATCATCAGCCGGAATGCAAACCCAAGACAACCCACTGTATTGACATTTGGTAATATCATTGGCCACGGTGCGACGAATATTATACCGAATGAAGTGAATATTGCAGGTACGTTCCGTGCAATGAATGAAGAATGGCGCGAGTCTGCGTTGACCAAAATCAAAAAGATGGCAGAAAGTATCGCAGAAGCAATGGGCGGTAAATGTGAAGTAGACATCTCAAGGGGTTATCCGTATCTCGAGAATAATCCTGAACTGACCCGGAGGATAAGAGCAGCGGGAGAGGAATATGTAGGTAAACAAAACGTAGTAGATCTTGATATTTCGCTAGGAGCGGAAGACTTTTCTTACTATTCACAAGTTGTGCCAGCATCTTTTTACCGCCTGGGTACACGCAACGAAGCAAAAGGTATTTGCTCCTACGTGCATACACCTACTTTTGATATTGATGAAGATGCTTTACAAATTGGGCCGGGGTTAATGGCCTGGATGGCAATCAAAGAACTGGAGTTTTGAACGAGAATGAAGAGTTTCCTGTATTTTATTTGCCGGTAAAGGTTTACTCAACGGTAACGGACTTTGCTAGATTTCTAGGCTGATCTACATTGCATTCTCTCATTACAGCAATGTGATAAGACAATAGCTGCAACGGAATTACTGAAACCAGCGGCATGAGTGCTTCATGTACAGCGGGAACTTCAACGACAAATTCTGACATCGCAGGAATCACATCATCCCCTTCGGTAACAATAGAGATCACCCGACCTTTCCTTGCTTTTACTTCCTGAATATTGGATACAACTTTTTCGTATGAACTATCACGGGTTGCAATGAAAACCACAGGCATCTCTTCATCAATAAGAGCAATAGGTCCATGTTTCATTTCTGCTGCCGGGTAACCTTCTGCATGAATGTAAGAAATCTCTTTGAGTTTCAACGCTCCTTCCAACGCCACTGGAAAATTGTATCCCCGGCCTAAATAAATGAAGTTACGGGCATCCATGAAAGTCGCCGCTATCGTTTTGATCTTTTCATTTAGCTGAAGTGCTTTTTCAACTTTAGCAGGAATGTTCTCCATCTCTACCAATAGTTCATGCAGCTTTTGTTCCGTAATAGTGCCTTTGCGTTGTGCTACTATCAGGGCAATCATACTTAGAACCGTAAGCTGTGCAGTGAAGGCCTTCGTACTGGCGACGCCAATCTCAGGTCCGGCATGGGTATAAGCACCGGCGTGTGTGGCTCGCGAAATAGATGAACCAACAACATTGCAAACCCCAAAAATTATTGCCCCTCTTGATTTTGCCAATTCAATGGCGGCAAGTGTATCAGCAGTTTCACCTGATTGCGATATTGCAATTACAACATCGCCCTCCCGGATAACGGGATTGCGATACCTGAACTCAGAAGCGTATTCAACTTCCACCGGAATACGACAAAACTCTTCAAAGAAATATTCTGCTACTAAGCCCGCATGCCACGATGTTCCGCACGCTACGATAAGTATACGGTCTGCGTTAACAAGTTTATTGATGTACTCAAGCAATCCACCCAACACTAATCGTCCCGAAGTTGAATCTAACCTTCCACGCATGCAATCATTGATGGAGCGCGGTTGTTCGAATATCTCCTTTAACATAAAATGCTCAAACCCTCCTTTTTCAATGGCTTCGAGTTCGAGATCTATTGTCTGGATGTAAGGCGTAAGGGGCAGGTTAGTAATATCGGTAACATTCAGTTTGCCGTTCTTAATTACAGCGATCTCCTGGTCGTTGAGGTAGATCACCTCATTGGTATACTCTATAATTGGTGTGGCATCAGAGGCCATAAAGTATTCATCTTTCCCAACACCAATAACGAGAGGGCTACCTTTCCGAGCTGCAATAAGCACTGTTGGATCATCGATCGACATGACAACAATTGCGTAAGCGCCTACTACTCTGGTGAGTGCAATTCGGACGGCCTCTTCTAAAGTATAGTTATTATTGAGTTTTATATCTTCAATAAAGTGAATCAAGACTTCAGTATCCGTATCGCTGAGAAAGACATGGCCTTTGTTTACAAGTTCCTGCTTGAGGGTGCTGTAATTCTCGATGATACCGTTATGAACTATAGCCAGTTTCTCGTTGGACGAATAGTGGGGATGTGCATTTCTGTCATTCGGTTCCCCGTGGGTTGCCCACCGGGTATGACCCATGCCAATGGTGCTATCAAGCGGTTTGCCCTTTACAAATTCTTCAAGGTCGGAAACCTTTCCCTTTTTCTTGTAGACATTTAACCCGCCGTTCATTAAGGCTATGCCAGCGCTGTCATAGCCCCGATACTCAAGACGTTTCAAACCTTTGATAATGATATGATGTGCTTGCCTTTGGCCAACGTATGCAACGATTCCACACATGATTTAACGGTCTGTATTAGGTTTGGTATAATATATTTTCAATTTGATTTTATCTCCCGGGAAAATAGCGCGATTAACCGTTTTTGCAGCGCTTTCAGCTGCCGGGGTCGTAGTGGGATCCTCGGACGCCGGGTAAAGTATGAAATTGTTAAAATCCGTTCTGTTAGGAATGTTCAAGGTAAGTTGCTGAAGAAATAAGGGTATGCTTATCCTATAGGAATTAGTACTGCTTGAATATGCTAGCAGTGCAGAGCGATCAGTGGCGTAAAAGACGCTGTCGCTATCGACGAGGGGTGCCGATGAATTCGTAATGGCTATATCAAATCCCAACAATCTTTGAAGCGCATTTTGATACCCAACTAAATCCATTTGATCTTGCGCACTTGTTCTGGAAAAACGTTTTTGGTTATTATTATCATTCAAAATACGTAACGAAAGCAGTGACGGAGGTGGAAATGCCGATGGTTGTACGGATTCAATAACCAGTTCGGCGGAATTAATCAATACGTTAGGAACCGTATCAGCGAACACGTAAAAATTGGAAAAATCGAGTTTGGTAAATATCCCGGTTCCGGATTGAATATAACGTTTACCGCTGGGAGGAATAAAAGGCTGATTATAGTTCGTTAATCCTGACAACTCTGTGGCAGACCGGTCTGATGTGATTTGATTGAAGCCAGCGACTGAGCTAAAAGAAAGGTTAAAAGAAAGGCTGTCTTTTTCCGCGTCATGATAATGGATAGTTATCCTGGATTCAGCCGCGGAAGGATTGAATCCTACCATTTTATCCGTGTTCTGCGGTTTAAGGACAAGTCCTTTGAACTCTTTAATAAATTCTGAGTATCGCGCAAATGTCGAATCGGCAGCCGAGGCGGCATTGCTGAACTTTAATGCGCTATCGAATATACGTTGACCAAAGCTTGCGTCAAGGCGCATTTTTATAGTTATGACAGTATCACGATCTGCGGTGCTGGCTGCGAATTCATCAAAGTCAATAGGATAAATCGAAAATGTTTTGGTTCCCAAAAGTGATGAGTAAGCACGATTGGATTTGTTGAAATACCACCTCAGACTATCGGCCCTCAATTCCTGGTCGAGTTCATAAACGGAAATCAATTGAGGAGTGACTGTTTTATCGCCGTAATTATACAAATCGAAACGGAGTTGCAGGGAGACGGAGTCAAATTCCGCGGTACTCGTTGGTTTAGTAAAACCAGAAAGCGACGGGAAGAATTGCGTGTATGCCGTTGATGTGACAGTTCCAAGTTCGGCATCAGTGTAACTCCCGACAAGGAATCTGTTAACTTCCTTAAAGTGAAAAAAATTCGACGTACGCAATGAATCAAGCAGTAGAACACTACTTTCTATCGGGAGTTCAACATATGAAACTTTGAATTTACTGTTTGGATTTCTGTATCCCAGAATGCTGGTTTCTTGCTCGCAAGAGAAAAAAAATAAGGCAACTGCCAGCAAAGTCAGTTGCCCAATGCGCTTAGCCCATAAGTTCATTATATAGATTGTAATACGATTCGGTTGAGTTTTCGTCATTGTCAAAATTTTCTACCTTCTTCTCCTTGTTCTTCTTGAACAAGCCTTCCAGCTTCTTGTTCTCGCCTGCAACGATCACGGCGTCGGAAAACTCCATGCCGAGTTTAATAAAGCCTTCGAAGTCGGCTGATTTTAAATTGCCTAACATATTATCTTCAATGTCAATCATCTTGACCTTGTCCATAATATCACCTTTAAACTTATGGGAGAATGAATTATTGTAAATTGTGAAAACTGTTTTTGCATTTTTGAACAAAGGATCATTCTTATACGTGGTTTTTAAGTACAACGGAATGAAACTTGTGATCCAGTCGTTGCAATGTACAACATCCGGAGCCCATCCTAATTTACGCACAGTTTCTATTACACCCTTGCAAAAAAAGATTGCACGCTCATCATTGTCTTCATAAAAGTTATTCTCATTGTCGTGAAAAACTGATTTACGATGAAAGTAGTCTTCATTGTCTATGAAATAAACCTGCAATTTGGCATTCGGAATTGACGCAACTTTTATAATCAAAGGCTTTTCTTCATCCCCGACAGCAATGTTTATCCCAGAAAGCCTTACTACTTCATGCAACCGGTTCTTACGCTCGTTGATAATCCCAAATCTCGGGACCAGAATTCTGATCTCCATCCCTTTTTCTTGCATAGCCTGAGGAAGTTTGCGCACAAAGTCCGCTACTTCAGAGGTTTGCAGAAACGGATTGATCTCGCTGGCTACATAAAGAACTCGAAGTTTTGACATAGTATTGAATTTTAAAGTAGAATGGAAAATTGAACCACAAAAGTACAAAAAATTACCCCCCTGATCAACTAATTTTCAGTTTTCCATATATCTTTGCCACCCTTTGCAGAAATGGCCTAAAATGGAGATTTTCAAGCAGATAGCCCCATTAAAAGCCTTCCTGGCAGGGTTAAAAAGTGCCAATAAAACCGTTGGCCTGGTGCCCACTATGGGAGCACTTCACCATGGTCATCTGGCGCTCGTTGAAGCATCAAAAACCCAGAATTCAGTGACGTTGGCCACGATTTATGTCAACCCGACCCAATTCAATAATGCCTTAGATCTTCAGAAATACCCCAAGACTTTAGACAAAGATGTAGCATTGCTTGAAAAAGTTGGGTGTGATGCAGTGTTCTGCCCGGATGACACCGAAATGTATACTGAGAAATCTGTCATAAAGATGGATTTCGGACTTTTAGACAGTGTCATGGAAGGTAAATTCCGACCGGGCCACTTTAGTGGTGTGGCGCTGGTAGTTTCTAAACTCTTTAATATTGTTCAACCCGATCGGGCATATTTCGGACAAAAGGACTGGCAACAATTTGCGGTAATAAGGCAACTCGTTCATGAGCTAAAGTTTAATTTGACCCTTCATAGTGTTGCTATAGAGCGGGAATCTGATGGTCTGGCAATGTCCTCCAGAAACCTAAGGCTGAATGAAACTCAGCGACGTGATGCTACTGTGTTTTATCAAGCCTTAAACGGTGCGCGGAATATGCTAAATCAAGGAACGGACTTAGAATCTGTACGAAAATTCGTAGCTGAAACCATTCATCAGAAGCCTGACATGAGGTTGGAATATTTTGAACTGGCTGACCGACATACGTTAACCCTTTTGACATCGATCACTGAATCCGTAACGCCTATAATGTGCACTGCAGGGTATGCAGGCGATGTTCGGTTGATTGATAACATGTTTTTGGATTAAAGTTTGATAGCACTAACCCGAATCCAAAGTTGGCAACTTTTCGTTTATCTTTCTGGTTTACATTTGAATCGCAACTAATACAATAAGGTTTTGAGGATAGAAATACTAAAGTCCAAAATTCATCGCGCAAAAATAACACAAGCGGAATTACACTACGTGGGAAGTATTACCGTCGATGAAGACTTGATGGATGCTGCAAACCTCATTCAGGGTGAAAAAGTAGCAGTGGTGAATGTCAACAATGGCGAACGACTTGAGACGTATGTTATAAAAGGAGAACGAGGTTCAGGGATGGTATGTATGAACGGCCCTGCTGCCAGGAAAGTACAAGTCGGAGATATTGTGATCATAATTTCGTACGCATCGATGAAGTTTGAAAAGGCTAAAACATTCAAGCCCACTATAATTTTCCCTACGCCTGATAATAAGTTACCTTAGCATTTCTAATTCAACTTGTTATAGTGTCTCCCAGGGCTAAGGTTTTTCTTCAATATACGGTCATCCTTGCCGCTACCGTTGCACTGATCTGGTTTTCTCTCCAGGGACTTCACGTGGAAGACGGGGAAAACAAATGGGACTATCTGAGCAAAACCTGGTACCAAGCCGATAAAGGATGGCTTCTGGTGATGGCACTCGTTTCAATGATAAGTCATTTAGTTCGCGCAGAACGGTGGCGAATGTTGTTGACCGCTGTTGACCAGAATACAACGCTAAATAGAAGTTTTCTTTCGTTAATGGTTGGATACCTGGTCAATCTGGTAATTCCGCGTGGAGGTGAAGTGTCTCGTTGCTATAATTTGTATAAACTCGACAAGATTCCGGTCGATGTAACATTTGGCACAGTGGTACTTGAACGAATTATTGACCTGCTTTGCCTAATTATACTCATTGCTCTTTCATTCTTGCTTGAATCAAAAAAGTTATTTGCTTTCATTGAAACACTTCCCATCAATGCATCCGCGGGTAGCTCTAAGGTTGTGTTGATTCTTTCTCTGGGTGGCATAGGGCTGGCCGTTTTGGGTATCGCCTATTGGTTGTTTAGAAAGAATGAAAAGTTAAGATCTTTTGTTTTAAAAACCTGGAATGGTTTTAAGGGAGGTTTGCTTTCAATCTTTAAACTCAAAAAGAAAAGTCTTTTTATTTTTTATTCGCTGATGATATGGATGCTTTATTTTGCAATGAGCTACGCAGTAGTCAAAGCTTTTCCATCCACCAGTGAACTGGGATTTCAGGCTGTAGTAAGTCTTTTTGCAATTGGAGCAATTGCAATGGCAGCTCCACTTCCCGGAGGAGCCGGATCATATCACGTGCTCGTTCCGCAGGGTTTGGTTTTTCTATATTCAATTCCACAAAGCGATGCCGTGGCCTTTACATTTATTTTTCACGGATGGCAAACGCTGATTCTGATCGTAGCCGGCGCCGTTTCTCTTATTATTACCTCCTTTCTGGTAAAAAAAAATCCCGGGCTCGATTAAACCTTTGTTAAGTCTGTACATCTAAGTTCTGTCTTTCATAAAATGAGAAAGATGTAAGCTTGGAAATAAATTGAATTCGACCTGGCCAGTTTAGAATTCAATAGAAACCAATCGATCTAACAGAACTTAAACAAAAAATAAAATGAAAACCGGATTTATAAAATCAATTTACACATTGGCGTTAGCTGCTTTCATGTTAACGTCATGTGACAATGAGGATGGTCTAAGGCAGGGAAGTGAAGCCGAAGAAGAGCAAACGCTGGAAACTGCTTCAATTGGCGAAGACGCTTCTGATGATGTCCTCGAAATTACTGCTCAGGCAGAAATTCAAGTGGCCAACGCAGGTGGCCGTCTGAGGTCTGAACTTTGTGCTGCCATTACCCATGATGCGGAAAATAAAAAAGTGATTGTTGATTTTGGCGACGGTTGTACCGGGCCTTACGGCAGAGTAAGAAAAGGCAAAATAATTGTATTGTACAGCTCCGAAGTTGGTGATAGCACCGCGAATCGCATCATAACTTTTGAAGATTATTTTGTGAACAACAGGGGTGTAACTGGAACGATCGAACTACGGGATATCTCCGTAAATATTGCGGGCAATATTCAGTCTGTGACGAAGCTTACCGACTTAACTGTATCATTCCCAAATGGCGAACAAGTAGTGTTCAACGGAACACGTACCCGTGAATGGCTCTCCGGTGCCGGCGATAATGATCACTCGAATAATGTTTATCGTATTACTGGGTCAATCGAGGGAGAATCAACAACTGGAAGAAGGTTTACAAATGAGATTATCGAGCCTATTATTGCCGACTGGTCGTGTGCAGCTCAGGGAAATTTTGCACGGATTTCGGGTAAGGTTGAGATGATAAAATTGGGTGGCTATTCAAATCGCAAACGAACCGTTGATTATGGGGATGGGGAGTGTGACAATACAATCGTTGTTACAACTTTTAGAAGAACCTATGTTGTGTCTGTAAGTAATTAGAAACCTTTTACGGCAAAAAAACTGCTCTCATACTTAGAAAATTCCTGGTTGGTTTTAGTTCGTCTGCATGGCAATTGCTGTGCAGACTTTCTTGCTTGAATCTTCCGGTCAGAAAAGCACCACTTTATAACGTCATCTTGATTACTTTTGGACGATATTCAAGATGGCCAAAAAAACCACGTTTTCAGCGAGTTTTATCGAATCAATTCTTAAGCTAACCCGCTTTGGTAATCTTGTGATTATTGGATTCGCACAATACTTTACCGCTGGAATTCTTATCGGAACTCAAACCATCAGTGATTTCCGTTTACTGCTCTTATCTATATCTACGACACTTATAGCCGCCGCAGGTTACATCATAAATGATTACTATGATGTAAAGATAGATTACATCAACAAGCCGGAACGTGTTATTATTGGCAAAAGTATTGCCCGTCGGTATGCGATACTGTTTCACATCATGTTATCAACTTGTGGTATCTTAATCGGACTCTATCTCTCCTGGAGGATGGCCGCTATAAATGTCTTGTCCGTTTTTTTACTTTGGCTTTATTCCAACTATCTCAAAAGGCTTCCATTTATTGGGAACCTGGTTGTGGCGGTGCTTACCGGCGCCTCAATTTATGTCGTTGATGTGCTATATCGTACGGGTAGCACGTTAGTAATTATATACGCCCTGTTTGCATTTTTCATAACGCTGGTGCGGGAAATTATTAAGGATATGGAGGATTTAAAGGGAGACAATAATTTTGGATGTAAGACGCTTCCGATCCTCTGGGGAATCCGGCGGACGAAAGTAATAATCTATGTAATTCTCTTTGCCTTTTCTATAATGGTTGTCATGTTGAATCAACGCTATGCTGCTCTTCCCTTTGAATATTATCTCATTTTTTTATTCCCGCCCATACTTTGGCTTTGTTACAGACTGGCTCGCGCTGATACAAAAAGAGATTTCTCGTGGCTTAGCACATTTTGCAAAGTAATTATGCTGTTGGGTATTTTAAGTATGGTATTTATATAAGCTACGATTTCTTTACTTTCTTTGCGGAATCTGACCTGCATAGTTTCATTACATGAACAAAAAATCAAAAATTGCAATTTTGGCTTCCGGCGGAGGAAGCAATGCTGAAGAAATAATAAAGTATTTTCAACATCATCCCTCAATTGAAGTGGTGCTGGTATTGTCAAATAATCCAGATGCGTTTGTACTTGAGCGGGTAAAAAAGCTTGGGGTAACTGCTAAGGTTTTCAACAAACAAGAATTTCAACAATCGGAAATTTTTCTCAGATGGTTAAAAGAACTGCAGGTTAGTCATATTGTGCTTGCCGGATTTTTGTGGCTGATTCCTGAATATTTGATTAACGCTTTTGAGAGAAGAATTGTAAACATCCACCCTGCAATACTTCCAAAATTTGGAGGCAAAGGAATGTATGGAATGAAAGTACATCAGGCAGTAAAAGCTAGCGGAGAAACGGAAACCGGAATAACAATACACCTTGTCAATGAAAAATATGATGACGGACAGATTCTTTTTCAGGCAAGATGTATTCTAACTGAAACCGATACGCCAGAGCAAATTGCAAAGAAAGTGCATCAATTAGAGCATGCTTCCTATCCCAAGGTTATTGAAAAGTGGATTGGAACGTAGGCTTGCCCAATAGCCTTACTTTTTGTCCGAATCGGCAAACTGAAAATCTGCTGTTTTTGGGATGCGTTCAAAAATATTAAGAATAAACTCATTAGGGGTAGTTAGTTTGCGTTTGATGAGGTCCATCCAGGCAGCATCGATGTTGATGATCGCAGCAAGTGATCCATCTGATTTTAAGAAGTTATGGCGCAGGCTCCAACGGGCATAGTTGGTAGAAGCTTTAACCAATGCCACATCCACTGTAATCACATCCTCAAGTTTTATTTCACGTCTGAAAACTGCTTCTTCACGAAAAAGGATTGGTCCCATTTTTAATTCTTCCAATTTTTGCGTGGTAAGACCATTTTCATTTAGCAACATCATCCGTAAAGCAGCACCATAATCGTAATACGCAGAATGCCGAAGGTGACGGTTGGCGTCGATATCCGCCCAGCGAATCTGAATTGTCCTCGAGAATGATACGTCCATACAATGATGTTTATGTCAATAACATGATTACAAAAATCTTTCGTGAAGTCACTAAGGGGCATGTACTTCATTAAATCCACCCGTGTTTTCTGTCCAGCTCATGGGATAATTACCATCCACAAATTGTATTGCATCGGTCGTCAGATGTAGTGGTTTGAACGTGTCAATCATTACCGCCAGTTCATGGGTTTCTTTCGCGCCAATACTTTTCTCAACCGTACCTGGGTGCGGCCCATGCGGTAACCCTCCTGGATGCAACGTAAAGGACCCCCGCTCGATTCCCTTTCTACTCATAAAATTCCCTTCTGCATAATACAGCACTTCATCGCTGTCGATGTTGCTGTGATTATAAGGTGCAGGTATAGCCATTGGGTGGTAATCAAAAAGTCGGGGCACAAACGAGCAAATGACAAAGTTATTACCCTGAAACGTCTGATGAACAGGAGGTGGTTGATGAATCCTGCCGGTAATTGGTTCGAAGTCGTGAATTGAAAAAGCATAGGGCCACAAAAAGCCATCCCATCCAATTAAGTCCAGTGGGCTGTAGTCGAGCACATATTGATGGAGATATCCCTGTTTCTTAATTTGAATCAAAAAATCACCGGTTTCTTTTTCTGTAGCTAATTCTGTCGGGGGGCGAATATCACGTTCGCAGTAGGGTGAGTGTTCCAGCAGCTGGCCCAGTTGATTTCGGTATCGTTTAACCGTTTCTACAGGTGAAGCTGATTCTATTATCAATAGTCTGAGGGGTCCTTCTTCGAACTCCAGTTTGTAAATAACTGTACGCGGAATAACAATGTAATCACCTTGTTTAATATCCAGTTTACCAAAAGGCGATATCAGCTTTCCTCTACCATCATGAATGAATAATACTTCGTCGCCTTCGGCATTTTTATAGAAATATTCCATCTTCTGCTCGGAAGGGGAGCATATTGAAATCGAGCAATCATTATTGGAAAGTAAAACTTTACGCGCACTCAGATAGTCCTTACCAGTAGTGCCAACTTTCGATGTGTTGAGGTGGGTGTGACGCAGGTTGTACTTTTCAATCCTGGAAGGTGCAAATGGAATGGGCTCGTTGATCTTCTTAATTCGCGTTGGCGGATTGATATGATACAGTGTCGAATAAATCCCAGAGAAACCTTCAGAGCTTACCAACTCTTCCTTATACAAACTGCCATCCGGTTGCCTGAATTGTGTATGACGTTTCGGGGGGATATTTCCAAGTCGGTGGTAGTACATACTGTTTCCGTTTTATCAAATTTAGGAAATCCCACCGTCGTTGCGACATCGGATAAGAGATCAGCTGTTTTACATTTTGTTCCTATCCAGTTCAGCGGGCATGCGATCAAAAAGTTTTAATGCCTGCAAGAAAATTTCATTTGTCTCATTCATAACCGGGAAGAACCCCTCGTTATTCCATAGTTTGCGCGCGATTTGAGCCTTTACATGAATTTGAAACAATTTCTTTTTCTTTGCCAACTCTTTGCGGTCGGGTTTAACTTTGTTGCGTTCACCTACTAAAACAAGGTCGTTAAGCATCTGATCGGTGACGACAAAGCTCTTTAGGAAGTTTTCAAAACCCTTCGCGGCAAGCTTTTCTTTATTAATCTCCGCGTAACCAAAAGTATATTCCTGAATAGATGTTGAAGTGTAAAGCTCGTTTAAATAATGGCTGTTTAGCGTTGTGTCTAGAGGAACAAAATAATCTGGCATAATGCCACCGCCACCATAAACTGTCCTTCCATTTGGAGTTGTATATTTTAATGAATCATTAAAATGGATACTGTCAGCGTGAAAGAATTCTCCATGATTGTATCTGCTAATGATATCGCGGGAATACTCATCACCATCCTCATAAGGTTTTTGAATGGATCTTCCGGTTGGCGTATAGTAGCGAGATATTGTGAGCCGAAGCTCAGAGCCATCACTAAGGTCAAAAGGTGATTGCACAAGGCCTTTACCAAAACTGCGCCTGCCCACAACCAGCGCACGGTCATTATCCTGTAGAGCACCTGCGAGAATTTCCGATGCCGACGCACTTCCCTCATTCATCAACACGATCAGATCGCCGGTCTCGAATTCGCCACGTGCAGTTGAGGAGGCATCAGAATTGTATTTTTTCTCTTTCCCATTAGTAAAAACAATCTTCTTACCTGACGAAAGAAAGTCGTCCGCCATGTCGATAGCCATGTTCATGTATCCGCCGGGATTTCCCTGAAGATCGAGCACCAGCTTCTTCATCCCCTTTTCTTTCAACTTTTTCAGGGAAGTATGAAACTCTTCGAAGGTGGTTGCGGCGAAACGGTTTACTTTGATATAGCCTACCTCTGCATCAACCATGTAAGCAACGTCTACAGAATATTGCGGAATTTTATCCCGGATGATCTTATACTCGATCTCTTCTTCTCTTCGGAGGATGGTCACTCTAACCTCAGTGCCTTTTGGTCCTTTCAGAGCTTTCATTACATCGGGGGATTTTACACCGATACCAGCTAAAAGCTTATCATTCACCTTGATAATCTTGTCACCCGATTGAATCCCTAAGGCTTCAGAAGGCCCGCCGCTAAGGGCTGAAACAACTACAATCGTATCATGGAAAATATTGAACTCCACCCCAATACCGTCGAAATTTCCTCGCAAGTCTTCGTTTGCAGCAAGACGATCAGTTGCGGGAATATAGGCTGAATGCGGATCCAACTTGTTCAGCATATGATGTATGGCATCATCGACTAAAAAACTGGTCGTTATTGTGTCCACATACTCATTTTGAATCTGTGTCAATACATCCCGGAATTTTTGGACGTCCTTTCCAACATCACCAGAGCCCTTTTTGTTGCTTATGCTAGCGCCTAAAAAAACACCGGCAGCAAGTCCCAGGCACAATACTATGGGTAGACTAATTTGATATTTTGAATTCTGATTCTCACTCATGTATATATAAATAATATAGGTATAACGAAGTGCTAAAATAAATGTTGGCGGACAAAGTCAATAACAAGGCCCGAACTGGTAATAGTTTCGTTGTGCGGAAAATAGCAAATTCTATCCGTCCCAAAGGTAGAGACTTTATTCAGAGGCAAAAGGCGCAACCGTTGCTAAAGCAAAAATTAACCCCATTTTCGTTGCTACGTAAAATCATTTCGCCTCCCCCTGGTGTTTTAGTGAAATTGAAAGATTCCCGCGCCGACCATGGGTTGAGGGCTTACACCGATTGACTAGTCTGCCGAGCGACTGAATTGCGACTGTGTGCTTCCATGCTGTACAATTGCCTAAATGATGGGGAATTCACCTATATTTACAAGACTCATGAGTAAGTTAACCCTGAAAGATACGCGCATTTCAGAACTGGTAGACCAGAATTATGTTCACGCCTATGTGCTTTTTTATTTCGGAATCAAATTTTATGAGTATTCTGCGCTTACACTTGGTGAGGTGTGCAAAGAACGGGGACTAAAAGTTGAACAGGTAATTAGGGAAATGGAATCACCCACGTATCTGCGGGAAGCAGAATTGCCATTGGTTTCGTATCCCATCGACTTGATTATCGAATACCTTAAGCATTCCCATTTTTTATTTATAAAACACAAGCTTCCCTATATTGCCCGATTAGTGGAAAGTTTTAAGGCAAATCACGATGATTACCTCTCGATAGAACGAGATTTGAAAATTGTGTTCCCACTCTTTGTTGAAGATTTTATTGAACATATTTACGAAGAAGAAGATACACTCTTCAATTTTATTCAGGCAATGGAACGGGCAGCGAAAAATCATTTTATCCCCACAAAGCTTTATTACTTGCTGGAAAAAAATTCAGTTCAAAAGTTTGCAATAGAACACGAAGCGCATGATGATGAAATGGAGGGTATCCGAAATATCACGAAAGACTACGCGCTTAGCCCCGATTCTCCGCTGCATGTAAAGGTGTTGTACAATGAACTCAAAGGCTTTGAAAAAAGTCTGATTACCCACGCCCGAATCGAGAATGAAATTCTTTTCCCCAAAGCAATGGTTCTTGAGAACAAAGTAAAGCTCTCTTTCGCTGAGCAGATTAAATTAAATTAAGTTCAACGCTGGTAGCGCTCCAACATGCCAGGAGGTATGTTGGAATTTCGCTTTTAAGATGATGAAGATATCGATGATCTTTGTTTGGCAAGAGGGATCCCCTTTATCACCGGCCGACTTATGATCGAGCAGAAGAGATTACTTGCCTGATAAAAATGTAGCTTGCGTCAAAAACGTCAATGGGAAGAATACTGGCAATTGATTTTGGAAAAAAAAGAACAGGTATTGCTGTTACCGATCCTCTACGAATTATTGCTACACCCCTTGAAACTGTTGCTACCCACGAGCTTTTGAAATTCCTCTCTGAATATCTCGAAAAAGAAACCGTTGATGAGTTCGTGGTGGGAATGCCTAAAACATTGCTAAATCAAGACTCAGAAATTGCTCCCCTCGTAAGACAGTTTGTTGAAAAACTAAAAAATACCTTCCCGGAAAAGAACGTTCACCTTGCAGACGAACGGTTTACCAGCAGTATAGCCATGCGTGCAATGATTGATGGTGGTATGAAGAAAAAAGACAGGCAGGTGAAGGGAAATGTCGATAAGATTAGCGCTACCATCATCCTTCAGTCTTTTATCAGCGCAGTAAAACATTGACGTACGAATACTTTTTGATTTGGAGGGCATTTCCGGATCAGAGATAACGATTAACTTTGCAGAATGATTTATCCTATCATCATGTACGGCGACCCGGTTTTACGCCAAAAAGCCAAAGAAATTGAACAAGGCGCAGATATCAGTCAGCTGATTGAAGATATGTATGAGACCATGCACAATGCAAGTGGTATCGGTCTGGCTGCGCCACAAATTGGCAAGTCCCTTCGGTTGTTTGTTGTGGATGGAACGATTATGGACGATGAACCTGGGATGGCGGATTTCAAAAAGGTTTTTATTAACCCAACAATTCTTGAAGAAGTTGGGACTCCCTGGGAGTATGAAGAAGGATGCCTTAGTATTCCAAATATCCGCGAAAAAATTTCGCGTAAAGAAAAGCTAACGCTTCGCTATTACGACGAAACGTGGACTTTGAATGAGGAAAAGTTTAATGGAATGAAGGCCCGGATAATCCAGCATGAATACGATCACATCGAAGGTAAGATGTTTGTTGACTATCTCACACCTCTTCGGAAGCGGCTTCTCAAAGGTAAGCTGGGTGATATTTCAAAGGGTAAAGTTGATACTGAATACCGAATAATGGCTCCTCTGAAAAGATGACAAATTCAAGCTTCGCTCTTCCTGCATGAAGATTGATTCCAGGCTTCCGGATGTGGGTACTTCCATATTTACAATCATGTCAAAGATGGCCCTGGATCATCAGGCTATAAATCTTTCACAGGGGTTTCCGGATTATAGTATCGATGAAAAAATCATCAGTCTTGTTCATCGGTTTATGCTGGAAGGCAACAATCAATATGCACCAATGCAGGGCACTATACCCTTGAGAAATGCAGTGGCTGGTTTGATTGAGAAGACGTATGGACGAAGGGTTGATCCTGAAACAGAAATCACAATAACATCTGGAGCAACGGAGGCTATATACTCCGTCATCGCCGCATTTATTTCTCCTGGTGATGAAGTGATTATTTTTGATCCCTCGTACGATTCATACGATCCTACGGTCAGACTTAATGGTGGCTTACCCGTACATATTAACCTTTCTCCGGAAGATTTTTCTATTGACTGGAGTATTGTTCGATCAAAAATCAACTCCCGTACAAGGATGATTATGATCAATACCCCTCATAATCCCAGCGGTGCTGTACTAGGAGAAAATGATCTTCTGGAGCTGGAACAAATTGCATTAAAACATGGACTGCTGGTCTTAAGTGACGAGGTCTACGAAAGGTTAATATTTGATGAGATTACACACCATAGCGTTTTACGGTATCCGGCTTTGGCTGAACAGAGCTTAGCCGTTTTTTCTTTTGGTAAAACTTTTCACGCTACAGGATGGAAGGCGGGTTATGTTACCGCGCCGGCCTACCTCACGAAAGAGATTCGAAAGGCGCATCAGTTTGTTGTTTTTAGTGTAAATACGCCTGTTCAGCTAGCGTTAGCAGAATATCTACAAACCGAGGAGCATTACTTATCGCTCGGTAAGTTTTTTCAGCGCAAACGGGACTTCTTTCTGGAACAGATCAAAGGTTCATCCTTTGAACCACGGCCTTGTCAGGGTTCTTATTTTCAGCTTTTGTCGTATAAAAATATTTCTTCTAAAGGAGATTTCGAAATGGCAGAAGAACTCACCAAAAAATTCAAAGTAGCCGCAGTCCCTGTTTCAGTTTTCTATCAGGATAAGACCGATAATCGCCTCCTGCGCTTTTGCTTCGCGAAAAAAGAAGAAACGCTTGAAAAGGCTTGTGCCGTATTAAGAACCCTGTAAGCTTGGGTTGGCTATTACTCAATTTTTAGTTAGAGAAATTGACATCCATTCCGTTTCTTTGCGGCAAAACGGAGGCTTTATGCAGGACTTAAAATTCACATTAATTCAGTCAGATATTCACTGGGAGGACGCAGAGGCCAATTTAGCCATGTTTGAAGAAAAAATCTGGCAAATTAGTGGATCGACTGACGTAATTGTTTTGCCGGAAATGTTCACCACGGGTTTTACCATGGCTGCGCCCAAAATGGCAGAACATATGAATATGCGCACGTTTAAGTGGATGAAACAAATGGCTGATCAAACGGGAGCCCTGGTTCTTGGAAGCTATATAGTCACTGTTCATGATCGTTATTACAACCGCTTGTTATGGATGGAGCCGGGCGGGAATTTTAAGACCTACGACAAGCGGCACCTTTTCCGGATGTCTAATGAGCACAAGACGTATGCACCGGGAGAAAGTCTTTTAATATCAACCTGGCGAGGATGGAGAATTTGTCCTTTAATATGTTATGATCTTCGTTTCCCGGTATGGAGTAGGAATCGTTGGGATGCCACATTAAAAAGGCCGTTCTATGATGTTGCAGTGTATGTCGCCAACTGGCCAACAGCTCGTATTGATGCGTGGAATACATTGTTAAAAGCCAGGGCCATTGAAAATTTATGTTATGTGGTGGGCGTTAACCGCGTTGGTCAGGACGGCAACGGCATTGAGCACAACGGTCATTCTGCGGTGATCAGTCCGAAGGGAGAAGCGATCTTTAGCAATGAAGGCGTAGAGGCTACCCGCACCTTAGAATTAAGTGCAAATTCATTGCAGGCTTTCCGTGACCGTTTTCCTGCATTTCTCGACGCGGACGACTTCACTATTGAATTTGAAGAATTTGAGGAGAATGATTTTGTCCCAGGATTAAGCTAGCAAAAACCCGTAGTTTCTTTCGGGAAGATATTCTTTCTTCCTACTAATTTTATAAACATCTAAAACCATCATGTCCGACCGAAAAATTTCCCGTGCGTTAATTTCTGTTTTCTATAAAGATAATCTTGAGCCAATTGTTCACCTTCTGGCGAAACATGGTGTCGAATTTGTTTCCACGGGAGGCACACAAGAATTTATTGAGAAACTGGGATATGATGTCACGCCAGTGGAAGAACTTACCGGATACCCCTCCATATTTGGCGGACGAGTCAAAACGCTACATCCTGCAGTTTTTGGCGGCATTTTGTACCGCCGGGATGATTCCAGTGATGTAGCTCAGGCAAAGGAATATAAAATTGATCCGATTGATCTTGTTATTGTTGACTTATACCCGTTTGCAGAGACGTTTGCAAAAGGCGGAAGTGACGATGATATCATTGAGAAAATTGACATCGGTGGAATATCACTCATTAGAGGTGCAGCGAAAAACTACAATGATGTTTTAATAGTCTCCTCGCGGCATCAATACGATCAATTATTGGAGCTGCTACAATCGAAGGATGTTTCGTCCAATCTGCAGGACAGGAAAAAGTTTGCAGCGATGGCATTTGATGTTACTTCACATTACGATTCTGACATCTTTAATTATTTTAATCAGGAGTTTCAATTCCCAAGCTTCAAAAAAAGTATTCAGCACGGAAAAACACTACGGTATGGAGAAAACCCACACCAAAAGGGTGTGTTCTTTGGCGACCTGGATGGACTGTTCGATCAACTCAATGGTAAGGAGTTGTCGTACAATAATCTTGTTGACGTTGATGCAGCCGTTAATCTTGTTGGAGAGTTTGAAGGGGAGACTGCCTTTGTTATAATCAAGCATACAAACGCCTGCGGTGTGGCTACTGCCGCATCCGTTAAAGAGGCATATCTTAAATCATTTCAGGCGGATACCATTTCTGCTTTTGGTGGCGTTTTGGCAACCAACAAAACCATTGACATTGATGCAGCCGAGGAAATTAACAAACTGTTTTTTGAAATCCTCATAGCTCCGGCATTTGATGAAAAAGCTTTGTCGCTTTTAACATCAAAGAAAAACAGGATGATTTTACTACAAAGGAAGGACCTCACGGAAAAGAAGCAATGCAAAAGTATTTTGGATGGCATCATCGAACAAGATCTGGATTTAAAAACAGATTCAGTAGAAGATTTAAAAGTTGTTACAAAGCGCACCCCGTCAGAATTGGAAGTGAAAGGTTTATTGTTTGCAAGTAAGATTTGCAAGCACACAAAATCGAACACAATTATTTTAGCTGTGGATGGTCAATTGTTGGCAAGTGGCGTGGGGCAAACCTCCCGGGTAGATGCCTTGAAACAGGCGATTGAAAAGGCTTCCGCTTTTGGTTTCTCCCTTCATGAGGCGGTGATGGCTTCAGATGCTTTCTTTCCATTCCCTGACTGTGTTGAAATAGCAAGCCAGCAAGGAATCAAGGCTGTGATTCAGCCCGGTGGCTCGGTGAAGGATCAGGACTCTATCACCTTCTGCGATCAGCATAACATGGCCATGGCCTTCACCGGAATCCGACACTTCAAACATTGAAATCGTTATTGCCGACAAGAGGTTTGGACCTTCTCCATCAGGAAAAATTCTTTGAGTTTGAAATCAAGGCGTTGAAAATGTTCCTTAGAAGGTAAAAAACTTACATTTTTGAAACGTTAGTCTTTATTTTAGTAAATTAAATGCAATTTTGCGCCTAGTCGAATACGCGCACATCTTAAGCTTTAAACCTTTAGGCAACACACATACATGGCATTTTTTGATTTCTTTACCAGCGACATTGCGATAGACCTCGGAACAGCAAATACTCTGATCATTTACAAAGACAAAATCGTAGTTGATGAACCTTCTATCATCGCCATCGACAAAGTCAACAATAAAGTGCTGGCTATTGGTCGGGAAGCCATGCAGATGCATGAGAAAACACACGATCATATTAAAACCATTCGGCCGCTGAAAGAAGGAGTGATCGCCGACTTTCAGGCAGC
Source organism: Chryseolinea sp. (assembly GCA_041747735.1). GTDB lineage: Bacteria > Bacteroidota > Bacteroidia > Cytophagales > Cyclobacteriaceae > Chryseolinea. Next base: position 224,542 of record JBGTEP010000090.1, read on the forward strand.
GGAGATGATGATCCGCGGACTTATAAAAATGATTGATACGGGCAAACGTCTTTTTCCACCATCATACCGTATGGTGATTTGTATTCCTTCGGGGATTACTGAAGTTGAAAAGCGCGCAGTAAGAGATTCAGCTGAACATGCAGGGGCGAAAGAGGTGTATATGATCTACGAACCGATTGCTGCGGCAATTGGTACAGGTATTGACATTGAGCAGCCTATTGGTAACATGATTGTTGATATTGGGGGAGGTACAACAGACATAGCAGTAATTGCACTGTCGGGAATTGTGTGTGATCAATCTATTCGCGTAGCGGGAGATACCTTTAACCGGGATATCCTTGATTATATGCGAAGACAACATAATCTCTTGATCGGAGAACGGTCAGCAGAAAGAGTAAAAATAGAAGTGGGTTCTGCCCTGACTGAACTGGATGACGGCCCAAGCGACTATGAAATTCGGGGCAGAGACTTAATGACCGGGATACCAAAAACAATTAAGATTTCTTATTCTGAAATTGCATTTGCCCTGGACAAGTCGGTTTCGAAGCTTGAAGAAGCCGTACTAAAAGCACTGGAAACATCGCCTCCTGAATTATCTGCGGATATTTACGAGCGTGGCATATACCTAACCGGTGGAGGTGCATTATTGAGAGGTCTCGACAAACGTTTGGCTTTAAAAACAAAGTTGCCTATCCATGTAGCAGATGATCCCCTTCGCGCGGTCGTTCGAGGAACTGGACAAACGCTGAAGAATATTCAACAATTCCGTGCTGTGTTGATGACGTAAGCCATGGAGCGGCTCATTCTTTTTGTCTATCAAAACCGAGCTTTCTTTACCTTTCTAGCACTGGAGATTTTTTGTGCATGGCTCATTGTGGAGAACAACGCCTATCAGAGCACTAAATTTTTTAACTCGTCTAATGGAGCGGTTGCTACAATAAATAGTTTTTCTCAAAGCGTTCGGGATTATTTTCAACTAAGTGATGTAAACCGAATCCTCGCAATTGAAAATGCTGCCTTAAGAGAATCACTCGAGCTGGAAAGACGGATTAGCTATTCTGATTCAGCCCTCCCGTTGGATTCAGCCGAAGCAAAACGTTATGAGTTTATAAGCGCAAAGGTTGTTAATAACCACGTTGATTTTGTTAAAAATTTTATAACCATTGATAAGGGACGGGAGGCAGGCGTTGAGGCTGGAATGGCTGTGATAAGCCCCCTTGGCGTAGTGGGAAAGGTTAAACTCTCTTCTAAACGTTACAGTGTGGTTACATCGGTATTGCATATTGATGTGATGGTATCTGCAGTGTTAAAACGTACAGAACATTTTGGTACGGTGCAATGGGATGGCATAAATGCGGATCTTGTGGAATTCAACTACATTCCCCGCCACGTTGCCCCACTAAAAGGTGATACCGTGGTAACCTCAGGATACAATGCGGTTTTTCCCGAAGGTATTATGATCGGTGTAATCGATGAAGTCACTTTAAGAGATGAAGCACTTTTCTATGAATTGAAAGTAAGGTTAAGTCAGGATTTTCGAAAACTTTCTTTTGTTACTGTGGTGAAGAACAACCTTCAGGTTGAACAAGACTCTCTGGAACAAGTTATTCTTAAATTGGACCGATGAGCAGGGGTATCGTGATACAGATCATATCCTTTTTCGTTTATCTGCTCTACCAGGTGTTGATACTTCAAAATGTAGTGCTATTTCATACTGCTTTCTGTTTCTTATATGTTGCCTACCTGCTTGTATTGCCGGTGGAAACAAATCCTATTGTACTCATGGGAATTGGGCTCATAATGGGATTGGCAGTTGATATGTTTTACGACAGTCTTGGCCTACATGCTTTTGCTTGTGTCTTGATGATGTACGTTCGAAATTACTGGTTGAATAGCCTTACTCCTCAGGGTGGGTACGATAGCAACGATAGGCCATCGCTGGCAATGAATGGCTTGCAGTGGTTTATGGTTTATGCTTTGCCCATGGTATTTCTTCATCACAGTATTTTGTTTTTTACGGAGGCAGCGGGTTTTGATATGTTTTGGTTTACACTCTGGAAGATAATTACTAGTAGTTTATTTACCATGGTTGTAATTTTAATCGCGGAATTCTTGTTTCCCACCCGTAGGCAGCGGTAAGTTAAAGCTAATTGGCGTTTTGTCTGGATAGTGATCCGCATACTGTCGAATTGGACAACTTTCGAATGAGCAACGAAATGATGAGATAATGAACGAAGGACGGAAGGAGATTATACAAGTTGCATTTTTGCTGGTAGGGATAATATTCCTTGTCAAGCTATTTTTTATTCAAGTGCTCGATGATCGGTATGATAAGCTCTCGTATAGCAATGCGATTCGAAGTGAAGTGGACTATCCTGTAAGAGGATTGATAAAAGATAGAAATGGTAAGCTGATAGTCTACAACACACCCGAGTTTGATCTTCACATTATTCACAAAGAAGTAAAAAGTCTGGATTCTTCCAGGTTTTGCGATGTCTTTCAGATGACGCAAGAAGAGCTTCGATTAAAGTTTAAGGAGTTGAAAGCCAAGCGGGAATATTCTCCTGTTAAACCAACTGTATTCTTAAAGCAGTTATCTACCCTCGATTTTGCAAAAATCCAGGATAATATCGATGAATTTCAGGGTTTCTATATCCAGGCTAGAACAACACGTGCTTATCGGGCGCAGGCGGCGGCCAATGCGATCGGTTATGTGAGCGAGATTTCGAAAAACAGATTGGCGCATGACAAATCAGGCATTTATAAGCAGGGTGATTACATAGGACAGAGCGGGATCGAAGCTTTTTACGAACAGTACCTGCGCGGTCAGCGTGGGGTGCGTTTTAAGCTGCGCAACGTCGACGGTATTGACAAAGGATCCTTTCGGAATGGTGCTATTGATACACTCTCTATTCCCGGGCAGGACATTATAAGCACGCTTGATCTTGATCTTCAATCGTATGGCGAATATTTGTTAGAAGGTAAGGCAGGGAGCATTATCGCTATAGAACCAGAATCAGGGGAAATTCTGTCAATGGTTTCCGGTCCTACATATGACCCCGCTCTTTTAACGGGTAAAAATTATAGTTCAAACTTTGTGCTGATCAATAGTGATACAAACAAGCCATTGTTCAATCGTCCATTGATGGCCCAGTACCGCCCTGGATCTATCTTCAAGATAGCTCAGGCAATGGTCGCTCTTCAGGAGGGTGTGATTTCCGAAGAAACCAGGATCAGATGTGACCGCTCGATTATTAACTGTCATGGAGCGCACTCCAATGAAGATTTGCGTGGAGCAATCACACACTCATGCAACCCATACTTCCGCGAAGTGTTGCGCAGAATGCTCAACCAGGGAAAATCGAATAGTCCCTTTGATGATACCCGAATTGGTCTGACGGAATGGAGTAAGCATATAAGTAGCTTTGGGTTTGGGAAGCGACTCGGCATAGACCTGCCAAATGAGAAGGGTGGATTGGTCCCGGATCCTGCATACTATGATCGTGCTTATGGTGGAAGACCCTGGAAGTTCTCCAACATATACTCCATAGCAATTGGTGAAGGAGAGAATATGGTAGTGCCGTTGCAAATGGCAAATTTTGCTGCCACCGTTGCCAACAAAGGATACTACATCATCCCGCACCTCGTAAAGTCAATTGGTGATTCAGGTAAGCCATTGCCTCAGTATATGGAAAAACATTTTACCACCATTGACTCCTCTTATTTCAGAGTCGCTGCGGATGCGATGGAGCGCGTAGTTACCGAGGGCACTGGTTCATATCGGGCTAAACTTAAAGATATTGTGGTGTGTGGAAAAACCGGCTCCGTACAGAATGAGCCCTTTCCGGATCACTCTGTATTTATCGCTTTTGCACCAAAGGAAAATCCAAAGATTGCCGTGTCAGTCTATGTTGAATATTCCGGAGGCGGTGCAAGAGCTGCAGCATCCATCGCAAGTTTAATGATCGAAAAATATTTGCTCGGCTCAACAAAAAGACCTCAAATTGAGGAGTATGTTTTAAAAGGGCATTTTTTGCATTAACCTGAAATTAACAACCAGATATGCATGAGTATAAAACGACGGAATGAGCAGAGAAGAACTTATATCGAATAAGATGGACTGGGCTACAGTCGCTATTTATGTGGCGATTGTATTTCTTGGATGGTTGAATATTTATGCCGTTACTTACGACCCCGAAAGCAGTGTTTCTATATTCAACCTTGAAATCAACTCCGGTCGTCAGTTGTTGTTTATCGCCGGGTCTATAGTTATAATTATGGCTATCCTCATTATTGACATGAGGTTTTATGAAGCCTTCGGCTATATTATTTACGGACTAATAATGTTTTTATTGGTATTAGTACCAATAATAGGTAAGGAGGTAGGAGGCAATAAGGCTTGGCTTGGAATTGGATCATTCGGCGTTCAGCCTTCTGAGTTTGCCAAGTTTGCAACTGCGCTTGCAGTAGCGAAGTATATCGGGTCCGTTGGATTCAGAATGGATTTGTGGCGTAATCAAGCGATTCTTTTTGTAATCATTGGAGTGCCGATGGGGTTGGTATTGCTTCAAAAAGATACTGGTACCGCTTTAGTGTTTACCGCGTTTACGGTGGTGTTTTTCAGGGAAGGTATGTCACCCTTTCTCATAATAGCCGGCATCATAGCTGCCGTGATTTTCGTGCTCACCCTTATGGTGAATGAATATTACTTATTTACGGGAATAGGTGTCCTGCTGATTGTGGTAATATTGCTTGGAAAAAAGAAGATAAAAAGAATTGCTTTACTCACAGTTGCGGCAATTGCCATTTGTGGTGTGATCATAAGCGTCGACTTTGTTGTATCAGACGTACTAAAGCCTCATCAACAAAATCGAATTAAAGCACTAATCAATCCCGATGCAGACCCACTGGGGTTTGGATGGAATGTTACACAATCAAAAATTGCTATTGGAAGTGGAGGGTTGCTGGGTAAGGGTTTTCTGCAAGGAACTCAAACGAAGTTTAATTTCGTTCCCGAACAAAGTACTGACTTCATTTTCTGTACTATCGGCGAGGAGCACGGATGGATTGGTAGTTTGTTAATCATCGCCTTATTCATAGCGCTAATATTTAGGATAATCTTTCTTGCCGAGCGACAGAAAAATAAATTTGCCAGAGTTTACGGCTATTCCATAGCTTGTATTTTCTTTTTTCATTTCGCGGTAAACATAGGAATGACAATTGGTCTCTTCCCAGTTATCGGAATCCCCCTTCCTTTTTTTAGCTATGGAGGTTCCGGATTATGGGGGTTTACCATTTTACTTTTTATCCTCCTGAAGCTGGATATTCACAGAATGCAAGTGCTGCAAAGGTTATAAACGTCACACAAATCTTTTTTCTATAAGTTCCATAAACTCGTGGAACTCTTCGCTATCATGATCCCATGAGCCAGCATGTTCATCTTCAATGTACCGAAGTGCTGCTTTCATGCTCTCCTGCTTATCCAACTGCTCTATGGCTTTGCTGAACAATTCAAAGTCACCGTGAAACAACACCTTCGTAAACATGAACTTTTGGTTTATCGTCAGGCTGTCCTTGATCTTCCCGATTCTTTGAAAATTATCCGCAAGGCTAGCCCGATTCTGTTTAGTCAAGGAATCATTGATGCTTCCTGGTGTTTGCCTAGGAGGCTGTACAGCCACCCTAGGTGGTTCCGGCGGAGTCTTTTCTTTCTCAGCAAAAGGTACAACTGTTGTCTGTTTAAGATTTTCCTGCGACTCTGGTTTTAAGGTGTAGAATTTGTTCGCATCTAACGGAACGACAAAAGAGAATTTTTCAAGGTACCCCTCAACGTCTTCGGGGTTAAAACCAACCTCTTCGAGGATCTGATCGAGTATGGAGAAGGCTTCATTTCCCGAAATCTCTTTTACACCTTTTTCTTCAAGATTTTGCAGCATTCTCTCAAGAGGTGCCTTATTAACTTTTAGATATTTGATTTCCTCGCGAAAGGGGGCGACTTCAAGTTTGTTGTCCTCGCCAGCGATAATCATCGAGAAAAAATCGTAAGGATCGAATACAACGAGCAAGGTTTGAGTCACTGCATTCTTCAGAAGAGGTGTGAAATTTTGTTTGTCAATGGCAATGCTCTGGGAAAGCACACTCATAAGATTCTCCAAAGCCTCCTTAACTTCAGGGTTCTCATAGTTGAAGTATGCGCTCTTTAACTTCTTTGTCTCAGCTTTCCAGGTTTTGAAAAGCTCGCGAATAACAAATAGGTTTACCTGCTGCACGTTGCATAGCGACAGGATTTCTGTCCCGCTGATTTTGTCCTTAGTAGAAAAAAATCCGTTCAATACCTTCTCGGCATAGGCATCCCCGTAATGAGAAATTGCTTCCAGACTGATCTTTTCGTCCATGCTTTAGGTTCTAATTAGTAATAGTATAAGCGGCATAAAGTTAATGGATATTCGGCAATGTGGCGTTGATTATTGCTCGTCGATTTATTTCCGGAGTTGAAAGCCAAAATACTAACAAATTACCCACGAATCTCATATTAATCTGTATTTGCCAAGTGTTGGCGGAAAGTTGGAAGTGTTTGTTATTGAACATATTAGGGCGTTTTGGAAGCTCCGGCTTCCTGACCAAATTATTCAACTTAGCATTACCCCGAAACCAATTTGTCCAGCCGATTCCTTACATTTCACAGGAGAAGAAATGTTGGAAATTGAATTGTTTCGGCGATGTACTTTAAGTAGACAACTTGAATCTCGCGCCGAACGACTAAATTTATCTCATGTTTGTTGAACCACACCTTGGAGGAAAGTTTAAGCAAGAGCGCAACGGATGGATTGAAGTAATTTGTGGCTGCATGTTCTCGGGAAAAACTGAAGAGCTTATCCGTAGATTGAACCGCGCTATCATTGCCAAACAAAAGGTTGAAATATTCAAACCAGTCACTGATAAACGCTATCACCAGTCACAAATCGTCTCACATAACGAGAATTCAATTCGTTCCACTCCAGTCAATTTCGCAAATGACATACTTCTGCTGGCGGGTGATTGTGATGTTGTGGGAATTGATGAGGCTCAATTTTTTGATTCTGCAATTGTTGAAGTCTGTAACGTGTTGGCGAATAACGGTAAGCGAGTAATTGTCGCCGGGCTGGATATGGATTATGAGGGTAAACCTTTTGGGCCGATGCCAAACTTACTTGCAGTTGCGGAATTTGTTACCAAAGTTCATGCTATCTGTGCGCAGACTGCTGAGCTTGCATCGTTTTCTTTTCGCTTGATTGCTAACGACTCGCAGGTTCTCCTGGGAGAAAAAGGAGAATATGAAGCGCGTAGCCGCAGATCATTTTACGAGGGCATGAAGGGGAGAAAAAAATTAGAATAGGAGCGTCCATCGTTGTCCTGCCAGAATGTTCCACGATTGAAGTGTAGTTTACATGCAACGGTTTTTAAATACAATGTGTTTAAGAAATTTAGAAATCCCATTTTGCATTCACGATGCTACATAAAACCAAAGGTGTTGTTTTTAGATTTACCAAGTATGGGGAGACTTCCATCATTGTCAATATTTTTACAGAAATTTTTGGATTGCAGAGTTACATCGTGAATGGCGCCCGTTCTAAATCCGGGAAGAACAAGATTGCTCTATACCAGCCGTTAACACTTCTCGATCTGGTAGTGTATCATCGCGAGAATGCGAATATTAATAGGATTAAAGAGGTAAAGTGCTTTTATCCATTTCAATCCATTCCGATGGATATAAAAAAATCAGCGATTGCTATATTCATGAATGAAGTAATGAATAAAACGATAAAGGAAGAGAGTCATACGGAGGAGCTATGTAGTTTTATTATTGAGTCCCTTATCACACTTGACTCGATTTCATTGGAAACAGCAAACTTTCACCTGGTCTTTTTGCTGAAATTAAGCCGCTTTCTTGGTTTTGGAGCGCATCATATTAATGAGGTAATGGGTGTCCGTGCTACAGATATCCAAACGGAGAAATTGTTGATAACGCTTATTGAAGCAGACTACGCTGAAATATCTATGATGACAAATTCCCAGCGGAGAAACATTTTAGAATTGATTCTAAAATTCTATGCCGATCATATTGAATCCCTGGGAGAGATGAGATCAGTGCAGGTACTTAGAGAAGTTATTGGATAAATCTAATCCAGGTAAATCGCGAGGGGTAGTAATGTGCTTCACGATTTACCTGGAATTTTTTGTGTCAGAGATTATTTCAGTCTTTTCGCCACTTCATTCCAATTCACCACATTCCACCAATTTTCAACATACTCATTACGCTTATTTTGATATTTCAGGTAATAGGCATGTTCCCATACATCTAAACCAAGAAGTGGGGTGCCCTTAATTTCACTGATATCCATCATAGGATTGTCCTGATTTGGAGTAGAGCCAATTTTTAATTTCCCTTTCTCTTCAAAAAGCCAGGCCCAGCCCGAACCGAACCGACTCATTGCAGCTTGTGCGAAGAGTTCTTTGAATTTGTCATATGAACCAAATGCTCCGTTGATTGCGTCAGATATTTTGCCTGTAGGTGTTCCTCCACCGGGCGTCATTACCTGCCAGAAGAAATTATGATTCCAGGCACCACCTCCATTGTTCCTCGCTTTCGCGGAAAGCTTGGAAACGTTGGCAAAAAAATCCTTTTCAGAAGTATAAGTGATTTTTTCTGCTGCAATAGCATCATTTACATTTTTAATGTAGGCACCATGATGTTTGCTGTAATGGATGTCCATTGTGGTGGCATCGATGTGTGGTTCCAGTGCGTTGTGGGCATACGGTAGTTTTATCTGGGAGAATGTCAGGGCATATAAAGTGCTATCTTCTACATCGGTTGTGGGGGACAGTAAACTTGTAGCTGCATTTGATATGATGGGCGAGCTGATAGATGTTATGGCTGTAGCCTTTAATGTATTTTGAATAAATTTTCTGCGTGTGGTATTCATATGATCGCGTGTTAGTGAGAACAGTAAATTTACCCAAAAATATTTAGCTTGCGTCATCCAATTAAACCTCAATGCTTCTATGAAGGAAATATTGTTTGATGAGATCCCCAGCCTCGATCTGTCTGATTTTTGTAAGGGTGATGCGTTGCAGAAGGCAAAATTTGTTGCGGAACTTGGTTCGGCATTTAACAGTATTGGGTTTGTGGCAATCAGAAATCATTTCCTTGCCAGTGAGCTTCAGGATCGTCTATATACTGCTACTAAGAAGTACTTTTCGTTGGATGATAGTTTAAAGAAGAAATATGAACGGAGTGATCTTGCTGGTCAGCGCGGCTATACGGGCAAAGGCAAGGAACACGCAAAGGGAAGAAATACGGGCGACTTAAAAGAATTCTATCATGTCGGGCAGGAACTAACGGAGGCGCAATTGCGGGAAGAAAATTATCCACCGAACATTTGGCCTGAAGAAGTTCCGGAGTTTAAAGACGCTGCAGTCGAAGTCTTTCGTGCCTTAGAAATGACTGGTGCTTATATGCTAAAAGCAATTGCAGTTTATCTGGAGTTACCTGAAAATTATTTTGATGATAAGATCAGAAATGGAAACAGCATCCTTCGGCCGATACATTATTTCCCAATTGAAAATCCTGGAGAAGTGCCAGACGATGCGGTTAGGGCAGCAGAGCATGGGGATATTAATCTCATCACATTGCTAATGGGAGCAAGTGCGGATGGTTTACAAGTACTCCGGCGAGATAAAAAGTGGATACCGATTACCGCATTGCCTGAACAACTGGTCGTAAATGTTGGGGATATGTTAGAAAGGCTAACCAATGGGAAATTGAAATCAACCATACATCGAGTTGTAAATCCTCCCCAGCACATGATGAACATACCTCGTTATTCCATTCCTTTTTTTATGCATCCTCGTTCCGAAATGAGTTTGGATGCCTTAGCAGGATGTGTTGATAATGAAACTCCAATGCAATGGAGCGATATTTCGGCTGGAGAATTCCTGGATGAGAGACTCCGGGAAATCGGTTTAAAAAAATAAAGTTCTGATTTGTCATAGATCATTGTGCATCAACGGATTCGATACTATATTTTTCTACGCGATGTGCTGACGCTCGCCCTCACTACTTTTGGAGGACCACAAGCCCATTTATCTCATTTCCATAAGGTATTAGTTGAGAAGAGAAAATATTTGACAGATGAGGAATTAATGGAAATAAATTCTCTCTGTCAGATTTTGCCGGGACCTGCATCTACACAGACGTTAACCGCCATTGGTTTCAAAATTGGAGGGCCTAATCTCGCGTACCTAACATTATTAGTCTGGATATTACCGGCGGTTACCCTAATGACAGGTGCAGCTTTAGTTATGTCCAGTATTCAAACGAAGAACCTGTCACTTGAATTTACACGGTTCATTCAGCCTATTGCTGTTGGATTCGTTAGTTATGGTGCCTACGCGATAAGCCTAAAAACCATTTCCTCCAAAACGGGAATCGCGTTAATGATCATGTCGGCAGTAGTTTCCTATGTTATTCAGACTCCGTTTGTATTTCCGGTAATCCTGTTAGTTGCTGGCCTGGTGACGGCATTGAAATATAAAAAACAGCCAAAGGAACACGCGCAAAAAAAATTAATTATTCCGTGGGCAAATTTTTTGCTTTGGGTGGGTGTCCTGATTTTCGCTGCAGTTCTTGGAGGCGTCACTAAAGCACTGCCAGTAAAACTCTTTGAAAATTTTTACAGGAGTGGTAGTCTGGTTTTTGGAGGTGGACAGGTATTGGCTCCACTTCTTTATACAGAATTTGTGGAGGTACAGCGAGAGGAAGAAATTGGGAACAAAGCCGCGGCATTACGGACGAAACTTAAAGAGAAGTATAGCCCTAAGCCCTTTCACCATCCCATTTCGCATGATGAATTTCTGTCCGGGTATGCATTTGCACAGGCGTTGCCAGGACCAGTTTTTTCGTTTAGTGCCTACATTGGCGCGCTTTCTTCACGTGATTATGGTGTAGGAGGTGAGATCTTAGGAGCATTTATGTCATCAATGGGCGTTTTTTTGCCTGGCACTTTTTTAATCTTCTTTGTGATTCGGTTTTGGAGCAATCTAAAAAAGTATCGGGGAGTAAGAGCATCGCTTGAGGGCATCACGGCAGCAAGTGCGGGGTTGGTTTCTGCTTCAGCAATTATTTTATTTCAACCGCTGGATAACACCATCCTAAATTTCGCAACAACAATTATCACGTTTTGTCTACTCGCCTTTACCAGGACCCCATCGCCCTTAATTATTCTCGCGGGATTGATTTTAGGTTTCGTGCTGAAATAAAAAAACCCGGAACTCCGGGTTTTTTTTTAAATATTTGAAGTCACTGATCAACCAAGTTTGAACGCAATTGGAAGTACCATCCGTTGCCTGACTGGCTTACCTCTCTGCTTTCCTGCTTTCCACTTTGGTGCACTTTGAACAACGCGAACTGCTTCTTCATCGCAACCGGCCCCAATTCCCTTTATAGCCTTCACGTCGGTAATTGATCCGTCTTTTTCAATAACGAATTCAACGAACACTTTTCCTTCAATTCCCATTCTTCTGGCCTGAGCAGGATATTTAAGTTTCTTGCCTATAAAGTCATAAAATGCCGGCATACCACCAATGGGCGCAGCAGTTTCTTCTACCACAAGAAAAATTTGATTTGGATCCTCTTTTTCCTCTTCCTGAGGCGCAATCTTTATTTCTTCAACCTTTGTCTGTTCGGTTACCTCAGTATCCATATTGATCTCAATCTCCTGCTCAATTTCCTCTTCATCAGGAACTTCGATTATCTGTGGCTGCTGGATTTTTGGTGGTGGCGGAGGTGGCTGGTCAGTGGGCGGCACTTCCATTATTTCATCGTCAGCTATGTTATTATTGCCCAAGTCTTTTACAGATGTGTCATCGTAGACGCGATAAGTAAAAGCTGTTATCGCAAGCAACAAACTGACGGTAAGGCCAATGCTGAAAAACAAAAAAGATTTTTTTGTCAGATCGGCTTTTTCTGTCTTCTTCGATTCCATAGTTTGAGTATTTAGACCATTAGAATGTCAAATATAGAAAAAGGTCACAATCTAAAACGGAAATTTTATGGGTTATTTACGATTGCCGTAAAAGAGAGTTATAAACAGGGTTGGGAAGACCGAGTAATTTTTCGTGGAAGGCATCATTTCAATCTCCTTAACATAAGCATCTAGTAAGAATCCAGCTTCGAAACCAGTCACTTGACTCTTTAACGTACCCAGTTCAAAATTCAAAGCTACTTTGACATTGGCTCCCGGAGTGATTTTTGACTGCCCCAAACCCTCAAACAGTCTTCCAGTCCCTGCTATATAGTCAAAGCCAATGTTAGGGGTGTATGGTGCACGAACGGTAAAACCACCACCTCCTTCTGGAAAATATTCAACGTAATATGGGGCAACCACACCAAGAGTAGGACCTCCGGCAAAAACACCCTTTATTTCAACGCCCTGCTGAGGTGCTTTCTTGAACAAAATGAAATCTCGTCCATACTGAAGACGGATCGCATATAGATAGTTTGATTTGCCGTAGATAAAAAGGTTACCGGTTTGAACTGAATTTCGGCGGACTTCCTGCGGATGCTTAATATTTACTATTTCTAATCCGAACGTTTCAAGGACTCGGTCATTCTTGAGTTTACGGGCTTTCTTGAAGACAAGCCCCCCAATCAATCCTCCAGATGTATTTTTGTTGATGCCCCAGGTAAATTCCGATCCATAGTCATAACTGTCTTGCGTTTGAGCGTAAAGCGCTGCTTGGCTAAAGACAAAAGAGAGGATCACTAATAACTTCCCGAAATGGTGCATTCTAAACAGAATATTTACAATAAATTTAAACTTAAATCTACCTAACGCAAATAACAACTCATAAGTTATTTTAATAAGCTTCGACATACTGATTTTGCCATCTACCTGTGTCGAGTGCAAAATTTCTACTACCAGGTTTTTTCCTTAGACACTTTCAGAATCTGATTGTAGTCAATTTCAAAATGAGAGCAGTCAAACCGGGAATGGCCATTTTCAATAATCAAAACCTGCGGCGATTCATGTTCTACGTCAAACTGACTTGCAATACTGTCAGAAGTTGATCTAAAGGTTATTAGATCAAGAAAATAAGGCTTCAGATGGCTCATTTCTTCTTCGTTCCAGTTTCTTTCCAGACGATCAAGCGCAACCCGACTCGTCGAGCACCGGCTACTGTGCTTAAAAATCAATACCGGATTTGTTTTAGATTCCTCCCGGATTTCATCCAATTGGTCTTCTCTTGTTAATTCATACCACTTCATATATTCCAATCAATCATTCCACAAACCTTCTTCACTTTTATCGTACCGGGGTTTTTTACCTTTATATTTTAAATGGTCAGGTTGGTTTTCCTGTTTCTTGAATAAACGTGCCCACCACAACTTAAAGTTCGTTAAGGTGTCTCTTTCTTCGTCAACATTATTTTTATTGTTTTTGATAAATTTTGCATCTGGGTGCAACGCTTGGTTTTTTTCAAACAAAGTGAATTTCTGCATTTTCACATTACCCTGGTAGGCTGTGATGCGTGCGAATGCTTTGCCAGGCTCTCGGGTTTTCATCGCTTCATCCGCGCTGCTTGGGTTATGGATATAGTCGAACGTTCGGCGTACACTGCGCGCGTAATCACTGGCTTTTGTAGAGGATTTTGATGGCTTAATTCCGAGTAATGCTTCTTCAACAGCATGAGGTTTTTTGCCGTAATCCGGCTTTTTCACTTTGATTTGTAACCCATCAGCCTCAAAAGTCATTTTATTGGGGCGCTTCGTTTTTATGGCGTCCTCAGCCGAGTTCGGGTTTTGTAAATAATTCTTTTTGAACCTTGATAGCTTAACGTATCCGGTAAAGGTTTCGCCCTGATCGCCGAAACCTGGTTGAACCTCAAAACGTTTCATCCGTCCAGGATATCCACTAATCCGTCTTGCATCTGCCGGAGGTGTTCTGCCGGGGATAGGCGTTTCATTATTGTTCCAAAGTTTTCCGCTTACGCTTCCGCCCCCCTTTTCAGGCTGTCTTATTTTTAAATTCCCCTGGAAGAGTGCGGCTCTTGCTCCCTGTTTTGGCGCGCGGACTACAATGGGTTGACCATCATTATTCCAAAGTTTACCACTAACGCTACCCCCGCCTTTTTCAGGTCTTTTGGTTTTGACGTTACCCTGAAATTGCGCAGCACGGACGCCTTCGCGAGGTGTTCGTACTGCAATTGCCTGCCCGTCGTTATTCCACAATCTTCCACTTACGCTCCCACCACCTTTTTCAATCCTTCTACCTTTAACATTGCCCTGAAACTTACCAATACGATCCGCTCCAACGCCAGGAGCTCGCACGGGTATAGGGCTTGTGCTTGTGCGACCTTCTCCGGATCTGGTTTGATACCATCCACTTTTTCCACTGTAAGGACGATCTCTCCCGGTGTCTTTGTTTTTTCTAGTCGGCAATATAGGCTGACCTTCGACGGACCTCTTACTTGAAAAGTTCCTTCCACGAATACGTCTTCCGGCAATATCGCCTTGCCATGCTCGTTGCCCCGCTCGTGTTGCAGAACGGTATCCCCCGGTAACTTTGGCAGGCTTGTCTCCCATTGCTTTTCTACCGGCATAAGGTTTGAATGTCGGAGCAATTACTCCGGCTCTTGGAGTTTCGAAATTTTTACTCCGTAGCGGGCGGCCAGCGAGATCCTTTGTTGTTGCCTGTTCACCTTTCCGCTTCGGTCGCTTGAAATTCGCGTAAACATTAATACTCTTCCTTGCCGTAAATGAGCGTGATGCAGAACGAGGTGTCACGGTTCTCTTTTTGCCAGGGTTTCGGGGTTCTGGCGTTTGCATGCTTTTAAGTACGGCCAACGTCCCACGGTTTGATACGGCGTGTTCGGTACGCCTTGGTTTTTTAGAAGGGTTGTGAACGTACTTTCCATATTGGGGATAAACGTTTCTGCTGCTTCCAGTCGAGGTTCTGGAACGTATACGATAACCGGCGATATCACCTTTCCATGCTTTTTGTTTCGTGGAAGGTTGTGATTTTACGATCGGTCTTATCGGTTTTCCGGGTTTGTCCTTCCCCGAAGCCCGCCTTTGTGTAGATGCAGTAGCACGGCCGGCCGGAGATTTTTCTTTTGCCCGCACCCTCTTCTTACTGGCTACAGGCCTTTTCTGACTTACTTTTTTTGCGGGTGTTCTAAATCTGCTTTCGCGACTCGCAGCTGGTTTGTCTCCTTTAGTATTCTGGGCTATCGAACTGATGGTGCTTAAGAATATAAAAAGCACGACCAATACAGATGACATCCAGGCTGCTGGGAAAATGGTTCTTGTATCTTGGTTCGGCGCGCTCAAAAAAATGGTATCAGAAACAGGCTAAGATAATCAAAATTTGTAATTGGCTGTCTACGATAGATGTAGCTCATTGAAAACGATCGATCAAGCGACTTTCTTATTAGTCAGGCGTTAGAATTTCATTAAGGTTTCAATTGCTTGTTGTAGACGCACTTTTGGTAAAAAATTGTTTTCGAGTGAAGGAGCGAAGGGTATTGGTGTATCCAATGACGCCACCCGTACTACTGGGGCATCCAAATACTTGAAACAGTGCTCATTGATCCATGCACTGATTTCAGCGCCAATACCTCCCGTCAGCGTATCCTCGTGAAGAATAAGAACACGATTTGTTTTTTGCACCGTTTCTGCCACCATCTCTTTATCCCACGGCAATAAAGTCCGCAGATCAATCAAATCCACAGAATCCAGTTCAAGTGTGGCAAGTATTTCTTTTGCCCAGTGTACACCCATTCCATAGGTGATAATTGACAGGTCTGTGCCATCCAGTACCCGACGGGCTTCGCCGATTTTCAAAGTGTAATAATCGTCGGGAATTTCTTCTTTGATAGACCGATACAGCAACTTATGTTCAAAATACAAAACTGGATTAGGGTCTTCTATTGCTGCACACAGTAAACCTTTCGCATCATATGGATTAGAAGGATAGACTATTTTTAATCCTGGTGTATGGAAGAACCATGCTTCATTACTTTGCGAATGAAATGGTCCGGCAGCAGTCCCCGCGCCCGTTGGCATTCGCACGACCACATCAACTGGCTGTCCCCATCGCCAGTGGGTTTTGGCCAGGTTGTTAATAATCTGCGTGAATCCTTCCGTAACGAAATCAGCAAATTGCATTTCTACCATCGACTTCATCCCTTTAATAGAAAGCCCTAGTCCAGCACCAAGGATTGCCGACTCACAGATGGGTGTATTGCGTACCCGTGGCTTACCAAACCGGTCGACGAACCCATCTGTAATCTTAAAGACACCGCCGTACTCCGCTATATCTTGTCCCATGAGGATTAAGTTGTCGTATCGGTCCATACTTTGCCTTAACCCATCACTTATAGCATCTATAAACCGCTTTTCTGATTTAGCATTCGAAGCAGGAAGGATGATATCTTGAACAAACGGAGTATAAAGATCTTTTATTTCTAATTCGGTATTGGCCGGAGGATGACCTTCAGCAAATGCTATCACTAACCCATCCTCTATTTCTTTTTTGATTTTAGATCTTGAGTCTTCTATAAATTCTAGGGTCAAAACACGTTCTGCCAACAGGTAGCGTTGATAGTTTTCCAGCGGGTCCTTCTCTGCCCATGATTCCAACAATTCTTTTGGAACATATTTTACACCGGAGGCTTCTTCATGTCCACGCATGCGAAAAGTTCTGCACTCAACAAGCACAGGCCGAGGGTGTTCCCGAAGGTTTTCGGCCAGTAATTTTATGGTGTCATAAACCTCTAAAACATTATTGCCGTCAATACTTAGCGCTTCAATACCGTAACCGATACCTTTATCGGCGAAGCTTTCGCAACGGAATTGTTCCAGACTGGGTGTCGAAAGTCCGTACCCATTATTCTCAACGATAAAGATTACGGGTAAATCCCATGTAGCGGCTACGTTTACGGCCTCGTGAAAATCTCCCTCGCTGGTTCCTCCATCGCCGTTAAAAACGACAGTTACTTTTTTCTCACCGTTCAGTTTACACGCCAGCGCAATCCCGTCGGCAACTCCATTTTGAGGACCAAGGTGAGAGATCATCCCTACAATATGGTGTTCGTTTGTACCAAAGTGAAAAGAGCGATCCCGGCCTTTTGTATACCCTGAGGCTGTTCCTTGCCATTGAGCAAATAATCGCTCAAAAGGAAGTTTCCGGCTTGTAAAAACGCCAAGGTTTCTGTGCATAGGCAGGATGAATTCATCCTGTTCCAGTGCTTCAGTTACGCCTACGGCAACAGCTTCCTGTCCTATACCACTAAACCATTTGCTGATTTTGTTTTGGCGGAGTAATATCAGCATCTTTTCTTCAATCATTCTTGGGCGAACAATTGCTTCATACAAATGAAGGAGAGTTTGATCTGTGTAAAGTTTTCGATTAAACTTCATGTTAGAATAATGTGGCTGCAAAGTTAAACGAGTTTTTGTCTCTTTCTTCCAAATAATAGAATTGGCGATCCTGGTCATTGTTACTCCGGTGAAATATTCATTACAGACAATACAAGTTGAATAACGTTTGTTACTTTTGAGTCCTATGATTTCTTTTAAAGAGTTTACGATGGAGAATGGGTTACAGGTGATTGTACATGAAGACCCAACCGTACAGATTGCTGTGATGAACCTTTTATACGATGTGGGATCTCGCGATGAACGTCCCGATAAGACAGGGTTTGCCCATTTGTTCGAGCATTTAATGTTTGGAGGATCGGCAAATATTCCAAACTACGACGAGCCACTACAGCGTGTCGGTGGAGAGAACAATGCTTTCACGAACACGGATATAACCAATTATTATCTTACGTTGCCCGCAGCAAATATAGAAACTGGTTTTTGGCTTGAAAGTGACAGAATGATGAGCCTGTCCTTCGATTCCAAGGTGTTGGAGGTTCAGCGAAAGGTCGTTATCGAGGAATTTAAACAACGTTATCTTAATCAACCCTATGGCGATGTGTGGTTAAAGTTAAGACCACTGGCATATCAAGTACACCCGTATCAATGGGCCACCATTGGCAAAGAGGTGAGTCATATTGAGAATGCAACTATGGACGACGTAAGGGATTTTTTCTTTCGTCATTATGTGCCGAACAATGCCGTGTTGGTAGTCGCCGGCAACGTAACACTCGATCAGGTAAGAATGCTTTCGGAAAAATGGTTTGGGCCAATTCATCCGGGCATGAAATCCCGAAACCTGACGGCAGAACCTCTTCAGCAACAAAAAAGAATTCTTGAAGTTACAGCTCCAGTCCCGGCAAATGCCTTTTACAAAGCTTACCACATGCCAGGAAGGTTCGATCGGGATTACTACGCGATTGATCTGCTCAGTGATCTGCTTAGCCGCGGTCAATCAAGCAGACTTTATCAAAAGCTTGTAAAAGAAAAAGAGATATTCGCTTCAATATCTTCTTTCACAACGGGTACAATTGATCCGGGCTTATTTGTGATAAGTGGGCGAGTTAAGGATGGTGTAAACCTTGAGGATGCTGAGGCGGAAGTGGGTCGTGTAGTAGATCAGGTGATTGGCCAGGGGTCAGATCAGGAAGAACTTGATAAAGCTAAAACCCAGACCGAATCCACGATTGAGTTTGGAGAAATAGAGGTGATGAACCGTGCAATGAACCTCGCGTTTGCCAAACTTTCAGGTGACGCAAATTTGGTAAATGAAGAATGCAGCATCGTCAACGAAATTACAGCTGAGGACCTAAAGAGAGCCGCCGGGAATATTCTAAAAGAAGAGAATTCAAGTGTGCTGTATTATAAGGCCGGATAACAATAGATGGATTTTAATGTTTTTCAGGCCAGTATCCATAAGGTTGAAATTTCGAAAAAATGAAAATACGGGTAGGAATGGGATTCGATGTCCATGAACTTGAGGATAAAAGAGATTTTTATCTCGGTGGAATTCAGCTCAATGATGCGGATAAGGGTGCCGTTGGACATTCAGATGCTGACGTTTTAATCCACGCTATTTGTGATGCGCTACTCGGCGCTGCAAATCTCCGTGATATTGGATTTCATTTTGTTAACACGGACAGCCGATGGAAGGGAATGGACAGTAAATTTTTCCTTACGGAGGTAACGCGTATGGTTAATGAAAAGGGATGGATCATTGGAAATGTTGACTGTACAGTTTGTCTTGAGAGACCTAAAATAAATCCGCATATCATCGGGATGAAAAAGGTGCTAGCTCCTTTAATGAACATAACAGAAGAGGATGTATCGATCAAGGCTACAACGAATGAAAAGTTAGGATACGTTGGCAGAGAAGAGGGCGTTTGCGCATATGCAGTTGCGCTCATTCAAAAAGACTGATGTCACCATTAAAAATCATCACCACGACAGATGGATCACATTCAGTGCTAAATGAAGAGCTGAATGAAACATACCACTCCGTTCACGGTGCGATCCAGGAGTCTTCGCATGTTTTTATACACCACGGACTGGAATGTTTTTTAGCACGAAAAGAACAAAACTCGATTTCAATATTAGAGGTAGGTTTTGGCACCGGATTAAACGCCCTGCTTACAATAGATAAAGTAAGGGATACGAATGTGGTAATCGGCTACATGGCGATTGAAGCTTTTCCGGTTGAAAAAGAAGTATGGGGCGCATTGAACTATACTCATTCAATCGGGCTAAAAGAACACTTCACAAGTCTTCATCAATTACCGTGGAACGAAGAATACAGAATAACTCCTCAATTCTCACTCTTCAAAGCGGCCACAACACTTCAACAGGTTGAGCTTAATGAAAATAGTTATGATGTTGTTTACTTCGATGCATTTGCGCCAGGTAAGCAACCGGAGTTATGGACAATAGAGATGCTTAGGAAAATTGTTGACGCTATGAAGTCAAAATCGATTTTTGTTACGTATTGTGCAAAAGGCCAGCTTAAAAGGGATTTAAGGAATTTAGGTTTAACGGTAGAAAGCTTGCCGGGGCCACCGGGTAAACGGGAAATGATAAGAGCTACAAAACCTTGACCGGAATAAACCCGAACATTCGTTCAACAAAGTCATCAACCTCAATCGTTTTCGATAACAAATGAATCGTTCAAAATAGATGGTCCTGCAATCGTTGACGTGTTATCATTTTCAAAACAGTTTGAATTAATACTAAAAAGATTCCAAATATTCTGCGAAAGTATCTTTAACTCCCAATTTCCTTCGGTTTCTTTGATAAATTCAAAACCCCGTTCTGCCCTGACCGGGTAATTATTCGTATTTTTAAACAACCAGATGAAGATGAAAGAAAAAACCAGCCGTGGTTTGTACACCCCTGAACTGGAGCATGATGCATGCGGGATTGGATTTGTAGCCAACATTAACGGCACAAAGACTAATCAAAATCTGCTGGATGCATTATCAATGCTCGAAAACATGGAGCACCGTGGAGGAAAAGGTAGCAGTCCTAAGACAGGTGATGGTGCGGGTGTGCTAATACAATTACCACACGAATTTTTTGTTGAAGAATGTACGCGCCTTGGTTTTGAATTACCAGACGCTGGAAAATATGGGGTAGGCATGGTGTTTTTCCCCCGCGACAAAAAGGTAATGAATGCCTGCCGGGACGTGCTCCGAAAAAACATTAAAGAGCTGGGACTTGAGTTGTTGGGATACCGTGTAGTTCCCGTTGATCACAGTGTGCCAGGCCCGGGAGCTGCCGAAGTAGAACCATCCATTGAACAGGTTTTTGTCAAGGCAAAAGATGACACGTTAGTAGGTGATGCCTTTGAGCGAAAGCTTTTTGTGTTGCGGAATTTCACTTCGCATAGTATTGCGAAAGATGTGAAGGGAAGCAATAAAGAATTTTATATAACGAGTTTTTCATCGAAGACAATAATTTATAAAGGACAGCTCAGAACGGAGCAGTTACGAGAGTATTTTGACGATATGCAGGATCCCCGAGTGAAGACCGCGCTGGCGTTAGTTCACTCCCGATTTTCAACAAATACTTTTCCGAACTGGAAACTAGCTCAGCCCTTCCGTTACATCGCTCATAATGGTGAAATCAATACCATCAGGGGAAATGTTAACAAGATGAAATCAAAGGAAGCTTTGTTCAAGTCTACCCTCTTCACAGATGAAGAGCTGCGAATGCTGCTTCCGATTACAAGCCCGGAGGGATCTGATTCTGCAAATCTTGACGCGCTCGTCGAGATGCTTGTTTTATCGGGCCGCTCGTTACCGCATGTTTTAATGATGCTTGTACCTGAAGCCTGGCAGGACAATAAATTAATGGATCCGCACCGCAAAGCGTTTTATAAATATCACGCATCCATGATGGAACCCTGGGATGGTCCTGCAGCCCTTGTATTTACCGATGGATGTCGTATAGGTGCTACGTTAGACAGAAATGGTCTTCGTCCGCTTCGGTATTGTATCACACGGTCAGGTCGTGTTATCGCCGCATCTGAAGCAGGTGCATTGCCCGTCGATCCAAAAGATATTATTGAGAAGGGCCGCATTACGCCAGGTAAAATGCTAATGGTTGATTTAGCGCAGGGCAAGGTTCTTGATGATGAAAAAGTAAAGCGTTCAGTATACGAAGGAAAGTCCTATTACAATTGGATTATTCAAAACCGGTTGAAACTACGCCTTGAGCCTGAACATGAATGGCAGGAAACCAGTTTCGACGAGAAAACATTGACTCAGCGTCAAAATGCCTACGGTTATTCGGCGGAAGATATAAAAATGCTTATTCTTCCAATGGCAGAAAAGGGTTATGAAGCTATTGGATCTATGGGTGATGACACACCACCAGCTATCTTGTCTAAGGAAAGCCGTCACCTTTCGAATTATTTCAAGCAACATTTCGCACAGGTAAGCAATCCGCCGATTGATCCTATACGCGAGCGTTTAGTGATGTCGTTATTTACTCGTGTTGGTTCAAGTCTGAATGTTTTAAATGAAACTCCTGAACATACCAGGCAGATTCACATTTCTCAACCCGTGCTGCTCAACTCTGATCTTGAAAAATTCAAACATTTACAAGATCAGGGTTTTGAGTGTGCTGTAATACAATGTGTATTTAAAGCCGATGGAGAACCAGGTCGCCTTGAGGAAAGCCTGACCAGAATTTGTGCAGAAGCTGAGAAAGCTGTTAGGGCAGGCAAGAAAATTCTGATCCTATCTGACAAGAAAATTGGCAATGAGTTCGCGCCCGTTCCTTCACTGTTGTCAGTAGGTGCGGTGCATCAGCATTTAGTCGAAATCAGGATCCGGACACAGGCAGGTTTAGTAGTTGAGGCGGGTGACGCCTGGGAGGTACATCATTTTGCAACCATAATCGGATATGGTGCCAGTGCAGTAAATCCTTATATGGCGCTGGAAACTATTCACTTCATGAATAAACAAGGCTTGTTTTACAAACAGCTTTCGGATGAGGAAACGTTTGCTAATTATCAAAAAGCAATTGGTAGTGGTCTCTTGAAGGTGATGTCCAAAATGGGGATAAGCACCTTACAATCGTATCAATCGTCTCAAATTTTCGAGGCACTGGGTATTGGCAGCGATGTAGTTGAAAAATGTTTCAAAGGTACGATAAGTCGCATTGAAGGATTGTCTTTTGACGATATAGCAAAGGAAGTGTTAGTTCGCCACAACATGGCGTTTGAAATTGAAAGTAAGGAGCTTTCTGTTGGTGGTGTTTACCTGTGGAAAAGAAGAGGAGAAAAACATTTATTCAGTCCCGAAGTAATTCATCTTCTGCAATATTCTACGAAGGCAGGAAATTATGAGCTTTTCAAGAAATATGCTCAAAAGATAAACGATCAGGCAAATGATGTTCTTACGTTTAGAGGTTTGTTTGAATTTAAGAAACGTAACCCCATACCGCTAAGTGAAGTCGAGCCTGTCACAGAAATCTTCAAACGTTTCGCGACCGGTGCAATGTCCTTCGGTTCAATTTCCCACGAAGCACACAGTACGCTTGCGATAGCCATGAATCGAATTGGTGGAAAAAGCAACAGCGGTGAAGGTGGTGAAGACGAAGTGCGATTCGAGAAGAAAGAAAATGGGGATTGGGAGCGCTCTGCGATAAAACAGGTGGCATCCGGAAGGTTCGGCGTCACAAGTTATTACTTGTCGAATGCTGACGAACTTCAGATAAAGATGGCTCAAGGTGCTAAGCCAGGTGAGGGTGGTCAGCTGCCAGGAGATAAAGTAGATGAATGGATTGGAAGGGTACGTCACTCTACACCAGGGGTTGGGTTGATTTCTCCACCTCCTCATCACGATATCTACTCAATTGAGGATTTAGCCCAATTGATTTACGATTTAAAGAACGCCAATCGTCAGGCGCGTATTAATGTAAAACTTGTTTCTCAAGCAGGTGTTGGTACGGTAGCGGCGGGTGTTGCAAAGGCAAAGGCTGATGCTATTTTGATTTCAGGTGCGGATGGTGGTACTGGAGCATCGCCAATAAGTTCGTTGCGCCATGCTGGCTTACCATGGGAGTTGGGGCTGGCAGAAGCGCATCAGACACTTGTTAAGAACAACTTGAGGAGCCGCGTTGTCTTACAAACCGACGGGCAGATTCGTACAGGGCGCGATATCGCTATCGCAACCTTGCTGGGCGCAGAGGAATGGGGAGTAGCAACGGCTGCGCTGGTGGTAGAAGGATGTATCATGATGCGCAAATGTCACTTAAATACCTGTCCGGTAGGTATTGCTACACAGGACAGTGAGTTGCGTAAACTTTATACGGGCGATCCTGATCATGTGGTTAATTTCTTCACTTTTCTTGCAGAAAATTTACGCGAAGTAATGGCGGAACTTGGCTTCCGTACCGTGAATGAAATGGTAGGCCGTTCAGATATGCTGCGTGTTCGTCAGGATATTGATCATTGGAAGATTAAAAAGTTGGACCTTTCTCCGCTACTCCAACGCGAACCGGGTCGGGAACATATCGGGTTGTACAAGCAGATTGATCAGGACTTTGAACTTGAAAAAGTGCTCGACTGGAAATTAGTGGAAGCAGCAAGATCAGCGCTTGATGAAGGCGAACCCGTACGTGAAAGGTTTATCATCCGGAACATCGATCGTTCTACCGGAGCACTTCTTTCGAATGAAATATCCAAGAAATACAAGGGCAAAGGATTGCCAGACGACACTATTCACTTCAATTTCAAAGGATCCGCTGGTCAGAGCTTTGGATCTTTCGTAGCACCAGGCGTGACATTTGAACTGGAAGGTGAAGCAAACGATTATTTCGGAAAAGGATTGTCAGGAGGAAGATTGATTGTGTACCCCGATAAGGAGTCAACGTTCAAACCTGAGGACAATATTATCGTCGGCAATGTCGCGTTTTATGGTGCGACTTCAGGGGAAGCGTTCATCCG
Source organism: Chryseolinea sp. (assembly GCA_041747735.1). Taxonomy (GTDB): domain Bacteria; phylum Bacteroidota; class Bacteroidia; order Cytophagales; family Cyclobacteriaceae; genus Chryseolinea. The sequence continues at coordinate 248,952 of JBGTEP010000090.1, forward strand.
GGGTCAGGCTGGCGAGCGTTTCTGTGTCCGTAACTCGGGAGTGAACACGGTTGTTGAAGGCGTTGGTGATCACGCCTGCGAATACATGACAGGTGGAAGAGTCGTTGTGCTGGGCAAAACGGGTAGAAATTTCGCGGCAGGAATGAGCGGTGGTATTGCTTATGTGTTCGACCCTGAGAATGGACTTGACAGACATTGTAACAAAGACATGGTAGAACTTGAAACCATGGAGGAGGAAGATAAAGTTGAAGTGAAGGCCATGATTGAAAAACACTTCAATTATACAGGCAGTGATCCCGCCGAGTGGATCTTAAGCAAATGGGACGAAGCCGCCGAGCTTTTTGTAAAAGTAATGCCGAAAGATTATAAAGCAGTTATGCAAAAGAGAAAATCTGCCAAGGTCTCGGTAAAGGCGGAAAAAGTTAGTGTTAAATAATTTCATCAAAGCATAGAAAAGGAATGGGACAAATAGATGGATTTATGAAGTTCGATCGTGAGATGCCAAAATCCCGCGATCCAAAGGAACGAATCAAAGACTACAAAGAGGTATACACACCGTTGGATAAGGAAAAGGTAAAACAGCAGGCATCGCGTTGTATGGATTGCGGTGTCCCGTTTTGTCATAATGGTTGTCCGCTAGGCAATAACATTCCCGATTTTAACGACGCAGTGTATCAGGGCAAGTGGGAAGACGCCATTCGAATCTTAAGCAGCACAAATAATTTTCCCGAATTTACAGGGAGAATTTGTCCTGCGCCGTGTGAGGCAAGTTGCGTATTGAGCATCAACAACAAACCTGTTACAATAGAGTACATCGAAAAGGTAATTGCAGAGCAGGCTTTTGAGAAAGGATATATCAAGGCAAATCCTCCTAAAAGCAGAACAGGAAAACGAGTCGCTATTGTGGGTTCGGGCCCCGCTGGTATGGCTGCTGCCGCTCAACTTAACAAGGCTGGTCATTGGGTGACTGTTTTCGAACGGAGTGACCGGATTGGTGGATTGTTGCGCTATGGTATCCCGGACTTCAAGTTGGAAAAAAATATAATTGATCGCCGGATCAAGTTGATGGAGCAAGAAGGCATCGTCTTCAGAACAAATGCAAATGTGGGTGTAAACATTAGTGCGAAACACCTTCAGGATGAATTCGATGCAATCGTGATGTGTGGGGGAGCTTCAGCACCAAGAGATCTTACAATTCCGGGTCGGCAACTGAAAGGGATTCATTTTGCAATGGACTTCCTTCCACAACAAAATAAACGTGTTGCCGGTGATAGAATTTTTTCAGGCGAAATCACTGCCAAGGATAAAAATGTACTGGTTATCGGAGGTGGAGATACCGGATCAGATTGTGTGGGAACGTCCAATCGTCAGTTGGCAAAATCAGTTACACAAATCGAGTTATTGGCAAAGCCTCCATTGAATAGAAAAGAAAATAATCCCTGGCCACTATGGCCTATGGTGCTAATGACGTCTTCTTCACATGAAGAGGGAGTAGAACGTCAATGGGCGATACTTACAAAAGAATTTCTGGGCGACAACATGGGCCGCCTTACAGGCCTGAAGTTGGTTGAAATAAAATGGGGCGTCAACGAACAAGGTAAAATGGGATTTGAGGAAATCCCAGGAACTGAGAGAGTGATGCCTTGTGAGCTTGTGCTCCTGGCGATCGGCTTCGTTGGTGCGGAAAAGGGAGGGATGGTCGAAGAACTAAAACTTGACATGGACGAACGCGGAAACATCAAGACAGAGAACTACATGACGTCAGTTGAGGGTGTTTTTGCGGCCGGCGACATCCGAAGAGGACAGTCACTGGTCGTGTGGGCAATTTCCGAGGGCAGGGAAACAGCAAGAGTCGTCGATACATATCTAATGGGAAGTTCAGCGCTGGAGGCAAAGGACGAATCTTTCGTGCACCTTTCAGAAGAAGTTTAAAACATAAATTTTTAATTAAATGACCTTTCCGGATGGTGTTTCCGGAAAGGTTTTTTATGATTTCCTGCACTGTGTATTATGCCGGGTTTAGTTTCATCAACCCGAATTTACTTCCTAATTTTGCCGGACTAAATAGCATGAATGTGTCGAACAAAACAGTGAAAGTGGGTACCGTGCAGATGTCGTGCACAAAAAATCCGACTGAAAATCTAAACAAGGCCATCAATAAGATTCGTGAAGCTGCTGCCAAGGGAGCACAGATCATCTGCTTACAAGAGTTGTTTACTTCTCTGTATTTCTGTGATGTGGAGGATTATGAGAATTTTAAACTTGCAGAATCGATACCCGGCCCATCTACTGACAAATTATCATCCGTAGCAAAAGAGTTAGGCATAGTCATTATTGCTTCTCTTTTTGAAAAACGAACAGAAGGTCTTTATCATAACACTACAGCAGTTCTTGATGCCGATGGATCTTATCTGGGTAAATATCGAAAAATGCATATTCCCGATGACCCGGCTTACTACGAGAAATTTTATTTTACGCCGGGAGATCTTGGCTATAAAACGTTTAAAACAAAATTTGCAACCATTGGTGTGCTTATCTGTTGGGATCAGTGGTATCCTGAAGCTGCCCGGATTACTGCATTGATGGGTGCCGAAATACTTTTTTATCCCACTGCGATTGGCTGGGCCACTTCACAGGATGAGGAAACTAATACCGAGCAGTACAATGCATGGCAAACGATTCAGCGTAGTCATGCCGTTGCAAATGGTGTACATGTGGTGAGCGTAAACCGTGTGGGATTTGAACAAAATGGTGCGATGAAATTCTGGGGTGGATCTTTTATATCTAATCCGTTCGGAAGTATTCTTCATCTGGCTTCTCATGATCAAGAGGAAGTAAATGTGTTGGAATTAGATCTAAAGAAAACAGATCGTTACAGAACCCACTGGCCATTCTTACGTGATCGACGGATAGATTCGTATACACCGATTATGAAACGTTACATTGATGAAGACTAGGTACGTTAACGTGCTTTGAGCATCATTAATCAGAAAAATTGAATGAACAACGATAAACTTCCGGACTCAAACCTTCCAAAAGAGCTCGGCTATTACTTTCCGGCGGAATTTGCTAAACATACTGCCACCTGGCTTAGCTGGCCCCATAAAGAAGCATCGTGGCCTGGAAAGATCGAGACCATTTATCCGATTTATGCCAAGTTCGTAAAGTATGTTGCAGAAGGTGAGATAGTAAGAATAAATGTTGTCGATGACGTCATGAAACAAAAAGCGTTGCAACATCTCACAGTTGCGGGCGCAAATTTGAATAACGTTCAGCTTTTTCTTCATCCAACGAATGATGCATGGTGCCGGGATCATGGCCCAGCGTTTTTAGTTAATCCTGATGCCGAAAAGAAAAAAATTATCGTCGACTGGGGATACAACGCCTGGGGTGGTAAATATCCGCCGTTCGATCTGGATGACAATATTCCAACATTGATTGCGCAACAGTTTGATTTGCCTGTTATTTACCCTGGAATTGTAATGGAAGGAGGCTCAGTCGATTTCAACGGTAAGGGTACCTTGTTGACAACGACATCCTGCTTGTTGAATCCGAACCGTAATCCTCATTTAAATCAAAAGGAGATTGAAGGCTACCTACACAATTATTACGGAGTAGAAAACATCCTTTGGCTGGGTGATGGTATTGTCGGGGATGATACGGATGGTCACATTGATGACATTACTCGTTTTGTCAATGAAGATACAGTGATTACTGTTGTTGAGGAAGATACTCAGGACGAAAACTATCTTCCGCTTCGTGAGAACTTAAAGACGCTTAAAAAATTCCGGCTGGAAAATGGAAAGCAGATGAATATTGTTGAATTGCCCATGCCCAGTGGAATTATTTATGAGGATCTTCGTTTGCCTGCATCATATGCTAATTTTTATATCAGCAACACTTACGTGATTGTTCCCACCTTTCGCGATAAAAACGACGATAAGGCGCTGCAGATTATTCAGCAATGCTTCCCTAAACGGGAAGTAATCGGACTTGATTCTGTAGATATAATTTGGGGCCTCGGTTCTTTTCACTGCTTAAGTCAGCAGGAGCCTGAGGTTTAGAAAGTGTAAACTTTTGATGGTGTGACACAGCAATGCAAGGGCACATCAAGTTCATCAAGTTCAACAGTCAGGTTTTCGGGTTCGAAGAGTGATATTCCTACACGTTTACAATCGGGTCTGCATTCCGCCAGGAACTTATCGTAATAGCCCTTACCATAACCAATTCGGTTTCCTTTTGTGTCAAGTATAAGCATCGGGACCAATACCATATCAATACTCTTGGATTCTGTGGAGATACCGTCTAGGGGTTCAGGTATCCCCCATTTATTCGGTTGAAGTTGATCGTTACCTTCGAAAAAGAAGTTTTCCAGTCTTTCGGTTTCGGTGTTTGCCCGTGGGATGGAGATTTGTATGCCTGGGTTTTCCTTTTGAATAGTTTCAATAATAGCCCAGGTATCCGGCTCTTTGTTTTTCTCAAGGGGTAAAAAAACGTGGAGAACTTTGATTGCAGAAAGATCAACACCATCAAAAAAGTTGCTATAGAGTTGAGTGTTCAGTCGGGTGTATTCCGATTCGGGGAGCGCTTTTCGCTTGTTTAAATAGATTTCCCGAAGCTTTTCTTTCGTCATGTTGTCAAAGGTAACGTCCTCTCTTCACCTTGCAAACAATCATGACGAGTATTCCAGTATGTTGAACTGAAAATCAAACGCATCAAAGTTGTCAATCAGACGATCGATGAATTCGGGATCGCGTTGATAAAAATTTAGGAAGTTATCGGTTCTTTCCTGTAGAGATCCATTTGGAAACAATGCATCTTTTACCGATTCGATCTGCCTGAGTTTGTCTGCGTGAAGTCGTTTTTCTGCTCGAAGCATTTTTTGTTCAATTTTTTCAAGGCTTTTCAAGGTTCGCTTACCTTCGGCCCCAACATTCGGCCCCAGAGTTTTATCAATTGCCTCTGCACGGATCCGGAGCTGCTCAAAAATTTTGCTTGTCTCGGTTTGTTCGTCAGTAGTGTTTAATTTATTTTTTGAGTTTTGAAGAGCCCAATCCTTAAATATTACATGTTTCTCTTTGAACAACTCCTTTAGTTCCACACCGGTCTTTGATAACTTTCTTGCGACTTCATGATCGACTACCATCCCAAAATTGCGTGGCATTAGTATAGGAAATGGTGTATGGAAGTGAGCAAACACATTTTTTAGTTGCAGCCAATAAATTACCTCTGCAGGGCCGCCAACATATGCCAGGTTGGGAAGTATCATCTCCTGATAAAGGGGCCGGAGGATTACGTTCGGACTAAATTTCTCTGGCTCATTCTCAATCAGAGTTTCAATTTCCGTTGCTGAGAAGGAGAGTTCTGTATCGAGTACTTTAAAATGATCCCCTTCCTTTTCTATTCGCGACCTTAAACCATCGGTTAGGTAAAAGAAATTTATTTCACGACAAAAAATCTGGGTTTTATAACCAAGAGCCTGTAGTGAAGTATCAGTATGGTCGACAAAAGATTTGTTTACACTTCGAAGGATGTCCTCCCGAATAACATTCTTGAATTCACTTTTTAATGAACGATCATCGCCGTCAAGCACAACAAGACCTTCGTTTTCGAACAAAGCATTGACGTAGTAACGTACAGCAGCACTGAGATTTTTTTGTTTGGTATATGCCTCGGTGAAAACCTTTGCTCCTGCTTCTTTTGCAAGTGTGTCTAGCCCTTTCGTTGTAAATCTTCCTACTGCCCCGGTTTGATCGGTGCTCCAGATATGTTTCTTCCCGTGAAGTCTGAAATATTTTATCTCCTCGTAATCATGATCTTCAGAAGCCATCCAGTATACGGGCACGAAGTTAAATTCCGGGTATTGGGCTTTCAATTGCTTACAGGCATTGATAATGGTGACAATTTTGAAGATGAAATATAAAGGGCCAGTAAAAATGTTTAACTGGTGACCAGTGGTAATTGTGAATGTTTTTGGGTCTTTCAGAAACGATATGTTCTTCTGTACTGCATCGGAAATTGTAATACCTTGATATTGCCTTTCCAGTGAAAGCACCAGTGCATCTCTGTGGCTTTGAGGAAATGCTATTGTTTTTTCCGCAATCTGATCCTCGAAATTATTGACTTCCGGAAACCTATTATAAAACTGGCGGAGTGTTTCTTTTTGTTGAATGTAGTCTATGAAAAATGGGCTGAACGCTTGTGTATCAACCAATGACATTTTGGCAAGCTGCATTTTAGAGACAAAAATTGGTGGAGATTTGGACAATCATTATCCGAATAACGTCAATTTACAGGTTATGGTTGAGAATTTATACCTAAGGTTATTGTGCAGCTTCTCCGGTTAAATCGAATTCTGTGGCAGTCTTGATTTTTACATTGACAAAATCTCCAATGCGAAGATAATCGCCGGGGCTTTCAATGATGACTTCATTGTCCACTTCCGGAGAATCTGATTCGGTTCTGCCAATAAAATTTGGGCCTTCCTTTCGGTCAACCAGTACCTTGAAGGTTTGTCCAATTTTTTGTGAATTCAGCTCCAGAGAAATCCCTTGCTGAAGTTCCATCACCTCATCAAGTCGTTGTTGTTTCAGTTCTGGAGAAACATCATCAGGCATACTGTGTGAATACGTGTTTTCTTCATGGGAATAAGAGAATACACCCATTCTATCAAACCGTGACTTCTCTACAAAATTCATCAGTTCATCAAAATCTTGTTCAGTCTCACCGGGATGACCTGCGATCATGGTCGTGCGAATGGCAATCCCGGGTACTTTTTCCCGAAGTGTGTAAAGAAGTTGCTCGGTCTTTTCACGCGTTGTGCCCCGGCGCATAAGTTGCAGCATGCGGGTTGATGCATGCTGGAGTGGAATATCGATATACTTACAAATGTTATCTCGTTCGGCCATTACATCAAGTGCATCCATTGGGAATCCTGCCGGGAAAGCATAATGCAGTCTGATCCACTCAATGCCCTCCACATCAGATAACTTTCTGAGGAGATCTGCGAGGTTTCGTTTTTTATAAAGATCAAGGCCATAGTAGGTAGAATCTTGAGCAATCAGCAACAATTCTTTGGTGCCATTTTTGGCAAGATTCCTGGCCTCTAATATAAGCTCTTCAATCGGGCGGGAAATGTGTCCGCCGCGCATAAGGGGGATTGCACAAAATGAACACGGGCGGTCACAGCCTTCTGAAATTTTCAGGTAAGCGTAGTGGCTGGGATTTGTGAGGATGCGTTCTCCTACAAGTTCATGTTTGTAATCAGCCTTGAATACTTTCAGCATTCGCGAAAGGTCACGTGTGCCGAACCAGGCATCTACTTCGGGAATTTCCTTCTCCAGATCGTCCTTATACCGCTGTGAGAGGCATCCCGTTACATACACTTTGTCTACAATGCCTTCTTCCTTAGCATCGACGTAACGCAGAATGGTGTCAATCGATTCCTGCTTTGCGTTATCGATAAAACCGCAAGTGTTGATAACCACCACATTAGCATCATCGTCTTTTGATTCATGGACGGCGTTGATTCCATTACCGCGCAATTGCGTTAATAACACCTCTGAATCCACCAGGTTCTTGGAGCAACCCATGGTGACTATGTTAACTTTTGTCGTTTTATTCCCTTTTGTTTTCATTTATCAAATCACCAATTCTAATCAAAGCGACGAAAAAACTGCATTCTCCGTCAAAACCTTGTCGAAGGAAGCTAATTCCGTGTTCGAGGGGGCTTTCGCTGGTTCCGCCTGCAAAAGTACTAAAAATTAACGGGCATAGAATTTGGTCATTGCAGCGTTAACTTATCTTTACAGCCGCATTCAAACGATGAGGAAATTCGCCTGGTTCATTTTCTGTATTTTTATCGCGGTGTCGTGTCTGAATGAACCGGATTGTTATCAACTGAATAATGATCAAATCATCGTGTCTTTTAATGTGCTTGGATTCTCTGCCGACAGAGATACCCTCCTGGATGTTCGGGTTTCTGGAACAGATTCCATTTTCTATACAAACACCATTGTTACCAATGCACTTCTGCTTCCTCTCAACCCCAAAGCAAAGGAGGTTACCTATATTTTTCGGTGGAAAAATGGACGAACTGATACCCTTGTTGCTTATTATAGCGCGAAAATTCAATTTGTATCTGATGAGTGCGCGCAGCGATATGTCTTTACGGACCTTACGGCGCCGACTTCTACCTTTGATTCTGTGCGGTTGCTAAATGGTACGCCAACCTACACACCGTCAATAAACCTGGCTGTGTATAGATGCGCCAACCCTGTTGTAAGCGGTATAAAATTCAAAACTATAAGAGTGGGAACGACGCAGGTTGACAGCGTTTTGGTAGTTAGTAATGTGACCGCTGATTTCGACGGGCAAGTTCAGCAAAATGGTCCGTCTTTCTACCTTCCGCTCAACAAGCAAAAGGGCATTACTACATTTAAATTCAGTTTTCCCGATGGAAGCCTGGACTCGCTTTCATTAAGCTATACACGTTTAACCACAAGATCTTTGATCAATAGTTGCGACTCGGTTACGAGCTTCTCACAAATCAGAATCGCAGCAACCTCCTTTGATACGACATCAACAACTTTTACCAACACTGCCCGATCGGATGCGGTTCGAAGAAGTACAAGTGCGCAAGACCCCGCTATTATCAATTTTGAAATACTTTTATAACATAACGTTTCTGCTTTTTTCACTTGCTGCGTCCGCGCAGGAGGATATTGATACATTACAAGTCAAGCAGGACTTCAAACCCACGGGAATACGATTTGGCACCGATTTGCTTTCCATTGCACGAAGCTCTTACGATAAGACTTTTAAGGGGTGGGAAGTCAGCGCAGACGTTGACTTTTACCGGTATTATTTTGTCGTGGATTATGGTAGCTGGGGCAGGGAGTTTCGTTCCGATACCAGCAATTACTCAAATAATGGTAGCTATTTCCGGGTTGGTGCTGATGTAAACTTTTTAACAAAAGACCCTGATCGTAACATGTTCTTTTTTGGTCTTCGTTATGGACGAGGAACCTTTGACGAAAACCTGTCCATTGTCAATTCAGACCCAGTATGGGGACCGTTGGATGGTGACTTCCGTAACGAAAGGGTACGGGCGAGCTGGTTCGAGCTTACTACAGGACTTCGGGTAAAAATCTGGAAAATGATCTGGATGGGCTACACCGCGAGATTAAAGTTCGCCCTTAATACCAGCAGTACCCCGGATATGCTTCCCTTTGATGTGCCGGGATACGGGCGTGCCGATGAAGAGTCTTATTGGGGATTCAACTATCAGATTTTTGTAAGAATTCCGGTTAAAAAGCAGCTTTAGCTTTGCTTAAAAAGCGAGTCTATAAACTCGGTCTTATTGAAAGGTTGAAGATCATCGACTTTTTCACCCACTCCAATGTATTTTACAGGGATTTTAAATTCATCGGAAATTCCGATAACCACTCCGCCTTTGGCAGTACCGTCGAGTTTCGTAATCGCTAAAGCCGTAACATCAGTGGCCTTCGTAAATTCCTGCGCCTGGATCATTGCGTTTTGGCCTGTACTTCCATCCAATACCAACAGTACTTCGTGTGGTGCATCGGGAATTACTTTTTGCATCACCCGCTTTATTTTTGTGAGTTCAGCCATCAGATTGACTTTGGTATGAAGTCTTCCGGCTGTATCGATGATAATTACGTCGGCTTTCTGATCCACTCCTTCTTTGACGGCATCGAAAGCCACAGCTGATGGATCGGTATTCATTCCTTTAGCCACCACCGGAACGCCAACCCGTACACCCCAGAGTTTAAGCTGGTCAACAGCAGCCGCACGAAAGGTGTCGGCCGCACCCAAAAGAACACTTTTGCCATTCTTTTTAAATTGGGCTGACAATTTTCCAATGGTCGTGGTTTTACCTACGCCATTGACACCAACCACCATAATTACATACGGCTTTTTGTCCGATGGGATCGCAAAATCGGTAATGCTTCCGGAATTGCTTTCTGAGAGTAATCCGGCAATTTCTTCTTTCAAAATGAGGTTGAGTTCGGACGTGCCGAGGTACTTGTCGCGGGCAACCCGCTGTTCTATACGCTGGATTATTTTTAAAGTAGTATTTACACCAACATCAGACGAAATCAATATTTCTTCAAGGTTGTCCAATACCTCGTCATCGACCGTCGACTTTCCGACCAAAGCCTTACCCAGCTTTCCAAAAAAACTTTCTTTTGTTTTCTCAAGTCCCTTATCCAGGGATTCCTTCTTCTCGGAAGAAAATAAATTGCTAAACATGGACATATTGCGGAGGGTGTATTTTAAACAAAAAAAGTCCCTTTAAAGGGACTTTTCAAATGGATATTAAAATCAATTATTTTTTAGCAAGGATTTCCTTTACCAAATCAGCAGCAACAATCTCCTCTTTGAAGGTATAGGCACCTGTTTTTTCAGATTTCACTGCACGGATTACTTTTGCAAAGCTTTTTCCGTCAGTTTTCTTCAGCGTAGCAACTACTTTCTTTGCCATGGGTTATTTAATTTCTTTGTGAACGGTATATTTTCTAAGAATTGAATTGTATTTCTTTAACTCCAATCTTTCCGTGGTGTTTTTACGGTTTTTAGTGGTGATGTGACGGCTCATGCCCGGCATGCCCGTAGTTTTGTGCTCTGTGCACTCTAAAATCACCTGGATTCTGTTACCTTTTTTTGCCATGATTCTTTCAGTTTTTTACTACAACACTAAATGACCTTTAGCTTTCGCTTCTTTCATTACCGCTGTAATACCATATTTTGAAATGGTCTTTATTGCTTTGGTGGTTAACTTTAAAGTCACCCACTTATCCTCTTCAGGAATGTAGAAACGCTTCTTCTGCAGGTTTGGCAAAAATCTTCTCTTGGTCTTGTTATTCGCATGAGAAACGTTATTCCCTACCTGTGGTCTTTTTCCAGTTATTTGACAAACTCGTGCCATATCCGCTTAGTTTTTTATACCCCCCCTTAAAAAGGGACTGCAAATATCGCTAAAATGGGATCAATAATCCAACGCAATCCACAAATAATCATATGGGTTGGCCTAAAATAGTCTGGAAAGCAGAAAATCCGGCTCTAAATCTTCAAAATTTTTGATGATGTAATCCGCTTCCCACAGTTCTTCAGGAGTGTGGGTCGTTGTAACGCCTACTACTTTGCAGCCTGCATCTTTCCCCGCTTTAACTCCGGACAGGGAATCTTCAAAGACTAAGCAGTCGGCAGGGTTGCGTTCCAGCGCTGCTGCCGATTTCAGATATATTTCCGGATCTGGTTTGCCTTTGCTTACAAATGAATCGTCCAGTATGGTAGAGAAAAACCTTCCCATTCCGGTGTGAATTAATGTGAAGTCAACATTTGCCCGAGGCGCAGACGTAGCGATACACTTCGATATTTTCTGAGCATCCAGTCTCTCCAGAAAAGGAAAAAGGCCCTCCAATGGTTTTATGTCGTGATACAGTTCTCTGAAAAGTGCTTCTTTTTCATAGGCGTATTCCTGAATGGTTTGTTCATCAAGCTCTCCGAACAAGTTCAAAAGCCAATCACGGTTGGTCCGGCCATAGATTTTCTCACGAAGTTGTTGTTCTGTGAGATCATATCCATGTTTACTGCAAAACTGTTTCAATGCGATTTTATGTGTGGGATTACTGTCAACCAATACTCCGTCCATGTCAAAGATGAAAGCGTGTTTCATTTGGAATTACTTAACGTCGAATTAACGCATCCTGAAGTTTAATTCTGAATACATGACTTTTGCGCGCAAAGATGAACGAATTCAATAAATAATAATTCGTTTGGCGAATGATTTATTGTTCACAGTAAAGCGGAGGATGTAAATGCCACCGGAAAGATTTGGCAGTGAATAAGTGTACTCCTCATTGGCAGGAAGTGACGAAGCCTCGCTTAACGTCTGCCCAACAACGGAAAACAGTTGAACCAATGCCGGACGGTCGATTCGAAGCCTGAGCGTTTGCTCATTGCTCAGTGGGTTTGGATAGACTTCAATAACGGGGTTTTTAGGAAGTGATTCGCCTTCGTCATGACGCAGGATTGAAATGCCACCCAGCACATTGCCCACAATAATGGCAGGTTTCGTGCTATTGAAGAGGTTCACAGTAGTGGGCCATGTACGGCCACCCAGATTTTTTGATTCATATGTTCCGAGCAACGGATTAAAGGTTATATCCGTTATCGCCCCCGAGGCATCAGCAACTTCAAGGAAATTACTGATTATTTTCAACTGGCCACTTTGATCGCCAAAAGCCAAATCTGACTTTCCATCGCCATCAAAATCAGAAACTGCGCACGCCAGGTTTTGACGTAATACTGTAGAGGTTAATCCAAGGAAGCTTTCGTTTTCCAGTGAAAAAAACGGATTTGATGACGACCCTGAATTTCTCCAGTATTGTAGTGAGCCGTTCGCTTTTCCAATCAATAAATCGGGTAGGCCGTCTTTGTTTATATCTGTAACCAATATGTTTTCAGTGGAGCCAATCGCAACATCAGTACTTTGAATCGTTTGATCAGAGAAATCCAGAAAAGTATTGCCTTGGTTCAATACATAATAGAGTCTGGTTGAACCAGTCTGAAAACTTGATGCGGTAAAAACCAGATCTTTTCTTGTGTCGCTGTTGATATCTGCAAACTGAATTTTAAGATTGAAAAATGACAAATTAGAGAATCCCCAGATATCATCGTCTTCCAAACTGAACTCTGGGGAACCTGGTGATCCTGTATTCTCATATAATTTGATGGTAGCAACAAAATCATTAGACGTGTTTTGGCTGACAAACATGTCGTAATCTCCATCTCCATCGTAATCGACGAAACCGGGCACGGAATTATCACCTACATCAATCATATCCTCCTGCAAGAGATTTCGTTTAGTAAGGGAAAACGCGGGCGAAGCATTTGATCCGGAATTTTTATAGAACCAGTTTGATTCTTCGAAGTTGGTGTTCAGGAAGGTCTTCGAGAAAATATTTGGAATAGCGATCAGATCTTTTTTGCCATCAAAGTCTACATCTTCATAAAAGGCGGCCGGGTAAATAAGAAAGTTCACCGGGTTGCTGGAAGGGAAAGTTGAGGCTGAGTTAATCAAAGGATTTTCGATCGTGCCGTTGTTTTTTAAGAAGTATAGATTGCTGCAATCCGCTTCCGAAAAGACCATGTCCAGTTTTGAATCCCCATCGACATCCAGAACCAAAAGACTTTTGCCTCCTGCATGTTCTGTTCTGCCGCCAGAAACCGGGGGACAGTTGGCCCCATTGAACGCAAAATTGCCGCAGCCGCATTCTACAAAATCACCCCATCGTTGTGTTACTCTTTCAAACTCAAGAGAATCGCAAGAGCCGTAAAGTTCCATGCTAAGGTTCTTATGATATTCAACCGTACCATTACCCACGAATCGAACGTTAAAAATATCCAGGTCACCATCTCCATCGGCATCAATAATGGCTGGGAGGTCATCAAATTGAAGTTGAAGGTTGATCTTGTTGCTGAACCCTTTTGTTAACAGCACCTCACTTTTGTCGCCTGGAAATCCACTGTAGAACAAGAAATGCTCCCAAGTGAGATTCTCTCCAGGTTCGGTCACGTTCATATAGACTTTAATTCCAAGATTATTACCCGTAAAAATATCTTTCTTTCCATCGCAGTTTGCATCGCGCAACAACAGCCAGTTCGTTATATCATCCGGGAAAAGATTTTCATACTCTGGAGTATATTGGTATTCGTTGCTTTGGTTGAGAAATGTTGTGACTTTATTGGCTGTTCGATCGAAGAGTACCAGATCCTCAATGCCATCGTTATTCAGATCCATGGTATTATACTGCGCTGCATTTAATCCCCCCGCCCAGGGCATCGATAACTCGTTTCCGTCAAGGTCGCGCACAGGAATACTTTGATCCAGCACATACGTGAACTGTGCCTGGAGCGCGACAGGGAAAATCAGGAAGAGAATTTGTAAAAATTTAATCATCAAAATAAATTTCTCTCTACTTTAACGTCGGCGGAACGCAAGCTGTTATCTTGCTTGCAAGATACTTTTCCCGGTTCATAATCCCTATCGCAGGGTGATGGTTTATGGGATAAATGAAAGTTAAACAAACTCATGAATAAATAATGGAGAGTGAACAGTTGTATACATATTTTTTAGAGTCAGGGCAGGTGTCAACCGACACACGGAACATCATCCCGGGGTCAATATTCTTTGCTCTCAAAGGAGATCGGTTTAATGGAAATGAATTTGCTGCGGAGGCATTGGCGAAAGGGGCGGGTTATGCTGTCGTTGATGAAGAGCAATATGCTGTTGAGAAACGCTGTATTTTGGTTCCCAATGTTCTGGATGCACTTCAAAAGCTTGCGCGTCACCACCGCGACCAATTGAAAATACCCATTATTGGGTTAACCGGTTCAAATGGTAAGACTACCAGCAAAGAGTTAATACACGCTGTGCTGAGTAAGAAGTATAAAACCCATGCAACGAAGGGTAACCTGAACAACCATATTGGTGTACCGCTTACGTTACTGTCTATTGACACATCCGTCGAACTTGCGATTATTGAGATGGGTGCAAACCATCTCGGCGAAATTGCTTCGCTCAGCTCGTTTGCTAATCCAACTCACGGGCTAATCACCAATATCGGTAAGGCTCACATCGGAACGTTTGGCGGTTTTGAAAATATTATTCGTGGGAAATCAGAATTGTACCAACATTTGATCACGCATGGAGGTATCGCTTTTATCAATTCTACCAATGAAATCTTAGCGAACATGGCCAAACGATTCAAGGATCCGGTATTTTATCCGGCGAATGGGGACTATTATCATTGTGAAGTCATCGGAGCCGATCCTTATGTGAAGGTCTTGGCTGAAAATGGTGAACCGGTGCAGACCCAGTTAATTGGAGCATATAACTTTGAAAATATCGCGGCTGCATTGTGCATAGGGAAATATTTTGGTGTCGATGATTCTCTTTCGAATTTGGCAATTGAAGAGTATACGCCCAGTAATATGCGTTCACAACTTTTAAAGAAAGGCAGCAACACAATTATTATGGACGCGTATAATGCTAATCCAAGCTCTATGCAGGCGGCGATAGAGAATATTGCTTCACTCAAGGCAAATAATAAGGTGCTTATCCTGGGAGATATGTTTGAGCTCGAAGAAGATGCGGAGAAGGAACACCGAAGCATAGGTCGACAGTTGCAACAATGGAACTTCGATAAAGTATACCTCTGTGGTACGCTTATGGAGTCGGCCAGAGCCGAATATCCGCGCGCCATGTTGTTTCAAAACAAGGCATTGCTTGCTGAAGAATTAAAACAAACGCCACTGGAAGACGCGACAATTTTAATAAAGGCTTCACGGGGTATTGGTCTCGAAACAGTTCTGGAATTTCTTTAGACTTCCATAAGTAGAAATCAACAAACCTGAAAATCATTTATACCAAGTATACGTTATGAATTTTGAGAGTGCGCTAAAATTTCTTACAACTTTAAGTAAAAACAATAACCGCGAGTGGTTTGAAAAAAATAAAGCCCGATACACTGAAGTAAAAACGGGGTTTGAATTGTTTGTTGTTGATCTCTTAGAAGAGATGATAGGTTTTGATGATACTTTGTCTGGACTTAATCCTAAAAAATTAACCTTTCGGATTTATCGTGATGTACGCTTTAGCAAAGATAAAAGTCCGTACAAGAAGAATATAAGCGCAGCGTTTTCTTCGACAGGTAAGGGAATGGGAACACCGGGATACTATTTTCATGTAGAGCCAGGGAATAAGAGCTTTGTGGCTGTGGGGTTATTTCAGCCAATACCAGAAAATCTAATAAAGATCAGACAGGAAATTGATTACAACGGCGAGCAGTTGGAGAAAAATTTTAAGGATAAAAAATTCAAAAAATACTTTACTAAGTTTTGGGATGATGATAAGTTAAAGAATCCTCCAAAAGGATTTGAGAAGGAACATCCGCATGTGGAATGGCTAAAGTTAAAGAGTTTTGTTGTCACTCATGCGTTCAAAGACACTGAGCTGAGCGAAAAGAAATTTCTAAAAAATCTGGTCGATACGATGAAGGCTGCGAAGCCGTTAAATGATTTCTTAAAGCAAGCAATCTCGTAAGCGGCTATTGATTATCATCCCAATCAAAGTACTCATCGTTTTCCAATTCAATTTCTTTTTTCTTTTGTGTGCCTTTGTTTTTGAAGGCATCTTTTAATTCCTGTACTTCTTTTTTAAGGTCACTGGCAATTTTTTTCCTTACAGCCTCCGTATCATATGCTACCCTATAGTCATCTGTTGTGCCGGTGATTTTGAGAAACAACTTGCTTTGCCCGGATCCATCTTCTTCCAGCGCTCCCTTTGCTTCCGTCGAATTGATATTCTTGTTGTTGCGAAGGGGAGCTATAATGCGGTAGTCAATTCGCTGATCAAATGTATGGGTGCCACTGACTTTAATAGCTGTAACATTTGTCCGCACTTCCATTTGAGGAATATAAATTGTTTTGTTTTCAATATGGATATCGTTTTTGATATCTGCGAAGCGCATTTTACTTAAACCTGCATCGTTTAAGAAGCGGTTTAGGCTTTTCATGGGCTCAAAATTATTCAGCTCGCCATTTTTTATGCTGGCACTGATATCGCCGATGAGTGTTTCTGAAAACAATTTCAAATTTTGATTCAATACCATTTCCAGGTTAACATCTGCTGTGGTTTGTCCTTTCAGGTGTTTATCCTGAATAAAATCCTGATCGAAGTTTTCAAATACATAGAAGATACTATCCAGATAAATCCCATTAAGCTTGAAAGAGCTGACCAGATCAATTGCTTTTTTGTTTTGGGCATCCACAATCCCTGAGAATGTCATGTCACCACCCATTGCATTAAAGGAGATTTTCCGGGACACAGCCATTTCATTTTTTACCAGTAAGTCACCCCTCACGTTGGTTGCATGAAAGCGCCTGTACCGAAGTCCTTTTACATCGCAATTGAAATTAAGGTTAATGTTTCGTGAAATACCGAATTCATATTCCTGATTCGTGCCGGCAGCAGGTTTACCGAATCCAATGGCAAAAAGTTGATCTACATCCAGAAAGTTGGACTTCAGATCAGTCTCAATTCCAATAGGCTGATTTTCAAAAAGCAGGAAGGTGATTATGTTCTTAAAAAAACCATTAAAGGTGAAATCACTGTTGCCCAATTTTCCAGACACATTGCTAAGCGCAAGGTCGTTGTTGCTGAACTGCAAGTTGCCGTTAAGATTCTGCAGTGCAATTTTATCTGCTCCGTAAACTAAGCCGATGTTTTGAAGATCGATTGTTCCCTGCGTGCTTACCCGTTGGGCTGTTGCCTTTTGTTTCAGCAGTTCAATTCTTCCCTTAAAAGAAATATCTGCTAGAAATGAGCCCGATACCTTTTGAATATTCGGGATCGGGAAAAAGCCAAGCAATGCTTCAGCAACAACACGTCCCTTAAAGTCGCAAATAACATCCGGGTTTTTGAAGTTCTGAATTACCAGGTTAGCTGCAAAGGGTTCATCGTTTAGCTTTCCATCAATATCTTTCAGTACTAATACAGCAGTACTCATATCCATGATATTTCCGCAAGCAAATGATCCTTTCAAACGAGCCTCTGTGATCCGTGATTTATACTCCGGATGAAAAATGGTGGTGTTTGTAAACCCGAAGTCGACTGACAGGGAAGGATTTTTACTGGCACTAATTTCTCCCTTTAATTTTGCCGTAAGGTATACGTCCCCTTTGCTTTGATACTTTGTTAATTTTTGAGAGACCGATTCCGGAAAAAGCGATAGTAAAGTCTGAATATTGGCATCCTTAGCATCTGTAGTCAGGTCGATCACGTTTTTTTCTTTCCACCTGTATTCTCCTGCAAGATTAAACGCTGCATTTTTCAACGTTAATTGTGACGGCTTTATGGAAAGGGACTTTTGTGTATCGTCGAATACGAGGCTGCTCTTTATCTCGAAGGATTTTCCTTCCAGGAAGGAATTTTGATTGACTTTTATCTTCCGGGTTGTTAATTCCCCCGAGGTAATGATATTGTAAACATTATTTGCGGATTGTATAGAAGCGATCAGTTTTTTGCTGGTGTAGGTGTGTTCTTGCGAAGTACTAAGATCGTTGTAGTTAACGATAGTATTTTCAAGCTTTACCTTGTTAAGTTCAAAGCTTACAGCGCCACTTCCACTTGGTGCATCCTCTTTAGCGACGGTATAGTTATTTTCTCCTTTGGCATTTATTTTCAGATTCGTTTCGCTGTCTTTTATCTGCAAACCCTGAATGATATATCGTTCATTCCAGACATCAACCAAATTAAGTTGGAAGCTTACCTCACCAGCATTAAGCAGCGGGTATAAACCCGGATGACTGTCTTCTACATATACATCTTTCACTACGATGGAGAGTCTGGGGAAGTTCTGCCACACCGATATATCTATTTCTCCAACTTTTACAGGGGTATTGAGTTGTTTGTTCGCTTCCGTAATGAACTGCCTGATAATTTTGTCCTTAAACAGGAATACCGAAATCGTAAGCGAAACCACCAGTACTCCACAAACCAGCGTAAAATAAAAAAGTATTTTTTTGAAAATTTTCAAAAGCTAAAAAAATGGTTGTGCAAAAATACGTGACAAATATTAAACCAACTGAAAAAGGGCAATGTCCTTTGTTAAAATACTAAAAAGAGCAGTTTTGGTTGTATTTTGCTCCTTAAAGTTAAGTATTAACGCACATCCTTTCCAGTTTATTCTATGCATCCATTATATAAGAGGTCGTTCCTACTATTAACACTTTGTCTGGTTGTTGTGCAGTCGGTAATCGGGCAGCTTTCCAGGATTGAAAAGAAAATTGCACAATACGTAAATGCCAATAATCCGGAAGCGCTCAAACTTTGGGAGGAAGTGGTTAACATCAACAGTGGGACAATGAACTTTGATGGTGTATACCAAGTCGGTCAGGTATTTAAAGCAAGGTTTGATGCTTTGGGATTTACAACGCGTTGGGTTGATGGTAAACCGTTCAATAGGGCCGGTCACCTTATCGCAGAATATAAAGGAAGCAAGACTGCGAAAACGATTTTGCTTATTGGCCATTTGGATACTGTATTTGAGTTATCCAGCCCATTTCAAACTTTTAGTGCAATAAATGATTCGACGGTGCATGGCCCTGGGGTAGGGGATATGAAGGGGGGAAATGTTATCATGTTTCAAGCACTTCAGGCTTTGAAAAAAGCGGATGTCTTGAAGAACATGAATATTATTGTTGTGATGACGGGAGATGAAGAATTGAGTGGTGATCCTCTTTCACTGGCGAGGTTTGAGTTGATCGAAGCTGCAAAGCGAGCTGATATTGCCCTCGGCTTTGAAGATGGTGATGGAAGAATAGAAACTGCCAACATTTCCAGACGAAGTTCGTCCGATTGGGAACTGAAGGTAAGTGGAGTTCCTGCTCACTCTTCTCAGCTTTTTACAGAAAAAATAGGTGCGGGTGCGATCTACGAAGCAAGCCGAATTCTGATCGGGTTTTACGAAGCCCTTTCTAAGGAGAAAGACCTCACCTTCAATCCAGGCGTTGTTCTGGGTGGATCAGATGTGGAATACGATGCTGATGCGAATGGAGGAAAGGCTTTCGGGAAAAACAATATTGTCGCCAAAGATGTAGTAATTACTGGCGATATCCGTGCTGTATCTCCTGAGCAATTAAAGCGAGTACAAAATACAATGACGGAGATCGTTGAAAACCATCTTCCAAACACGCGGGCAGAAATTGTTTTCAATGAGGGATATCCTCCGCTGGCTCCTACACCCGGTAATTATGCACTGCTGAAATACTACGATGCAGTAAGTCAGGATCTCGGCTTTGGATCCGTAACGGCAGTCAATCCGCGCGATGCCGGTGCCGCAGATATTTCATTTACATCAGGTTACGTGGACATGGCTATGGATGGATTAGGTCCAAGAAGTTCGTATGGCCATACGATAAATGAAACAGCTGACCCAAGAACGTTACCGATCCAAGCTAAACGTACAGCAGTGTTACTACATAGGCTAGCAAACGCTAAAATCATTAACGTTAGGTAGCATGTACTTCATTATATATTTTGCGGCACTGTAAATGAACCAAAACGTCAATCAACCAGAAGAAACGTTTCGTCAAAAGGTAAAGAGGATTCTGCTTTTGAAGAACAAGTGGTATAGAAGACTTGCACTAGTCATCTGGATGGGTGTCGGCGGTCTGCTTTTAGGTGCTCCTGCGTATATACTTTCCGTAAGAAGTAATCTCTTTGGATGGTTCGGTGAAATGCCAGACTTCAAGGCTATTGAGAATCCGCAAAATGACCTTTCTTCAGAATTGATTTCAGCCGATGGTGTTTCACTTGCGCGGTATTTTCTTTTCAACCGAAGTCAGATTACGTACGATGAGTTATCACCCGATCTTATCAATACCCTTTTAATCTCGGAGGATCATCGGTTTCGCGGGCACTCGGGTTTGGATTTTCCTTCATACCTCAGAGTATTATATGGCGTTATTACATTCAATGTTTCCGCGAAAGGTGGCGGAAGTACAATCACACAACAGCTGGCTAAAAATCTTTACACTATCAATCCGCAGATGGATGGAAGTATTGCCCGTTGGGGAAAATTGCCCAGGAGAATCATGCAAAAAACAAAAGAGTGGATTATCTCTATCGACCTGGAAAGAAATTTTACGAAAGAAGAGATTATCGCATTGTACTTGAATACATGCGAATTCGGTAGTAATGCTTACGGGATAAAAATTGCCTCGGAAACATATTTTGGTAAGCAGCCCAGTAATCTTAACATTCAGGAAGCTGCCGTACTTGTTGGGATGTTACAGAATTCTTCCCTTTTCAATCCCCGAAGAAATCCAAAGAATGCTTTGTCAAAGAGGAATCAGGTACTTACCAAACTTTTTTCTCACGGTTGGATAAAAACCAGGAAAGCGTATGACTCTATCAGGAGCCTTCCGATTGCTTTGAACTATTCTGTTCAAAATCAGAACGACGGGCTTGCACCGTATTTCAGAACTGCTATTGAAAATGATTTGAAAAAGTGGTGCAAGGAGCATGGTTATAATCTGTTGAGTTCAGGTTTAAAAATTTATACGACGATAGATAGCAGGATGCAACGTTACGCGGTCGAGGCTGTAACGGAAAGCATGAGGGAACAACAAAAAGTTTTTGACAAACATTGGAAAGGGCGGGATCCATGGACAAGTGATGGAGGCACTGAGTCCGATGGTTTTCTTGAATCAAGAATTAAACAGACGGATGTGTACAGGACGTTAGTAGCTAGGTATGGCGCCGGCAATGATTCCGTGAATCTTTTATTGAAGCTCAAAAGACCGATGACTGTTTTTACCTGGGATGGAGAACGCGATACGTTGTTCAGTCACATGGATTCACTGAGGTACTACAAACGATTTTTGCAGACCGGCTTCGTTTCGATTGATCCGCAAACCGGGGAAATAAAAGCATGGGTCGGTGGGATTGATTATAAGTACTTTAAATTTGATAACGTGCGACAGGCATTGCATCAACCTGGGTCCACCTTTAAGCCTTTTGTTTACGGTGCTGCTATGGAAGTCGGCTTTCATCCATGCTTCAAATTACAGGATATTTCTCCCACCATTACCCTTTCGGGATCACCATCGAAAACATGGACACCCGCTAATGCAGAAGGTGACTATGGAACAGGAGATTGGCTCACGTTGCGCCAGGCGATGGCAAAATCCAAGAACTCAATTACTGCCCAGGTATTACAACGTGTTGGAGTTGAAAACATAATTTCGTTTGCCAGGAGAGCGGGAATAAGTAGTCGGCTTGATGCGGTACCAACGTTGTCGCTAGGGGTAAGCAATGTTTCCTTGCACGAAATAGTGGGTAGTTACACAACGTTTGTAAATCTGGGTGCGTACACGGTGCCCTATTATATTACCAGAATTGAAGACAAAAATGGAAATGTTATAGAGAATCGAGTTCCGAAGACGCGTCAGGCTATTAGTGAACACACCGCTTTCAAAATGGTGCACATGTTCATGGGTGGTGTAGACGAAGAAGGCGGTACCTCCCGCGCGATAAGCAGACAGCTGAAGGAGGATAATGAAATTGGGGGTAAAACCGGAACGACGAGTGATGGGGCTGACGGATGGTACATCGGGATAACACACGATTTAGTTTCCGGCGCGTGGGTTGGCGGTGACGAACGTAGAATTCGTTTCAGACAGTGGTCGTTAGGCACAGGGGGACGGACGGCTTTGCCGATTTGGGACAGATTTATGTTAAAGGTTTACGCCGATCCTTATCTGAAATATAAAAAAGGGCAATTCAAGAGGCCGTCCACACAATTGGATATTTCGTTGGACTGCCAGCAGTATACACCGCCGGGAGAGTCGGCCAAAAGCCTGGATAATTGGAACCCGAACAATTAGTAAATCCAAGAAAAGTTTTTTTGCACATACCAAAATCTGTGATACTTTTGCAGTCCAAAATAATGGGAGCTTAGCTCAGCTGGTTCAGAGCATCTGCCTTACAAGCAGAGGGTCGGGGGTTCGAACCCCTCAGCTCCCACAAAGAAGTCATCCTTTAAGAGGGTGACTTTTTCCGTT
>JBGTEP010000091.1:0-2414 GCA_041747735.1 Chryseolinea sp.
GCTTTTTTTCTTTGGTTGAGGTTTTGGTTTTCATATTGACCAGTTCATTTGACGTTAAGGAACATGATAAAACTTCAGATTCGCTTTCGGTTATCAAGTATTGCGCCAGTACCCAGGAGGTTTGGCATAATTTTTTACATACAGTATCCGTTACACTACCGTAACCGAAATTTATTAAATTCGATGAACTTGCAAGGGGACACAGACCGTAAATCTACCGATCCTAAAAATTTGGTGATTTATAGAACGGATCGAACACGGAAACTGTTTGGAGGAAACTGGCGATTAGTCACGCTAAAAAATAAACTGTCATGTCTGTATTAAGAGTACTTTGCCTTGAAGATGACGATATCGATTTTGAAATAATTAGTTTGGCGCTTACAGACAGTGGGATGGATGTAGAAGCCATGATGGTGGATACGAAAGAAAGCTACTTAAAGGAGCTCACCGATTTCGAGCCTGATGTTATACTCTCCGATCATTCGCTACCACAGTTTAACTCCATAGATGCGTTGGAAATATGCAGAGCAAAAGAATCCCACATTCCATTTATTCTGGTGACCGGCGCCGTTTCAGATGAATTTGCTGTGAGTTGTATTAAGCGAGGTGCCGACGACTATGTGCTCAAATCAAATCTAAGCAGATTACCCAGTGCTATTCGAAATGCGTTAAAGCATAAATCGGCTGAAGAAGCTAAACAGCTCGCAATCAAGTCACTGGCTACGCAAAATAAAGAGCTTACAAAAATAAATAAAGAGCTGGATAGTCTGGTTTACAGCGTGTCGCACAACCTTAGAGCACCCTTAATGTCAGTGCTTGGATTGATAAATCTTGCCAAATATGAAACGAGCTTAGATAGTATACACCATTATCATGAGATGATGGAGAGTAGCGTCCACAAACTTGATGAGACATTAAAGGAAATTCTAGACTACGCCCGAAATGCGCGCCAGGAACCTCAAATCGGAAAAATTGATTTCCGGGAAATTATTAACGAAACGCTGGATAAGATGCAGTTTATGACCGGCGTAGATAAAATTCGGATTCGGGTGACCGTTGTCGATCCCCTCTCCTTCTGGTCTGATTCCTACCGAATATCAGTGATTATAAGTAACCTTATATCGAATGCTATAAAGTATCATGATGAGCGGAAAGACAATTGCTATTTTCATATCGCTGTCACAGTGGAAGAAAATAAAGCATTCCTTCTGTTCGAGGATAATGGAATAGGTATAAAAGCTGGAGCATTGGAAAAAGTATTTGACATGTTTTACCGCGCAACGAACCACACCGAGGGATCGGGATTAGGACTTTATATTGTCAAGGAGGCAATAAGCAAACTGAAAGGTGAGATACATATAGAGTCAACTGAAAATATCGGGACGACTTTCAAAGTTGAAATTCCAAATCAACAAAATATACAGTCTGAGTTGAAAAGTGAGTGATGAATTCCACAATCATTGTGGAATTATTTGCTCATTGTTTCATGTAAGAAGGGTTTGAGTCAACTAGCATTTTTATAGCGAATTGAGAGGATGGCTATACTACTGTTAAGCACAAATGAGATGATGTTTGCTATAATGATAATGTAATCACTTTTGAGAAACCCATAATAGATCCAACATCCAAAGCCTGCCAAAAGGACAAATATCATGAGGAGTGAAATGTCACCCGATTTCTTCTCTTTAATGAGTTTGAGTAACTGGGGTAACAGAGCCATAGTGGTAAGAGAGCTGGCTACAATACCAAATGCGGTAGCCTCGTTGAAGCCAGTCATGCAGAAGGATTTAATAAAACGTATCCTGTTACTATAAGCTGGTTAGTGGATTCAATCTGACTTCTAACGCCGAATTTTAACTGCCAGTTTTTAAAATCCGATGTGACAATTTCTGCTTTCATATTTAAAAAACGCTATTGAGATCTATTCCCAAAGCAGTTAAATTGATGCCAAAGAAAAACGTCGGGTGATTAGTTAGAAATTTGAGTGATGATAAGTGTTCAAGCGAACAGGAAACATCATGCGTGTGGATCTGATGGGAGATAAATATCAAAACGAGTCCACTCATTCAGTTCACTTGTTGCTGTTATCAAGCCTTTATGATTTTCAACAATTTTTTTTACGATTGCCAGACCAATCCCTGTTCCAGGGTACTTATCTTTGCTATGAAGCCGTTGGAATACTTCAAAAATCCGTTTGGAGAAATGGGGCTCGAATCCTATTCCATTGTCCGTTACGGTAACGTGGCAATATTCTTTGCCAAATACGAGTTTGCCATCGTTTTCCTTGTCGTAAACGATATGGCTACTATCAATCTTGATATGTGGCGGTACACCTGGTTTTGAAAATTTAAGAGCGTTTCCGATCAGATTTTGCATCAGTTGACGGAACTGAAATGGAATAATGTAAGCGTCAC
>JBGTEP010000092.1:0-39447 GCA_041747735.1 Chryseolinea sp.
CGGACTACATACTAAAGAGTTTAAGGTGACAATAGCGGTGGGGATCACCTCTTCCCATTCCGAACAGAGCAGTTAAGCCCACCCGCGCTGATGGTACTAGGGTAGAACCTGGGAGAGTAAGTCGTTGCCTATTTTTTATCACAGCCCCGAGAGAAATCCCGGGGCTTTTTTTTGCTCCTCCTCTTACCTGTAGCTACCAGCGCTGATACGCTTTGCGAAACACTGCTGCGTACGCTGTAGTACTACGCCCGATTTTTATAGCGGACCTGGGAGGGTAAGCCTGCCCGGCAGGCAGG
The DNA here is from genome assembly GCA_041747735.1 of Chryseolinea sp. Lineage (GTDB taxonomy): Bacteria > Bacteroidota > Bacteroidia > Cytophagales > Cyclobacteriaceae > Chryseolinea. Next base: position 297 of record JBGTEP010000092.1, read on the forward strand.
TCGTTGCCTATTTTTTATCAAAGCCCCTGTCTGTAATGGAGCCAGGGTTTTCATTGCTATTAATTTACTCGCGTAGATTGTGTTGTTGTGGATGTGTTAACTACGATTAATCGATTCTCAATCCGTAGTGCAGAGATGGTTTTGCAAGAAGAGTGCATTGTAGCGTTAATCTTCTTGTATTTCAGCCACGAATCAATACTTTTGTACCCCTTGTAAATCGTAAATGAGCGGACCAAAAATACAAATCGATCGCCTAACCGCCGCTGTAACACTTACAGTAGTAGTCGTTGTATTCTCTCAGTTTTTTGCTTTTGAATCCAATGCATATTTCATGCAGGACGTGGCTGACGTTGAACAACACGACGATCAGTCAAACGATGATAACGAGGTGTATATTTCTCAACCGTCGAGCAGTCTCCCATCCCCCTCGCACGTTGTCGTGAATCAAGCTATGGTTTTCCTCTTTGAAATTCTTTTTGAGAGAAAAGAGTCAGAGAAGGGATACTTTGAAATTCTGGCAACACCCAATTTCCTGTTTAAGAGATTTTTTGATGGTGTAATATCCCCCAATGCGCCCTAAGGCATTTGAATTTCCTTTGCCCTTTAAGGGTATTTAGTGTCAGAAAACATTTTCAGAAATTTTTTATCGATATAATATGCAAAACAAAGGTTTAATAATATTTCTCACGGTAGTAATCACTGCCCTGTGCTTGTACTATCTCTCGTTTACCTACGTGTCACGTGGTGTAAATGACGATGCAATTGAATATGCTACCAGTCAAAGTGGCGTTGTTAATTTAAACAAGAAGCAAACTTACCTTGATTCCGTTTGGAATCTTCCGGTATACAATCTCTTTGGAGCAGAATATACTTATAAAGAAGTAAAGGACAACGAGCTGAGTCTTGGTCTTGACCTGCAGGGAGGAATGCACGTTACGTTAGAAGTGTCGCCTGTAGATATCCTTAAAAGTTTAAGTGCTAACAGTCAGGACTCGTCATTCCTGAAGGCCTTGGCCAGAGCGCGAACAGAGCAGGCAACAAGTCAACGAAATTTCAGTGATCTGTTCTTTAGTGCTTTCAAAGAAGCTAATCCAAACAGGAACCTCACATCCATTTTTGCAAATGCTGTAACCAAGGGACGTATAGCAACAAATGATAGCGATGATAAAGTAATAGAAGTTATTGATGGAGAAATTGAAAGCGCAATTGATAGATCATACACGATTTTAACAAATCGTCTTGATCAATTCGGGACTTCTCAACCGGTAATACAGCGGTTACCAGGAACAGCAAAAATTCAAATTGAAATTCCAGGAGCTGATAACCCAATGCGTGTGCGCAAGCTGTTACAAGGCGTGGCCAAACTGGAGTTCTGGGATGTGGTTGATCCCAGTACTTTGAATACGTCCCTCCTTGCAATAAACGATGTTCTCGTGAAAGAACAAAGAGTCACATCTGTCTCCAAACAAGGAAGTGAAACTTCGGCTGTTGAAAATAAAGCCGAAGATCTTTCCGCTCTTCTTGGTGATGGTGACAGTACTCAGGCGGCAGCGACCGATACAGCGAGCACAGACGCTTCGAAAGGATTAGATTCACTCCAGAATCTTAATATCTCACCACTCTTTTCACTAAGCACACCTCCAGGTTCTTTTCGCTATGAAGTAAGGGATACATCAAAAATCAATTCCATTTTCAAGCGTGCAGATATTCGCAATATTCTACCAAAGACCGTTAATGTGTTTTGGGCAAATAAACCTGACAAGGATCTTTCCGGAAAAGAGGCTCTCGAATTATTCTTTTTGGAAGTAGGTAGAAATGGAAAGGCAAAATTAGATGGCACGGTAATAACAGAGGCGCGCAGTGATCTCGATCAATACGCGCAGCCAGCTGTTAGTATGAATATGAGCGCTTCAGGTACGCGCATTTGGGCAAAGTGGACGGCAGAAGCAGCCAGTAAAAGTCCGAAAGGCAGAATTGCCATCGTTCTTGACAACACTGTTTATTCCGCTCCCTCTGTAAACGGCGAGATCCCAAATGGTAATTCTCAAATTTCCGGAAACTTCACTCCTGAAGAAGCAAAAGATTTAGCAAATGTTCTTAAGGCAGGTTCTCTTCCTGCTCCAACCAGGATTGTTGAAGAGGCGATCATCGGCCCGACACTCGGAAAAGTAGCACGGGGTCAGGGCGTTTTCTCTATCGCTTGCGGGTTGTCACTGGTCGTCATTTTTATGATCGCCTATTACGGTAAAGGTGGTGCAGTAGCAAACCTGTCTCTTGTTTTTAACTTATTCTTCGTGTTGGGCGTACTGGCTCAATTGGATGCGTCTTTGACTCTTCCGGGTATTGCTGGTATTGTACTAACGATGGGTATGGCCGTCGATGCGAACGTAATTATTTATGAACGTATCCGTGAGGAAATGCGACATGGTAAACCGCTTCGGGAAGCCATTCATCAGGGGTTTAAACGTTCATTCTGGACAATCTTTGACTCGAATATCACCACTTTCTTAACAGCTCTTATGCTTTACTTATTTGGGCAGGGCGCAGTGAAAGGTTTTGCGATAACGCTGATGGTGGGTATCACCACTACGTTTTTTACAGCCTTTTATATTTCACACGTGGTTATCGACTGGATTGTTGCTAAAAGAGGTGATGAAAGTAATATTCACTTCAAAACTTTTATTTCAAATTTCAAAGCGTCTGACCTGAACTTTGATTTTGTGGGAAAAAGAAGACTGGCCTATATATTCTCTTCAACATACATCCTTATTGGTATTCTTGTTATTGTTTTTTACGGATTGAACTTCGGGGTTGATTTCAAAGGAGGAAGATCGTATACGGTGACGTTCAATAAACCTGTCGAGGCCACAGAACTTAAATCTGACCTTACAGCAAGTTTCGAAGGTGCAGGGACCGAGGTAAAGAATTTTGGCGGTAACAACGTGGTTAAGGTTACAACGTCGTATATAATTGCTGACGATGCTGAAACTGCTGATGAAAAAGTGAAGAATACTTTGGTAAGCGGACTAGAGAAGTCGACCGGTTTGAAATATATTCAGGATGATTCCAAAGTTGATGATCAGCATTTCACGATTTCAAGTTCTACGAAAGTTGCTGCAACCGTTGCGGACGATATCAAACGTGCCTCGTTGAAAGCCGGGTTGCTTGCACTGCTGGCAATCTTTATCTACATCTTAATGCGATTCAGAAAGTGGCAATTCAGCGCGGGTGCTGTAGTCGCCCTTCTGCACGATGCGTTGTTTGTAATTGCAACCTTTGCAATATTCGGCCTGTTCGGAATTGCATTTGAGATTGACCAGGTGTTCGTGGCTGCCATTCTTACCGTTATTGGATATTCCATCAACGATACGGTTATCGTATTCGATCGTATCCGAGAATATTTGGGGATGGGGACAAGCCATGACAGATCCAAAATTTTCAATGATGCCATCAACAGTACCTTAAACCGAACCATCATTACTTCGGGTACTGTACTTCTTGTGGTGTTTGCTCTGTTAATTTTTGGTGGTGAGGTATTGAGAGGATTCTCATTTGCGCTACTGATTGGTGTGGGCATTGGAACCTATTCTTCAATCTTTATGGCCGCTCCGGTTGTGTTGGATTTCGATGCAATTAAGAAGCAACCGAAAGAAGGCAAGGAAGTCAAGAAGGCTCTTGCGTAAACGACACAGAATTACAATTTATAGATTATAACAGAGAGGCACTTCAATGATGGGGTGCCTCTTTTTTTTAAAACTTACTTGAGGTGAGTCCTCAGAGCACTTGCCAGGATATGAAGTGCATGTTCAAAGTTATGATTGTTAGGAATGATAAGGTCTGCTTTATGTTTAAGGGGTTTAATCAACGACTCATAAACTGGCATTACATGGTTTTGATATCGGTAAAGAACGTCATCTAACCCATACCCTCTTTCTTCATTGTCACGCCTGATCCTGCGGCTAAGTTTGACATAGTCTTTTGCTTCAATAAAAATTTTGAGGTCAAGCTCCTTTTCAATTTCCGGGAAATACTGAACAAACAATCCTTCAATGATAAGAATCGGAGCAGGTCTGAATTCAAGTATCCGCGAGGTGGCATTAGGGTTGTTAAAAGTGTATTCTGGTTTGAAAAGTATCTCACCCCGCTTTAATTTCAGAATATCATCTTCCAGCTTTTCGCGATCTATAGACGTAGGTAAATCAAAATTCTGGACTCCATGAGGATCTATAATTTGTATCTCACGCGGCTTGTAATAATGGTCCTGCGAAATGAGGCAAATGTCTTCGGGACGGAATTGTTCTGATAGTTTCTTAATGAAGTAGGTTTTTCCGGATCCGCTGCCGCCTGTGATGCCGATGGTGTAAGGTTGCCGCATGGGCGCCAAATTACAAATTACTTTTCACGCTTAAGCGCAAGACTTTTTAAATAGGTCTTAAGTTCTTCAACAGCCAGACCGCGATGACTTAATCTGTTTTTTTCAGCGATACTCATTTCTGCGAATGTTAAGTCAAGTCCTTCAGGAACAAAAACTGGATCATAGCCAAATCCGGACGTCCCTCTTTTTTCTGTGGTAATATGTCCTTTAACAATTCCGTCGAAGAAAACCGGCTCTTGGCTGATACCTATCAACGTAATGACTGTTCGAAATCTTGCTGTTCGGTTGCTTGCATTCTCAAGATTACTAAGTAGCAGGCTTATATTGTCCTCGTCGCTTCTATGGTTTCCTGCATAACGTGCAGAGTACACACCCGGGGCGCCTTGTAATATATCAACTTCTAACCCGGAGTCATCGGCAAAGCAGGCTACTCCGTAGTTCGCGAAAACATATTCAGCTTTCTGAAGAGAATTGCCCTCCAGCGTATCACGCGTTTCGGGCAATTCTTCGGAACAACCAATATCCTTTAAGCTCAGTAATTGAACAGATTCACCGATCGCCCGCTTAACTTCATCCAGTTTATGCTGGTTGTTGGTAGCAAAGCATAACTTCATTAGGGCACTAGCGATATAAATTCCAAATCAACAATGAGGTTGGCATTCGCAGGGATAACAACAGCGCCGCCTTGTTCACTTCTGCTTAAAGGCCCAAAGCCCAGTCCGGAGGGAATATATAAGGTTGCCTTCGAGCCCGCCGGAAGTTTTTGCAGTGCAACTTGTATCCCATGGACGTAGTCTACTACCCAGCTATTGAAATCTTCGGTAGGTTCCCTGTCAATCACAGCGACAACTTTGGTGTCATCCGTCAACAGTCTATAGCTTATTTTTACCTTCACTTTGTCAAACCAGGTTGGAATTGCGCCAGTTCCTGTTTCATTCACAACGTAACGCATACCTGTAGTATCCTTAATTGCTTCAATTGTTTTTGACTCAAGGTAAGTATCTATCGCCACGGTATCAGCAGCAAGTCGTTGGCGTTCTTGTGATGATTGCACAACACTTTTGAAGTTCACATCAAAAACCAAAATCGAGTTAGGTGGAATCGAACCTTGATTGCGATTTCCGTAACCCCAGTAAGGAGGTATGTACAAAGTCGCCTTTGTTCCAGCCGGAAGTGTTGCCATTGCAATTTGCCATCCGGCAATGTAGTTAGAAAGAATTCCTTTTACATTCCCCTGGTCAAACGTCGCATTTGTAGTGAATAGCTTGCCGACGTAATCAACGTCCACGGAGTTAGACTGCATAGCGGGCAACCCAGTTCCAAGTTCAGTGACCACCATCCGGACACCTGTTACATGTTCCACAGCTGTAGTATTGGTGCTCTCTAAGAAACTGTCAATCGATTCAATATCCTGTAAAAGTTGTGCTGCTGGATCTTCCGGATTTCCAGAATCCATACACGATGATAAGACAAAAGGTAATACCAACGTCACTAGCGCACAAAACACAAACCCTTCAAAAAATTTCCTCATAAATTAAATGTTTTTATTAGTTACAACTACCCGTGGCCTGGTCAAAACCAGTACCAATACCCGTCAACGCGACATCAAAAATTAAAATTGCATTCGGCGGTATTACGCCTTGGGCCCCCTGCTGACCGTATGCAAGACCCGATGGAATGAAAAAGGTCGCAGAATCACCAACACCGAGCAACGGTATAGCTTGTTGCCATCCCGGAATAACCCGGTCCAGGGGGAATGCGATTTTTTCGCCTTGGTCGAATACCTGTCCATTTGACAAGAATGATCCTTTATACTTTACTTCAACACAATTTGCAATAGTTGGTTTGGGGCCTCCTTTACTGGTGTGTATTACGTACATCAGGCCGTTTTCATTTTGCTGTGCATTGATATTATTGTCAGCCAAATACTTGGTGATTATCACAGCATCTTTAGAGACCTGGCCTTCTTTCGCTTTCTCCATTAATGCCATTTGAAACTCGCGGTATTCATCCATTCCCATGATATCTTTCACTTTAATGAAATAAGAAACGTTCAGGGTTGTATCAACACCCTGCGGAGCAGGCCCCCCGGAAATCTCCTGAAAAAATTTGTTAACCGGCATTGTTACACTGATGCTATCGCCTTTAGAGAGCATCCGAAACATCTGAAACATTCCTTTTTCCGTTGCGAGCGCTGCGCTATCTGCAATTGGAAGACCAATCGGCATTCCTTGAGTATATGTGTCGTTCCAAACAGAGTCTTTAGAATCTCTCAACATATATTCAAAAACGATTATTTCATCTTTTTTAGGAAGTATTCCGTCTCCGGCTTTGACTACCTTGAACTTAAATCCATTTGGTGTTTCTTTTTCAGAAGTTGTACAAGCAGCGCAGAACAAGATCATACCGATCAGCACAAGTGATATTCTATTCATAATTCGTTTTGTTAGACAGTTTATAGTTGTAAAAGGTTGTAATTGATGTTGGTTGTTAATCGGCCAAAAGCTGATCTTTGTAGAGAGGAAGAAGATCAATGAATTTTTTCAGTGTTTCTTCTAATGTGAGCGTGGTTTGGCCTCCGGCGGCATTTCTATGACCGCCACCTTCAAAATGTGTACGTGCCATGTCATTTACAGAAAAGCTTCCCAGCGACCGCAACGATAGCTTTATGTTTTCCCGCCGGTCAGATATAATCACCGAAAGCCTGATACCTTTTATTGAAAGGCCATAATTTACTAACCCCTCCGTGTCTCCAGTTTGAGAACTGAATCGCTTCAACTCATCCGAGGAAAGTACCATGTATGCCGTACGAAATTCGGGGAGAACCTGAAGTTTCTCACTTAATACATATCCCATAAGCCTAAGCCTCTCTATCGTATTATTATCATAAATAAGCTTAGAGACCTTATAAGGATTTGCGCCTCTTTCTACCAATTCCGAAGCTATCTTAAAGACTTTGTTGTTCGTGTTAGAATGACGAAATCCACCGGTGTCGGTCATAATACCAGCATACAAGCAATCGGCCATGTCATTATCCACAAGGTCTTTGTCACCTAATTCAACGATTAGTTGGTAGACGAGCTCTGCGGTTGATGCAGCAGTGCCATCCCATTGTTCAAAATCTGCGAATTTCTCAGGCTCCAGGTGGTGATCAACCAACACTTTCGTGGCGTGCGAATTTCTAACTAAGTCACCTAAGTCATTAATCCTGTTCAGGCTTGAGAAGTCAAGGCAAAAAATTGTTTCCGCTTCCTGAATGTATCGGGCTGATATTTCTGGTTTCTCTTTACGAAATACCAGCACCTCGTTTTGAGCAGGCATCCAATCGATAAAATCCGGATAATCGCTGGGTGTAATAACCAGCACCGAATGACCTTTTTTCTTCAGGTATCTTGATAAACCAAGCGAAGACCCAAGGGCATCCGCATCCGGATTGAAATGCGTCAGAATGACCATCTTGCGCGGTGTAGTCAAATAGTCTTTAAATACCTCAATATTCTGCATGTGCTATCACGGAAAGCAAAGCGCAAAAATGAGGAATTTTAGTCCATATTCAAGGATGATTGGAGGATAGTTAAGGCTTATTAAGGTGTTAATCATAAAAACTATGATCAGTCCAGTCAGACTATGGACTTATATGCTATTTTTGCGGCCGTTTACGGGATTTGACAACATTAAGCAACTAATAGACAAACCAATATGGCAGGAAACAGAACTTTTACGATGATTAAACCTGATGCTGTGATCGCAGGAAATTCAGGCGCTATTACCAAGATGATTGAAGAGGCAGGCTTTCGCATTATAGCATTGAAGAAAACCCGCCTAAGTGCTGAAAAAGCTGGAGAATTTTATGCGGTTCATAAAGAACGCCCTTTCTACAAGGACCTATGTGCTTACATGTCTTCAGGCGCTATCATTCCCATGATACTTGAGAAAGAGAATGCAGTAGAAGATTTCAGAAAACTAATCGGTGCAACAGATCCGAAAAAAGCCGATCAGGGAACAATTAGAAACCTTTTCGCAACATCGATCGAAGCTAATGCAATCCATGGATCGGATAGTGATGACAATGCGGCAATAGAAGGAAATTTCTTTTTCTCAAACCTTGAGCGATTCTAAGATTAATCAGGGAAATCAGGTGCAGAACGTCTTCCGTACCTGATTTCCCTGACTTATTATTTTAGTTCAGGGAGCACAAAATTGTCGAGCGGGCTGGGTTCTTTCATCAGTGCTTCAATTTCTTCCACTTTTCGGGGAGCAGATTTGGAAAGGTGTTCGTACCCATCTTTTGTTATCAGATAGTCATCTTCAATTCGAACAGCAATACCCCACCATTTCTTATCACACTTTGCATTTTCAGGTATGTAGATACCCGGTTCAATGGTGATGACCATATTTTCCTGAAGCTTGTCGTAATGACCTTTATCGTGAACATCTAATCCGATATGATGGCAGCAGCCATGTGGGTAATATAAATGATACTCCGATTCATTGCCTAGAATTCCAAGCTCAACAAGCCCCTTGTTAACGACCGTTTTTGTTATTTGCGTCAACTCCTGGAAGGTGGTTCCAGGCTTACAAACCAGCATGGCTTCTTCCTGTGCTTTGAGTACCAGTTCGTAAACCTGTTTTTGCTCTGGGGAAAATTTCCCGGAAACAGGTATGGTACGCGTTATATCCGCTGTATAGCCCCTGTATTCGGCACCCAGATCCATTAGAATCATTTCCTTGTTGGTGATATTCGGTCTGTAGTTATCGATATAATGTAGAATGCAACCGTTGTGTCCTGCTCCCACGATAGATGGATAACCAAGGTCTTCAGCCTGATATTTTTTAAAAACAAACTCATGGATACCCTGAATTTCCCGCTCAGACATACCGGGCTTTATCGCCTTCATCACTTCTCTTTGCCCCATGCAGGAAATACTTACTGCTTTACGTATGAGATTCAGCTCTTCACTGGTTTTTATGCCTCTCAACGAAGCCATCATTTGGTCAAGTGCTTTCGTGTTTAGATTGTTTTTCGGCGTTTCCCGCGCAACGTTCATCTGCTGGTCTTTCGACGGATAATTCACCTTGACTTTAAACTGTTCAATCAGATTATATAAATCAGCCGAGTCGAGCGGACTGTCGCGCACATCGTTTTTGAAATCATAAAAAAGAACTTCATCGAATTTTGAGAAGTCAACATTGTACTTTTTGAATTCGGTATTGCTGAAGGCCTGTTGAAAACCGAGGTGCTCTTTTACGCCTTCTCCCCCAAGTCTTCTGCCATCTCTCATTTCACGGTTTGGATTTCGTGGCTGTACAAAGATTATTTCATCGTACGCGGTTCCACTGACAGAGGTTTGCTTTCCTTTAAAGATAAGTAGCACGGCATTGGGTTCCCGGTAGCCCGTCAGGTAGTAAAAGTTCGGATCCTGATGATAGATATAATCGACATCATTCGCCCGGTTTCGAACGGGATTCGCAAAGAAAACAGCAACTGAATTCGCTGGCATATTTTCCCGGAGCTTTTTTCTTCGGTCCAGATGGAAATCTTTTGTTAAAAAATCATCCGGCAGATTGCTGGCAGTTTGACTTATTCCCTCAACGCTCAACAGAACGCTTAACGCGCAGACTATCCATATTTTCATACAATAAATTTTTAACTTAAAATTGAGGTTAATATTCGTTATGTTTCTACCGTCAATAAAAATCAATTGAAAATTTTCCGGAATACCACCCGCAAGCCACGCAGTGGAATTTCTGTTCAAATTTCTTCGATCAAAAAATCATCACCCTTGCCATACTTAATCAGATCTTTTAACTGGTATCTTTCTAAGGTAAGGAGATCCTTTACTCTAAAATCACCGTTCCCCAAAATGCTCTCAATGGTGAATTCATGTTTTTCGCCAAAGTTCACAAGCGAATATTTTTTCCCGGTTCGAAGAACATCGAATGAAAGCCCCGCCATTTTATAAGTCCTCCTCGCGTTCAAGCATGAGTATTGAGGATTGTGGTACGATAAAATATTTCTCATCCTCGTAAATAACTTCGATAGCTCCCTTTTGTAAAAAGATTGCGAGATCTCCCTCCTGAGCCTGCAGGGGAAGGTATTTTATCTGATCTTCCTTTGCTTTCCAAAGGTCATCCTCATCGGCTGGGAGCGGCAACGGATAACCGGGGCCGACTTTGATCACAAATCCACTTTGAATCTTCTCTTTCTCCTGTACTCCAGGGGGTAAGTATAATCCGGACGCAGTTTTCTCGCTTTGTTTACTCGGCCTGATCAATACACGATCACCCACTACAATTAATTTTTTTAGTTTATTGTCCGGGGAAATTTTCATGCTTCAAATTTATATTGCGAATGGCAAATATCATTAAAAAGTTCTCAATCGACAGGTAATTGAAATTGTTGATACGCTTTTAGGATATATGCATTTCCATGAGTGGAGACAGACTTAATCAGGTTTTCTTTAACTTCACCTATCAATAAAAGTATTACGTATGAAATTACTACTTGTATTTATCGTCCTCATTTGTCAGGTGGCATGGGCAGCTGAGGATCCAACAACGCTTCCAATTGGTTCGAAGGCTCCTGACTTTTCTTTACCCGCTACTGATGGAAAAACGTATTCCTTGAAAGATTTCAATGATTATAAAATTCTTGCCATCGTTTTTACCTGTAATCATTGCCCAACGGCCCAAGCTTATGAAGATCGCTTGAAACAACTTGTAAAAGACTACAAGAGTAAAGGGGTAGCTGTTGTTGCTATCTCACCGAATGATCCATTGTCGGTTCGGTTGGATGAATTGGGATATTCTGATCTGGGAGACACTTTTGAGGAAATGAAAATTAGGGTAAAAGATAAGGAATATAATTTCCCATACTTGTATGATGGGGAAACATCGGCGGCATCGATGAAGTATGGCCCTCAGGCAACGCCACATGTTTTTATTTTCGACGAAAAGAGAACGCTTCGCTACACCGGAAGGATAGACGATGGTGAAAAACCCGGCACAGCGAAGACTCATGACACACGAAACGCACTTGATGCGCTTATTGCAGGGAAGCCTGTCGCAGTTGACAAAACAAAAACCTTTGGGTGCTCAGTAAAATGGCCGGACAAGCGCGATTATGCTGACAAGGCGCATGAAGAATGGGCGAAAGAAAAAGTTACAATTGAGGAGCTTGAGCTTAGTCAATTAAAAGCTCTTTTGAAAAATGAAGGGATGAACTACAAGCTGATCAACGTTTGGGCTACCTGGTGTGGGCCCTGCGTTACGGAGTTTCCTGAGTTTGTTGATATGAACAGAATGTATCGAAACCGTGAGTTTGAGTTGATTACGATTAGTCTGGACGAAATTAATAGAAAACCAAATGCCCTGAATTTTCTTACAAAGAAACAGGCGTCCATGACGAACTATATTTTCAAAGGAGACAAGTATGCATTTATTGAGGGCTTGGATAAGAAATGGGAAGGATCCCTTCCTTACACTTTGTTCATTGCACCCGGGGGAAAGATTATCTACGGAAAGCAGGGTTTAATTGAGCCGTTGGAGTTGAAGAAAATCATTGTCGAAAATATAGGAAGGATATATTGAATCTACCCGACTATAAACACTGATGGCTCGTCGTGATTCTGATGGCTTACTGTTCAAATAAATCAGCTTGATCTTCGGAGTGTTTTAAAAGATTCGCGTCTATAGTTTTGCCTGCCTTTGCGCCGAGTTTCTTTAAATCCTCAACCCTGCGAACGAGATTGCCACTTCCTACGGATAATTTTTTCATGGATTCTTCATAGAATTTTTTCGAGGTATCCAGATGACGGCCGAGGGTGATCATGTCATCCGAAAATCCCACGAACTTGTCGTACAGATCTCCCGCTTTGTTTGCAATATCCATTACGTGTCGGGTTTGATACTCCTGCTTCCAAGTATTTTTAATCAGCTGAAGGGAGGGTATGAGCAGTGTCGGGCTTACGAAAACGATTCTTCTTTCCAGCGCTTCTTCATAAAGCGTCTTCTCGCTTTGAATGGCGAGAATGTAAGCGGGCTCAATCGGAATGAACATCATCACAAAATCCGGACTGTTGTCCGTAATGTTCTTCTGATAGTTCTTATCTCCCAATAATTTCATATGCTGCCTGATCGATGTCAGGTGACTTTTAAGGTAAATGACTTTCTCTTCTTCCAGATCGCAGTTCACGAAATTATTGTACGCCGTAAGACTAACCTTTGAGTCAATGATCACATGTTTGTTTTCAGGAAGGCGAATGATAACATCAGGTCGTAATCTTCCTTCTGCTGTAGTAAACGATTCTTGAATAAAGTACTCACGATCTTTCTCGAGACCTGATTTTTCAAGAATGCTTTCCAAAATAAATTCTCCCCAGGCACCTTGTGTTTTAGTATCGCCACGTAATGCACGAGTCAGATTTTCTGCTTCCCGCGTCATTTGTACATTAAGTCTTTGCAGATTTTCAAGCTGCTCGCGTAAAGCAGAATTTCGGGAGATGTTGTCTTTATGTGTTTCCTCAACTTTCTTTTCAAAATCAACGATTTTCTCACCTAGTGGTTTGAGGAGATCGAAAATATTTGCCTTGTTTTGATCTGTAAATTTTTTACTCTTTTCTTCAAAGATGTCATTCGCTAAATTCTTAAATTGCGATGCAAATTTTTCATTCAAAGACTCAAATTCTTTTCGCTGATCTTGAAGTTTTTCCTGGAGATTTCGATAATCAGCTTCAGAAGCAGCAAGGCTATTGTTTACCTCCAGAAATTTATTGCGTTCAATGTCAACATCGCGCTTCAGCTCGTTTAATTGAGCGGAAAGTGTTTTATTTTTTTCCTGCTCTACCAACAGTCTTGCTGCTGCACCCTGTGTATCACTTGAAAACTTAAATTTCAAAACAAGCCATGCGGCAAGGGCCCCTATAGCAATTCCGGCAAACAAAAAAAGAATTTCCATTTAACCGCAAAGATAACAGGGGTTGGTTAAATACGGCTATTGTTTCTTTAGCACATGTTAAATCGGAGAGACAGCTGCTCTTATCAGATTTCAATAAAAATAATTGCGCATAAACAAGCGTATTCAAACTATATGTCCTTAGGCTTTCAGGCGCCTTTTTGATAGATTTGCACTTCTAATTGATGATTTATGGTGGAGACAATTAATAACAGTCAGGAGGCAGTTTCTCTGGAAGAAAAGTATGGCGCGCACAATTATCACCCGCTGCCGGTTGTGCTAAGTAAAGGTGAAGGTGTCTTCTTATGGGATGTAGAGGGGAAACGGTATTTTGATTTTCTGTCCGCTTACAGTGCAGTCAATCAGGGTCACTGCCATCCAAGAATTATAAATGCTTTAATTGACCAGGCAAAAGAACTGACGCTAACTTCCCGGGCATTTTACAATGATAAACTTGGCGTTGCAGAAAAATATGTCTGCGAGACCTTTGGTTATGAGAAGGCACTTTTTATGAATAGTGGTGCTGAAGCCAATGAGACGGCCATCAAGATTGCAAGAAAGTGGGGGTATACTAAAAAAGCTATTCCGGATAATCAAGCTTTGATAATTGCGGTCAATCAAAATTTTCATGGTCGTACCATTACTATTATATCAGCATCTTCCGATTCATCAGCAAGAAAAGGTTTTGGCCCTTTCATGCCTGGATTCGAGATTGTTGCCTACGATAATGTTGAAGTCCTTGAAAAAGCTCTGTCAAATCCAAATGTATGTGGTTTGTGGATTGAGCCTATCCAAGGTGAAGCTGGAGTCTTCGTGCCACAACCAGGATACCTTAAAGCAGCGGAGGAACTTTGTAAAAAACACAATGTGCTGTTGATGATGGATGAAATCCAAACGGGAATAGCACGGACAGGTAAGATGCTCGCGTCAGATCATGAAAGCGTCCGTCCGGATATACTCATTCTTGGCAAAGCTTTATCAGGAGGGGTATTTCCAATTTCATTGGTATTGGCAGATGATGAGGCAATGCTCGTGATTAAGCCCGGTGAACATGGCTCTACTTTCGGTGGAAATCCATTGGCTGCTGTGGTATGTATGGAGGCTTTGCAAGTTGTTAAAGATGAAAACCTGGCCGCGAACGCTCAGAAGATGGGAGTCGTTTTTCGGGAACGAATGGAAGCGTTGAAACAAAGCACTGACCTTATTTCTTTTGTACGGGGCAAAGGTTTGTTGAATGCGATTGGCATCAATGACTCTCCTCAAAGTGAAACAGCCTGGAATATTTGCATGGATTTGATGAACCACGGGTTGCTGGCAAAACCAACTCATGGCAACATTATTCGCTTAGCCCCTCCTCTGGTAATAACGGAAGAACAAATACACGAATGCTGTGATATCATTGAAAAGTGTATCCTGAATTTCAGGAAATGATCCCAAGTTGAATTAATTCTGTTTTTAATTGATGAGGGGATTGAAAGTGGATTGTATTTAATCCCACAGCTTTGCCGCCGACAATATTATTATAATTGTCGTCAATGAATAAAGCTCTTGACGGCTCGATTTTATGACGGTCAAATAGTATTTGATAAAACTCCGGATAAGGCTTTCTTGTTTTTTCCACGCCTGAAACAACAATGCCTTCAAACCAATGCAGGAAATCAAAATTATCAAGTGCCCAGGGAAAAGTTTCGGCTGACCAATTGGTGAGCGCATAGAGTCTATGGTCGGGCGATTCTTTGAAATGACGAAGAATGTCAACTGTATCATGAACAGGTCCAGATATGGTTTCCTGCCAGCGACTGTACCAGGCTCGAATGGGTGCCTCCCATTCAGGATGTTTGATAATTAATTCTGCTGTTGCTTCTTCAAATGATCTTCCGGCATCTTGTTGGTCGTTCCATTCACCGGTGCAAATATTTTCGAGGAACCAGGTAACTTCTTCTTCTGTCTTAAAAATTTTCCGGTAGAGGTAACGCGGATTCCAGTCAATGAGTACGCCTCCCAAATCGAAAATAATGGTGTCAATTGAATTCTTCATATTTATGGATAAATAATACTGGTTGTACTTGTAATGTATTTAAGGATTTCCTTCTCCGTTCACTTCTGTCTCTCTATTCTTTCACTTACTTGTTCTGGTGTAATAAAATTAAGACAGGCGAAATCTCCACGATAGCATTTTTCTTTCCCATACACGGAGCATGGTCTGCACGGAAGTTCTTCCCGGCTTATCTGAACTATACTTTCTTCACTTCTTCTATAAGGACCGAAGCCAACGTCAGGGTGCGTTCCACCCCAGATAGAGAGAATAGGTATGCCCATTAAAGTGGCAAGATGCATATTGGACGAATCTACACAAAGCATCAAATTCAGTTGCTGCATGAGCGCAAGCTCTTGTTTAATCTTTAGTTGACCGGCAACCACAACGCAATGTTCCGGAAGCCTTTGCTTTAATGTGTCAAAGAATTTTATTTCTTTCTCTCCTCCTCCAAACAGAAAAAATTTTACAGGCCCTTCTTGAATCAACAGTTCCATCACCCGGCTATAATTTTCCAGTGGCCAGATTTTTGACGTGTGCATAGCAAAAGGTGCAATACCTACCCATTTTTCTTTCTTGGAAAGATTATTTTTCTTTAACCATTCGTCTACTTCTTCCTGGGTCGAGTCCTTTATAGTAAGATACGGCGGAGAACTTATAGAAATGGGGTATCCCGCTTTTTCAAACGCCATACTATAGCGCTCTACTGTATGAGGAAGCTTAGTATCATTTTTGTCTTCTTTTTTGGTGAATGCGTGTTTTTCCTTTCTTCCCTTTTGAAAAACAACAACTGGTGTTCCAAAGATCTTGAATAAACTTCTCAGAAAGATGGTTCGTATGTGGTCATGCATATCCATAACCACATCGTATTGTGCCTTTCGCAACAATTTTCCAAATAAGTCGCGCATTCCAAAAATCCCCGAATAGGTATAGTCAACGTCGGCGGGAAAAGGGATTACACGTTCGATATCTGTAAAAAAAGATGCAAATTTTGGTCGTGTAACGATTGTAACTTCAATATCCGCATAGGTGTCGATGAGTGACTTGATGACGGGCACTAACAACACCACGTCACCCATAGCAGAAAAACGAAGTACTAAAATTTTTTTGAGGGCCACGAAAAGTTAGTTCTGTGTTTAATGATTTTTTACCATTGATGGCAACTAAGGATTTTGCTTGTTAGCGTATAACACGGGATTTAATGATGCATCATTGTACATCTTCATTTGCCTGTAAACCTTAAACCTCCGATTACCCTTTCCGATATCTTCCATCATTTCATCAAAGGCCAGTTGCATATCAGATTTTTGTTCCAGCAAGATATTGAGTTTTGCCTGGCATCGGTTAATATGATCTTCACTGGCATCTGTCCGTTCAGTCTGCTCACGCATATGATAAATCTTGAGCATTAAAATGCTCATTCTGTCCAGTAGCCATGCTGGCGTTTCGGAGTTAATTCGAGCCTCAGGTTTTGGTGTCACCTGTTTAAAAAGTTGCAGGAAGTAATCGTCAATTTTTTCGACCATATCGGTACGGTCCTGATTTGATTTGTCAATCCGGCGTTTAAGTTTGATGCCTTCTGCGGGATCAATGGCCGGCAAACGAATAATATCTTCCAGATGCCATTGAACCGTATCAATCCAGTTTTTTAAGTATAGAAGTGATTCAAAACTTTCTGAGGGATGTGGGCTGCGTGCCGTCTTATCAATATCATTGAAGTGGTGATAGTCGTCAATACTTTGCTGAAATACAGAATAGCAGTCAGTTGCGTTTAGCATAGTGATTCGATAAGAATGCAATTTAATTAATTTGCTTTGAGTGTTGTCCGTAATGCTGTAAATAGCTGCGTGTAGTCAGAAAAAAACGCTGAACTTTTACATATTACCCTATAACCAAGTATTTCATAATGTCGTCGCACCATTTTGTAAAGGAGGGGCAGGAGCCTGCGCTACTTATTCTGGATGCAATTTCCTTCGAGCTTGTAAGTCCGTTATTGGAGTGGGCTCCGATGGTTATGGTTTCCGAAAATGTTTTAGAAGATGTCTTATCGTGGGGAATAAAAATTGATGTTGTGCTTACTGCAGGGGATCAGGTTGAAGTTTTGCGTCAAAAGATGGAGGCACAGGCACCTGTTAACATTGTTCCATTTTCGTCTGATGAGCTGTTGATATCGGATGCACTGCACTTTTTGGAATCCAGCAAACAATCGGCGGTAAACATCATAGCTAAGTCGGTCGAGGCCATTATCAGCGTCGAAAACGCAAAAAGCTCACTTCAGGTAAATATCATTGATGAAACTAATAAATGGTCAGCCATTACCGCCGGGGTTTTCGAAAAATGGGTTCCCTCCGGAACAAAACTCGGCGTTAGAAAAACTTCTGAAGGTCAGGGTTTTCACACACAGGCGTTAAATTCCGGAGAACATGGGTTTGTAGCTGCAGACGACGCGGTAATTGCTATACGTTCGGATAATTTATTTTGGGTATCAGAGCCCCATTAATAGCCCTGTATTGCATTATTTCTGCATTCTGGTCCTCTCACAAAAATATCTTTTTGTGTGGTAGGGGTAAAACTTTTCTGGATTGTCATAACCTCAACGCCGCAAAGCCGTAAATTTCGCTGGGAACTTAATCAAAAGCAGTGGAAATACCGGTAGAACAGCTAGTGACAACGCTGAAAGCGGGCGACATTAATGCTTTTGAAATGCTATTTCGAACCTACTATCAGCCGCTCTGCAACTATGCATATACCTTCGTCCAAGACCGAGACGAGGCAGAAGAGATTGTTCAGGCTACTTTTTTGAACGTTTGGGAAAAGCGAAATGATCTGGCTATCCACACTTCTGTGAAGCCGTATCTCTATGCCATGGTGCGTAATGCTTGCCTTAACGTAATCAAGCATGAGAAGATAAAACAGAAACATGTCGATTTTCAAATGGCTGTTGCAGAGCGTAGTGTGGAATCTGTGGCGCGCACGGTGATGGCATCCGAGCTTGAATCAAAAATTTATGAGGCGATGGACAGGTTGCCGGAACAATGTCGTCTGGTTTTTAAGCTCAGTCGCTTTGAGGAGTTGAAATACGCTGAGATTGCCGAACAACTTGATATATCAATAAAAACGGTAGAGAATCATATGGGAAAAGCCTTGAGAATAATGCGAGAGCAGCTCAAGGATTACCTGCCTTTGTTGGTGGTGCTGATGAACGGACTTTTAAATTAACAGATTGAATAGACAGGAAGACCATATTGACGAGCTGATTGGGAAGTACCTGGCAGGTGAGGCGGAAGCGGATGAAATCGCTTTCATTGAATCCTGGGCGGGGAAGGATGAAGTAAATCAAAAATACATTGAACAGTTCAGCACTATATTTCAAAAGGCGGCTCAGGTGAGAGAGTTTCAGGTTTATGACACCGATGCGGCATGGACGAAGCTTAAAGCAAACCTTAGAAGCCCGGGGGGTAAGGTGATACCGATACAAAACAGATCTCCATTCGGGCTCATCTGGCGTATCGCGGCCACTGTAATTGTAGCGGTCGGGATTGGATATTTCACCTACACCTCATTTTCATCTAGTGCTATTGAGCCGTTTGTCGTCGAAACAGCCAAAAAAATAGTAACCGACACGTTGCCTGACGGAAGTAGTGTGGTTTTAAATAGAGAGACCAAGCTGGCTTATTCATTTGATAAGAAAAAGCAAGCTCATACTGTGAAGCTATCGGGTGAGGCCTTCTTTAGTATTCACCATGACGACAGCAAAACTTTTATTATCGATCTGGCGGGAGTATTTATCCGGGATATCGGAACATCCTTTAACGTAAAAGCATACCCGGAATCAAACACCATAGAAGTAGTCGTAGAAGAAGGTGAGGTTATGTTTTATTCCGATGAAGATTCCGGCATTTATTTGCGCGAGAATGGCAAAGGCGTATACAATAAAGACACTAAAACTTTCACGATAGATCAACCTGAACCAAACGCGCTGGCTTATACGACCAAGTTTTTCAGTTTCAGTAATACTGATCTGGTATCAGTAGTGGAAGCACTGAACGACGTTTATGACAAGAAAATTATTCTACATGATAATCTGAAGAACTGCCATCTTACAGTTTCGTTTAACAATGAAACACAAGAGGAGATTGTTACGATAATAGCGGAGACGCTCGGGCTTACAGTCACCGAGGCCGATGGAAAAATTAAGTTGGAGGGACCTGGTTGTGAGGATTAGTCTTTTCACATCTCACCGATTCATTTTACTGGTTTTAGTTTTTGCTTCCACACTAAGACCAATTTCTGGTCAATCAGCTATTCCGTTGCTAGAACGGACCATAACGATAACTTTTGAGCAAGAAGGTTTACAGGTGGCGCTCCAAAAAATTTCTCAGCAAGGTAATTTTACGTTTTCATATAACCCGGCTATCGTTGATGCTTCAAGGATGGTGCGCGCTTCATTCGCCGGCATGACGGTTCGCGAGGTGCTTGACGAACTTTTTCAAGGATCTGTACAGTATAAGGTAAGGGGTAATTATATTATCCTCACTAAAGCACGTGTTGCGCCTGAATCTGAATCGCGGGTATACAGCGGTTACGTTGTAGACGAGGCGACAGGAAAGCGTCTAAACAATGTAAGTGTCTATGATCCGATTTCCTTTTCATCTGCCGTCACAGATGCATACGGATATTTTCAAATAAAAATTGATAAGCCTTCAGCCGATGTTATTCTTGCGATCAACAAAGAAAATTACACGGATACGATTATTGCGGTGCCCTCAGGGAAGAGAGGTCTTCTAAAAATTCCAATCAATGTTAGTGAAGAAAAACTCGTAGTGCTCGCGGATAGTGTCGGCAAAAAGATCGTTCGATTTTGGAAGAATAATGTGCTGGACCCAAAGTCGCCGAACATCGATAATATTAATGATACGCTCTATCGCACTACGCAAGTTTCTTTGGTGCCGTTTGTTGGTACAAATCATGCATTGAGCGGAAATGTTATCAACGATTATTCTTTTAATATCTTCGGAGGGTATTCCCGGGGAGTGAAAAAGCTGGAAATTGGTGGGCTCTTTAATATAGTCCGGGAGGATGTAACGGGGATGCAATACGCCGGACTTTTTAATGCTGTCGGCGGGAAGATGAAGGGCATCCAATTGGCGGGGCTGGCCAATTTAAATCAGGATTCTGTTAAAGGAGCCCAGTTCGCTGGGCTTATTAATTTTAACTGGAATTCTATCGAGGATTTTTCTGCCGCAGGTCTTGTTAACTTCACGCATCAGAATTCCAAAGGCTTTCATATGACCGGCCTGGGGAATATGACCCTGGGTGAAGAAGAGGGTGGGCACCTGGCGGGTCTTTTTAATTTTGCTACTAAAAATGCCAGCGGCATTCAGGCTGCGGGTATGTTGAATTTTACCGGCGGCGACATGCGAGGAGCGCAGCTATCTGGCCTTATGAATTTTGCAGCCCACAAGGTTCGCGGTGGTCAGGTTGCTGGTTTAATAAACATAGCTCCGGGAAAAATAAATGGAGCGCAAGTGTCTGGGGTTTTAAATTATGCTACAAATGTAAAAGGGTTGCAGCTCGGACTTATTAATATTTCAGATAGCATTAGGGGTGTTCCAATCGGGTTTTTAAGTTTTGCTTTAAAGGGATATCACCAGCTTGAAGTTTCTGCCGACGAAGTTTTTTACACCAACCTTGCCTTTAGAACGGGTGTTCGTCAATTCTATAACATTTTCACCGTAGGTGCGAAGCCTGATACTTTTGAAAACGAGGAAACCTATTGGACATTTGGCTACGGTGTTGGTACTGCGCCACGATTATCACGTAAGCTCTACCTCAATTTTGATATTACGTCCAACCAGGTAGTTCTTGGTGACAAAGTTGACGCAATTAATATGATAAACAAGGCTTACCTTGGCCTGGAGGTTCAGCCTGTAAAGAAAATTGCATTTACTGCGGGGATTACACTAAATGCCCATGTGACCGATACAGAAAACACTCAATATCCTGAATTATTCACCGATTACACTCCGCACATTATTCACGACGAAACGTACAGCAACAACCTTAATGTAAGAATGTGGCTTGGGGCAAAACTAGGAGTAAGATTTTTCTAGATTTATTGGCGCGATACCTGAAGCTCTGGCCGCTTGCCCAACTCTTTCAACAGTTTTGCGTGACCAACAATCGCGGCCGAAAAAGTATCGTAAGATTTATACGGTAAGTCAAACTCCTCAGCAGTTGTCTTAACAATATGTGCAATCTTACGATAATGCACATGGCAGATATTAGGAAACAGGTGATGTTCCACCTGCAGGTTTAAACCGCCAACGTACCAGCTGAAGATTTTGCTGCGCTGCGCGAAATTAGTTGTCGTACGAAGTTGATGAATAGCCCAGCTGTTTTCCAGTCTGCCATTTTGATCTGGTTCAGGGTAGTCCGTTCCGTCGACTACATGTGCAGGTTGAAAAATAACAGCAAGGATAAATCCTGAAACAAAGTGCATGAGAAAGAAACCGGCAAATATCCACCACCACGCAAAAGGTAAAACAAGATAAGGAATCACGAGGATGTAAGTAAGGTAAACGAGCTTCGTGAAAACCAGAATAACCCATTCCTGATAAATGTTGGCTTTCATTTTTTCAACCAAGCCATCTTTTGTATAGCGGATAATTCTGCCATAATCTTTGAATAAGATCCAAACGAAGGTTAACAGTCCGTATAGAACCCAAGCGTAAATATGTTGGAACTGATGTAGCGGTTTCCAATCTGATTGTGGGGACATACGTAACACACCACGGGGACTGATATCTTCATCTGCGTCGTGAACGTTTGTATAGGTATGGTGTAGTACGTTATGCTGAACTTTCCAATTGAAAGCGTTGCCACCGATCAGATTTAAAGCGTAGCCAATAAAGTCATTAACCCAGCCTTTTGACGAATAAGATCCATGGTTAGCATCATGCATAATAGACAAGCCAATGCCCGCTTTTCCGAGGCCCATTAACACACAAAGTCCGAGCAGAAGCCAGGGGTTAAGAAAGGAACCGGAAATTATGAAGCCATAGGGAACAAAATAAAGGCAAAACATGAAAATCGTTTTGACAACCATTTCACCATTGGCATGACGACTGATACCGTTGGTCTTAAAATAGTCATTTACGCGTTTGTTGAGCGTAGTAAAGAAATCAGGTTTGTTGTTCGCAAATCTTAAAGTACTGTAAAGAGCCATTGTATTAATATTTTGAACCTGCCGTGGTGGCACAAATTTGTGTAAAGGTAGCTAACAATGGGCGTAGAAACACCCGTTAGGGCATAAATTTAGTCACCAATGTAACTTTCTGAATCGACCTTATAACGTTTGTGAAGGTGTATTGTTATGAAAGCTCGGCAAGCACTGTTTTCCCACCCTTGGTGACGTCGCCGATTTTGACGTTTATTTTTGCATTCAGCGGAAGAAATATATCCACGCGCGACCCAAATTTGATAAAGCCAAACTCATCACCTTGTTCAAGAGTTTGGTTGGTTTGTACGTACCATTTTATTCTCCTGGCAACGGCTCCGGCAATCTGGCGAAATAAAATCTCAACCCCATTTTTCATTTTTACAACCACGGTGGTACGTTCATTTTCGGTGCTGGATTTCGGATGCCATGCCACCAGATATTTTCCTTCGTGATATTTAAAGAAGCTGATATTCCCGCTTACAGGCATCCGGTTTACATGCACATTTATGGGGGACATGAAAATAGAAATTTGCTTGCGTCTTTCTTTGAGGTATTCTGTCTCTTCTGTTTCTTCAATAACCACCACCTTCCCGTCGGCTGGTGCAAGAACATGATTTTCATTTTTCTCCACTTTGAAAATCGGGCTTCGGAAAAATTGAAGAATCAGAAGGTAAATAATTACACTGCCACCTATTACAACATTCTGTAAGATACTGTTGCCCGGAAAGAAATAGGTCATCGACCAGTTTACCCCAAACAAAATCAGAAGTAAAACAAAAAGTAACGTCCGGCCTTCACGGTGTATGGTCATGCTAAAAAATTTAACTTCCGTTATCTAATGACTAAAGTAGTTAACAATGCGCACATGCATTGTTAGTGGAGTAAAGTTATTGGTAAAAACTGAATTTGAATTAATATCCACCCCTGAACTTATAGGTCTTTGCTACCTTATCGATTGCGACCATGTAGGCAGCAATACGCATAGGCACATTGTATTGATGAGCGGTTTTATACACGTTGATAAAGGCATCCTTCATAATTCTGTCCGACCGGCGGTTTACACGGTCGGCGGTCCATTTGTAACCCAATCTGTTTTGCACCCACTCGAAATACGAAACGGTAACACCGCCAGCATTAGCAAGGATATCGGGCACAACGACAATTCCCTTTTCGTTGATAATATTGTCGGCTCTCGATGATGTAGGTCCGTTTGCGCCTTCAACAATTAGTTTTGCTTTAATGTTTGCAGCATTCGAGCTTGTGATTACATCTTCGGTTGCAGCAGGCACCAATAAATCGACAGGCAAGGTAAGCAGATCATCAGGCTTGATTTTTTCTGCACCTTCAAACCCTTCCAAAGATCCCTTTTTAATGTCTCTGTATTGAATGGCCTTGTCTATGTCAATACCCTGTTCGTTGTAATAAGCTCCAGAGAGATCACTTATAGACTGGACGAGAAGTCCTCGTTCATTTAATAACCGGGCGGCCCACGATCCTACATTCCCGAAGCCTTGTACAGCACATGTCGCTTTGTATGGATTGATTTTTAATTTCTCCATCGCCGCCATTGCCGAAACCATAACGCCCCGGCCAGTGGCCTCTGTTCTTCCAAGCGATCCTCCCATAACCAAAGGTTTTCCGGTCACAACCGCATGTGTAGTCATTCCTTTATTTCTGGAATACTGATCCATCAGCCAGGCCATTTCTCTTGGCCCTGTACCCATGTCGGGAGCGGGAATATCTTGATCGGGCCCAAAGACATCAGCCATAGCCTGCGTATAGGCACGCATCAAACGCTCAATCTCACCGGTCGACATCTCGCGAGGGTTACAGGCTACACCACCTTTAGCTCCACCATAGGGAATATCCACTACGGCACATTTCCAGGTCATCCAGGCAGCCAATGCTTTTACCTCATCGAGGTTAACATGGGGATCAAAGCGAATCCCGCCTTTTGAAGGTCCCAGAATAGTTGAATGGATAACGCGGTATCCTTCAAATACTCTGATTGCACCGTCGTCCATGGTTACTGGAAGCGACACAATTACTTGCCGAGCCGGATTTTTTAAAACGTTGTATACTTCTTCTTCCAATCCCAGGATTTGAGAAGCCATGTGAAATCTGGTCATCATTGCCTCAAAAGGGTTCTCCTTGTCTTTGAGGGGAGCAGGTTCAAGATATGCCATAAATGTTTGTAGAATTTAGAAAGCAGAAGTTAGAGTAATTTTTGATGAAGATTTTTAGTCTGCTGTTATTTCTTGCGGATCTCATCCAAAATTATGTTTCGAAAACGGTTGCAAAGTTATATTAAATTTAGTCTGTCTTGTGATTTTTAAATAAAAAAGGATGCTGCCGGGGTGCGGCCTTACAAGATTTTGACCCGCCGAAATTCGCTGAATAATGTTTGGCTAAATTCATTCTTTTTCAAAAGGAAATTTGGCGTATTCTCTGCTCGAAGCTAGTGATGTAAAAGTATCTCGCGCTTTGAAAACCGTTAACAAGCATTTTACCTACTTCTGTTTCCGTAAATTTTCCAGTTCTGTAACATCAGCCTGAAGTCCCAGCAAGCCGGTTTCCTGAAGGGGGTCGATGTAGAAGGGCATTTTTACGGTATGTAAAATCTTACCGCCATCTTCGTGGATGTACTCCGTCCGGCCACGGGAAATGATTTCGTGTTCTGCTTCCAGCCATTCCGAAGCGTCTTTGTGATCGTAAAAGTCGAAGTCGGATTTACCGATCAGTCCTTCGGGAGAATCAAAACCATGGAAGCGCGACACCGTATCATTAACCACAAAGAATTTACCATTGTATTGCTTCAAAAATACCTTCAGTGGAATTTCGTTTAAAATCCGAATCAACATTTTGCGGGTAGCCTCCATTTTCTGGTTGACTGAATCAAGTTGAATTTCCTTAGTCTTAATGGCTGTAATATCATTGAGAAACAAAAGAATACGTTCAATTCCATTTTTGCCTTGAAGTGGATAAAATCCGGTGCGGAGCCAGCGGGGTTTCTTTTGTGCATCAGGAAGGGTAAACTCCTGCTCTGAAGATTTTCCATTGAGAACTTGCTGCCAGGTGTTTTCAAATGTATGGTCTGACTCATCTTTATTTTCAAGAAGGCTTTGGAAGCCTTTGCCGTATAATTCCTGGGCGGTAAAACCAAGCGTCTGTAAAAACCGATCGTTTATTTTTATGATTTCACCCTTGCGGTTAAGTTCAACCGTTTCTGTCAGTGCATTGATCGCTTTAAAAAGTTCTTCCATTTCCAGATTTACCTTGCGCATGTCTTCCTGTGTCACATAAAGTTCCTCCAGGTTCTGGCGCATTCTTTCTTCCTGGTCTTTCATTTCCTGCTCGCGATTCAGGGCCTTGCCTAACAGTTTTTTGGTGTCTTCGCTAACGCGGATTGTTGAGATGCTTTGCGCAAATGCTTCGGCTACCTTTTCAATAAAATCAAGTTCAATTTTTTTGAATGGCTTGAAGCTGGCAATCTCAAGTACACCAAGCGTTGATTCTTTGAGATTCAACGGAACAATGAGTATGCATCCTGGATTCGCCATGCCTAGCCCGGAGGTGATGTTTATATAGTTATCAGGCACCTTTGTCAGGTGAATTGTATGTCGTTCGAGATAGCATTGGCCTACTAATCCTTGTCCGGGGCTTACCGTTTTCGTAAGGTATTTCTTTCTTTCGAAAGCATAGCATGCCAGCAACTCAAGTTCGTTTTCATCATTCGAAACAAATACACCACCCTGGTTGGCACCGATATATTTTATCAGCCGCGAAATCACATCTTCACTCATCCTTTTTATTTCTGTATGTGAGCCCATGGTTTCACGAATGATTGCTAAACCTTCATTGGCCCAGCTTCTGTGTTTTTCATTGTCGGCATCGTGTTTAAATTTTTCATAAATCTCCCGTAACGAAGTGTCAATAACAGCTTCACCTGTTACGTCCCGTTCTTTCTCAAACTTCCCGGATTTTATTTTTGCGATGATTTTGGAAATATTCTCGATTAATTGACTTGTTGCTTTGGAATATTTTGCATCAATATCCTCGGAAAACTTTCGTTTGGTAATGACAAACAAAAACAGGATCAGCAGAACAGGCATTAGTTCAACAAAAATTATGGACGGGGCTTTTTCATGTAGCGTAACCCATCCACTCATCGCGAGGCTAAGTTGGTAGACAACAACAAACGTTATCAGGATTGTAATACCCAGAAAAAAATAGAGTCGACTTCGCTGAAATGGAGTTTTGTTAATGCTAATGATATTGGACATACCCGTTTCTGTTTGATGGGAAATTATACAACAAAGATCGAAAAACCTTTGCCTGTCAGCCAAAAGAAATAACAGCGATCGATAACATATTGAAAATGAAAGTACTTTAAAAAATCTCCAGGTATGCAACAATAAATGGTGCGGAGATCAATAAGCCATCAAAGCGGTCCAGGAAGCCGCCATGACCTGGAATGCTGCTGCCAGAATCTTTAATTTCAATGCTTCGTTTGAGAAGCGATTCTACCAGATCTCCAAATGTTCCGCCCACGATAATAATTACCCCGACGACCATCCATTGCAAGAGTGTAAGTGAGTGAAAATATGTTGAAAGACCATAAGCGAAAATGAGTGCAAGCGCTGCCCCGCCGAAAAATCCTTCCCATGATTTTTTAGGTGATATTCTTTCGAAGAGTTTACGTTTGCCGAAAAGCGTCCCGGCAAAGTAAGCACCTGTATCACTGGCCCAAAGGATGAAAAGGCAGCCAAACATGATTTCATAGTTGTAAAATCCGTTTTCAAAGACTGCAACATTAAGCAACGCAAACGGTACGGCTACATAAAAAATACCGAGGAAAGTAAAAGCAATGTTTGTAAAAGGTTTCCTTTCAAACTTTTTGTACAGTTTAATCATGTAGACGCATGATGCGATGGGGAAAATCAAAAAATAATACCGATATGAAATGGAGCCTTTTTCAATAAAAAACGAAAGAAGAAAAATGGAGACACCGCAAAGAGTACCAAAACTCTTTTGAGGGATTACACCATCAAGGCCTGCAAGCCTATAAAACTCCAGAAGGGAAAATAAGCAAATGATAAAAAAGATCAGACAGTATGTCCACTCGTTTATACATACGCCTGCAATAATCCCGGCAGAACCTAATAAACCTGTAATGATGCGCTGTGTGAGGTTGTTGTATTTTGTGATTGGGTATGTCACGGCTGATTCCGGATAAGTAAATTGAGTATTAAGCTAGAGGTTCCTGAAGATTTGACGACTCAAATGGTCTTGGAGGATTATCCTGAAAATATTTCCATATATAATACAATAGGCCAATCGTTACAAGCAGCGCGGGAACAACAAGTTGTAACGGGGCAGCATCAACACTTTCAACGTCAATTGAAGTTGCCTCTATATTGTGTAAATACATCATAACCACACCAAAGGCGTTATTTACGAAATGCGCAAATATTGGGACCGCCAAATTTCCTGACCAATAATACAGGTAACCAAATAAAGCACCTAATAGCAATCGCGGCAGAAATCCGTAAAACTGCATATGGATGGCACTGAATATTATCGCCGATATCCAGATAGCCAGATGGATTTTTGCGGTACCCCGCCAAAGTTCATGCTGAATCATTCCCCGGAAAACCAACTCCTCGCCTATTGCTGGAAGTAAGGCAATCACAACAAGACCGAACAGCATTTGCCCGAGAGACTTGAAATCCGTAATAGCAGCAGTGAGTTTACCAAGGCGTTCCTCTTCCTGCGTAGCCCATCGTTCAAACCCACTTAGAAATTCTGGAAATTTTAAATTCGCATTCCATTCGGCAAGGGGAGATATTGTTATAGGGAAAGCCAATCCAAGTAATGCCACCGCGAGTAGAATCAATACGATTTGAGGCTGCGAAGGGAAAAAGGCATTTAATGGCTTTCGTTCCAGCTGTGTGATATAGATTAATGGAAATACAATCAGCCCGATGAGTGTAACAATCCCCTGCATTAACAATAGCGCTTCCGTGAAACCTTCTTGTCCGGTTAAGTGCTGCACGTCTGCCAATAGATCTCCGTCATAGAAAGCAGAAGCAACAGCAAGTCCTAAAAGTGGGCCTACGATAATAAATCCTAGCAAAACGTTCAATAAAATGCGCAGCAATGATACAAGAGGAGTTCTATCTGAAACTAAATTTTGTGGGCTGTACATTGCGTAATTCCTGATTATCTTTGCGCCAAAGATGGTAAAAATAGGTCAAATAGAGTTGGGAGATTTTCCTTTGTTATTGGCGCCCATGGAGGATGTTAGTGATCCGCCATTTCGCGCGGTATGTAAGGAGGGTGGCGCCGATTTGATGTATACCGAGTTTATTTCTTCAGAAGGTTTAATCCGGGATGCCGCCAAAAGCAGGCAGAAGCTCGATATTTTTGAATATGAAAGGCCTATCGGAATACAACTGTTCGGAGGTGATATCGGCAACATGGTTCAATCTGCAGAAATAGCGACTGCAGTTAACCCGGACTTGATCGATATCAATTATGGTTGTCCGGTAAAAGCTGTGGCGTGCAGAGGTGCCGGCGCAGCGTTACTTCAGGACATACCAAAGATGGTAAAAATGACTGAAGAGATTGTGAAATGCACGCCTCTTCCGGTTACAGTAAAAACCCGGTTGGGCTGGGATGATAAGACTAGGAACGTGGTCGAAGTAGCGGAGCGGTTGCAGGATATTGGTATTAAAGCGCTGACAATTCATGGTCGTACGCGCATTCAGATGTATAAGGGTTCGGCCGACTGGTCTTTGATTGCCAAAATCAAAGAAAATCCACGAATGCATATTCCTATTTTTGGGAATGGAGATATTGATTCTCCTCAAAAAGCACTTGAATACAAAAATCGTTATGGTGTTGATGGAATAATGATTGGCCGTGCAGCCATTGGTTATCCCTGGATTTTTAATGAAATCAAACAGTACCTTAACCACGGAGGCACACTACTGCCGCCAGATATTGCAGAGCGGGTTCGTGTTACGAAAAAGCACCTTGAGTTTTCGGTTCGCTGGAAAGGTGATCGTCTCGGTATCTTTGAAATGCGCAGACACTATTCGAATTATTTTAAAGGGATTCCGGATTTTAAACCTTTTCGTACCCGTTTGGTAGACGTTGAAACAGAAGCTGAAATTAATGCCATCCTCGATGAAGTAGTTGATGCGTATGCAAATGCGATGATACCCGTTTAAGGATAGCAAGAATCAGGTTTGAAATCATTTTGGTTTTATCAACTTTTACGCCTGCCTCTCGTTACTCAAAATAGTTTTTTTTGACTTTGCATGATTGATAAATCTCGTTCAACCCCCTTTGTTCTACTGGGGATACTTTCCCTTATCTGGGGCACTTCGTTTATTCTGATTAAACAAGGTCTGAAGGTTTTTAGCCCTGAAGAGGTCGGATCCCTCCGTGTTGCGTCCGCGGCTTTATTTCTTCTTCCGGTAGCGGTGGTCCAGCTACGTGGATTAAAAATCAGTGACTACTGGAAGCTAATGGTTTCTGGTATGATGGGAATTTTTATACCTGCATTTCTATTTGCCATTGCCCAAACTCGTATGGACAGTTCCGTGGCGGGAATTTTAAACACGTTGACGCCACTCTTCACCATGATCGTTGGAGCGTTTATCTTTAAACAGAAATTCCGGGGTTATGCAATTGTCGGAATTATACTGGGCTTTGCCGGAACCGTTATGTTAAGTCTTTCTCGTTCAGGGGGTGCAGTAGTTGGTTTCAATGCCTTCGCGTTACTTATCCTTTTGGCGTGCTTACTGTATGGTTCCAATCTTAACTTTATAAAATTCAAAATCCCGGATCTTCGTGCGCTCGCCATCACCAGTGTATCGCTGCTTCTTATCGGACCATTCGCGATTGTCTACTTGTTTGGGTTTACAAATTTTGTTCTGAAATTAACGACTTACGATGGAGCATGGAGAGCTTTTGGTTTCATCATGTTACTTGGACTTATGAGTACTGCTGTCGCCACGATTTTATTTAACTCACTTGTAAAAATTAGTACGCCAATGTTTGCCAGTTCTGTTACATACCTTATGCCTATCGTTGTCGTAATGTGGGGAGTGCTGGATGGTGAAAAACTTCAAGCCGGTCATTTTATTGGAATGGTAGCAATTGTTGGTGGAGTATATCTCGCTAACAGAAAAAGGTAGAGCACGACGATTTCTCTTCTTCCGTTTTAGAAAGAAACCCTAATAGAAAGTTAATCAGGAATTACGGTGTCATTTTCAACGTTGCCATGACCGGAAGGTGATCGGACGGATAGTACTTCCCATCATTATCCTGAATCACTTTGTAATCAGACGAGCTCCACTGCGAAGAATGGAAAATATAGTCAATGCCTTTGCACTCTCTGCTATTTACTTTAAAGCCACAGGATGTTCCAACCGGTTCTTTTGCTAACGGATCAATTAAGGCTATTCCTTTTGAATCCATTATTGCCGCATAAGGAGAATCTTCTCTGGTAAAATTGAAATCACCCGTAATAATGACTGGAAGGTTATTTACAATTTCAACTGCTTTCAGCTTTAACAGTTCTGCACTTTTTTTCCTGGCTTCTTTCCCGATATGATCAAAATGCGTGTTGATTACCAGGAATTCTTTTTTTGATTTTTTGTCTTGTAGTTTTCCCCAGGATGCTACACGCGTTATTGCCGCATCCCAGCTTTTACTACCGGCAACTTCAGGACTTTCGGAAAGCCAGAACGTGTTTTGCTGAAGGATAGTGAACTTGCTTTTTTTATAAAGGATGGCCGAGTATTCACCTTTTGTTTTTCCGTCATCCCTGCCTACACCGATGTAGTCGTACTCCGGCAGACCTTTCAAGAGGTCCATTAATTGATGGTGAATTGCTTCCTGAACACCCAGAATATCCGGGTCATATTTTTTGATAAGCGCAACCACCTTATGTGTACGTTTAGGCCATTGATTAACACTATCCACCGGTGTGTCAAGCCTGATATTGTAACTCATTACCTTAAAGGATTGCGCGGAAGTGAAGCCAATCGACAACAGCAAGAAGACGAGAAAGGATGGTAATCGCATACAATTATAGTTTAAGGTGTATTTCACGTTGTCACGAAATTGAGACCCTGGCAGGGCTAAAGTCTATCAGCTACCGAGCCGAATAACCACCTGCTTAAACAGGTGGTTATTGAACAAATCATAATGCGGACTTTAGTCCAACGCGACAATTTGAACGTCCCTATCACTTTTTATATTTTCAAAATTTAAACTCACCGCCCTGATGCACCACTTATCAAAGGCCCATAAAAAATCGCATTCATCAGCATCTTGTTTGATCCAAGCCAGAAGGCACGGAAACATAAATTCTCTGTAAACCCAATTACTCTACCTTGCCCCAATACAGAAACTCCAATGATTGAACTTTCTTTTGATCTAACATAATTTTCCTTTGAAATATATCCACTTAACAACGGATCGTTGGTAAAGACCAAAGGGTTACTATACGCGCCTTTTGCTTTTGTCATGTATAAATTATTGGATTTAAAGACAGGTATTCTGGAATTATAGTAACCGAATAGCAATGGATGCGTCAGATCTGCATTTGCTTCAAAAATTGCTCCACTGGTTTGTTGTGCCCCCGCATATTCTTCGATATCGGCGTAAGCTCTTGATGGTGGATTATCCTTTTTATCTTCGTCTTTTTTCATCTCAAATCTTCCAAGACCCGCAGCATTAAGCCAGGTTAATGCGTTTTCGAGTCCGATAATAACACCGCCGCTTTGTGTCCATGCCTTTAACTTTTCTTTTGCTGTTTCGGAAATGCTAAAGCCGGATGTTGTCGGGGGCATGATCAATGTTGTATATTTATTCAGCGCTGCTTTTTCAAAAACATTTACCGGGATCAGGGTTACCGGAATAGCAAACCGGGTGTCAAGCGTATGCCACACTTCACCAACATCTGTGGCAGAAATTCCATCACCGACAAGCATAGCGATAACAGGTTTTTTTAATGGTAGAAATGAACTGCTTCCCAGACTTACACCACGGTAGTCAAGTCCGCTGGTGAACGCATAGACATCAATGCCATCCTTTTCCGCAATCTCATTGAGTATGAATTCTATTTGATCCTGATTTTTTTCCTGTCCTGCAATAGGAAGAAAGATAGCTCCACGATCAAACTTTTTCCCGCTTGAATGATAGAATGGATCGCTGGCAACTTTTAATCTCAATCCGTGATCCAACAACCGGTAGATGGCACGTGGTGAGTAATATCCGTACGATTCAAATACATAAGCATATTCACTTTTTCCGCCGATACGTTTGCCCGCAGGCAATTTGGTTTCAGTAAATTTTACAACTGTGGAAGGCGCCGTTTTCAATTCGTCGTACTCAAGACCAAAGGCAAGTGGAAGTGTCCAGCTTGAAATGTCGTAGAACAGGCTGTCTTTAAATTGAGAACGTTTCTCAAACATACTTTTTATTAATCGGTACTGCGACTGGTTCATGGGAACTACGTAGCTGGATTCTGATGGATATGATTTGGAATTAATGGTTTGTGTGGCCGAGGTTTTATACACACTTACATCTTGGCGGGCGATAATTTCAGCAAGGTGAAATGCGCGGGCAGGATCTTTGGCGGAACCAAAAATGTATGCTTTCACCGGGTCTTTGGCGGCTTCTGTCATAGCATCTTTGAAAAACTGCCGTTGATAGTTAAGCAAGTCTTCACGCATCATATATACTGCTTTGAGTGAACTTAGTGCAGTTGTAAATTGATTGCGAATAGTAAATGGAAAAGTAAGTACGCCGTTAGAACTCTCCTGCGAATGTCCGCGCGAACTCGCCTGTTCAAACAAAATTCCAACAGCACCTTGTATATCGGGGAAGGTTGATCCTTTACCATAATAAAAGTCATCATAACCTTCCTGCGTGTAATAGAATGATCCGATTTCGTCCAGCGCCTTTGCATGAAACTCACCCATACGTTTCGTTAACTCCAGATTTTTTTCGGGCGTAAGGGGATGCATTCGCGAGGGAACACCCGGTTGAAAAAAGAACGATGCATTCGTTCCCATTTCATGATGGTCTGTCAATACGTTTGGTTTCCATTTTTGAAAGCTCTTAACTCTTGCCTGTGATTCCGGATGTTGTGCGACAAGCCAGTCGCGATTAAGGTCAAACCAATAGTGATTGAAGCGTCCCCCGGGCCAAGCTTCGTTGTGTTCAGTGTCATTGGGGTCGCTGGAAACTACCTGACTCTTTCTCGAATTCACCCAACTGCTGAAGCGTTGCACTCCATCGGGATTGTAGCAAGGGTCAAACAGGATTACAACGTTGTTTAAATAGTTATCCATTTCGGGGCCTTGGGCTGCAGCAAAATGATATGCCGCTAAAAGCCCGGCATTTACTCCGCTGGCTTCATTTCCATGGATACTGAATCCAATGTAAAACACAGTAGGCATGTTTTTAACATCCAGTGTTCCGGATTTTCCCGGATCGGAAAGTTGTATATGTTGAGCGCGAATGTTTTCAATATTTTGATGATTCTTCGGTGCTGTGATCGTAAGGAGCAACAATGGCCCTCCTTCATGAGTGTACCCGGTCACCTCCAAGCTATTCCGGTCGGAGGCTTTGTCTAACGCATTCATATAGTTAATTAACCGGTCGTGGGTAACGTGCCATTCCCCAACTTCATGTCCAATTATAGACTTTGGTTTGGGAATAGCAGGATCGTATGAAACACTGTCCGGAAGGTAATAAGATAGGTCAGGCTGACCGCTCGCCGAGACCGCAATCGATGTCACTAAAAATGCAAGCAAAGTAAACTTCTTCATAAGTCAAATGAGGTAAGAACTTTTACGAAGTCAAATAACGTATTCTTTGTCAAATAATTACAATGTTATTTTAAGAGTGGAGCATGAATCATTGTTAACATATTGTAAACAATTTTCAGAATATTTAAACATGGATTAAAGTTTAAGTCTTCCTCAAAGGGTACTTTTACGGCCTCAATTAATCTAACTGAAAAAACCTTTATGAGTAGAATTTTACTAGTAACAACCTTAGTGCTTGCCTCAATCGTGGCAGGAGCACAGGTGACCTCTTCCGCTCTTAGCGGTACTGTCACAGATGGTACGAACCCGCTTCCGGGAGCTACTGTAATCGCAACGCATCAACCTTCGGGAACACAGTATGGAACAGTTACCTCGGGGGATGGTAAATACAATCTTCGCGGTATGCGCGTTGGTGGTCCATATAGTGTAAGCTTTTCTTTTGTAGGCTACAAAGAACAAGTTTCTGATAACCTCTTTTTGAACTTAGGTGTTTCTTCTGATTTAAATGCCTCGCTTGTCGACGAAGCAACACAACTTGACGAAGTTGTCGTAGCAGGAAATAGAAGTGATATCTTCAGTTCAGATCGATCTGGTGCTGCAACATCTTTTAACACTCAGACGATAAATGCCGTCCCTACATTGGGCAGAACGGTGAATGATGTTTTGAAGTATAATGCCTATGGCAATGGCCGATCTTTCGGTGGACAGGATAGCAGGTTAAACAGCTTTACAATTGACGGTTCTGTTTTTAATAACGGTTTTGGTTTAGGAAGCTCAGCACAAGCTGGAGGACGTACCGGTACAACTGCAGTGTCTTTGGATGCATTGGACGAATTGCAATTAAATATCACGCCGTATGATGTTCGTCAGGCGGGTTTTGCCGGAGCAGGTATAAATGCAGTAACGAGATCCGGAACAAATGAAATTTCCGGCTCTGTTTATCACTTGTTTACAACAGATAAAATGACGGGTGACAAAGCAAATGGTATAGAAATTACAAAGCCGGTAATCGATGAAAAAACAACCGGTATAAGAATAGGCGGTCCTATCATTAAAAATAAGCTTTTCTTCTTTATTAATGCGGAACAATTCACAAGCTCCACACCTGCAATGACCTGGGTGACGGATAAGCCTGGCGCAACTGGGAACGTATCCCGTGTTACAGAGGCGTCTTTGCTTGATCTTAGTCAATTTATGGCCACGAATTTTGGAAGAGATCTCGGGGCAATCGACAATTACAACAATGATATAACAAGTACGAAGTTCCTTGTAAGACTAGACTACAATTTAAATGACAGGCACAAGCTTACTTTTCGTTATTCACAACATGACTCAGAATCGGGCAACCGCATAAGTGATAGTAACAGTAGTAATACTGCTGGTTTCGGAAACCGAACAAACAGAGCGGATGCTATATCGCCACAGAATACAGGCTATACTATTTTTGATAACACTAGATCTTTTGCTCTAGAATTGAATTCAAATTTAGGAACAAAAATCTCAAATAGTTTTATTGCTACTTACAACAAGCAAATCGAAGATAGGGATCGTCAGGCAAATTTTCCTACCATTGACATCCTGGATGGTGCAACAACATACACCTCCATCGGTATGGATCCATTTACACCAAACAATAAGCTGAACTACTCTACTATTAATATCACGAATAACCTTAGCTATTTTGTAGGTAAGCATGCCTTTACACTTGGTGCATCGTACGAGTACTTTGAATCGAACAACGTATTCTTCCCGACATCAAACGGAGTTTATACATATAATAGCATCCAGGACTTTAAAGATGCTGCGTTAGATTTCATCCAAAATCCTAACAATCCTGTATCGCCAGTTGAAATTAGACGCTATAACTTACGTTATTCGTTGTTACCAGGCGGTGCTGAACCGCTTCAAACGTTAAATGTATCCACTTACAGCCTTTACGCGCAAGATGATTATCAGTTAAGTGATAAGCTAAGACTCTCATTGGGCTTACGTGCTGATGTATTTCAGTACAACCAGGAGGCTGCTTCAGATTTCCGTAATCCAGTAATTGTCAACCTTACCTATCGCGACGAAGATGGAAATCCTTACAGAGTCAATACCGGAGCTTTGCCAAGTTCAAGGTTGTTATTATCACCTCGTTTTGGATTTAACTATGACGTGAAAGGCGATCGCTCTACTCAGATCAGAGGAGGTACAGGAATTTTTGTTTCACGCATTCCGCAGGTTTTGGTTTCGAATCAATTGGGAAACAACGGTGTAAACACGGCAACAATCGCTGCCCAGAATACAACGGAATTTCCGTTCCGAGTAGACCCAACACCTTTCATTCCTACAGAAACGGACATCTCGTCTTTGCCACCATATGTGATCAATGCAACAGACGAAGAACTAAAGTATCCTACCGTATGGAAAAGCAATGTAGCGATCGATCAAAGGCTACCGATTTGGGGACTTATAGCTACAGCTGAATTGATCTACAACAAAAACATCCACGCGTTGAGGTATATCGATGCAAACTTAAATCCGGCAAATTCAACTTTTAGCGGTCCGGATAATCGTCCTCGCTTCCCGGGAGGTGCAGGAAGATTTCAGAATGCTGCCACCACAAACGTGTTTGTTTTAAGAAATACTGACGTGGGTAATTCCTTTACTACTACATTTAAACTTGAAAAGCCGGTTGAAAAAGGGTTCAGCGGAATGGTCGCGTATACTTATGGCGAAGCCAGAGATATGCAATCTGTTGGTAGCACCGTGCAGGCAAATATGCCTAGCGTTGTGGGCCAGAACAGACTGGGCATTGCGTGGGCTGACAATGATCTAAGACACCGTTTTGTCGGTTTTGCTAACTATCGTCTGGAATATGGTGACAAGGTTGGTGCATCCACCATGGTAACACTTGGTATGGTTTCAAATAGCGGGGGAAAAATTTCCTACACCAGTGGAGGCGATATGAATGGTGATGGTCAGAATAACGATCTGATGTTCGTTCCGTTAAATGGTTCTGATATCACGTTTGAAACGTTCACTGCAGGTGGCAATACATTTACACCCGCGCAGCAACAAGCAGCATTTGAAGCTTTCATCTCTGGCAATGAATATCTAAACTCAAAAAGAGGTGGATATGCGGGACGAAACGGTGCTCAGTTCCCTTGGCTTACTCGTTTTGACTTCTCCGTTGTTCAGGAGTTTTACATCAAACTGGGACCTGGTCAAAAGAGAAATACCTTCCAGTTTCGCGTAGATATTCTTAATGTTTCTAATTTGTTGAACACCAAGTGGGGTGTAAGTTATGCTTCAACTTCATTAAATCCACTCGGATTTCGTAGCGTAAATGCTGACGGCGTTCCGGTATACAGGTTAGCAACTCAGAATATTGGTGGAGAAACAGTGTTGTTGCGTGATTCATTCGTGAGATCAGCAAACATTGACAACGTATGGCAAGCTCAGATTGGATTGCGATACATCTTTAACTAATTTAATTTTAATTACACTAGGAAGCATCTGTTAATACGGATGCTTCCTTTTTTTATTTGCTATGGTTGATGCGCGCATTTTTTCGTTATCATTTACCCTTATCCTTATCGAAGTCTTTGCCCCAAAGGGCTTACTACTTGCGCAAGAGGATAAACTCATGATTTGCGCTCATCGTGGAGGGTTTTATGATCAGTTGCCAGAAAATTCTTTCGCCGCTTTTCATCATACAGTCAGGAATACTCACCAGACATCAATCATGATTGAAGTCGATTTGAGAAGAAGCAAGGATGGTACGATATTCATCCTGCATGATGAAACGGTAGATCGAACAACAAACGGAACAGGGAAGATCGCAGAATTAACTGACGCTTACATTAAGTCGTTACGCTTAAAGAATTCAAAGGGTGATTTGACTTCCGAACCGATACCAACGTTTGACTCACTCGTGCGTTTTGCCAGGGACAGAAATGTTTCGCTTATGTTGGACATTAAGGCAGATGTGTGGACTGAGGCTATTAATGTCTTAATAGAGGAAGGGATGATTGAGAAAAGTATTTTTCTAACATTTCGTCCTGAAGATTCACAGAAGGTATATTCTCTGTGCAGCTATTGCAGAATTTCGTCCCTGATACAAAATGAAAGCGATCTGCAGGACCTACAAGATCGATCCATTCCAATAAAAAACTTGATGGCTTACATTTCACGAAATACGAACCCGGATTTTATTAAGCATCTCAAAACAAAAAGCATCAAGCTCATTTCTGATGTGAGTGAACATAGCAAGGGCAATGGGCGTCCTTTTCCGCCAGAATTTTACCGAAAGTTTGTAAGGGATCGGAAACTGGATGTGGTGGTAACCGACTTTCCTATCGAAATTTCAAAAATTCTTCCCCGCTGAGATAACTATATCCTGGTTTTTTATTCGATCCGGAATAACTAACTTCGACTTACGTATGTCTCTTTCAAAGTATTTTATTACTGCAGGTTTTGCATTATTAAGCTTTTCCTGTGAGAAAACCCCGGAGCAGATATTCGATCCCGAACCGCAAGTAGAAATAGACCTTGATGCGATCGTAAAAAGAGGCTACATCAATGCACTCGTAGATAATAATTCATTCAGCTATTTTATTTACAAGGGTCATCCCATGGGCTATGAATATGAGTTGTTACAGCTGCTGGCGAAACATCTCAACATCAGTCTTAGGATTAAAGTAACATCAGGAGTGGAGCGGGCTTT
>JBGTEP010000093.1:0-4101 GCA_041747735.1 Chryseolinea sp.
TGAAAAAGTTTCTTAAGCCCGATGGAACTGTACTTATTATCGGCGGTGGGCTGCTAGGTCTGGAACTTGCTGCATCACTGCGCGAGATTGACATCGGTGTTTCTATTCTTCAATTGGGCAGCCGTTTAATGGAACGACAAATTGATAATCTCTCAGGTCAGCTGCTTCTTGATTTTGTTGACGAAAAAGGTATCAAGGTTTATTTGAACGATCAGGTTCAGGCCATTGAGAGGACGTCTGCAGGCCTGACTGCTCAACTAAAGAGTGGAAAGTTGCTGGATGTTGATGCAATCGTGTATGCCGTAGGCACAAAACCGAATATTGAGTTTGTACAGGAGGCGGGTCTTGAATCTGCAAGAGGCATGATTGTGAATGACTACCTGCAGACCAATGATCCGGATATTTTTGCCATTGGTGAAATTGCAGAACATAACGGAAAAACCCTGGGTATTACCTCTGCTGCAGAAAAGCAAGCGGATGTTGCAGCCCGTTTTATCAACGGCGATGTGCAACAACGTTATGATGGCGCGGTACCCATGAATATCCTTAAGTTTTCAGACCTTGATTTATGTGCTATCGGAATTGCTGAAGCTCCGGCAAACAGTGAAGGCTATGATGAAATACTGTTTATCGATAAGTCGATGCGCTACTATAAGAAGTGTATCATTAAAGATGACAAACTTGTCGGAGCAATAATGATTGGTGACAAGGCAGAATTTGCAGAATTCAAAGATTTGATAGAGAACAACATCGAGCTTTCTGATCGCAGAATGCAATTGCTTCGGTCTGGAAAAAAAGCTGAGCCAGTAATCGGAAGATTAGTTTGTTCGTGCAACCAGATAGGAGCGGGGAATCTTCAGAAGATAATTGAAGGAGGATGTACTTCATTGAATGAAGTATGTCAGTCTTCGGGAGCTGGCCTTGGATGCGGAAGCTGTAAACCTGAGATTCAGCAGTTACTTAATGAACATAAGGCTATGGTGGTATCCAGCTAAAAGGCATTGGAAAAAACAACATGAAATTCCCTTCGCCTTACCGTAACAAAATTGATTAAATTTATCCCTCAGTACTTATGGATGAGTTGAAGAGCCTTCCAGATTTGATCGTAAATGGAAAGTCCAGGATGGAAATAAAGGATAAAAGTGATCTTATACGTGCCTTCGTAAAGGGAGGTATACTTTCGCCGGCAGACTTATTGAAGATCATGGATTTGTCGCGTAGCCTTGGAAACAAGTACGTATTGTTTGGTTCCAGGCAGGATATTATGTTCCCGGCCAACGGTGCAGATGAGCAGATTCTTGAAAGAGCTTTTCGTCCGCTGAACACGGATTATGAACTGGGAAGTGATCAATCGGTTTACCAGAATATTGTCAGTTCTTACCTCGCGGTGAATGTGGTTGAAACTACACTCTGGGTAAAAGAAGATACTTATCATGTGGTCATGGATAACTTCGATTATCGGCCTAAGCTTAAGATAAACATTGTAGATCCTGTACAAAGCATCGTTCCGTTATTTACGGGTGAGTTGAATTTTATCGCTTCCTCGGAAGAGAATTATTGGTATCTCTATATCCGTGATCCCCGAAAGGAAAATCTTGTTGAATGCTGGCCAAAGCTTGTCGCCGGTCATGAGATTGCCAAGTTGGCTAAAGAACTGGAAGATGTTATCCTTAATTTTCTTCCTTTTACGATTGCCGAGCTGTACATGATTATTAAAGACACAAGAAGGATTGTGTATAAAAAAATATTGGAACCGCTTCGATTTCCGGAGAATGTATTTCCGTACTACGAAGGTCTTAATGCAATGCGGAATAACCAATATTGGCTTGGGCTTTATTGGCGTAACAATCAATATGATATTGACTTCATGAGTGCAGCCTGTAAGTTGTGTCAGGAAACAAGTATTGGTAAAATCAACATTATACCCTGGAAGGCGTTTATCATCAAGGGTATAAAAGCGAGCGACCGGATACGTTGGGAAAAGCTGATGGGTAAGTTTGGCATTAATGAAAGGCATTCTTCGTTGGAATTAAACTGGCACCTTCCGGTGATCGATCAGGAAGCGATGGAACTGAAACGCTTCCTGGTGCGTGAACTTGATCAGCAAGACATCAGTACACACGGCCTGACGTTTACAATCAAGACGAAACGTGAGATGTTTTACTTTACATCGATAGTAATTGAAAAATGTGAAGAGTCTGTCGTCAACCCTGGTGAGCGATACACGATTTTATATGCGAAGAATTTCGACCCGAACAATTTCACATACCTTACTTATGCGCGAACTGTTAAGAAAGAAATTATCCCCGCTCTTTTGATTGAATTGAGTAAGATGTATTTCCGGCAACTGAACCGGGAAAAGGATAAGGTCGGTGAGAACCAGGCCGATAAGCACATCAATGGATCAAGTAGTATCTTCCAATGTAGTAACTGTTTGACGATCTATGATAAGAAATATGGTGATGAAGCGTCAAATATTCCTCCCGGAATGCCTTTTGAAAAATTACCAGATGCCTACAAATGCCACGTGTGCGATAGTCCGAAGAAGTATTTCACAGCGGTGAGGGACTATCAATAGGACTTATCACTTGACCTGATAAAAATCAGGATGGAGGCTGAGAAGCATCATTAAATCGGTTCTTCCTATACCGGTACTTTTGACCCATGAATACTTCTGGATCACTTGCTACTTTGTTAAAAAAATATGACGTGCCTACACCACGTTATACGAGTTATCCCACAGTTCCCTCCTGGGACACGGGTTCTTTCTCAACGGAAAAATGGATACACGCTGTACAAAGAACTTTTGATGAATCAAATCAGGAGAAGGGGATAAGTCTGTATATCCATCTGCCTTTCTGTGAGAGTTTATGTACCTATTGTGCGTGTACAATGCGCATTACGAAAAATCACACGGTTGAAATTCCGTACATAAGGGCTGTGCTGAAAGAATGGGATCACTATAAAACGATCTTCGGGAAAACCCCTGTAATTCGTGAACTACATTTGGGAGGAGGAACTCCGACTTTCTTTAGCCCACAGAATTTAAAGTGGTTAATCACCAACTTACTGGAGGATGTAATAATACATGATGATTTTGAATTCAGTTTTGAAGGACATCCCAATAATACAACACGTGAGCATCTGGAGACATTATTTGCACTCGGATGTAGACGGGTAAGTTTTGGCGTTCAGGACCTGGATGAAAAAGTACAACAAACCATTCACAGGATACAGCCCTTTGAGAACCTCGAACGGGTGACCAGTCAAGCGAGAGAAATTGGATATGAGTCGGTTAGCTTCGATTTGATCTATGGTCTTCCATTTCAAAATCCTTTCACTGTTTCGGATACTATTGAACAAGTACTTACCCTCAGACCCGACCGTATTTCTTTTTACAGCTATGCGCATGTACCGTGGTTAAAACCTGGTCAGCGGGGTTATGAAGATACAGACTTGCCCTCTGATGTATTGAAGCGGCACTTGTATGAAATCGGCCGACATAAATTGAAGAAGTCGGAATACGTCGATATAGGTATGGATCATTTTGCGTTGCGACATGATTCATTGTTTCAGGCTCATGCGGCGGGGAGACTGCACCGGAATTTTATGGGGTATACAACCACGAACACCGACTTGCTAATCGGACTTGGTGCATCAGCGATTAGCGATTCAAAATATGCCTATGCGCAAAATGAAAAAAAGGTTGAGGACTACCTTATCGCGGTAAAAGAAAACAATACGATTTCTAAAGGCCATATATTATCGGATGAAGATCTTCTGATAAGACAGTGTATACTACAGATAAGCTGTCAGGGACAATTGAGTGCCGAGTTACTGAGGAAGGTTGCAGAGGCTCAGCTTTACGATGCTTTGCATGAGATGGAAGACGAGGGTATACTCTATTTATATGATGATGGACGAATGGAAGTAACGGCTGCAGGGGGTCCCTTTATTAGAAATATATGCAGTGTATTTGACCGCCGATTAAGCGCTCAAAATGTGGATCAGCCAATATTTAGTAAATCCATTTGATTCTTTACCTTATCCGTTTAGCGAGTAGTGATCGGTTGATTTGTTCAAAGGAAATTTGAAAGAAGG
>JBGTEP010000094.1:0-18610 GCA_041747735.1 Chryseolinea sp.
TATCAAAAGCAGTTGGTAAAAAAGAAATTGACGCAACCGGACTTTCAGTAGCACCGGGCTTCATTAACATGCTCAGCTGGGCAACAGAAAGTTTAATTATTGATGGGAAATCGCAGGGCGATATCCGGCAAGGTGTAACGCTAGAAATATTTGGTGAAGGATCTTCAATGGGACCCTTGAACGATGAAATGAAAGCTGATATGCGCAGACAAATGCGGGACTATACTTACGAGATCGACTGGACAACCCTTGGCCAATATCTTGAATCATTAGAAAAGCGAGGTATCTCCTGCAACGTAGCCTCCTTCGTGGGTGCTACAACGCTTCGTATGCACGAACTGGGAATGGCCAACAGACCGCCTTCGTCGGAAGAATTAGATCGCATGAAAACCCTCGCGAAACAATCCATGGAAGAAGGTGCATTGGGTATTGGCGCGTCACTTATTTACGCACCTGCCAGTTACGCTGCAACGGAAGAAGTAATTGAACTGTGTAAAGTAGTTAGCCCTTATGGTGGTATGTATATCACGCACATGCGAAGTGAAGGCAATACGATTGTTGATGCCGTTGGAGAGACAATACGGATCGCGAGAGAAGCATCAGTCCCGGCAGAGATCTATCATTTAAAAATGGCCGGTAAGGATAACTGGCACAAATTGGATACAGTAATCTCGCTAATCGAGAACGCAAATAAAGAAGGCCTACATTTAACGGCCGACATGTATACCTATACCGCAGGCGCCACTGGCTTGGATGCATCTATGCCTACGTGGGTGCAGGAAGGTGGAATAAACGATTGGATACGCAGACTAAAGGACCCCGCCATTCGGCAAAAAGTTGTATCGGAGATGCGGCTGCGCAGCGAAAAGTGGGAAAATTTATTACTGATGGCAGGAACTCCTGACAATGTACTGCTGGTAGGGTTCGCGAATGATTCGTTGAAACGCTTTGCGGGAAAGACATTGACAGAGGTTGCAAAGATCCACGGAAAATCACCTGAAGAAACCGCGATAGATTTGGTCATCGCAGACAGTACACGTGTGGGAACGGTTTATTTTATGATGTCTGAGGAGAACATTAAAAGGCAGATCCAACTGCCCTACATGAGTTTTGGTTCAGATGCTGAGTCGGCGGCGCCTGAAGGAGTGTTCCTCAAATCGAGCACACATCCGAGAGCCTATGGG
Source organism: Chryseolinea sp. (assembly GCA_041747735.1). Taxonomy (GTDB): domain Bacteria; phylum Bacteroidota; class Bacteroidia; order Cytophagales; family Cyclobacteriaceae; genus Chryseolinea. The sequence goes on from JBGTEP010000094.1 coordinate 1,185, forward strand.
AACTTTGCCCGGCTTCTTGCTAAGTACGTACGTGAAGAAAAAGTGATTTTATTGCAAGAAGCAGTAAGACGACTTACCTCATTACCTGCTTCCAATCTGAAACTAAAGAATAGGGGATCTCTTATCACTGGCAACTTTGCCGATATAGTGATTTTCGATGATGCAAAAATTCAGGACCATGCGACCTTCGAAAAACCCCAACAATTTGCCACGGGCATGGTGTATGTTTTTGTGAACGGAGTACTGGTACTATCCGACGGAGAGCACACAGGAGCAACACCTGGCCGGGTCGTCAGAGGGCCAGGATGGTCAAAACCACTTACGCCCCTGTGATAATGACGTACTTTATTCTTACTTAACGGTAACTTTTTGTGCTCTTGTTACGCATAACTTTTCGATATTTGTCTTTAATTTTTTCGCCTACTTCAATTCAACATATCCATCTATGGATAAAAGATTTTTTACAACACTCTTTCTGACTATAGGTATTCTCACGGCATCCGCTCAGGACGCCAAAACGCTGATCGCCAACGGTGATAAGTTTTACGGAAAGAAAGACTATAAAAATGCACTGGAAACATTTTTACGTGCATATGAAATGAACCCTGACGATGCTTCCCTGAATTTCAAAATAGGCCTTACCTATTTATACTCGCAGACAAAATCCAAGGCTGCTACCTATATAGATAAGGCATATCGTCTTAATCCTGCGGTAAACCCAAACATAGATTACCATCTGGGAATAGCCTTTCAGAACACCAATGAGTTTAAAAAAGCTATTGAACACTTCGAGCGGTTCAAAAAGAAGAAAAAGGAACTGGGTAGCATTGCGGATGAAAAAATTGCTGAATGTCAGATTGCAGATTCACTTTCACAAAACGAATTAAATGTAATCATCGAAAACCTGGGACCAGAAGTAAATACACCTTTTAGCGACTACTCTCCTATTATTTCTGCTGATGGAAATACGTTAATCTTTACATCAAACAGAACCGACGATCCTTCAAAAGTGAGGAGTAACACAAACTACGAGGACATCTATGTAACCTACAAAAGGGGAAATATCTGGACAACACCTAAACTAATAAGTCCGAATATTAATATAAAGTACAACGACGCCGCTGCTTCACTCTCGCCCGATGGCAAAACATTATTTCTGTATTATGAAGAAGGTGAAGGTGATATCTACACCTCAACCTTAAACGGAGAAGAATGGTCCAAACCTCAACCTTTAAACAAAAATATCAACACCGGAATGTTCTGGGAAACGTGCGCCAGCGTATCTGCCGATGGTAAAAAACTGTATTTTGCCAGCAATCGCCCAGGCGGATTTGGAGAGCTTGATCTCTATGTAAGTCAACTGGATGGTAAAGGAGACTGGGGTAAAGCGGTTAACCTGGGCCCGACGATCAACACACCAGAAAATGAAGACTCGCCCTTCATCCATCACGATGGTGTTACACTTTATTTTTCTTCCAACGGCCATCCCAGATTAGGCAACAGCGATATTTTTGTAACCGAATTTAAAAACAACAAATGGACCAAGCCCGAGAATATGGGCTATCCACTTAATTCCTGGGAGTACGATGGATTCTTTACTTTATCGCCCGACAAAAAGAAAGGATATTTCTCGACGGCAAAAGAGGGAGGACTTGGTGATGCAGACATCTACTCAATTACCTTTCTTGAACCAAAATACAAGCCGAAACCAAAACCCGTTGTAATTGCTGCCGCCGTCGAAGAAACGATAAAACCTGAGTTACCCAAGCATGAAGAATTTATTGACCCTATGATTCAGGTACAAAGAGATAAAAAAGTTGTTACGCTATTAAAAGGAAAAGTAATTGATGAGTCAAATGCTTCACCGCTTGCCGCCGTGATCTCCCTGATCGATAACCAAAACAACAAAGTAATCACAAAGATCAATGCGAACCCCTTAACCGGCGAATTTGAACTCGTCATTCCACACGGTGGAAACTACGGGGTGGCTACCGAAAAATCAGGATATCTTTTTAACTCGATAAACTTCAACCTGCCTCAATTCGCTGAATACCAGGAAATAGATACACACATCATCATGGTAAAGGCCGAAGTAGGATCGAAAGTGGTCTTGAAAAATATTTTCTTTGACGTTGGCAAAGCCGACCTGAAGAAGGAGTCTATAGCCGAGGTCGAAAACATCCGCGAACTACTACTTACTAATCCTAACCTTCGGGTTCAGATCAATGGGCACACTGATAATAGCGGAAACGCGGCAAGCAACAAAATCCTCTCCTTGAAGCGAGCTACTGCTGTTGTTGATTACCTTGCCGAGAAAGGTATTGTATCAGCAAGGCTTTCTGCTAAAGGCTATGGATCAGAGAGACCCATCGTTTCAAACGATGATGAAATGGGTGGACGAGAAATAAACCGAAGAACAGAGATAGAAATTATCCAATGAGTTACTTAGACGCTTGAAAGTCTGATACCATCACCTTCAATACATCAAGTGTTACCGGTTTCTGAAAGTAGGATCGCACGTTAGTAAAAGTTTCGGCACGATTCAAATCCCTGGGATGATTAGACGAACTTATAATATAAATAGCCGCGTTCTTGACAAGTACTCCTTCAATTCGTTTTAGCTCGTTAAGAAATTCCCATCCATCAAGCTCTGGCATATAAATGTCAAGCAGGATGATATCCGGCAAATGTTCGCCTGTCTTCTTGTGATGAAGCAGATAATCAATTGCCCCCTGAGCAGAATTATAAATCGTGATAATATTCGCCAACTCACCGAGCTCAGCTAAGCGCTTGATATAGAATGAGGACATTGGATCGTCATCTATTATCCAGAGATTGGGTATTTTCGTTGACATCTGAGCAATAATTTACAGATTAAAATCGACGATTATGTCAGATTATCTCAATTTGCACAGAGCAACCGCAACTTACAGCTATACTATGAATAATATTTCAATAGCCTGTTAAATGGAATTCCTTTGATAAATCAGAAATTAGCCCGTAGGGTAACACCATAATTTCGGGGGTTACCGAGGTGAGTTGCGCCAAAGTCGTATGCATAGGCAATATACTTTTCATCCCCCAGGTTTCTTCCCCAGAACATGACTTCAAAATTTTGGAAAGCCACACCGAACCGGGTATTGAAAACACTATACGTTGATTGTTTGATAGTATTGCCGAGATCAAAATATTGATCTCCTAAAAGCATCCATTCACCTCGTACAATCAACTTAGCCATTCCAACATCATAACCATACTGAATGGCCGTCATTGAAGTAAGTGACGGCGTAAAAATCTGACGTTTGCCTTTCAGATCAATTTCGTTTCCATTCTGCGATAACAGGAGCGTTTTAAACGTTGCATCATTCACACCCAGATTGTATTCAATCTGTAAATTCTTGAGAAGCGCCGCCGAAATTTGCAAGTCAATCCCCTTGCTCGTTAGCTCGCCAGCATTTCGCGTGATGGTAAATGCATCTGGTAAAACCAAAGTAGGTACTTGGGCATCATTAACCTTCACATAAAATAATGAAACATTAACCTGTAGACGGCTATCAAAAAATACATTTTTGCTTCCTACTTCAATGTTGCTGCTGTATTCCGGCTTGTAAGAAAATAGGGGAGGTTGTGATGGATCGGAACTCAATTGAGTAAACCCTCCTGCCCTGAACCCACGACTGTAAGAACCATACACGGTACTGAAATCGGTAATATGATAAGCAATAGTTCCTTTAGGAGAAAAAGCGCGGAAGGATGCTGTGGCTGAAGTATCAGGCCGTGTTGCAAAAATTGGATCCGGGTTTGGATCTTTTTGGTATTCGCCAAGTACACTTTGCTTTTTTCGTTCATAGTCATAGCGTAACCCAAGGGTTAAATCCAACTTTTCAGCAATATTGTAGGTTGCCTGCCCAAAGAATGCAATACCTGTACTCCTACCCTGTGTTGTATTGATGGTTGAAAAATTCGTATCAGGCACTCCAAAAACACCTGCATCTTCACCGAAACGCGTAGCTTGTTTAACAGGATTATCCTGATGGAACATGTAAGTACCCGCAGTCCATCTCAATGGGAATGTTGTAGATGCTGGGGATGAAAATTTAAATTCCTGTGTCCATACTTTTACATTGTTCCATTCCTTGCCATAATTGTTGATGAGCGTCACCGCATCTAACGGCGAAAAATCACCGTCGATTGGATCAGTATAGTAGCGATGATTGGATTGATATGCTGTATGTGAACTGAAGTTAAGGGAACGCCCGGCATAATTTGCCACAAACGACGAGTTAAAGATGTTGTCAACCATTTTTGTGGTCGCATTCTGGTTTACATTAAACGGATTTTCGAAAGCCCCATCGCGACTCCCTGCCAGAGGGAAAGCACCATTGTTTCTGTTTTCGTTGTGTTTTACATTAAGGGTAAGCGCCCATTCGGGACTAGCATTAAAACGGAGATAATAGTTACCAATAACGCTGTATTTTTTATCGAAGTCAGTATCATTAAAAATGTTGTCATAAAAACCATCGGTTCGATCAAAGACGCCGGCAACCCCAACGTAAAGTTTATCCTTAATAATCGGCGTGCGAACCCCAATAGAATAACGTTGCTGCCCATAGTTGCCAAAATTCAATTCTCCAAAACCAGTTGCTGTGTTACCCGGTTGTTTTGTGATAATATTAATAACTCCTCCCATTGCATTTCTTCCATACAACGTTCCTTGCGGACCACTTAACACTTCAATACGTTCAACATCAAAAAGCTGAGCAATATAGGTATCGAGACCAAACTGATTTACGCCGTCAATGTAGGTTGCTACAGCCGGGTCATAAGACGTTGTTGCAATTCCTCGTAAGGAAGTGACATTGCGATTATCGCCGGAGTGGGTTGAATATAAATTCGGTGCAATTGCTGTGATGTCCCTGCTGTTCCAAAGACGATATTGCTGCACCTGGCGGGAGGAAATAGAACTTACTGTAAAAGGTACCTTCTGAATATCTTCTTCCTGTTTCTGCGCCGTTACAATAACAGCATCCAACTGCGTTGATGACTCCTCAAGTTGAAAATCCAGCACAGTTTCATTGCCTGTCTCAATACTGATTTGCCTGCTTTGGCTGGCAAATCCGATAGCCGTAATCTGTAGGACGTATTTTCCATTTGGAATACCCTTTATTAAAAAAGATCCTTGTGCATCCGTTGCTGTTCCGAGGTTTGTATTTAGCACATGAACCGTGACACCAGCAATGGGTTGTGATTCGGTATCTGATATTCTACCGGATAAAGTGCTTACATTTTGAGCCTCCGCATAGAAGCCGGTCGACAGGAGAAGTGATAGTAAAATCTTGATCATTTATATATATAGAGCTTATAAAAGTGGCGTAATTTACCGCTTTTTAAATTAAAAACTGGAAACACTATTAAATCCCTGCAACATGAAACTAGATGAATTGAAACTGGTCTGGAAGGATTACGACTGAAATTACCGTGGTTTTCGTATGCAGGCCTACGACAGCCTGGCTTTTGCTAAGCGTTCCCATTTTGACTGGGAATCCTTGATAAAGTTTAGGCTGTTCATAATACACCAATCAATGTCGCTTACTTAGGCTTCACAAATCTCCTCTCATTTTTGAGGAACGAGGTGACGTCATTAAGACAGGCTTAAGTAACGGAACATTGATACGCAATTGACACCAAGAACTTACGCTTCCTGGCTTTTATGGTATTATTTATAATTAATTATAGAAAATTGTATCCCATCAGCATACATCAGGAGAATCCCGATGCTTCCTCAAAAAAACCATTCAAAGGATACGAAAAACCGCATTGGCTATTGAAGGACGTATTGTAAAGCTATCTGGTTGCAGCCTTCGCTTTCCCGATCTCTCTCTTTCTACCCAGGATTGCCCGGACTGGACTCTTGGAAGTCATGCCGGATATACTGAGCCCAATAGTTGTAGTACAACAACTCTTAATATTAATCGCGTCATGGCTAAGGGTATTTAAGGACCGACATAAGCCATAAATTTAGAAAAGGATCTAAATGAACTTCAGGAATTATGGGCTTTGTCAACAAAGTTGTTGAGCTCATCGGTATAAACGTTTCGGTCAATGCACAAACTGAACAGCATGAGGACCAGGTAAACTACAACGAGTTAGGGATATCGGCCGCTAATCCAGCTAAGATGAAATTTATAAATCTGAAATATTCCGACTAGATTCGCTTTGTAACTTATGCGAAGTATCCGGTTATTCATGTCCATTCCGCCCCTTATAACACACTATAGTTGCTCCCTAGCCACAGGAGTTCGCCTTGTTCTTTTCAGTGCCTTCGTGTTTATAGCACCTCATATGCTGGCCCAACAACGCTGTGGCACGGCTGTCTATACGGACGCTCTTCAAACCAAGACGCCTGGAGAAAGTAATCAACAGTTTGAGAACTGGATGAAGGAATACCAGCTAATGCAAAAAAGAGGGAAAGCGAATAGCCGGGGAAAGGCCTTGACGTACAAGGTTCAAGTTGTTGTTCATGTGATAAACAACGGCGAAAATATCGGGCAAGGTGTAAATATCCCGGACGCACAAATTAGGTCACAGCTATTTGTAATAAACGAAGATTTTAACAGGCTTAATGCGGATGCCATCGCTACACCTTCAGAATTTCTACCCGTAGCGGCAAATATGAACATCGAATTCGTGCTAGCCACACAGACCCCCGAGGGCCTCCCTACCGATGGTATTAACAGAGTAACAGGCCCGCGGTCCAGCTGGACACTTGAAAATGATGAAGAATTAAAAGCACTGAGCTATTGGGATGCCAACAGTTATTTGAACATCTGGGTATGTAACCTCACTGACTATTTCGCCTACGCACAATTTCCCATATCAAACCTACCGGGTCTGTCCAACTCCTCCACTAATTCTTTGACAGACGGAATTATTATAAGGCATACTGTATTTGGTTCTTCAGACTTTGGAAATTTCAATCTGAATAACAAGTTCAACAAAGGAAGAACCTTAACGCACGAGATGGGACATTTTTTCGGACTGCGTCATACGTGGGGTGATCAGAATGACTGTAATGGTACCGATTACGTGGACGACACTCCTCCTCAAGGCGAGGCGACAAGTGGTTGTCCCAATCACCCAATAAAACAGTGTCCCATTAATGATCCGCGTAATGTTATGTTTCAGAACTACCTTGACCTTACTGACGACGCATGTATGAACTTGTTTACAGTGGGCCAGATTGATCGCATGCGAACCGTGATTGAAAACAGCCCGCGGAGAGCAAGCCTTATCCTGCCGTTCAATCCACCGCGTGAAAACCATTTATCGGATAAACTTTTTTCTCCTAATGGCGATGGAGTGAATGATTACTGGAAATGGTACGACTATAGCAAATATGAAGGATGCAAACTCTCTATATTTAACAGATTTGGAAAAAAAGTTTTTGATATGACATCATACGATGGCAGTTGGGACGGTCGCTCAACTGACGGGCAAGTGTTAGAAGAAGAGGCTTTTTTCTTTATCATCCGATGTGATGGAGCGAATGACGTGACAGGTGGAGTACGAATTGTAAGATAATTGACAGCTATGCAAAAATTGATACAGCTTTGCCTGTGTATTTTCATGCAATGCACAGTTGCCGCACAAAATCTTCCAGGGTTCCGGCAATTTTACTTCAATCCGTTTCTTTTCAACCCTGCTTTTACCGGCCTGGAAGGGTTTACCGAATTTTCACTTACTCACCGGCAACAGTGGTTAGATGTAACCGATGCACCAAAATCCTCTGGCTTTGGTGCACAATTTCCCACTCAGTCACGTGTATCCCTTGGGTTTAATCTTTTAACGCAGGAGTCAGTTGCTCTTCGGAGTACTTCTGCAAAGGCAGTTTTTTCATACCGAATACCAATCTCATCCTATCAGATGTTTTCTTTTGGGATATCTGCGGGTGCTGGTTATAACAGCCTTGACCTGGATGGCATTGATTATAGTAATGATCCTGCAATCCTTGGTGCAATAGACAATCGCGTATATGCAGACGGAAGCTTTGGCGCGCTTTATTCCCTTCACGGACTAAAAATCGGATTTGCGCTCCCAAGATTGTTTGGACAACCGTACATGAGTCCACAGTCGCTTGGTGGCAACAATTTTTCACAGCTCCGAAATCAATTATATTCAATAAGCTATAAGCTTAATGTTTTTCAAGGAAAAGTCGCGTTAGAACCGTATTTCATCTACCGGCTAAACCGAGATTTGCAACACTCCTGGGAGTCTTACTTTCTTGTATTTTTTGAAGAGAAATTCTGGACAGGGGTGTTTTATCACCCTACACAGGGAATTGCTTTTCTTCTTGGCATGCTTATCAAAGATCGGTTTCGTTTTGGATACAGTTACGAAATGCCTCCCTTCGACAAAGAATTTATACCAACTTCCTCACATGAAATGCACATAAGTATACGCCTGGGGAAAAAGAAGGGTAGGAATTCAAATGTTGTGATCTCTGAATCGCCCAAATCAGAAGGGCCGCAAACATCAGTGCCCAAAGTTCTAGCGGAGACCAAGGTCGAAATAGTGATTTTTCCCGACAGTGTCAGACAACCGCCAGTCATTGAAGAAAAAATCTCCCTGGACTCGGTTTCCAATCTTGATAAGATCGTGTTATCAATCCCCCCAAACACCAAGGTTCTGGGAACTGGTTATTACGTTGTGGTAGGTTCTTACCGCACCTTTGAAAATGCATTGAACCTTGAGAGAAGCCTTCGATCCAAAGGTCATACACAAGTTTTTACAGGGTTTTATGAGCGAAACGGGCTCTATTACGTAAGTATATTCTCCACTTACAATCTCACCGAAGCCAAGGGAAAGGTCAAAATTTATGCTGAAATCGTGGATTTCAAGGATACCTGGATACTCAAAATTGAATGAATGACCAAGATCTTTGTAAACAATGATTAAAGTTTCCCTGGATTTCCCGGCGCAAACGTTTTAATCGGATACCTTTAACCTATATATCTAAATATAAAATTTTATGAAATCTATCAGTTGGCTTGCTCTTACTCGTCTAGGAAGTGTAAGAGTTTTCTTTAGTCTTGCGCTAATATTATTTGTATCAGCAGGGTGCTCAGATGATTCTGTAGATCTTTCTGGACCCGGGGCAGACGCATCCGCCAAAAAAGGTATAGCAGATGCAAAAGCGGCAAACAGAAAATCTCAAAGTAAAGCCGGAGACTATGTTATTAATACTGACGTTGTCGGCAAAGTTTGGACTTACACGATCTCAAAGATAGAGGGCGCTAAGGATTTAAGCCATTTTATTATTGACCTTAATAACTGCGAGAATAACCAGACCTTGTCGATTGAAAGTATTGTTTCAGCGACTGTAAACGGTAAACCTGCAGTTCTTTCATCCTCTGAAGGAAACACCGGATGCATACTTACAACAGACAACTTTGTAAAGTTTGACGACTTTGAAGATGCAGACGTTTATATTATTGTATTTGAATTGGACAAGGTTTATGGAAATTTTCTTAGCACCACTGGCTGGCTTAAAGCAGGAACGTCGTGCCATGCATATGTAATAGAAGGTCCGTGCTGCTCGTAAATAATTAAGAATATTTTAATCTAAATTTGTCCCCGGTTGACTTCAGCCGGGGACTTTTTTATATACTACAAAGGACGACGGTAACACATTAAGCTTCGTTTAATTCAACCGACACCTCCATCGAGAGTTGTGAAATATCATCGCTCGTGTTTTTTTTTCAGCCTTGCCGGGATATCGAAATGCATTAAACATCGCAGCCATGAGTGCAAGTAATTCCAGTTGCACCCCCAGCGACCAGTAAGGGAAGAAAATTGCGCTAAAAGTCAAAACCTATGCGAAAAACGAACCGGGGTGATTCTTCAAATTTTTCTTTCGGAATAAAGGATTCAAAAGTAAAAACCAAGATGTCGACCGGTGCAAACCAAACACCCCCTCCATAACTATTGTGCCATTGCTTTGTTTCTTCGCTTTCAAGCCATACCCGGCCATAATCAAAACTTCCGAATACCCCTATTGTAAAGGGGAGTATTGGATTATCGCTGGTTTTCAACCTAAATCGAAAATCAGTGCTTTGCCAAAAACTTCGATCGCCGTAAAAGCGTTCATTTCGATATCCCCGTAAGCCTTGCTGTCCACCCAGAGACGGCATTTGCCAAAATTCATAGCCGGTACCAAAGTTCTGCCCCCATCCAAATTGTGTGGCGAAGATGATGTTTTCCCTTTTATCGATGGGACGGTAAAAGGATAATGATGTACGCCAGGCGGTAAAGTGTCTATCGTCGAGCAAATTATGTGACCATTGAAACGTTGAGTTCAGTTTTATTCCGGAATGGGGCTCAAAAAAATTATCAACATTGTTAAAATGGAAACCCATCTTTGTACCTGCAAAATATTTCCTTTCAAACAGGTTAATATTCTCCCCGGGATCGTAACTATTGATAAACCTACCGGGCGTATTTTCAATCTTTGCTGCCTCAAATGCTGGGCCTATAGTAAAAAATCCATTAATTCCTGAAAAACGTTTCTTAATAGCAGGATAAAAATGAATCAAGCCCTGTCGTACACGATAATAGTCGGGGTCATCAACAGTTCGGACTGTCATGTTACCCAAACCCGCAAAATTGAAAGCATACGTAGGCCCATGATACCGGGCATCAAGATAAAAATCCCAGTGTTTAATGACGTTCAGAAAATCGGCTTCATAGTTTACCTTAAAAGCCAGTGTTCCAGATGCAAAACTTCCCCCAATGCGCTGTGCAGAGGAATAGGGTACACTCTTAAATCCGTGGTGAATAATATTTATACTACCCCCAAAAAGAAAAAGGTCATCCGGATTAAATCCAACAACCGGAAAAGGCATAGTGATATCATACTCGCTATCGTATCCTCGCCTGTCATAGATGTTGTATCGGGAATACTTGGTTCTCCTGTCACGAGTCTCCGGCCCGGGATTCACTGTATTTTTCCGCAAGTCATCATAAACCAAAGTCTTTCGCGCACCACTTCCTACAACTGATCTATCGTTAAATAAATCATTCCCCAGCCCACCAATCAACCTTAGTTTAACCCCTTTTCTCACTTCACCCGTCACCAGAAATTCATCACCATCACCATTGCCATAGATGTTAATTGCACGAGTAACTTCGTTTTCAAATATTCGTTGGAAATTAACTTTTTTTATTTCTCCCTTTTTAGAAACTTGATATACCGTAACCCGGGTGTGTTTGTCATCGAGCCTTTCAATTTCAAAACGTTCGCTGTCGTCTGTTCCAATAACATCAACCGACTTACTTAGAAATTCATAATGTGTTCTGGCTATCGTCATGAGATCATCCCGTCGCCGTCTCAGACTGCTTTTAATTTCAGTTGCCGATATTTCGCGTGCTTTCTCAGGCCAATTCAAAAATGCATTGTCAATAACTTCATCGGTTAAGTTATCCTGAATAAATTTCACCTCAGCTTCCCATTCCTGCCAGCTTAAACTATTCAGGAATGTCCGATCAAACAGTCGCGCGCTCCAGGTAGTCCATTTCATGCTTGCGATTTCAGGGCCGAAAGTCTGGAGTTGCCGCAGAAAAGGAAGTGTCTGTCGGGCGACACCCGGAATAAATCCATCGTAACGCGAAAATGCCTGATCACGATCGCGTGGAATTGGTCGGTAGCGTTTGGTTCCGTCTTCCTGTTCGCTGGATGCCCACGTCCATTGATCATCGTGGCGATCCCAATCACCCACCAAAAAATCCAACATTCGTGCACGCAACGCCCACGCTTCATCAACTTTATGGTTATTATTTTTCAGGATATTTTCGGTAAGGTCCGAGGTGCTTATAATCTTTTCAGGGTGTCCAAAAAATTCAGCATCCTTCCAATGCTTACCCGCAGCGCGCTCTTCAACCAGATGCAAACTTCCACCGAAAATCCGGTTGTGAATCCCCAGAGCAGGTTGAGCCGGTATATAATATAGTTGAGGATTGGTGTGATAAACACTAATAGCATCAGCAAGGGGAGGTATTGCCAGTGGAGCAAAGGGATGTGTTGCGAGGAAATTGTCTTCGACCAAAAATTTCGCAGCCACCATTCGATTAAAAGGATACGGCAAAAACCGGCTTACATCTTTATTCATTCCGCGCAACACATACTCTCTGCCGGTTGAATCGCGTACACGCAAGGAATTAGTCTGATTACCTCCTCCTACTTTAATAGGTGTGACACCTCCCTGGAATGCATCAAGATCAAGAACCGGAAAAGAATATTTTTGCAGATAGAGATCGCGATGATGTGTGCCGAGAAAAAATCTATGGATTTTTCCAGTAGGAGAAAGGTTGTTTTTTGTTACTGAACGGGTTACGGAATCTTTAACGCTGTTATATTCGGAGAAATCAATCTCACCCTCATCTTTGGCATAAGAAAGTTTATCCTTTACCTTCTTTTGAAAAATCAGTTTTGCCGAATCGCCAGCAGAATTTACCTCCCAGAATTGCGCCCATACCTCACCCCCTTCATAAAACGAAAGTGTGCTATATCCCATAGCTCCCGATGCAAATTCTGATCCCTTCCCTAATTTTACGGGACTACTTTTGGAACCACTTCCCGATACAATAAACTTCTGATCTTCATTTTCGATGTATTGCAATACATGTTCATGACCACTGACAAAAATGAAATTGCCGTTTTTCTTTGCGCCAGCCAGTAGTGCTGCTCTTAATTCTTTGTACTCATGATGGGACACATCCTGCCTGGAACCAATACCTGATCTGAAAAGAGCTTCCGCTGTTCCAATGCCGGGCAAGGGTACATAGAGCTTTTGATTGATATCTGTTAAGGGGAAAATATGCTGCTTCGCAGTGAAGCCTGCACCATGAGGTCCGTAAGTATAGGGAGGATGGTGAAGAGCAATCACAACATTATGATTGCGGTATTTCCTCACTACGTTTTCGAAGATAAACTTAAACGTTGCGCGGTTTCTTGCCTCGCATCCATTATTAAATTTTGGTTCTGTATCTGAATCGCCGAGCCACCATTGCGAATCAACAACGATAATGACTACCTGATCATTCAGTTCAACAACTTGCGGACCTGAGCAACCATCATCGGGAACAAAGTAGTTTTCCCAATCATCTTTATCAAATTTACCCCGGCGCTCATTCAGATAGGATTCGATAAAGTTCTCCTGCCGCTTCAATCCGCGCTGTCCCCAGCCCCGCCAGTCGTGATTTCCTGGAATAAAGATGGGACGGCCTTTAAAATCATCCAGTATTTTAAGTTGTGCTGTTATCCGATGTTCAGCAATCTCCCGCTTCTCAACTTCTTCAGCGGGCGGCATACCGTATTCATAAATATTATCACCCAAAAAAAGGATCGAACTGTTTTCCGATTCTGAGTCAAGCTTTGTCTTGAGATAGGTTAATACAGGTGCACTCCCATCCAACCGGGAATTTCCAGCATCCCCTACCAGATACATAGTATGTTTCAGATTTCCAGAAGATGAAGGAGAATTTTCCTGCCAGTTTGCTGTCGCTTTGGTGTATTTCGATCGATAGGTCGCGCAGGATGTAGTAAGTAATACAAGGAAAATCAGGTGAATAACAGTCGGGTACTTTATCATGATTTCAGGCGCCCTGGGTTTCAATCGCTCGAAAATCTAAAAAAAAATCGTTTCGAATCACTTATCAAATCAAAAATCCAAACCGGAAAGCCAGAAAATTGATTCCATGCTACTATTTAAAATTTTTTCAAGCGTTTGTAATAATTCTCCTTGCCTGATGCCTATCTTTCTATGATATTTAAAATATTACATCGTCAAGTTTGGTAATATGTCTTGATGATTTAGTTACTGAATGGTATTTACCTTGAGCCACTATTTAAGATATAAGGATCACTATGATTTGTAACCACTGGCGATCGACCTGCTCGGGATTATTATTGAGTTTGTTGGTTTCGACCGGCCATTTTTCCTTTTGCCAGAAATTAAAGCCGGGACTGCCCGGTATGGCCCCTTCGCGGTGGATTACAATCAAGAATACGCAAGCTCCCGGAAGAAGTTACAAAGCCTTGGGGTCAGCCGCTAAGGCGTATTCGCAAGAAGATCTTTATTTTAAAGCATGGATACCGGTTGTCCACAATCCAAAGTTTACTGCGATGCTGGGACCTCAATATCGGACTGAGCAATTGGAATTTAAGGACCAAGGTGAAAACCCACTTCATCTCCTTTCGAACTGGAATCTCCGGTCATGGGGAGTGGATGTCCTTTCCTGTATTACAGTAGATAGTGCTGCCTGGTTGCTTACCAATTTAAACATCAATCAAAGCGGCAACCTACACAGCCAGCCAAGTAATAACGTGCCCATGAATTATACCCTATCGGCTGTTTATATAAAGAAGAAATCAGTCAACAGTGAAATGGGTTTTGGTATAATGGCAAATCGCTCGTTTAATAGGATTGTAATTTTACCTGTATTCGTCTATAACTTCAATTACTCTTCAAAAGCCGGACTGGAGATGAGCCTTCCCAGGAAAATTTCATGGAGGCACAATTTGTCTTCATCTGACATAGTGTATGTTAAAACTGAAGCCATATCAAGAAGTTATTTCATAAAAGGTTATGACGTGGCCTGCGAGTTTAGAAGGACAGAACTAGATATGGGCGTTGCTTATAATAAGCAATTCAGCAGATTAATCGGCGCTGAAGTATTTGGCGGTTACCGTCGAAACATTAACACGCGCCTTCCCGGTGAAGTAACAGCACAAAAAGCCTCTGGCTTCGTATTCACATTTGAGCTTTACTTCCGATCGCCGATGAAGTAACGGGAAGTAGATTCTTTCTGTTCGCTGTTCTAAATTTCCTGATGGCGTTGTAACGCTTGAGTATTTCAGGGAAATCAAGAATGAAAAGCAATTCTTAATATTAAAAAAGACAATGTAGCTGTTCATCTCATTTGAGCAAAGGATGACGTGAGACGCCAGAATTATTCCAAACATCATACTGATGCCTTAAATACCAATTAACTTGAAACGCTAATTTAATAGCACTAGTATTGTGTTATGTTCTATCGAAGAAAAGTAATACTCGCCCTTCTGCAATGTTTTGACGACCAGCTAGATAAAATCCGTCTACAAAAGCTTCTGTTCTTATTCACGATTAAACAGAATAAATCGGAATATGATTTTGTACCCTACAAATACGGCTGCTATTCTTACTCAGCAAATGCAGACCTAACGACTATGGTTGCTAAGGGTCTTTTGGAGGAATCTAAAAATCATTTTGCCAAGTTGGATAAAACAGACTACCTGAAGCTCGTAAAGCCGGAAGACTTAAACCACCTGCAACAGGTAAGGTCAGAATATGGAATGATGAGTGCAAACGCTCTCATGAAGCATACCTACATAAATTATCCTTTTTACGCAATCAAAAGTGAAGTTGCCGGTGATATTTTGAGTACCGATGAACTGGAAAAAGTGAAAGCGGCCAACCCCAATATTCAGAAAACCGTTTTATATACGATTGGCTATGAAGGTATTTCATTAGAAGAGTATTTGGTGCGGTTGTTAAAAAATGACGTGAAGGTTTTGGTGGATGTACGTAACAATCCGCTAAGTATGAAATACGGTTTCAGCAAAACATCCCTCAAAAGATACTGTGAAGGCTTAGGAATAAAATATATACACATTCCGGAAGTTGGAATCCAGTCCCAACAACGGCAAGAATTAAAGACCCAATCTGATTACGACAAACTGTTTGCTATTTATCGTAAACAAAACCTGGCAAAGACGAGTAAAGCGCAGACGGAAATTTTAAACTTACTAAAGGAATACAAAAGAATTGCGCTCACCTGCTTTGAAGCCAATATTTGCCAGTGCCACCGTAAGCACTTGGCTGAAGCTATTGAAACCCTTCCAGACTTCGAATATAAAGTAGAACACATTTGAAAAATGGCACTCACAAAAGTTTTGATCGCAGTTAAAACTTACCCAACACTGTCCGGTAAATATGATGAGTTGGTATGTACTGCTGGATTTCGGGAAGATGGAACATGGATTCGCCTATATCCTATTCCATTCAGAAAGAAGTCATATAACGAACAATACAAAAAGTATGACTGGATTGAAGTGGATCTCGTTAAGAACCAAAGTGATTTTAGACCCGAAAGTCACAGACCTAGAACCATTGACAGCGAAATCCATGTAGTAGGCCACATCGATACCCAAGACGGCAGTTGGAACGAGCGCAAAAAAAATTGTTTGGGTAAAATTTACTACAATCTTTCCGAACTAATTGCTGAAGCAAAGGACAAGAATATGTGCACTTCATTAGCCGTATTCAAACCCACGGAGGTACTGGACTTCACCGCAGAAGGCGTAGAGCGAACATGGGACAAAGAAAAACTTGCAAGACTGAATCAACTTAATCTATTCGAAACAAACACTGAGGGGAAATTTGACGTAGTTCAAAAACTACCCTACAAATTCAAATTTCATTTCAAAGACAATCATGGTAAGGAAAGCCACATGATGATTGAAGATTGGGAAACAGGACGATTATTTTGGCGACAGTTGGCTAAATATGAAGGTGACGAAACAAGGGCCCTCGCTGATGTGAGAAAAAAATACTATGACGATTTTGCCAAAACAAAAGACCTTCACTTCTTTTTAGGCACAACTCAAGCCCATCACTATGTGTCATTGAACCCATTCATCATCATTGGGACGTTTCACCCTAAGCATGAAATTCAAAAAAGTTTGTTTTAATTTTATTTGTTCATAAGCATCGTACGACACGAAAATGAAGGCGATAGGTAGCGTACATATTGCTCATCCACACTTTCAGGCCCAAATACCAACGTGGCAAACAACTTGCCCTCAAAAATTAAGGCTTTACATTTTCAACAGTTTTGTTTAATCTTATAAGGATTAAGTGTGCGCTACCGTTTAAAAATTGCAATAGCGTTCAACGTTTTGACGATTGACAGTATACTTTCCAAATGCTGGCAATAAATTAGGAAAAGAGCATTTCCATTAACAGCCATGTCTGAAGGCTGCCGTGATCTGAATTGAGAACGCCCGAAAATACATTGATTTTAAATTTCTGCTCTATGAAGTTACTGTCAAAAAAATCCACCGCCATTCTTTGTCTGTTTGCCCTGGGTTGCTGCGGTCATGGGAAACAAGAATTGATCCCTACAACAACTGACGGTATGCCGACCTGTTCAGTAAGTATCCCCACTGTCAATGCTGCATCTGCCGTACAAAGCAACCTTGCTTTTACAGCACAGGCTTCAGAGTTTTTCGCGTCTCTCACAGACATCAGCAACTGGCCTGCGCGTTGGCAATGCGGTGTGTGGTCACCGTTCCACGGATGGCTTTATATTGTATCTGATATTACTATTGG